>JBCLQX010000003.1:0-176132 GCA_041223805.1 Oscillospiraceae bacterium 44-34 | reverse complement strand
TTCTTTCGAAACTTTTTGAAACAACCAATCCTTCTGGTGCTTCGTGTTTGTCACGTTGTTTAATTTACAAGGTGCACACCGCTCGCTCAGCGGCGGGGATTATCTTACCACATTGTCCCTCGCTTGTCAAGCACTTTTTTCAAGTTTTTTCAAACTTTTTTTGTGCCCGCCCTCAAGTCCTCTGCGGCTTCGTCGCTCTTGCCGGGCGACTTGCATAGATTACCACTCCGCCCAGCTTTTGTCAAGCACTTTTTTCGTTTTTTTTAAGGTTTTTTTCAGTTTTTTTCTGTTCCACAATATCTTCGGCTCAGCCCGTCGGATTTCCACAAAATATGCCATTCTTCTCCTTTTTTCGAAAGAGCTTTTCCGTAATCCAAAGCAGGGCCGGCAGTAAAAGTCCCAGTATTAGGTTGCCCGCGGGGACCAGCCGGCGGTTCCACATCTCGGCGGTCCCCAGGGCGGGGAAGAGGATCAGCGCTCCCGCCGTCCCCGCCAGTACAGCCGCCCAGGGGACCCAGACCAGGTTTTTTCCCGGGGCCAGCTCCGCCGCTATAGCCCGGAGGGCGAAGACCAGCACGCCTCCCATGGTCAGGTCGGCAAAGGTCCACAGGGCGGCGATCACCCCCTCCACCCGCTGAAAGGCCCCCTCCACCCCCACGCTCTTGGCCAGGGCGAAGAAGGGGTTGTCCAGCCGGGCGGCCAGCCCGGCCCCCAGATTTCCCAAAATCACCGCTTGCGCGGCGGCCAGCAGCAGCGCGCCCCCCAGTCCCCAAAAGAGCCAGTGCCAGTTTTTGTTTTCCCCCTGATCCCGCACATCCCCCATCAAAAAGGGGAGAAACAGCCCCCAGCCCATCACCCCGGCGGCGGACAGGGCCGACCGGAGCACCGGCCCGGCCTGAGCCCACCACAGGGGGAGCAGCCGCTCCGGCCGGGCCTGGAACAGGGACAGGCCCAGCACCACCCCGGCAGTGACCAGCAGAGCGGTGAGGAAGAGTTGTCCCGCCCGGGCAAAGGCGGCCAGCTTTCCCCGGCCTATCCACAGCAGGACGGCCGCCACCGACAGCAGGAAGAACCACAGCGTCCCGTCTCGCTCTCCGGCGGAGAGCAGGCGCTGGGCGCACAGCCGCAGGCGGAGGGACAGCAGAAGAAGCGCCCATACTATATATAGCAGCAGGACCGTCCTTCCGGGCCATTTTCCCAGCAGCGCGGTGATCCTCTGGCCCAGTCCCTTCCGACCCGCCAGAGAGCCCATGAGCCACCCCGCCGCCAGCACCAGGGGGGCGGCCAGCGCCGCCGCCAGCCACGCCCCCCGGCCTGCACCGGGCAGGAGCAATGCGGGCAGCAGCTCCGCCGCTGGGGCCATCACCCCCGCCCACAGCAGGGCCATGAGCTGGGTGCGGGAAATTTTGTTGTCTTTCATACGGCGCTTCCTTCCACATAGGGGAGGCCTTTGGCCGCCCTTCTTTAATACGTGTCTTCCGCTGTAATGCGGGCGGCCAAAGGCCTCCCCTACAAAATCTTTACCTCAACCCGAATCTCAACTGGAACCCGTCCAAACCACTCCGGCCAGCTCTCCTGCACCCTCTGCCATCGGGCCGGGTGGGCAACGCCGGCTTTCGCCCCCAGGCCAGTGCAGTCGGTCCCCCAGGCTTGGAGCCGGACCAGCGCCGCCTCTATACGGTTCCGCTCCCGGGCCTCCAGTTCCGTCCGGAGCCGCAGCAGCCCGCTCTCGTCGGGACGGCTCTCGTATTCAGACAGCCGCGCCTCTATTTCACACACCAGCCGCAGAACGGAGGGGGCGTCTCCATAAAATTCCAGACCGCTTCTGGTGTGGGCGGAGGTGATTTTGACAGATGCCCTTTGACCCGGCGGCCCGGCCTCCAGAATATCGGCGGAGGGTCCGCCCGCCAGAAGCTCCAGACCCTTGGCCTCCTCGCCCCCCAAAAAGCCCAGCAGGGTCTCTCCCTTTAAAATCCCATAGCCGCTCTCCGCCAGAACGGCCCCCTCCCCGGCAGGAGTGAGGGCCGGAACATAGGCAGAGCCCCGCTCCAGCAGGTCCGCGTACACCTCCCCGGCGGTGCGAGTCAGGTTAGCAATGCCCATTTTGCTGTCGTGCTGGATATTTTCCAGCCGGCTGTCCGCCCCTTGGTCCCCGCCGGTGGACAGTGCCTCCCGGGCGGTCGCCCCCTGAATCAGCCACAGCTGTGCTCCCAGTCCCAGCTCGCTGTCCCGGGCGAAGTAGTCCAGCACAGGCCGGACTCCCCTCTCCGCCAGATCCTCCCCCAGAAGGATCTGGTCCACATACCCAAAGAAGACGTAGCTGTCGCTCTGCCCCTGCATTGCCAGACAGGCCGCGCTGAGAGATTCCCGGTCCGCCGCCAAGGTGAGTGCGGCCTCCCCTTCAGACTGGAGCCCCTTGGCTCTGGGCCCTGTGGATCCGGTCACCGCTACCCCGGCGGGGGATGTGTCCACCCCCATAGTGCGCAGAAGGGCCATGTCTCCCATCTCCCGGGCAGCGGGCAGACCGGAACAGCCGGACAGGAGCAGGCAGACGGCCAGCAGGGGAACGAGGTGTTTTTTCATCGCTGGTTCCTCCTGTTTTTTGTCTTGACAGGTCCGTCCCGCCACTTCATCATGGGCAGAGGCAGGCGGAAGAGGCTAGGGTGGCCCCGGGGCACTCTGGTCCCGGTGGTGAAGGGGGCCAAATAGGGCACACCGAAGGATTCCAGCTCCGCCAAGTGATAGATGAGGGCGGCGCAGCCCAGGGCCAGACCGGTCAACCCGCCCAGGCTGGCCAGGATGGCCAGCAGGAACCGCCACAGCCGCAGGGCGTTGCCCAGATCCTGCGACGGCATGGTGTAACCCGCCACCCCGGCGATGGCCACGGCGATGAGGACTGCGGGGGAGACGATGTGGGCCTCCACCGCCGCGTTGCCCACCACCAGTCCCCCCAAAATGGAGACGGTGGCCCCGATGGGACCGGGGAGGCGCAGGCCGGCCTCCTGGATGACCTCGAAGGCCAGCAGCATGATGAGCACCTCGAAGATGGTGGAGAAGGGGACCTCCTGCTTGGCGGCCACGATGGACAGGGCAAGCTTGGGGGGGATGGCCTCGGGGTGGAAGGTGACCAGGGCGATATACAGCCCGGGCACCAGCAGGGTGATGAGGGCGCACAGCCACCGGATGATGCTGAGGGCAGAGGCCACCAGCCAGTGGTAGGCCCGGTCCTGTCCCGTTTTGAAGAACTGGTCGATGGTGCCCGGAAGGAACCAGCCCAAGGGGATGCCGTCGGCCAGCAGCCCGACCCGGCCCTCCAGGAGGCCCTGACAGAACCGGTCGGGCCGCTGGGTGTAGGGCATGAGGGGGAAGGGGGACCGGGCCGCGTCCACCAGATACTCCTCCAGACTGCCTGCCGCCTCCACGCCGTCGATGTCAATGGCCTCCAGCCGCTCCTCCAGCAGAGCCACCGTGTCCGGGTCGGCGATGCCGTCGATCCAAAGCACGTCCACCGGGGTGAGGGACTGGCGGCCCACGATGTGCTCCCGAATTTTCAGCTCCGGGGCCCGCATCCGGCGGCGGACCAGGGATGTGTTGGTCCGCAGGCTCTCCACAAAGGAGTCCCGGGCTCCCTTCAGGGCCGGCTCGTTCTCCGGCGCCCCCACCGACCGCTTCTCCTCGGTAGCCACAGGGAAAATGAGGCAATCGTCCCGTCCCTCCAGAAAGAGGGCGCAGTTTCCGTTAATGAGGGCGAAGACCACCGGGTCCAGCTCGGTAAGCCGCTTGGCCCCATGGGCGTAGAGAGCCCCCCGCTCCATCAGGTCGAAAAGCTGGCTTTCGGGAACAGAGGCCAGCATGGGATCTTGGGCCAGAGGCCTCAGAACATAGTCGTTCAGCCGCTCCGACCGGGCCTGACCGTCGATGTAGCAGACCACGGCCTTCCGCTGGGTGTCCCCATGGAGGTAGACCTCCCGCTTACTGAAATCGGCACAGTCGGTGAAGACCTCCTCCAGCCGGGCCAGGGACAGCGGCCCGGGGAGCCGGGGCTCTCTTCTGGGGTGAGGCGCGTTTGCTTCACTCTGTTCAGACATCATGACCCCTCCTTTCGGCTTAGTGTGCCGGGAGGGAAAGGAAATTATGCCCCAAACGAAAAATTCATAAATATTTCTGTTCCAAATGTCCTTCCATATGGTATAATGGCTTTATCTGTTAAGAATAGGGGGAGTATGCCCCGGAAAAGCGAGGGAGGACACGGCTATGAAAAACAGGATCGTGGTCACCATCGGAGGCAGAGACTATACCATGGTGGCGGCGGAGAATGAGGAATATGTCCGCAGATGCGCGGAGCTGGTGGACCGGCAGATCCAGGAGGTGGGGGAGGGCGGCAGGCTCTCCCAGACCGACGCGGCGGTGCTGGCCGCTATGAACGTGGCCGACCTGTACCTAAAGGAGCAGGAGGCCTCGGAAAATCTCCGCCGTCAGGTGAAGGAGAACCTGGAGGAGGCCAACCGGCTGAAGCTGGAGCTGTCCGAGGCCAAGCGGGAGATCTTCAAGCTGGGAACAAAAAAGTAATTGTATACTATCACGGGGCGTCTGTAGGGGCGGATATCATCCGCCCGCCTACAGCGTACCTGTCCGATACGGGCGGATGCTATCCGCCCATACACGTAATTGACCGGAGGTTTTTCTATGATGGAGCTGCTCGCTCCCGCCGGGTCCATGGAGGCGGTGACCGCCGCCGTCCAGAACGGGGCGGACGCCGTCTATTTTGGATACGGAGATTACAACGCCCGCCGCGGCGCCCGGAATTTTACCCGGGAGGAGGCCGCGGCGGCGGTTTCCTACTGCCATCTTCGGGGTTGCAAGGTGAATCTCACACTGAACACCCTGCTGACTGACCGGGAGCTGCCCGGGGCGGCTGAGGTAGCGGCCCACGCCAGCGACATCGGGGTGGACGCAGTGATTGTCCAGGACCTGGGGGTGGTGCGGATGCTCCGCCAGTCGGTGCCCGACCTGCCCATCCACGGCTCCACCCAGATGACCGTCCACTCTCTGGATGGGGTGAAGCTGTGCGCCGACCTGGGGATGGAGCGGGTGGTGCTGGGCCGGGAGCTGAGTCGGGACCAGATCGCCTATATCTGCCAGCATTCTCCCATTGAGATCGAGGTTTTCGGCCACGGGGCCCTGTGCATGTGCTGGTCGGGCCAGTGCTTTTTTTCCAGCGTCATCGGCGGGCGCAGCGGCAATCGTGGGATGTGCGCCCAGCCCTGCCGGCTGAACTACGGCTGGAGCGGCAAGGCGGACGAGTACCCCCTGTCTCTCAAGGACCTGTCTATGGCGGGACATCTGAAGGAACTCCAGGAGATGGGAGTGGCCTGTCTCAAGCTGGAGGGCCGGATGAAGCGGCCCGAGTATGTGGCCATTGTCACCGGTATCTACGCCCGGGCCCTCCGGGAGGGCCGGGAGCCCACCCCGGAGGAGCTGGAAATACTGAAACAGACCTTTTCCCGCCAGGGCTTTACCGACGGGTACTATAGGAACAAAAAGGGGCCGGACATGTTTGGTACCCGTCAGGAGGAGAAGGAGCCCCGGGAGTTGTACGCCCAGGCCCGGACCACCTATGAGAGCGGGGAGAACCGGAAGGAGCCGGTGCGCATGTTCGCCCTCATCGAAGCCGGCCGGCCCGCCCGGGTGGCGGTTCAGGACCGTCAGGGCCGGGTGGCCCAAGTGGAGGGCCCCATCCCCGAGGAGGCCCGGAACGTTCCCCTCACCCGGGAGAAGGTGGAGGGTCAGCTCTCCCGCACGGGGGGCACCCCCTTCGGCTGTGAGAAGGCCACCGCCAAGGTGACGGAGGGCCTGTCTCTGCCCCTGTCCGCCCTCAACGACCTGCGCCGCCGGGCGCTGGAGGATCTGATGAAGCAGCGGGAGGTCCCGCCACGGCGGCGGCGGACCGCCTATCAGCCCGGAGTCCGGTATGAAAACCAGAAGGAGCCGCCGGTGTTTACCGTCTCCCTGCGGACGGCGGGCCAGCTCAGCGCCGATCTGCTTCGATTGAAACCCTCCCTCATCTACCTCCCCGCCGACGAGGGAGCGGCCCACCCGGAAGCCGTCATGCGCTGCCGGCAGGCGGGGGTGCCAGTGGCTGTCTCCCTGCCCCGTATCTGCACCGACGCCGAGCTGCCCCAGCTGGAGCGGGACCTGGTGGCCCTGCGGGAGCTTGGCGTAGAGGAGGCCCTGGCCGGCACCTGGGGGAGTGTGCGCCGTGCCGCACGCCTGGGCTTTCAAGTCCGGGGGGACTACGGCCTGGGGGTATACAACAGCCAGACCATGAAGGAGCTGCGCCGGCTGGGCCTGCTCTCGGCCACGCTGTCCTTCGAGCTGAAATTCCCCCAGATCCGGGACTTGTCCAAAGCCATTCCCGCCGAGTTTATCGCCTATGGCCGCCTGCCCCTGATGATCACCGAAAACTGCATCATTTACAACCACTGCGGGCGGCACACCTGCGGCAATGTGAACCTGCTCACCGACCGGAAGGGGGAGCGGTTCCCCGTGATTAAGGCCTGGGGCTGCCGGAACGAAATTTTAAACAGCAAGAAGGTTTTTCTGGCCGACAAGCAGAAGGACTGGCAGAAGCTGGGCCTGTGGGGGGCGCGGCTCATGTTCACTACTGAGAACGCCCTGGAGTGCGCCCAGGTGCTGGAGCGGTACTTAAACCAGGGCAAGTATCAGCCCAACGACTTCACCCGGGGACTGTACTACCGGGATGTGGAGTAAGCCTATGCTAAGCCGTCAAAGACTGTTCTGGTTCAGCAGGCCCTACGACCTGCCCGGCTCCGACGCCCGCTTTCTCCGGGCGGTGCGGGACAACTGCGCCTACCACATCGAGCACTGCCCGGAGTACCGGCTGATCTGTGAGGCAGAGGGCTTTTCGCCGGACTGCCTGAATACCATCGAGGACCTGGAGAAGCTTCCCGTTCTGCCCACCCTGTTTTTCAAGCGGCACCATATCTCCTCCATGCCCTCCTGGCGGCTGGCCTTTGAGGTGACCTCCTCGGGCACCAGCGGGAAATTCAGCCGGGTGGGCTTCGACTGGGGCTGTGTCCTGGCGGAGGTGCCCATGGTGCTCCGGCTGGGGTTTTACCATAAATTAGTCTCTCTCAAGCCCGCCCACTATGTGGTCCTGGGCTATAAGCCGGGGCGGCAGGACAAGATGGGGGTGGCCCGGACCATGTTCGGCCTGACCCACTTCGCCCCGCCCCTGAGCCGGACCTACGCCCTGCGCTGGAAGAACGGGGCCTACGCCCTGAACCTGGAGGGGGCAGTGGAGCGGCTGAGACGGCTGGCCAAGTCCCCCTTCCCCGTGCGGATTGTGGGCTTCCCCTCCTACCTCTGGTTTGGCTTGAAGCGGATGGAGGCGCTGGGCCTGTCGGTACGTCTGCCCAGGGGGTCGAAAATCCTGCTGGCCGGGGGCTGGAAGCAGCACTCCGCCCAGGAGGTGGACAAGGGCACCCTCTACGCCCTGGCCCAGCGGGTGCTGGGCGTTGAAGACAGCCATATCCATGAGTTTTTCGGGGCGGTGGAGCACCCGGTGTTCTTCAACACCTGCAAGAACCACCATTTCCACGTCCCCGCCTACGCCCGGGTCATTATCCGGGATGTGCGCACTTTGGAGCCCCTCCCCATGGGGGAGGCGGGGCTGGTGAACCTCATTACCCCTCTCATCAACGCCACCCCGGTGACCAGCGTGATGACTGACGATCTGGGGGTGCTGACCCCGGGGACAGACTGCGGCTGCGGGCTGACCTCCCCGGTCCTCACCATTCTGGGCCGGGTGGGGTTGAGCGACATCACCACCTGCGCCGCCGGCGCGGCGGAACTGCTGGGAGGAGGCGGGACATTTTGATGTTTGCGAATGGAGCCCTTCTGCCTGACAGCCGCCTGCCGCAGGTGCTGTCTGGTCTGGAGGAGGAGATCACCAAAATACTTGGCGGCCCGCCTCTGGAAGCGGAAACTGTGCTGGACGCTTTGGAGGCCCTGGGGGAGGAGCTGGACAGCGGGGCGCTGGACGGCCTCATTGCCCAGTACGCCCCGCCGGGGACCCGGGAGGAGCTGGACCGGGTGCACCCCCGGTTCAGCCGGGCGGCTCTGGAAGAGCGGCTGGATCTGGAACTGGGCGGTCTGTCCGGCCCCCGGCCCTTTGGCCGCTCCGAGATCCGCCCCCTGGGGGTGCTGCTCCACATCGCCCCGGGGAATATGGCGGGCCTGCCCGCCTTCACCGCCGCGGAGGGCCTGCTCACCGGCAACGTCAATCTGGTGAAGCTGCCCCACGGGGACAAGGGGCTCACCCTGGCCATATTTCAGAAGCTGACAGAGCTGGAACCAAGGCTAACCCCTTATTTATACGCCTTCGACATCCCGTCCGGAGATACCGCCTCCCTGCGGAGGCTGACCGCCCTGGCCGACGGGATTGTCACCTGGGGCGGAGACGGCGCGGTTACCGCCCTGCGCAAGCTGGCCCCTCCCGGCGCCAAACTGATTGAGTGGGGCCACCGGCTCAGTTTCGCCTATGTCTCCCGGGAGGCCTCCCAGGACGATTTGACCGCCCTGGCGGACCACATCGTCTCCACCGGCGGACTGCTGTGCTCCTCCTGCCAGGTGGTCTATGTGGACACGGACTGCCTGTCTGTGGCGGAGCGGTTCTGCAAGCAGTTTTTGCCGGTTTTGGAAAAAGCCGCCGCCTCTTGCCATAGCAGCCCCGGACAGGCGGCCCAGGCCGCGCTCTACGCCCGGGAGACGGCGCTGGAACAGATTGTGGACCGCTCCGGCGATCTGTTCTTCCCCGGCCGGGGCTGTTCCCTGACCCTCCGGGAGGATTCCGGCCTGGAGCTGTCCCACCTCCACGGCAATGTGCTGGTGAAGCGTCTGCCCCAGGACAGGCTGATCTCCGCCCTGCGCCCCTGCCGGGGCCGGCTCCAGACGGCGGGGCTGATCTGCCCAGAGCCGGAGCGGGAGGCCCTCACTGCCCTGCTGGCCCGGGCTGGGGTCAACCGGGTCACCGCCCCTGGACACATGTCGGATTCCCTCCCCCTGGAGGCCCACGACGGGGAATACCCCCTGCGCCGGTATGTGCGGGTGGTGGATGTGGAAAATAATTTTTAGGAGTTTACAATATGGACTTGAAAATCAAAGCGGTTTCCAATAAAATCGGGAAAGACATTCCTCTCCCGTTCTATGCCACCCCCGGGTCGGCGGCTATGGACCTCCACGCCTGTATTGACGAGGCGGTGACCATCCCCGCCGGAGGACGGAGGACCATTCCCACCGGCATCGCCATTGCCCTGCCCTCGGCGGACTATGCGGCCCTGGTCTACGCCCGGAGCGGCCTGGGCATTAAGCACGGCGTGGCCCCCGCCAACTGCGTGGGGGTCATCGACAGCGATTACAGAGGTGAAATATTAGTGGGGCTTCAAAACTCCGGGGAATCGGATTTCACCGTCCAGCCCGGGGACCGCGTCGCCCAGCTGATGATCGCCCCGGTGATCCAGGCCAATATTCAGATGGTGGACCAGCTGGACGAGACCGCCCGGGGCGCGGGAGGCTTTGGGTCCACCGGAAAATAGGAGGAAGCCGTTATGTTTGGTTTGTTCAAGAAAAAAGAGGAAAAAACGGAGACCGTCTCCGACTCCAGGGAGGAATACAAAAAGAGATTCCCCAAGCTCCAGGTGGAGTATCAGCCTGAGGAACTGACCATTCTGGCGGTCACCGGGGCCAACGGCTTTGGCGGAGGCAAGACCAGAGGAGAAAAGCTGTGGACGGCTTCCGTCGGGCTGACCGCCTGGATGGAGGAGGACTCCCCCGACATTCACCGGGGGGAGTTTGTACTGTCCACCATCGCGGATGACAAGCTGCTGGAACACCTGCAGCGCAGGGTCAGGCCGGACTTTATCATCAAGTTCAAGGGCCGGGTGGCGGAGGACGGCAGACGCCTGCTTCTGCTGGACCTGCCCGAGCCGGGGTTCGACCCCGACCTGAAGGCCATTCTGGAGGAACAGAAAAAGCCCGTCACCTTCTGGGTGGAGGGGCTGGGCACCTTTGCACTGAACCGGCAGGTGAACTGGTTTGAGACGGAGCTGGACTGGCTGGGGACGGAGGTTTCCCTCTCCTTTGACCGGATGGATGAGGCGGAGATGAAACAATCCCAAAACACCGCCAAAGCCCTGTTGGCCGGGGCGGCGGACTGGGACAGGCGGGTGCGGGAGTACGCCGCGGACGAGCTGCTGGAGCTTGCCAACGACTGGAGCCAGGACATGGACGAGGACGGCGGGGCCGTGGAGGTCACACGGGAGCAGTTCATGGAGCGCATGGAGCTGGAGGCGGTCCAGGTGGAGCCGGACGGCTCCTTCGAGTTCTGGTTCGGCGACGGCTGGCTGTTCGCCGGCCACTCCATCCGCGTCACCGGTTCGCTGGAAAACGGTCCGGACGAAGCCAGCATGGAGGGATAACATATGCGGGAGAAATGGATGGCCCCCGAGTGGCTGGCCTGCCCGGAGATTCCCCAGTACTCCATCGGCTGGCGGATGGGCTACGGCGAGGACTACGGCTGCAAGCTGGGGGCCTGGCTGGAGAAGCTCAGCGACAAGGAGCGGGCGGAGTACGACCGGCTGTTTCCCATACCTGTCTTCTGGGATGACGTCTCCGTAATGGAGGACGACGAGGACCTGGACCCCTCCCTGCTGTATGACGGGGAGGACTACTTTCTCCGCCACTGGCGGCCCAACGGAGAGCCGGCCTATGGCCGGGCCAAGCTGGAGTCGGACGCCGCCGCGGGGAAGAAGCTGAAATACGTCCACTTCTGGGGCCACGCCCCGGAGAAGGACGGCCACATCACCGAGACCTGCCTGAGCCAGTGGTGGATGGCGGAGTTTCGGGTGGAGGCCCAGCCCTACTGCTGTATGGAGCAGTACATGATGGCGGAAAAGGCCCGGCTGTTCGGGGACAAGGAGACGCTGGAAAAGATTCTGGAGGCCACTGTCCAGGGGAAAATCAAGGCCCTGGGCCGGGAAGTGAAGAACTTTGACCAGGCCGAGTGGGATAAGTGTAAATACACCATCGTTTTAACGGGGAATTTTCAGAAATTTTTACAGAATCCTGAGCTGAAGGACTTTTTACTTTGCACCGGGGATAAAATTCTGGTAGAGGCCAGCCCCCGGGACCGCATTTGGGGCATCGGTATGGGTAAGGCCAACGAGAACGCGGAAAATCCCGCCGCATGGCGGGGACAGAATCTGCTGGGCTTTGCGCTGATGGAGGTCCGGGACGAGCTGCGCCGGGTGTGCGCCAACGAGGACAAAATCGACTGGGGCCTGTAGGGGCGGATATCATCCGCCCGCGTGTTACCCCAGCGCCTCCAGCATCAGCCGCGCGCCCAGAAGGAAGCCGGAGCGGTAATACTGATAATTCCGCCAGTCCGCCTGGTCCCCCTCCAGCTCACACAGGCGGTCCACAAATTCAACCCCAAAGACGGCGGCGATTTTCTCCAGCTCGACCAGGGCCGCTTCTGATAATTCCTGTTGCTTTTTATCCTGCTTCGGGGTAATATCATAGTCGCCGCTGAATAATTCATACAAGATGTTTCCCATTTTGCCTCCTCCAATCCCTCAGTAAAGCTGAGGTTTATTATACTCAGTTTTGCTGAGCTTGTCAAGGGGCGTTTCTATGTTTTCAAAAGAACTTTTTGGCCAGCGAGTCCTGGAACAACGGAAACAGCATGGAGAGACCCAAAAGGAACTGGCGCAGGCAGTAGGTGTGGGGGATACTCAGATTATCGGCATTGAGCATGGCCGGAACACCACCACCGCCGAGCGCATCGCCCTGATCTGCCAGCACTACAAGGTCTCCGCCGACTACCTCCTGGGCCTCACCGACGACCCGGAGCCGAAGTATGAGGTGAAGCCATGAAGATCATATTGGCCTCCCAGTCCCCCCGGCGGCGGGAGCTGCTGGAGCGGATGGGGATCACCGGCTTCAAGGTGATCCCCGCCAGGGGCGAGGAGATCGCCGCCCGCAGCCTCACCCCCGACCAGCTGGTGGAGGAGCTGTCCCGGCGCAAGTGCGCCGAGGTGGCGGCCCTCCGGCCCAAGGACCTGATCATCGCCGCCGACACGGTGGTAGCCACCAACAACCGGGTGCTGGGCAAGCCCCGCAGTGAGGAGGACGCCGCCCGGATGCTGGCTACCCTGTCAGGCCGGCTGCACACGGTGTATACCGGCGTGACGGTCAGCCTGGAGGGAAAGACCATCACCTCCCACGAGATGACCTCGGTCCGCTTCCGCACCCTGACCCAAGCGGACATCATCCGCTACATCGCCACCGGTGAGCCCATGGACAAGGCGGGGGCCTATGGCATCCAGGGCTATGGCTGCACCCTGGTGGAGAGCATTTCCGGGGATTATTACAATGTGATGGGCCTGCCGGTGTGCCGGCTGGCCCGGATGCTGGCCCGGTTCGGGGTGGACCCCCTGGCCCTGGCCGTGGAGAAGGAGCAAAAGGCGTGAAAGATTTTCTCCGGCAAAACGGGATACTGCTGCTGGTCATCGCCCTGCTGGCCTCCATCCTCATCGGGATCGTCTCCTTTGTGATGGGCGGCGAGGCCGACCCCCTGTCCAACATTGTCAATACGATCACCGCCCCGGTGCGGGGGGGCGTCGCCGCCGCCGCCGATTGGGTGGAAGGGGCCTACGCCTATGTCTTCCGCCGGGGCGAGCTGGAGGACGAACTGGACGCCCTGCGCCGCCAGGTGGGCGAGCTGCAGGAGAAGGTCCGCCAGGGGGAGGAGGCCAGCCGGGAGAACGAGCAGCTCCGGGATCTGCTGGGCCTCCAGGCCCGGCGGCGGGACTTCGTCTTCGAGGCCGCCAAGGTGACCGCCCGGTCCACCTCCAACTGGGAGTCCACCCTCACCCTGAGCAAGGGTTCCACCGCCGGCATCGAAGCGGGGGACTGCGTGGTCACTCAGACCGGCGTGCTGGTGGGGGTGGTGGCCGAGATGGGGCTGAACTGGTCCACCGTCTCCACCATCATCAATACCGAGACCCAGATGGGGGGTATCGTCACCCGCACCTACTCCGCCGGGGTACTGGAGGGGGACTTTGCCCTGATGAACGAGGGCATGCTGAAGCTGAATTACCTGCCCGAGGGGGCCCAGCTGGTCTCCGGGGACGAGGTGCTCACCTCGGGCCGGGGGGAGGTGTTCCCCTCCGGGCTGGAGGTGGGCAAGGTGGAGGGGGTCTTTACCGATCCCTCCGGCCAGACCCGCTACGCCGTGGTGGCCCCCTCGGTGACCCTGGATTCCCTTATTGAGGTGTTTGTGATCAAGGATTTTGAGATCGTGGAGTGACTGCCGTGACCCGTCGTGACTATATCCACAAGTGGCTTGTCTACGCCCTGGGGCTTCTGCCCGTGTGGCTGCTGGACGCCTATATTCTCCCACGCTATCCCCTGTGGGGGACGGTGCCCATGCTGCTGCCCCTGGCGGCGGCGGCGGTTGCCGTGCTGGAAGGAGCCTACTCAGGCACCGGCTTCGGGCTGGCGGTGGGCCTGCTGTGGGAGCTGGCCTATCCCGGCGGCTTCGGGGGGATGGTCTTTTTCCTGGCCCTGGCCGGGATGGCCATGGGGGCGGTGTCGCGCTACGCCCTGAGTCAGTCCCTGGCGGGATGCCTGATCTGCGCCGCGGGACTGCTGGCCCTGCTGTCCCTGCTGCGGATTGCCCGCCTCCTGCTGATAGACGCAGCCGGTCTGTCCGACCTGCTGAAGGTAGCCGTGCCCGAGTTTCTCTGGTCCCTGGCCTGGACCCCGCCGGTCTGGCTGCTCTTCCGGAGCATTTATAACCGGGTGGGCGGCACGAAATTGGCGTAAATATACAGGGGCGGATATGGTGCGCCCGCAGAGCCCCCGCGTTTCCAAACGGGCGGATGATATCCGCCTCTACCGATTTGTTTTCCCGTAAAAGAGGAGACCCAATGAATACCAAACAATTTCACCGCCGGATGTGGGCGATGGTACTGCTGCTGGCCCTGATGATTACAGGCATGGGAGCCGCCCTCTACGACCTTCAGATCAACAACGGCGATTACTACTACGCACTGACCCAGCGGAAGATCGCCGAAACTCAGACGGTAGAAGCTGCCCGGGGACAGATCCTGGACCGGAACGGACAGGTGCTGGTGTCCAACAAGGTGATCTATAAGGTCACGCTGGACCTCAGTCAGATGGGAGAGGAGCAAAACGGCGTTCTGCTGTCCCTGATTGAGGCGGCCCGGGCGGAGGGAGTGGAGTGGACGGACAGTCTGCCCATCACACAGACCGAGCCCTTCCGCTTTACCACCGACGAGCCCTACTTCTCCTCGTCGAGAGACGAGGAAGGGGCCTGGGTGAAGACCCTGACCCGGCTGGGCCGGCTGGCGGTAAAGCTGGGCTGGGTGGACGACCCCACCAAGGCCCCGGAGGTGGAGGCCGCACCGGAGCCGAAGGAGGAGAAGCCTGGTCTGCTGGACAGGCTGAAGAGCCTGATTAAGGGCGAGCAGAAGGAGGCCCCCAAAAAGGCGAAGGAGCCCAAGCCCCTTCTGAGCGCCGAGGCTCTTTTGGGGGCAATGTGCCGCAGCTTCGGCGTAAAGGGCGAGGGAGCTGTGGACGAGAAGGCGGCTCAAAGGGCGGGCGAGACCGTCCCGGTCCTGAACATCGGAGACCTGTCCCCGACGGACGCCCGGGCGCTGGCCGGCATTCTCTACGAGCTGAACCTGCGCTCCCGTGAGGTCTATATGGCCAGCGAGTATGTGTTCGCCTCCGGGGTGGATATCGACTTTATTTCCCGGGTAAAGGAACAGGACCTGCCCGGCGTGGTCATTGAGGCCGCCACTGTCCGGCAGTACCACACCAAATATGCCGCCCACCTGCTGGGCCGGGTGACCCCCATCTACCCCGATGAGGTGGAGTACTACACCAATCTGGACCTGGACGGAGACGGCGTGGGGGACTACAGTATGAACGACACCGTGGGCCGGGAGGGGGCGGAGCAGGCCTTCGAGGCCTATCTCCGGGGGACCCCCGGAGTCCGGAGTGTGGAGCGGAATACCAAGGGGAAAATCGTCTCCCAGACCTGGCTGTCAGAGCCCGAGCCGGGAAACAACGTGATGCTCACCCTGGATATCGGCCTTCAAGCCTATGTGGAGAACCTGCTGGCCGACTCCCTGCCCAAGCTGGCCAGCGAGGAGGTGGAAGGAGCGGCCTGCGTGGTGCTGGACGCGAAAGGCAACGACGTGTTGGCCGCCGCCTCCTACCCCACCTTTGATCTGGCTAATTACAGCGCGGACTATGGGGAAAATGCGAACAACCCCCTGAAGCCCCTGCTGAACCGGGCCTTCCAGGGCCTGTATCCCCCCGGCTCCACCTTCAAAATGATTACCGCCATCGCGGGCCTGGAGGAGAACATCGTCACCCCTAAGACCCAGATTCAGGATATGGGCCGGTTTACCTACTACGTCCCCAACGGCCCGCAGTGCTGGATTTACCGTCAGTACGGCAGCACCCATGGGCTGGTGGACGTGTCCAAGGCGATTGAGGTGTCCTGCAACTACTATATGTTTGAGGTGAGCCGTCAGCTGGGGATCGACCGGCTGGTGGACTATGCCACCCGCTTCGGCCTGGGCCAGAAGACGGGAGTGGAGCTTGCCGAGAAGCGGGGGGTGATGGCCGGCCCGGCCTATACCGAATCCCAGGGCGGCATCTGGTATGAGGGCAGCACTCAATCGGTCTCCATTGGACAGGAAAGCACTCAGATCACCCCCATTCAGCTTGCCAGTTATATTGTCACCCTGGTCAACGGGGGCACCCGGAATGCCACCCATCTGCTCAAGGAGGTTAAATCCAGCGACTTCTCCCAGGTGGTCTATAGCTACGAGCCCCAGGTGCTGGGGGAGATCGACATCAAGGAGGAGAACCTGAACGCGGTGAAGATTGGCATGCTGCGTCTGACCACCCAGGGTTCTGTGCGCCGTTCCTTCCAGGATCTGCCCTTCCAGGTGGGGGCCAAGACGGGCTCCGCCCAGGTCAGCGCGCAGACGGAATCCAACGCCGTGTTTGTCTGCTTCGCCCCCTACGACGACCCCGAGATTGTTGTGGCCATGGCGGTGGAACATGGCGGCAGCGGCGGCGAGCTGGCCGACATGGCGGCAGACGTGCTGCGCTACTATTTCTCTGCCCAGGAGACCCGGGAGGAGATTCCCGCCGAGAACACCCTGATCCGGTAAAATCTATCCTGTAGGGTCGGATATCATCCGCCCGTTCTCACAAAACACATCTGTAACCGTTCGGGCGGATGATATCCGCCCCTACAGAAAATATCAAGGAGATGTATCGATTATGGCAGAAAATTGCACCCACGACTGTTCCAGCTGCTCCGCCGACTGCTCCTCCCGGGACCTGCGGGTCCCGGCCAACGCCCTGTCCAGCGTCAAGCGGGTCATTGCGGTGGTCAGCGGCAAGGGCGGCGTGGGCAAGAGCACCGTCACCGCCTCCCTGGCTGCTGCGATGGCAAAAAAGGGCCGCAAGGTGGCCGTTCTGGACGCCGACATCACCGGCCCCTCCATCCCCACCGCCTTCGGCATCCATGAGCGGGCCACCGGCTCCGACCAGGGCATTGACCCCGCCGTTACCAAGGGCGGGGTCAAGCTCATGTCCCTGAACCTCCTCTCCGCCAACGAGACCGACCCGGTCATCTGGCGGGGGCCCGTCATTGCCGGCGTGGTCACCCAGTTCTGGCAGGAGGTAATCTGGGGCGATATCGACTATATGTTCGTGGATATGCCCCCCGGCACCGGCGACGTGCCCCTCACCGTGTTCCAGTCTCTCCCGGTAGACGGGGTGGTCGTGGTCACCTCCCCCCAGGACCTGGTGTCTATGATTGTGGCCAAGGCCGTCAATATGGCCAAGATGATGGACATCCCCGTGCTGGGCCTGGTGGAGAACTACAGCTATTTCCAGTGTCCCGACTGCGGCAAACAGCACGCTATCTTCGGTGAGAGCCACATCGAGCAGGTGGCGGCGGAGCTGGAGGTGCCCGTGCTGGCCAAGCTGCCTATCGACCCAGCCCTGGCCGCCGCCTTCGACGCCGGCCAGATCGAGGACTTCCCCGCCAACTATATGACCCAGCTGGCCGACCACTTGGACGGCTGAGCAAAAAAATCCCGCCGAATTCTACTCGGCGGGATTTTCCTTCTTGGCGCCACTTTGCCTCCCGAATCAGCAGGCCAGTAAAAGTCATCATAAACTATGGCATCTGATAATTTATAAAAATTCATAACTTCGTCATCGTACGTATTTGATGCGTTTGCCCAAGCAAGCGTATCCGAAAGCATTATGATTCCGCAACAAACCATGCTGACAATACGTTTCATAATAGGTTGCTCCATTTATTATTGTGCTAATAATACATAAAATACAAGCTAATTATATCTAAAATATAGCGGATTATCAAGACTAAATCCGTGAACGGGGAATTTCCTTGCTGGAACCGCTCCAAACCCCTTGAAAATCCGCTCAACATGAGATACAATAGCAGGGAGCAAGTAAGCCTGGGCTAACTTCCAGTCAGGAGATGTGATAATGGAAGATCGGAATAAGACGTTGGAGGACCTTTCCCCCGGTCAGAGCGGGACTATCCTGTCCATCGGCAACAAGTCGGGGACGGTGAAGCGCCGCCTGGTGGACATGGGCCTCACCCCGGGCACCGAGGTGCGGGTGACCAAGATCGCCCCCCTGGGCGACCCCATTGAGGTGAGCCTGCGGGGGTATGAGCTCTCCCTGCGGAAGGCGGACGCCTCCCAGATTACCATGGGCGAGCCCCGGCTCAGGAGTACCGGCGCGGCCCGGGCGGCCATGACCCGCCGGGACCCGGAAACGGCCCGCCGTCAGCTCCGGGCCCATGAGCATGAGCTGGAGGCCCACGGCGGCCGGTATGACCCCGCCGAGCATGACAGGCGCACCATGCGCGTCGCCCTGGCGGGCAACCCCAACTGCGGCAAGACCACCCTGTTCAACGCCCTCACCGGCTCCAACCAGTATGTGGGCAACTGGCCCGGCGTCACGGTGGAGAAGAAGGAGGGGGAGACCCGCATCGGCGACCGGACCGTGACGGTGGTGGATCTGCCAGGCATCTACTCCCTGTCGCCCTACTCCATGGAGGAGATCGTGGCCCGGGACTTCATCATCGGCGAGGGCCCCGACTGTATCATTGACATCGTGGACGCCACCAACCTGGAGCGAAACCTCTACCTGACCATCCAGCTGCTGGAACTGGAGCGGCCCACTGTGCTGGCCCTGAACTTCATGGACGAGGTGGAGAAGCGGGGGGACAGGATCGACGTGGACCGGCTGTCCAAGGAGCTGGGGGTGCCGGTAATCCCCATCACCGCCCGGACGGGGGAGGGCATCGAAGAGCTGATGCACACCGCCCACCGCCAGATGCACCTGGGGGTGACGGTGGAGCCAGACGACCTCTATGACGACTACACCCACGACATCCACCACCGCATGGGCGAGCTGCTCCACGATTACGCCTACGCCGCCGGCCTGCCCGCCCACTGGGCCTCCATCAAGCTGCTGGAGGGGGACTCCATCGTGGAACAGGCGCTGGACCTGCCTCAGGAGGTCAAGACCAGACTGGCCGCTTTGGTGGCGGAGTATGAGAACTCCAGCGACCTGGGCGACCGGGAGACCCTCATCGCCGACAGCCGCTACCAGTACATCCAGAAGGTCGTGTCCGCCTCGGTGGTCCGGGGGGGCGTGCCCGGGGAGCTCACCCTCAGCGAGAAGATAGACAAGGTGGTCACCCACCGGGTATTCGCCATCCCCCTGTTCCTGTGTACCATGCTGGTAATGTTTGTGGTTACCTTCGGCCCCTTCGGCTCCTGGCTGTCCGACGGCGTGGGGGCGGGGATGGACGGACTGTCCCAGCGGCTGGCCCCCGCTCTGGAGGGGCTGGGGGTGTCCCCTGTGCTCATCTCCCTGGTCTGCGACGGCATCATTGTCGGCGTGGGGGGCGTGCTCACCTTCCTGCCACAGATCGCTCTGCTCTTCCTGTTCCTGTCCTTCCTGGAGGACTCGGGCTATATGTCCCGGGCGGCCTTCATCATGGACCGGGCCCTGCGCCGGTTTGGGTTGTCCGGCAAGGCCTTCATCCCCATGCTTATGGGCTTCGGCTGTTCGGTGCCCGCCATCATGGGGGCCCGGACCATGGAGAACGAAAAGGACCGCCGCATGACCATCCTCCTTGTACCCTTCATGTCCTGCTCCGCCAAGCTGCCCGTCTATGGGCTCATCTCCGCCGCCTTCTTCGGCCCCTGGGCGGGACTGGTGGTCTTTGGGCTGTACATCATTGGGATGCTGGTAGGCATCGCCTCCGGGCTGTTTTTCAAAAAGACCCTGTTTGCCGGGGAGCCCGCCCCCTTCGTCCTGGAGCTGCCCCCCTACCGCCTGCCCTCTATCGGCAATATGCTCACCCACGTTTGGCAGAAGGTAAGGGGCTTTCTGGTGAAGGCCGGGACGCTGATTTTACTCATGTCCATGGTCCTCTGGCTGCTCCAGTCCTTCGACTTCTCTCTGCGCATGGTGGACGACCCCACCCACAGCATGCTGGGGACTCTGGGCAATGTGATCGCTCCCGTCTTCGCCCCCTGCGGCTTCGGCTTCTGGCAGGCAGCGGTAGCCCTGCTCACCGGGCTGGTGGCCAAAGAGATGGTCGTGTCCTCCCTGTCCATGTTCTACGGCTTTTCCCTCACCGCCGCCAGCGGAGAGGTGGCCGCCGCCATGACGGGCTTCACCCCTCTGTCCGCCTTCGCTATGCTGGTGTTTATTTTGCTCTACGTCCCCTGCGTGGCGGCGGTCTCCACTCTCTTTAAGGAGATGCAGAGCCGCAAATGGGCCTGGTTTTCCGTCGCCTGGCAGGTGGGCTGCGCCTACGCGGCGTCCCTGCTGGTGTTCCAGATTGGGAGCTTGTTCTTATAAACGGCAGATTCTGTGTAGGGGCGGATATTATCCGCCCGTATCATCCCCGCAGTAGATACCGCAACGGCGGGCGGGTAATACCCGCCCCTGCAAAAGCGATTACGGAGACGTGATAAACATGATAAAACTTATTTCTCTTGACCTGGACGGCACCCTTCTGGACTCCAGGGGCCAGGTCACGGAGGCCTCTAAGGCGGCCATTATCAAGGCGCGGGCAGCGGGCGTCCGGGTGGTCATCAACACCGGCCGGGACTGCCGGGAGGCGGCCTGGTTCGCCCGGGAGGCGGGGTGCGACACGCTGGCCTCCTCCACCGGCGGCGCACTGGTGTGGGACAGCGCCGCGGACCGGGCCCTGCGCCGGTGGGATGTGCCGGAGCCCTCCGGACGGCGGGCGGTGGAGCTGTGTGTGGGCTGGGGATTTGACCTGATGGTCTTTGCCGGGGAGGAAACCCTGGTAAACTCCAGCTGTAAAAAGTATCTGGAGCGGTATTACCCCTTTGCCTGCTTCCATGAGCACGCTGTCGTCACCAACGACCCCCTGGGGTATATGGAGGAGCATGGTCTGCCCTTGACCAAGCTCCACGGGGAGCTTGACCCCTCCCAGTATCCCCTGGAGCAGCTGGCCGCTCTGCCGGGAGTGACCCTCACATCTTCCAGCAGTCACGACGTGGAGCTGGTGGCCGCCGGCGTGGACAAGGGCCGGGCTTTGGCCCTCATCGCCGGGCGGTACGGCGTGCCGCTGGAGGACTGCGCCGCCGTGGGCGACAGCGAAAACGATTTGGAGGCCTTCCGGGCGGTGGGTACGCCCATTGTTATGGGCAACGCCCCTGAACACGTGAAGGCCGCCGCTGTCCGTATTGCCCCCTCCAACGCCGAGGAGGGGGCCGCCTGGGCCGTGTTGAGCTGTCTGGAATAACCGCATTTCTCCCACGAAATGACCGTTGACGTGTAGGGCGGGACGACCCCGGCCCGCAGGCCAAAAGGCTCCTTTCCCCACAGGGGGGAGGCGATAGCCGTAAGCGGCAGAGCTGCGAGCGGTAAGAGGTAATGCTGACTGAGGATTGCGTTTCGCCGCAGGCGAAACATATGAAGCAAGCGAAGATATGAACAATCCGGCAGGGGCGGATAATATCCGCCCCTGCCGGTATTCTTACGGACAACGTTTGAAATGGGGAAGTCTTGCCGCTCAGTACACGATCTCTTCGCCTCTGGAGACCGTATCAGGTAGGGCCGGTTGTCCTTCAACGGTCTCCCAAGGGATCAGCGCATAGCCCTCCTCAAAGATTCCGGATTTTTCCAGCACGGCCAGGGTGTGCCGTGCCTGGGGGGTGAGGGTGACATAGAGGTAGTTGTTGGAGAGACGGGTCTCGTAATAGACCTCCCCGTCGGAGGCGGGGCCTTTTACCTCGTTGGAGTTCAGAACCGCCTCGAAGATCAGGTCGGTCATATAGGTGTTTTCTCTCCGGACCCGGTCGTTGTCGAAGAGGTAACGCACCCCGATATTGCCCGCGGCAAAATCCTTTTGCACCGCCTCCCACAGCTCCTGCCGGTAGTCGTCCAGGTAGAGGTTCTCGCTGTAGAGCTCCCCCTCCAGATAAGCACGGTCCAGATAGGCGGAAGTGAGGCGGGCGTCCTCCAGGAAGCCGTCGAAGTCATAGGCCATCGCCACCAGCGTCCGGTCGTCCAGGAGCTGCTGCATGGCGTAAGCGGCGGTACCAGGGGCGTCCAGATCCTCGGCGCAGACGGGAACACTGTAGTAGCGCCGGTTTAGCCTGCCCCCGCCGGTCAGGGTGTAGGTGAGGTAAGCGGAGACATAGTCGCTTTCGACGCTGGTGCCCCGGCCCTCGTTGTCCCGGTTGTCCACGATGGCCTGGTGGAGGACGAGAATTTTCTCGATCTGAGCCGGGTCGGTGAGGGTGGCGCTCAGCCTTTGGCCGCCGTCATAGGGGTAGCCCATACTGAGCTCCACCTGAACGGACTTTACCCGGTCCAGCGCCGGCACCCGGTTCACCACGCCGAAAACGTCGGCCAGACAGGCCAGACAGAGCGCCAGCACCACAACAGCCATGACCGCCGCCCCCTTCCAGGCCTTGAGGACCCGGAAGGACTTTTTCAAAAGCATCTCGGCGGCAAAGCAGCCGACCACCGTCCAGACCAGGATGCAGGGAATCAGGGCGGGCAGATCGCTCCAGCCAAAGAAGGCGGCGGTGAACATGCCGAAGGACAGGCCGGCGCAGAAGGCCACCCCGTATTTGAACAAGGGCCGAACCACCGCCACGGCCACCACGTCGCCGGCGGTCTCCACATGCCGGCGGCGGTAGACATACAGGGAGACAAGGGCCAGCCCCACGCCCACGGCGGCGTAGACCGCCACGGTAACTGGGGACTGGAGATGGGCGGGCGCAGCCGGGGCGGACGTGAACCAGTATACCGCGTTTGCCAGGGCGTAAGTGGGGGTGAGGTACTCCACCACGGTCTCCATCCCGGGGCTGCCTGTGTAGCCGTAGTAAAACTCGATCATCAGAGCGCTCACCAGGAACCACAGCACCTCCGCCAGCGTGTTAAAAATGAAGTAGAAGGCGGGCAGGGCCAGGATGTGGCCGGTGAACATGGCGCAGAAGGCGGCGAAGGAGAAGAAAAACAGACATATCCCGCTCTGGGCCAGCAGCCAGACCCCCAGGGCGGAGAGGGCTGCGCCCCAGCTTTCCATGGGCAGGAAGGAGACTTCCACCACGGCGGTGAGCACCGCCGCCGCCAGCAGGGGCAGGAGCATCATGCTCAGCCCGGCCAGATATTGGGTGGTGAACAGGGCCTCCCGCCGCAGGGGCAGGGCGTGGGTCCAGCAGGCGGACCGGTGGTTGTACAGGTAGCCGAACACCGCCATGGCGCACAGAATAGCGAAGAAGGCGGCCAGGAACACGCCGGGAGCCAGCACATTGGGGAGCTCCGCCGCCATATTCATCAGCCGCCGCTGCGGAGTGGTGGACGTGTAGCGGTCGAAGTAGGCGTTCAGCATGTTCAGCGGGATGAGAAACAGCCAGCCCACCCCCCACAGCCCCCACAGGGGCCAGAAGCGGGCCAGGGTCTTACGGTAGAGGGCGCCGTTAAAGTACGATGTCGCGGACCGCATAGTCCTCACCTCCCAATTCATAGATAAAGATTTCCTCCAGGGTCAGGGGCAGGGCCTCCATCAGGATGGGGGCATAGACCGCCATCCGGGTCTTGATCTCCGCCGGATTTCCCCGGACGATGAGGGTGAACACCCGCCCGATCTGGGAGGTGTGGAGCACGTTCATGTCCTTTGGCAGCTCGGGCAGCTTGCCGTCGGCAAAGGCGATTTGAAGTTTCACTACGTTGTCCTGCAAGTCGGTGAGGGACCGCTCCAGCAGCACCTTCCCGTGGGACAAAATGCCCACATGGTCGCACACGTCCTCCAGCTCCCGCAGGTTGTGGGAGGAGACCAGCACGGTGGTCCCCCGCTGGGCCACGTCCCCCATAAGGAGGGTCCACACCTGACGGCGCATCACCGGGTCCAGGCCGTCCACCGGTTCGTCCAGCACCAGCACCTCCGGGTTGCAGCACAGGGCCAGCCGGAATGCGGACTGCTTCTGCATCCCCTTGGACAGCCGCCGGATGGGCTGCTTCTCGTCCACCTCGGGGAAGGCCTCGGCCAGGGCCTCGTACCGCTTCACATCGAAGCTGGGGTACATCCCCCGGTAAAAGCGCATCATGTCCCGGGTGGAGGCAGAGTTAAAATAGTACAGGTCGTCGGGGATGGCGGCGATCTTGGCCTTTACCGCCGGGTTCTCGTAGACCTGGTCGCCGTCCACCAGCACCGAGCCCGAGTCCGGGCGGTAGATGCCCATGATGTGCCGCAGGATGGTGGACTTGCCCGCTCCGTTGGGGCCCACCAGACCGTAGATGGAGCCCTTCTCCGCCGTCATGTTCAGGCCGTCCAGGGCCCGGAAGCCGTCGAAGGTCTTTACCACGTTGATTACCTTGATCATGTCGTCTCTCCCCCTTCCAATGCCCGGATGCGGGCCCACAGCGCCTCGCCGCTCACCCCCAGGAACAGCAGCTCCCCCGCCGTCTGGTCGAAGGTCTGGAGCAGCCCGTCCTTCCGTCCCTCGTCCACCCCCGTGTTGGGGGCAGCGAAGGAACCCTTTCCCGGCACCGAGTACACATACCCCTCCGCCTCCAGGGCCTCATAGGCCCGCTGGATGGTGTTGGGGTTGATGGCCAGCGTCCCCGCCATGGTGCGCACCGAGGGCAGCTTTTCCCCCTCCTGGATGACCCCCGTCACCATCAGCCGGCGCAGGCCGTCCTTCACCTGCTCGTAGATAGGGCGGGCGTCCCGGTAGTCTAAATTCAACATCACAGCTCCTCCTTTCCGGACACTGTACTAACCGTATTAGTACGGTCAGTATATAACAGCAGCGGGAGAAATACAATTAAGAACTCCTTAAGATTTCTAAAAATCCGTCCGCAGGGTGTGACCACCGGGCACGCCGCTCTGTTTGGCAAACGGCTCGCCGGGGTCGTCGCGTCCTACTTGACGCGTATGCTATAATAGAAAAGAAACCATCTCCGGATAAGGAGGAATATCAATATGTATCAGACCATCGGCTTTATCGGCACGGGAAACATGGGCTCTGCCATTGCCCGGGCGGCGGCGGGAAGCGGCCTGACGGAGACCATCCTGCTCTCTAACCGCACCTCCGCCAAGGCGGAGGCCCTGGCCGCCCAGCTTCCCGGCGCTTATATCTCCACAAACGAGGAGATTGCCCAGATGGCCCAGCTCATCTTTCTGGGGGTGAAGCCCCAGATGATGCAGTTGGCGCTGGGCCCCCTGGAGCCCATCCTGCGCAAGCGGGAGGACCGGTTCATCCTGGTCACCATGGCCGCCGGTCTGTCCTGTGAACGCATCCAGGACATTGTGGACATGGATTGTCCCGTCATCCGCATGATGCCCAACACCCCCACCGCCATCGGGGCGGGAGTGATTCAGTACTGCGGGCTGGGGGTGACCATGGACGACCTGGACAGCTTTGCCGCCCTCCTCTCCCCCGCCGGACTGGTGGACCCGGTGCCCGAGAGCCTGATTGACGCGGCCAGCGCCGTCTCCGGCTGCGGTCCCGCCTTCGCCTACCTGTTTCTCGAGGCCCTGGCCGACGGCGGGGTGGCCTGTGGCCTGCCCCGGGACAAGGCGGTCTCCTACGCCGCCCGGATGCTGGAGGGGGCGGCCCGCATGGCCCTGGAGAGCGGGCAGCACACCGGCGCCCTGAAGGATGCGGTCTGCTCCCCCGGCGGCACCACCATCCAGGGGGTCCGCGCTTTGGAGGAGCGGGGATTCCGGGCCGCCGCCATGGACGCCGTCATCGCCGCCTATGAGAAGACGGTGAAGCTGGCGAAAAAATGACCTTGGATGGGACGAAAGGAGATCATAATATGCGAATCGTCGTAAAAGTGGGCACCTCCACCCTGGCTCATTCCACTGGACGGCTGAATATCCGCCACGTGGAGGAGCTGGTAAAGGTGCTGTCCGATCTAAAAAATGCGGGGCACGAGATGATCCTGGTGTCCTCGGGCGCCATCGGCATGGGGGTGGGCAAGCTGAACCTGCCCGGCAAGCCCTCCGACATGCCCACCAAGCAGGCGGCCGCTGCGGTGGGCCAGTGCGAGCTGATGTACACCTACGACAAGCTGTTTTCCCAGTACAACCATACAGTGGCCCAGATCCTCCTCACCAGCGAGGACGTGGACCACGACGACCGGCGGCGCAACTTCGAAAATACCATGGCCCGGCTGTTGGAGCTGGGGGCCCTGCCCGTCATCAACGAGAATGACACGGTGGCCACCGCCGAGATCAAAGTGGGGGACAACGACACCCTGGGGGCCATCGTGGCCTGTTCAGTGGGGGCCGACCTTTTGGTTCTCCTCAGCGACATTGAGGGGCTGTACACCGCCGACCCCCGGAAGGACCCCGCCGCCCGGCTCATTCCCACGGTGGAGGCGGTCACACCCGAGGTTGAGGCCCTGGCCGGAGGCAAGGGCAGCGACCTGGCCACCGGCGGCATGGAGACCAAGCTCCGGGCGGCAAAAATGGTCACCGCCAAGGGCTGCGACATGGTGATCACCAACGGGGAACACCCGGAACGGCTCTATGACATCACCGAGGGCAAGGCGGTGGGCACCCGCTTCCTGGGGGCGCGGAGATGAACCGTGAACAGCTCCAGGTCCTGGCCCGGGAGACGGTGGAGATCAGCCAGGCGGGCCGCTACACCGTGGACAAACAGGTGATTCTCTTTGACGCGGCCCGGCCCACGGGGCTGTGGACGGCCCAGGACCTGGACCGGCTGGTCCGGGAGACGGAGCTGCCGGCGGAGGGGCCCTCCGCCGCCCTGGAGGTCCGGAGGGAGGGGACGGTGGACGCCATTTTCCGCCTGTCCGGCGGGGAGGCCCTCTGCCCCAAAATCGGGGTGCTCAACTTCGCCTCCGCCAAGAACCCCGGGGGCGGCTTCCTCAACGGCTCGGTGGCCCAGGAGGAGTGTCTGGCCTTCTGCTCCAACCTCTACCACACCCAGACCACCGGCCAGGGGCCCCGATACTACGAGATCAACCGGGCAAACCGGGACCCGGTGTACACCGACACCATGCTGATTGGCGATGTGACTTTCTTCCGCACCGCCGACTATGCCCTGACCGCAGGTGCCGTCACCTGCCCGGTAATCACCGCTCCCGCCGTCAATATGGGTATTGTGATCCGCAACGGGGACAGCGTGGGCCGGGCCAGGGAGGCCATGAAGGGCCGGATGCGGAAGATTCTGGCCCTGTTCGCCAAATGGGACTGCATCCGGCTGGTGCTGGGGGCCTACGGCTGCGGCGTGTTCCGCAACGACCCGGAGGACGTGGCCCGCTTCTGGCAGGAGCTGCTGATAGACGAGGGCTGGGGGCGGCTCTTTGAGACGGTGACCTTTTCCATTCTGGAGCGGCCCGGCCGGGACGGCAACATCGCCCCCTTCCGCCGGCGGTTCAGTTAATTCAAGGTTTCCCGCAGAAGCTGCATAAACAGCTCCATGGCCGGAGTTATCCAGCGGTTTTTGTGCCGGGCGCACAGGGTCGGGAACCGGACGCCGGAGATGGGGGCAATCAGCTCTACCAGCCTCCCGTCTGCCAGCTCCCCCTGGGCGGCGAACCGGGGCAGATAGGTAAAACCCAGGTTGGACATGACGCACCGCTTGATGGTCTCAATGCTCCACAGCTCCAGGGTTGCGTCCAGGGTGATGTTCCGCGCCCGGAGGTATTCCTCCAGGCGGCGGCAGAAGATGCTGTCCGGTTCGTCAGTGACCAGGGACACCGGCTTGCGCTGGTTGTGGGTTACAAAATCCGGATGGCAGAACTCCGAAGATGCCAATAAAATCACCTCGTACTCCCCCATGGGCTCCACCTCCAGCACGTCCCGGCTCCAGTCCATGTCGTAGCCGACCCCCAGGTCACAGGCCCCGGAGCGGACATTTTCCGCGATGTCCAGGCAATTGCGGCTGCGGATAATGAGCCGCACCTGGGGGGACAGCTTCCGGAACTTCTGGATCACCGGCTGGATCTTGTAGCACAGCAGGGTCTCCGCCATGTCAACCCGCAGGGTTCCGGAGGGCGCTTGCCGCTCCAGCCCCAGCTGGGACAGCCGCTCTGCCGCCAGCAGCAGCTCCCGGGTCTGGGCCAGGGCCTGTTCCCCCGCCTGAGTCAGCGTCATATGCCGGCCAACCCGCTGAAAGAGGGGGACGCCCAGCTCCTCCTCCAGCTGCTGGATGTGGACGGTGACGGTGGACTGGGTGTAGCCCAGATATTCTGCCGCCTTCTGGTAGCTGCCCTGGTCCACAACCGCCTGGAAGGTGCGGAGATTTTTCAGTTCCATGGTGGCTCCTCCGAATCATTGATAATATCAATATAATACTTTAAAAACATTTGCTTTTCAAATGGATTTTTTTCTGGTAGGATAGGGCCACCAACAGAAAGGACGGTGGCTGACGTGCCAGTCTCATTGATACCCAGCTTTTTGATTTACTGCTTTGTGGGGGGCATTACCCCCGGTCCTGCAAACCTCTGTTCGCTGAGCGCCGCTCTGCGGTATGGGCGGGGGGCCGCCCTGAGACAGTGGCGGGGACTGTTCTGCGGCTTCTTTCTGGACGCCATGGGGGCGGTGGTCCTCACCTGGCTGCTGGGGGCGGCGCTGAATGAGTATGTGGGTATGCTCGCCTGGGTGGGGGCGGCTTATCTGCTGTGGATGGCCTGGCACATAGCGCGCTCCAGCGGAACCGGCCCGGACCACGACCCGGCAGCCCCCTCCTTCCGCACGGGGCTGCTGGTCAATCTGACTAATGTAAAGGTGATTATTTTCTGCATCACTGCCCTGGCGGGCTATGTGCTGCCCTACAACCCCTCCCTGTGGGCGCTGCTTCCGGTGGGAATTTTTCTGCCCTTTACCGGGCCGGTGTGCAATCTGGTGTGGCTCTTCGCCGGGGCATCCCTGCAAAGGCTCTTCGCCGGCCACCGCCGGGCGGTGGACCTGGTAATGGCCCTCTCCCTGGCACTTTGCGCGGCGAGCATGGTGTGGCCCCACTGACGGATCATGCGCTGGGCGGCCTGCGGCCGCCCCCAAAGAAATTTGAGGTGACAGATATGACAACACAGGAACTGCTCCAAAGGGCTAGCGGCGCAAAGGAATCCATGGCTCTGGCGGACACGGAGAGAAAAAACAAAGCCCTGCGGGCTATGGCCGACGCTCTGGAGGACCACGGTTCGGCCATTCTGGCGGCCAACGCCCTGGACGTGGAGTCGGCCCGTGGAACGGTTTCCGATGTAATGCTGGACCGGCTGGCCCTCAGCCCCGAGCGGATCTCCGGAATGGCCCAGGGCATTCGGGAGGTGGCCGCCCTGCCCGACCCGGTGGGGGCGGTCCTCAGCCGGGTGGAGCGGCCCAACGGGCTGATCATCGAGAAGACCGCCGTCCCTATGGGGGTCATCGCCATCATCTACGAGAGCCGGCCCAACGTCACCTCCGACGCCGCCGCCCTGGCCCTGAAGGCAGGGTCCGCCTGCGTGCTGCGGGGGGGAAAGGAGGCTCATCGCTCCGCCGGGGCCATCGTAGCCGCCCTGAAGGAGGGCCTGTCCGCAGCCGGTCTGGACCCGGAGGCCCTCCAACTGGTGGAGGACACCACCCGGGCCTCCGCCAACGAGCTGATGGCCGCCCGGGGACTGGTGGACCTGCTCATTCCCCGGGGGGGCGCGGGGCTCATCCGGGCCTGCGTGGATAATGCCGCCGTCCCCGTTCTGGAGACGGGCACCGGCATCTGCCACATCTATGTGGACCGGGCGGCCAGCCAGGAAATGGCCCTGGACATTATCGAGAACGCCAAATGCTCCCGGCCCAGCGTGTGCAACGCCGCCGAGGTCTGCCTGGTCCACCGGGACATCGCCGGGGAATTTCTGCCCAAATTAAAGGACCGGCTGACCAATCGCCCCGACCATCCGGTGGAGCTGCGCCTGGACCCGGGGGCAGCGGAGATCATCAGCGGCACACCCGCCGGGGAGGCCGACTTCGACACCGAGTTTCTGGATTACATTCTGGCCGTGAAGGTGGTGGATTCTCTGGAGGAGGCCGTGGGCCACATCGGGGCCCACTCCACCGGCCACTCCGAGGCCATCGTCACCGCCAGCGAGGGGGCCGCACGCCAGTTCCTGACTCGGGTGGACAGCGCCGCCGTCTACTGGAACGCCTCCACCCGCTTCACCGACGGCGGGGAGTTTGGCCTGGGCTGCGAGATGGGCATTTCCACCCAAAAGTTGCACGCAAGGGGACCTTTGGGCCTTGGAGAGCTGTGTTCTTTCAAATTTATTGTAAAAGGCGGGGGACAGACCCGGTAAAATTGTAAAAATTTCTCAGATGACATTTTCGCTGAGATAGTGTATGATGTGGGCAGAACTTTAAAATGCCCTGCAAGGGACAGGAAAGGAATGATTCCAATGAGCCGTTTGAGACGGAAGCTGCGGGAACGGGAGTTTGTCGACCTGACCCGGGAGCTGCTGGATTCCGAGCCGGTGCGGATGATGGGCCGGTGGAAGCACCACGGGCCGGTCACCACCCTGGACCACTCCCTGTTCGTGGCCTTCAGCGCCTATCGGGTGGCCCGGGCGTTGCGTATGGATGTGCATGCCGCTGTCCGGGGAGCCCTGCTCCATGACCTGTATCTATACGATTCCAAAGACAAGTCCGCTCACCCCGGCAATCAGTGCTTCGACCACCCCCGTTTCGCTGCCCGGAATGCTGCCGCCCTCACCCCGCTGACCGACAAGGAGCGGAATATTATCCTCTCCCACATGTGGCCCCTGGGGGGCGCCCTGCCCCGGTCGACAGAGGCCTGGATGGTGGACCTGGTGGACACTGTCTGCGCCGGACTGGAGATGTCCCGCATCTGCCGCCCCTCCCGCCTGCGGGAGCGGCTGGGGGTTCGGCCGCTGGTCTCCGCCGCCCAATAAAAGACAAATGACCGTCTGCCCGGAACACGGGCGGGCGGTCGCTGTCGTTTCCGGCGTTTTCCGCCGAAAAATGCCGGCTTTTGTTTTTTCAGAAAAAAATTCCCTGATAGTGGCAAAAGGATAAAAACTATGTTATAATGCCAATAGGAAACGAGCGTCAGTATTTAGGAGGGCGACTATGAACGATTATTCCACTCCGTTCCAGGCCAAGCGGGAGCAGCTGCTGGCAGCCGGGGTTATGATGATGGACCCCTCCGCCGTCTATGTGGAGGAGGAGGTCACAGTGGGGGCGGGCACCCTGCTGCTCCCCGGCACCATCCTCCGGGGAAGGACGGTGATCGGGAAGAACTGCCGCGTCGGTCCCCAGGTTATGATTACCGACTCCACCGTGGGAGACGGTTGCACCGTCAACGCCTCACAGTGCGAAGAGAGCGTCATCGAACGGGACTGCCAGATCGGCCCCTACACCCACATCCGGCCCCACTGCGTGGTGGGAGAGGGGTCCAAGATCGGAGCCTTCGTCCAGCTGAAGAACTGCAATCTGGGCCGGGGGACCAAGATGGCTCACCTCACCTATGTGGGGGACAGCGACGTGGGAGAGGACTGCAACTTTGGCTGCGGCACCATCACCTGCAACTACGACGGCTTCCAAAAGCACCGCACCACCATCGGCAGCCACGTGTTCGTGGGCTGCAACACCAACTTCATCCCCCCGGTGACGGTGGGGGACGGGGCTTTCATCGCCGCCGCGTCCACAGTGACGGAGGACGTCCCGGCGGACGCCCTGGTCATTGGTCGGGCCCGTCAGGAGATCAAAGAGGGCTGGGCCGAGACGAATCGGAAGAAACGGAAAAACAAAGGATAGCGCCACGGCCGGCCGCGGACCGAAACAGCGCGAATCAGAAAGGGTAGAGAAAAACGGCCTCAGTGCCGGCAAAAATGGGAGGATTTAGGAAATGATCGCACATGGCAAGGACATCAAAGTCATCACGGGCAACTCCAACCCCGGGCTGGCCAAGGATATCTGTAAGGAGCTTGGCATCCCTCTGGGTAATTCTGAGGTGGGCGCCTTCTCCGACGGGGAGAACTACGCCTCCATCTATGAGACGGTCCGGGGCTCGGATGTGTTCGTGGTCCAATCCACATGTTCCTTTGTCAAAGATGACAAGACCGGCACCGTCAACGACGCGCTGATGGAGCTGCTTATCATGATCGACGCGCTGAAGCGGGCCTCCGCCGGCCGGATCACCGCCGTCATCCCCTACTTCGGCTACGCCCGGCAGGACCGGAAGACCAAGCCCCGGGACCCCATCTCCGCCAAGCTGGTGGCCAACCTGATTACCACCGCCGGGGCCGACCGGGTCCTCACCATGGACCTCCACGCCAACCAGATTCAGGGCTTTTTCGACATCCCGGTGGACAACATGCTGGGCTCCCCCATCTTTGTGGACTACTTCAACCGCAAGTATAAGGACAACAAGGATGAGACCATGGTGGTATCCCCCGATGTGGGCTCGGTGGCCCGGGCCCGGGCCTTCGCCCAGAAGCTGAACATGCCCCTGGCCATTGTGGACAAGCGCCGGCAGAAGGCCAACTCCTCCGAGGTGATGAACATCATCGGCGACGTGCGGGACAAGCGTGTCATCCTGCTGGACGACATGGTGGACACCGGCGGCTCCCTGTGCCACGCCGCCAAGGCCCTGGTGGAGATCGGCGGCGCCAAGGACGTCACCGCCTGCGCCTCCCACGGAGTCCTCTCCGGACCGGCCATCCGCCGGATCAATGAGAGCGTGCTGGACGAGGTGGTCTTCCTCAACACCATCCCCCAGAAGCCAGATGTCCACTGCGACAAGATCCGCTATATCTCGGTGGCTCACCTCTTCGCCGAGGCCATCAGCCACATCTATATGGAGACCTCCGTCTCCCCCCTGTTCGTATGATTTTGGGGCGGCCATACTGGCCGCCCCTTCTTAAAGCGAGGGAATACCATGTTTTTCAAAAAGGACGCGGGCGGCGTGAGCTGGCTGCTGGTCTGCCTGGGCAACCCGGGAGACAAGTATGAGAACACCCGGCACAACGTGGGCTACATGGTGGCCGACGAGTTGGCCGAGCGGCAGAAAAAGCCCATTCAGCGGCTGAAATTCAAGGCGCTGACCAATATTTTTACCATTTCCGGGGAAAAGGTGCTGGTGATGAAGCCCATCACCTATATGAACCTGTCCGGGGAGGCGGCACGGCCGGCGGCGGACTTTTACAAAATCCCCCCGGAACAGGTGCTTGTGGTGTCCGACGACACCGCTTTGGCCCTGGGCCGACTGCGTATCCGGCAGAAGGGCTCTGCCGGGGGGCACAACGGACTGAAAAGCATCATCCAGCACCTGGGCACCGACCAGTTCCCCAGGCTGCGGGTGGGGGTGGGGGAGAAGCCCCACCCGGATTACGACATGGCTGACTGGGTGCTTGGCAAGTTCGTGGGAGAGGATAAAAAGACCATCGACGGGGCCGTCAAGCGGGCCGCCGACGCCATCGAGTGCATCCTGGCCGAGGGAATCGACCGGGGTATGGGGAAATTTAACGGATAACAGAAGCGGCGGGGGAGCCCCTGCCGCTTGAATATACTGTCGAATTTTGGTATAATCACTGTGCTGCCCGACAATTACCCAATCTGTGGCAACAGAGAGGGGGTGGAAACAGTGGAAATCCTAACAAACATCCTGGTGTCGGTTGTGGCAAACGTAATTGGCTGCTGCGTTTGCAAATGGCTTGACCGGCACGGCAAGGGCAGATAAGCCTAGAAGAATCCCGCGGAGAGTGGCTGCTCTCTGCGGGGTTCTTCTTTGCGGTGGAAACAGTAATCCTAACAAACTTACTGGCTGAGTTGATTATACCACAGCTATCCCGGCATATGCAAGGGGGAAATAAAAATTTCAGGTTTCTGCCTTTGGAGTATAGTGCTGACAGGCTTTCGCATCATTTCTCCGGGGCTTGCGTCGGGGATAGACACAGTGTCCGGAACCGCATTCCAGGAAATGGTCCTCATCCCATTTTACATAGTGCTGGCGAAAGTGCTGGCATGTTTGACATATATGCTCTGTTTTCATCCTCAACACCTCCTTGCACTAATATACATCATCTTACATAAAATGAAACCCCTTGTATTTGAATTTGTAAAAATGTACACTATATAACATAAAATAATGCAAGGCGGTGTAAGAAATGTCAGAATCAGCTCTGGTAAATCGAACTAGATTTACTTCGTCACTTAAAAACGAGTTAATGCAGGATTTTAATGAACTTGCCGCAAAAACAAGAATCAACAAGTCACGCCTGCTGGATGAAGCGGTGGAGGACCTTTTGAAGAAGTATGAAAAAAGGATGGCTGAATAGGCCATCCTTTTTCTTGATAATACTGTCGATTTTTAGTATAATGGCTGTGCTGCCCTACATTACCCAATCTGTGGCAACAGAAAGGGGGTGGAGGCATGACCTCTCTGACAGATATCCTCGTGACGGTCGCAGCAAATGTAATCGGCTACTACATTTGCAAGTGGCTTGACCGCCACAGCAAGGGCAGATAAGCACAAAATGAATCCCCGGAGAGTTGCAGCTCTTCGGGGATTCGCTTTGGTGGAGACATTGTCTCTGACAGATTTTCGGCTGCATTGATTATACCACAGCTGGTTCAGTATATGCAAGAGGGGAATCATAAATTTATCCGGTGATCGTCGTTCCCGAGGCCCGCTGACCCAGCATGTGGAGGAGGAGGACGTGTTCCACCCGGCCGTCCAGGATGGAGACCTCTCCCACCCCGGCGCGGACGGCGTGGACGCAGCCCCGGACCTTGGGCACCATCCCCCCGGCGATGAGGCCGGCGTCGATGAGCTCCTCCGCTCGTTTCACGTCCATCCGGTCCACGGCGGTCTTGCTGTTGTGGCTGTCGATCAGAATGCCGCCCACATCGGTGAGGAAGACCAGGCTCTCCGCCTCCAGGGCCTCGGCCACCGCCCGGGCGGCGTCGTCGGCGTTGCAGTTCAGGCCGTCTCCGTCCTCCCCCAGGGCCACGGGGGAGACCACGGGGAGAAAGTCGGCATTGAGGAGGGTGTTCAGCACCTTGGCGTTCACCCGGGTGACAGCCCCCACCCGGCCCAGAGCCGGGTCCTTCACCGCTGCGGTGAGCAGGCCGCCGTCCTTGCCTGAGATGCCCACAGCGGACACCTCCAGCTGGGCCAGGTCGGCCACAATGGCCTTGTTCACCTGGGCGGACAGGGCCAGCTCCGCCGCCTCCAGGGCGGCCTGGTCGGTGACCCGGTAGCCGTTCTCGAACCGGGTGGGCACCTGGAGCCGCTCCAGCAGGGCGGTGATGTGCCTGCCGCCGCCGTGAACCAGAACCACCCGCATTCCCACCATCCGCAGGGCGGCCACATCCTGGAGGGTGGTGTCATGGCCGGACTCCGCCCCGATGGCGGAGCCGCCGTATTTCACCACCACCGTCTTTCCCTCGTGCCGCTTGAGAATGGGCAGGATGGACAGCAGGCTGCGCACCTTCTCCATGCCGTCCAGGCCGTGGCGCACGTCGTACTCCCGAAGAAAGGTGTGGACATAGTCCACATCGGAGGGGGTCTCGATATACTCCCGGCCCCGCTTCTGACGGGTCTCCGCCCCCTTGCCGGTGATGAGCAGGACGGAGGGCTCCCGGCAGCCCAGGACGGCCTGACGGATGGCTTCTCCCCGGTTGGGCTGGATGGAGTACTCGCAGTCCTGCTCCGCCACGTGTTCGGCGATCTCCCGGCAGATGGACAGGGTGTCCTCCTCCCCGCTGTCCTCCTCAGTGAGAACCACCAGATCAGCGTATTTCCCTGCGATTTCCCCCAGATCCCTCCGCCGGTCCAGGGCTTTTCCCCCGGGACAGCCGAAGAGGGAGACGATCCGCCGGCCGGGGTACTCCGCCTGGACGGAACGGAACAGGGTCTCGAAGGACATCCGGTTGTGGGCGTAGTCCACAATGGCGGCAACGGTGTCGTCGGCGTTGGTGTAGACCTCCATCCGTCCGGGCACCCGGGCCTTCATCAGCCCCACATAGACGCACCGCTCCGGGATGTTCAGCGCCTCGCACACGGCGATGGCGGCCAGAGCGTTCTCCACATTGAACAGCCCCGGCATAGTGAGCCGGAACTCCCGGAGATACCGCCGGGTCCGCACCCGGAAGAGAATATCTCCCCCCCGCTTGCGCACCTGGGAGGCGTAGATATCCGCCTCCTCATTTTTCTGGGAGAAGGTGAAAACCGGCCGGCCCGCCTCCTGAGCGGCGGCCAGGATGCGGTCGGCGTGGCCGCAGTCCAGATTGACGCAGTTCACCGCACCCTGCCGGAAAATGTTCAGCTTGGAGGCGAAGTAGTCCTCAAAATCCGGGTGCTCAATGGGAGAGATGTGGTCATAACCGATGTTGAGGAAGCAGGCGGCGGCGAAGTCGGTACACAGGGAGCGGTGGTATTTCAGCGCCTGACTGGACACCTCCATGGTCAGATACTCCATCCCCGTCTCCGCCCCGTTGGCAAAGTGCCGCTGGAGCTCCAGCGGCTCGGGGGTGGTGAGGTGGGATTCAAACCGCTCCACTCCGTCGTAGGTGTCGATGGAGGAGATGACGCCGCTCTCCGGCCTGCCCTGCTCCGCCATATACTCGTCCAGGATATATTTCAGATAGTAAGCGGTGGAGGATTTGCCCTTGGTGCCCGTCAGGCCGATGACCTTCAGCTTCCCCGAGGGGTGGTCGAAGAACAGGTCGGCCAGGGGGGCGATGGTCAGGCGCATGTCACGCACCAGAAGGCAGGGCAGGCCGATTTCCGGATAAGGGGTCTCGCTCACATAGGCGGCGGCCCCCTTGTCCTGAGCCATCTTCAAGAATTCCGCCTTGAAGTGGGCTCCCTTGCAGAGAAACATGGTGCCGGGGACCACCTCCCGGGAGTCGTAGGACACCAGTTCCACCGGGGCGGACCGGTCCAGCCCCTCCGGGACGGGGGCGGCCAGCAGGTTCCGCCCCTCCAGCAGGGTGATATAGTCGCCGAGGGTATGTTTCACGTTAAACACCTCTCGTTCAGTCGAATTTCGCCCAGGGGACCCTGGGGTACAGCGCCCCGGTCCGGGCAAAGTACAGGACACACTCCGCCGCCAGGTCCAGGTCGTCCAGCGCCTCCACATGCTTCAGCTTCTTCCGGGCCGGGAGATAGACTTGCTCCAGAGAAGGCAGTTCCGCCAGCAGGGCGCAGTCAGTAAAGCTGGTGGCATGGAGGTCCAGCTTTTTCAGCTTCTTGCATCTGGTCGGGCCGGAGCCGGCAGTCGAAGATCAGGGTGTGCAGGTTCTCCATATGGCCGATGGCGGAAAATTTCCGGGGGCCAGCCTGCCCCAGGGGCGCTCGCAGTAGGGGTCGATGGACCCGGCGAAATCCTTGAGTACCTTGATCTTTTTCAAGTCGTAGAGGCTGTCGGCCCAGCGGCCCTGGGAGCGGAGAATGGCCCAGTAGAGCCGGCCGTCCATATCGGGAACAGGGTTCACGTCGCTCAACTCCCTTGTCTACTTGATAAAAATATGCCGCAGGGGCCGGTGGCAGGCCTCCACCGCCCGCTGGGCCAGGACGGCCATGGCGTCGGTGTAGAAGTGGGGCAGGTGGTGCTTGTCGGCGAAGACCGAAAGCTCGGTGCAGGCCAGCACCCCGCAGTCGCAGCCCTGAGAGAGGAGGTCCTCGTGGATGGCGGCGAACTTCTGGGGGTCGCCGTCCCGGCCGGCCTTCACGTCGTCATAGATCAGGGACATCACCAGCTCCTGGGCCGGCCGGGAGGGGACCACGGCCTCAATTCCGGCGGCGGCAAATTCCTTCTGATACAGTCCGGTCCGGATGGTGCCGTCGGTGGCCAGGATGCCGGGGCGCTTCAGGCCCTGTCCGGCCAGCAGCAGGGCGGTCTCCCGGATCATGTGGAGGATGGGCACGCCGATCTCCCCCTGGACCCGGTCCAGAAAGAAGTGGGAGGTGTTGCAGGGGACGGCGATGCAGGTACACCCCGCCCCCTCCAGCAGCCGGGCGTCGGCCAGCAGCCGCTGATAGACCGCCTCCCGCTCCGCCTCACCGCCCAGAATGGCGGCGGTGCGGTCGGGCATGTCCACATCGGAGAGGATCAGAGCGTTGACATGCTCCTGATCCGACCGGGCGGCGGTGCGGTCGATGATGAACTGATAGAAGGTGTTGGTGGCCTGGGGGCCCATGCCGCCCAGAACGCCGAGACGGTAGCTTGACATAGATTACTCCTCGTTGGGGACCTTATTATACTGGTCAAACCGCTTGATATTGCCCAGATGGTTCTTGGCGACCCGCAGGCGGCGCTTGAGGGAGGCGTCTTTGGCGTAGACCAGGGAGTGAGAATCCGCCCCGGCCCGGATGAGGGCCCGCATCTCCTCGTGATACTGCCTGGGGGTGAATTTAAACGCCACCTTTTTGGGCACCATCCGCCACAGGGAACGGTTTTTGGTCATGGTGAAGGGCAGGTCCTTCCCCTCGACCCGGTCCTCCACCACCATCCGGGCGATGTTGTGGCCCGCGCCGGTGACGTAGTAGTTGCTCCGCCCCTGCCGGCAGTTGATCTCAAAGGCCTTGTATTTCCCGTCCCGGCGGTCGTACTTGATATCGAAGTTGGAGAAGCCCACGAAGTGCAGCGCCTCCAGCAGCTCTTTGATTTTACCCTCCAGCTCTTCGTCGCATTCGGTGAGGATGACGGCGTGGTTGCCGATGCCGTGGGGGGAGTGCTCCTCCAGCAGGACGTGGCCCAGGCACATGGTGGTCACCCGGCCGCTGCGGTCGGAGTAGCTGGTGAGCACCCGCATATAGCTGTCGTCCCCGGGGATGAACTCCTGGAGGACCATGTGGTCCTGATAGCCGGCGGCGTAGACATGGTCCAGGCTCTCCAGCAATTCTTCCCGGCTCTGGCAGATATAGACCTTGGCCAGGGAGTGGTCGCCGCAGGCCCAGTAGGCCACGCTGTCGGCGGGCTTGGCGATGTAGGGCGGACCCCAGGGGAGGGTAAAGTTGTGGCCCATAGCTTGATCGTAAATGAAGGTGGCCGGGTGGGCTACCCCATACCGGTCGCACAGCTCATAAAACTTTTCCTTGTTGATGAGGGTGTCCAGCAGCGCCCCGTCGATGTAGGGGGCGATCACGTTTTCGGGCAGGGAATCCTTGCAGTGGGCGGCCAGCTGGACGTAGCTGTCCCCGCAGCCCAGCAAAATGACCTTTCTGTCGGAGAACTCCGCCGCCGCCGCCTGGATGTTGCGGCGGAAGGCCCCCTCGTCCTCGTTGTCGGGACAGACCCGGTAGTCGAGGATGGCGCTGCCGTGACAGGGAAAGGAGGGGTATTTACCATAGGCCACGGAGCGCACCCCGTAGGCCTCGTGAAAGGCCCGGGCCACGCTGTATACGTTGATGTCGCCGCCAAAGAGCAGCGGCTGGAATTTCAGGTCAGGCATGACAAAACCTCGCTTGTATCTTGTAGGGGCGGCCCGTGGCCGCCCGCGGTTCACAGGGCGGTTCCGAGAATAGCGGGCGGCCACAGGCCTCTCCCGCAGTCACGTCACCGGAATTCCGTCACAAACCCCTTGGCGAAGAGGGGATCGACGTCGAAGACAGCCAGGTCGCCGGCGGAACACTTGATACTGGTGACGTTGAGCAGGGTCTCGGTGGCACCGATGGGGCCGATGACCCGGACCTTCTGGTCCCCCACCCGGACAATCCGCTTCCGGGATCTGATCCACCGCTGCCACAGGGCCCAAAAGCCGGTCTCCCGGGGCCGGGAGACGCCAAGGCCGTTTTGATAGCCCACAGGGAGCACCGCCACCCGCACGGGTTTTTTCAGCACGATGGGCCTGTCCGTCCCCAGGCGGTGGCCTTTAGGTAGCCAGCGGACCTCGGCCAGGGGGACCTGTCCGTAGCCCACCGTTTTCAGCCGGTCGTCCCGGGTGCGGCGGCAGCGGCCCAGAATGGCGGAGCCCGCCCGCACCCCGTCCAGCCGGGCGGCGTCGTTGTGGAGCAGGGCGAAGGAGCCGGCGGCGTGGACCACCCCCGTCTCATAGCCCGCCTGGTGGATGGTGTCCAGCACCTGGTGGAACTGCTCCAGCTGCCGCATGGCCTCCGGGTCGTTGGGCTTCATGCCGTGGAGCTGGGTGTAGATGCCCTCCAGGGCCACGTTGGACAGGGAGCGGTAGGCCAGGAGGATCTTCTCCGGCTCGCTGACCAGAAAGCCGCCGAAGCCCATCCCCGTGTCTACCTGGATGTGGGCGCAGGCCACAGTGGCCCGGTTTTCCGCCAGGGCGTTGAGGGCCAGGCCGGTGTCCACCGAGGAGACGGTGCACACCACGTTCAGGTCCACCAGCCGCTCCAGCTCCTCCCGGTCGGTGGTGGAGCGGAGCATGAGAATCTCCTCGTCCTCAAAGCCGGCCTGACGCAGCTTCTCCGCGTCCTTCACGTCGTAGACGGCAAAGCGGCCGATGCCCTCCGCCCGGAGGAGCCGCGCCATGGGGACAACCCCCGCGCCTCCTCCGTCGCCGGTGAGGACCCCATAGATGACCGCTCCCGCCGCCCGCTCCTTGATCACGGACAGATTGTGCTTGACCGCGGCCCTTTCGATGACCAGCTTGCGCATAACGACAGCCCCCTTTTCTCTCTGCGGGAATGCACCCTGGTATGTCAATGTCTTATTTTACCACAATACGGGAAAAATAGCAATAAGCAGGGGCGGCCGGATGCCGCCCCCGGTCAGATGCGCAGGCACTTCTGTACCGCCCTGTCCTGTCCCAGGACCAGAACGGAGGAATCAGGGGTGAGGGCGGTCTCGGGCAGGACGCACATGTCCAGCACTCCACCGCGCCGGAACCCCAGGATATTGATCCCATATTTCTTCCGCAGGTCCAACTGGAGAACCGTCTTCCCGGCCCATTCCGCCGGGACGGCCAGCTCAAATATGGAGTAATTCCCATCCAGCTCGATGTAGTCCAGGATATACTCCGAGGCGCAGCGGATGGCTGTCCAGGCGGCCAGCTGCTTCTCCGGGTAGACCACCTCGTCGGCTCCGCAGCGCAGGAGGAATTTCTCCTGCACCCCCCGGCTCGCCCGGGCGATCACCTTTTTCGCCCCCAGTTCCTTGAGCAGGTCGGTGGTCTCCAGAGAATTTTGAAAATTGTCCCCGATGGCCACAATACAGGCGTCGAAGTTCCGGACTCCCAGGCCGGAGAGGAATTCCCGGTTGGTGCTGTCTCCGATCTGGGCGTTGGTCACCCAGGGCAGCACATCGTTCACACGGGCCTCGTCGCTGTCCACCGCCAGCACCTGGTGGCCCAGATCGCCCAGCTTTTGGGCGATGTGCCGGCCAAAGCGGCCCAGCCCAATCAACAGTACAGATTTCATAGCGTTACCTCCTTCAGCCCACAATCAGTTTTTCACTGGGCAGCCGGGCGGGGCTGTTCTCCCGGCGGGACAGAGCGGCGAAGACCAGAGTCAGGGCCCCCACCCGGCCGCAGTACATCAGGGCGGCCAGAATCACGTGGGACGCCGCTCCCAGCTCCGGGGTGAGACCCAGGGTGAGGCCCACGGTGCCCACCGCCGAGGCGGTCTCGAACAGGCAGGGCAGCAGGGGCAGGTCCTCCAGCCGGCTGATGAGGAAGCCGCCCCCCAGAAAGAGTGCGAGGTACAGGGTGAGGATAGCCGCGGCGCTGCGCACCGTCCCCTCCTCGACACGCCGGCCGAAGAAGCAGGTGTCCTCCCGGCGGCGGAAGACGGACACGGCGGTGGAGAGCAGCACGGCCAGGGTGGTCACCTTCATGCCTCCTGCCGTGGAGCCGGGGGCCCCGCCGATAAGCATGAGAAGGATCATCAGGCCCTGTCCCCCCTCGCTCATCAGGCTCAGGTCCAAGGTGTTGAAGCCCGCAGTCCGGGCGGTCACAGACTGGAAGACAGAACCCCAGAACCGCTCGCCCGGGGGCAGGGCTGCAAACTCGAAGAGGTAGAAATAGGCGGCGGGGAGCAGGATAAGCAGCGGGGTGGCGGTGAGGATGAGCTTACTCTGCATGCGGTAGCGGCGCAGGTTCAGCCGGTGGGTCCGGATATCCTCCCAGGTGGTGAAGCCAATACCGCCGGTTATAATCAGGAGCATGATTACGATATTGACCAGGGGCCGGGCGGGAAAGGCGGTGAGGGAGGAGAACCGGGCCCGCTCCCCCATCAGGTCGAAGCCGGCGTTGCAAAAGGCGGAGACCGAGTGAAACAGCCCATACCAGACCCCTTTGGGGCCGCCGAGCTCCCGGCAGAAGTGGACAGACAGCAGCACGGCCCCCAGCGCTTCCACCGCCGCCGTCACCAGCAGGATGAAGCCAGTGAGCCGGACGATGCCCCCCAGCCTGGGTGCGGCGATGGCCTCCTGCATGGTGCCCCGCTGCCGCAGGGTGAGCTTCTGCCCCGCCAGGGCGAAGAGGGTGACGGCACAGGTGACCACCCCCATCCCCCCCACCTGGATCAGGAGCAGAATGACCCCCTGTCCAAAGCCGGTCCAGTATGTGGCGGTGTCCTGGACGGCCAGACCGGTGACGCAGATGGCCGAGGTGGCGGTGAAGAGGGCGTCACCCAGGGACGCCCCCCGGCCGTCTCTGGTGGCGGGAGGCAGCGTGAGCAGCAGCCCTCCCAGCAGGATGACGGCGGCAAAGCCCAGGGCGATAATCTGGGCGGAGGAAAACGGACGGCGGGAATGTTTCGTGGCGGTTCTCCCCTTTCTGGAGCGGTTTCGTTACAGGTAATTGTAATAGGAAAGCCGATATTGTCAATAGGAAATCTGTCAGCGGTTTTAGGAACTCGCCGGAGCTGGAACAAAATAGTTTGCAATCCCCCGTCGTTTGGTGTAAAATACACACAGTAAAATTTTAGATTGGAGGAGTATGGTTATGGACGAGAAGGTGAGGGCACTGCTGGAGCAGGTGAAAGGGGCGGCCAACTACGCCGCCGACGCCGCCGCCGACGGGGCCCGGGCGGCGGGCCGGAAGGCGGGACAGATGGTGGACGTGGCCAAGCTGAACGTCCAGCTTTTCGACCTGAACGGGGAGTATAACGACGTTCTGCGCCAGCTGGGCCAGGTGATGGTGGACACCCACCAGGGCCAGCTGCCCGAGGGCGGCGCGGTGACCGCCCTGCTGAACCAGGCGGACGAGAAGGCGGGAAGGATCGCCGAGCTGAAGGGCCGCATTGCCGACCTGAAGCAGTCCCAGACCTGCCCCGCCTGCGGGGAGCCCTGCGGGAAAAACGACAAATTCTGCCGCTCCTGCGGCGGAAAGCTGTAAGGAGGAGCCTATGGACTACACGATGGAGCAGTACCGGGCCAGCGCTGAGGCCATCCGGGAGAGACTGGGAGGGTTTGTCCCCAAGGTGGCCATGGTGCTGGGCTCCGGCCTGGGCTACCTGGGGGACGAGGTGGAACACGCCGCCGTCATCGACTATCAGGACATCCCCCACTTTAAGGCATCCACCGCCCCCGGCCACAAGGGCCGGCTGGTCTTTGGCCTGCTGGAGGGCCAGAAGGTGGCGGTGATGCAGGGACGGATGCACCACTACGAGGGCTACTCCTATGAGGAGGTGTCCTACGCGGTCCGGGTGCTGCGGCTGCTGGGGTGCGGCACGCTGATCGTCACCAACGCCGCCGGGTGCGTCAACACCGACTGGAAGGCCGGCGACCTGATGCTCATTACCGACCAGATCAAGATGTTCTCTGAATCTCCCCTCCGTGGGGAGAACCTGCCCGACTTCGGTGTCCGCTTCCCCGACGCCTCCAGCCTGTACACCGTCCGGCTTCAGGAGCTGGCCCGTGAGACAGCCAAAGAGCGGGGCATCCCCCTGCGGGAGGGGGTCTATTTCTACTGCTACGGCCCCCAGTATGAGACCCCGGCGGAGATCCGGGCCGTCCGCCTGCTGGGCGGGGACGCCGTGGGCATGTCCACCGCCCCCGAAGTGATCGTGGCCGGCCACTGCGGCATGGAGGTGCTGGGGCTCACCCTGCTGTCCAACATGGCCGCCGGCATCCTGGACCAGCCCCTCAGCGAGCAGGAGGTACTGGACGCCGCCGCCGCCGCCAGGGAGAAATTCTCCGGGCTGGTAAGGGCCTGCCTGGGGAAGCTGTGACCCCTACAGGGGCGGCCTGTGGCCGTCCGTGATCGTCTGCGTATAGCCTGCGGGCGGCCACAGGCCGCCCCTGCACAAAATTTAGGAGGCCTCTATGGCAATTCTATTCAGCAACGTAACCGCCGTCACCATGAACCCGGCCCGGCCGGTTTTGACGGACGCCTTTGTGGCGGTGGAGGGGACCAAAATCGTTTCAGTGGGGACCGCCCGACCGGCCGGGGAGTTTGACCGTGTGATCGACTGCGCCGGAAAGGTGATGACGCCCGGTCTGGTCAACGCCCACACCCATGTGCCCATGACCCTCATGCGGGGCTACGGCGGGGGCTGCAGCCTGCACACCTGGCTCAACGATTACATTTTCCCCGCCGAGGGCAGGCTGGACGACCGGTGCGTGGCCGCCGGGGCGGCACTGGGTCTGGCGGAGATGATCGCCTCGGGCATCACCTGCATCGCCGACATGTATATGAACACCGAGACTATTGCCAAAACGGTGCTGGAGGCGGGAATCTCCGCCAACCTGTCCTGCGGGGCGGTGTACTTCGGCGACCCGTCGGATTTTTCCCCGGAGACCTGCAATGACTGCGCCAACCACATCCGCCTCTATGAAAACTGGCACAACGCCGGGGACGGGCAGATCCTGGTGGACGCGTCCATCCATGCGGAATACACCTCCTGCCCCCCGGCGTGGGAGTGGGTGGCGGATTTTGCCCAGAAGCACAACCTGCGGATGCACGCCCATGTGTCGGAGACCCATTCGGAGCATGAGAAGTGCCTGGAAAAGTACGGCGCAACCCCCGCGGCCCTGCTGGACCGATATGGCGTGTGGGAAAACGGCGGCGTCGCCGCCCACTGCGTCTATCTGTCCGGCGGCGATGCGGAGCTGTTTGCCAGGCGGGGGGTTACCGCCGTCCACAACCCGGTGTCCAACCTGAAGCTGATATCCGGGGTAGCTCCCCTGTTTTTCCTGCGGGAGTGCGGGATGAGCGTGGCCCTGGGCACCGACGGGGTGGCCTCCAACAACAGCCACAATATGTTTGAGGAGATGAAGGTGGCCGCTCTGATTCAGAATTACAGCTTTGGGGAGGACCACGGCCAGCTGTCCGCGGCGGATATCCTGGCCATGGCTACCGTCAACGGAGCCAGGGCCCTGGGCCGGGAGACGGGGGTGCTCGCTCCCGGCAAAATCGCCGATCTGATCCTAGTGGACTTCACCCACCCCAACCTCTTCCCCTGCCACGATATTATGGAGAACCTGGTCTATTCCGCCGCCCCCTCCAACGTGGTGATGAATATGGCCCGGGGAAAAATCATATATGAAAATGGGGCGTTCCTGACCCTGGATATGGACCGCATCCGGTCCGAGGTGAAAAACTACGCTCTGCCCCGTATCTTCGACTAATTAGGAGGCGGCCTATGGCCCGATATGACGCGCCCTCCCGCCGGGTCGGCGGACCAAAACAGAATACCTTCTTCGGCGGAGCGGCCATTCTGGCGGCGGGCGCTATCGTGGTCAAGCTGATCGGCATGTTCTACAAGATCCCCCTGAACAACATCATCGGGGCCCAGGGCAACGCCGACTTCAACAACGCTTATAACATCTACGCCGTCCTGCTCACCATCTCCACCGCCGGCCTGCCGGTGGCGGTGTCCAAGCTGGTGAGCGAGGCCAACGCCCAGGGCCGGCGCAACCAGGTGCGGCGCACATTTCAGATTGCCTTGAGTATGTTCCTCATCCTGGGAACGGTCTCCTTCCTGGTGATGTACTTCAGGGCGGATGCCCTGGCCGGACTGATGAACGACACCAAAGCCGCCGCCGGCATCCGGGCCCTGGCCCCGGCGGTGGTGTGCGTGGGCTGTCTGGCCGCCCTCCGGGGCTACAGTCAGGGGCACCTCAACATGACCCCCACCTCGATCTCCCAGATCATCGAGGCGATATGCAAGCTGTTCATCGGCCTGTCTCTGGCCTACGCCATGATTAAAATGGGGCAGCCCCCGGAGACAGCCGCCGCCGGCGCCATCACCGGTGTGACCGTGGGCACCATGGTGGCCCTGGCCTATATGGTAATCAGCTTTCTGATTAACCGGGCCCTGGAACCCGGCCGGACTCGGGACGTGCCCGACGAGGCGGGGACCATCATCCGGGATATCCTGCGTATTGCCATCCCCATTACCCTCAGCTCCTCCATGGTGGGTATTGTCACGGTGATTGACACCTCCCTGGTCCAGGGGCAGGTGCAGAAGGCCCTGCTGGAAAATCCCGCCTGCTGGGATCTGTATCGGAGCTTTGTGGACTTTGCCCCCCTGGAGGAGACCGCTGCCGCCTGGAAGGAGCTGCTGGCGGAGGGCGTGCCGGCCGCTATGGCTACTCTCGCTCCCCAGGCGGAGGCGGCCCAGAAGGCACTGTCCGGCGGCACGGCCCTCACCGCCCTGGAGGAGGCCGCCCTGGCCCTGCACACCACCCTGGAGGGAATCAGCCGCACCCTGTACGGCAACTACAGCAGCTCCCTGACCATCTACAACCTGCCCACCGCCCTGATGACCGCCATCACCATCTCGGTGATCCCCACCGTCTCCGGGGCGCTGGCCCGCCGGGACCGCCAGGGGGCCAACCAGGTGGCCGGTTCCGCCCTGCGCGTCACCGCCCTGCTGGCCTTCCCCATGGGGGTTGGGCTGTTCGTGCTGGGCACCCCCATCATTCAGCTCCTCTTCCCTAAGATGGAGAGCGCCCTGGCCGGACCGCTGCTGTCCACCCTGGGCCTCGCTACCGTGTTTGTGTGCCTGATGCTGGTGTGTAACTCTATCCTCCAGGCCTACGGCTTTGTCAACCTGCCCATCCTGGTGATGCTGCTGGGGGGCGGGGTGAAAATCTTCGCCAACTACAACGTGGTGGCTCTGCCTCAGGTGGGCATTTACGGCGCGCCGGTGGGCAACATCCTGTGCTTCGGGCTGTGCCTGCTGCTGGACCTGTTTCTCATCGCCCGGGTCATCCCCCGGCGGCCCCGGTATCTGGAGATATTTTTGAAGCCCCTGGCGGCCTCCGCCGTGATGGGCGGGGCGGCCTGGGCGGTATACGGCCTGTCGTCCCGGGTGCTCAGCTCGGTTCCCAAGGGAGAGACTGAGGCCGTTTTGAGCGCCACTGGAAACGCCATCGCCGTTCTGGCGGCCATCGGCGTGGCCATGGCAATCTATCTGGTGCTGGTCGCTGCCCTGCGGGCCATCTCCCGGGATGACCTGGCCCTGATGCCCAAGGGCGACAAGCTGGCGAAACTGCTTCGCCTGTAAAAGAAGGGCGGACGGGACACGAAAACGTGAAAGTTTCTTTGTCTTTTAAAAAACAGATAAAAAAGACTTGATAAGGGAGATAAAATGTGGTAAATTTTCAGATAGCGGAGCGTTGCGGGATGGACGACCTGATCCGAATCATGGAGCTGCTCCGCTCCCCCGGGGGATGTCCCTGGGATCAGGCGCAGACACACCGGTCCATCCGGGACAATATGCTGGAGGAGGCCTATGAGGCCGCCGACGCCGTCGACCGGGGTGATATGGACAATCTGAAGGAGGAGCTGGGCGACGTACTGCTCCAGGTGGTCTTCCATGCCCGTATGGCCCAGGAGGCGGGGTGCTTCACCTTCGACGACGTGGTGGACGGCATTTGCAGAAAGCTGGTCTTCCGCCACCCCCACGTCTTCGGGACGGCGGAGGCGGCAGACCCGGACGGGGCCCTGTCCGCCTGGGACGCCCGGAAGCGGGCGGAGAAGGGACAGAAAACCGCCGCCGATTCCCTGGACAGCGTGGCCCGGGCCCTGCCCGCCCTCACCAGGGCGGCCAAGCTCCAGAGCAAGGCGGCCAAGGCGGGCTTCGACTGGAGAGACCCCGCCCCCGCTATGGACAAGCTTGCCGAGGAGCTGGAGGAGTTCCAGACCGCCGTCCGGGAGGGCTCCAACGTGGAGGAGGAGTTGGGCGACCTGCTTTTCTCCGCCGTCAAGGCGGGCCGCTTCGCCGGCGTGGACGGCGAGACCGCCCTTGAGAAGGCCTGCGAGAAGTTCATTCGCCGCTTCCGGCGGGTGGAGGAGTTGGCCCCCGGCCCCCTGGACAGGCTGGACGTCCCGGCCCTGGAGGCGCTGTGGGACAGGGCCAAGACCGAGACTTAACGCCTGGGACGGATTTGTGTTTACAGCCCGCAGGCCTGCAGAAGGCGAGACCGGCGGCTTACGGCTGTGAGCGCAGATTTCCGAAGGGTTTTAAGTATATATTTCCGGCAGCCGGAAAAGCAAGGGCTGTCAATCTATGCACAGGAGGACAAAACATGAACAAGACAGAACTGATCGCGGAAGTGGCCGAGAAAGCCGAATTGTCCAAAAAAGACGCCGAGGCGGCCGTCTCCGCAGTGATCGACGTGATCACCGAGGCTCTACGCCGGGGTGAGAAGGTTCAGCTGGTGGGCTTCGGCTCCTTTGAGGTGAAGACCCGGGCAGAGCGGATGGGCCGCAACCCCCAGACCAAGGAGCCCATTCCCATTCCCGCCTCCAAGGCCCCGGTCTTCAAGGCCGGCAAGCCTTTGAAGGACGCTGTGGCTCGCTAATTGAATCATTGTTCAGAAAGAGGAAGAGGGGGCACCGCGGGGACGGCGCCTCTTCTTCTTTGAAAGGAGAAGGCCCATGAGATTGGATAAATGGTTAAAGGTCTCCCGGCTCATCAAGCGGCGCACCGTGGCCAACGAGGCCTGCGACAACGAGCGGGTCTCCGTCAACGGCCGGCCCGTCCGGGCCAGCTACGACGTAAAAGTGGGTGACCGGCTGGAGCTGCGCTTCGGGGCCAACACCGTCAAGGTGGAGGTGCTGGTGGTGGCCGACAATGTAGGCAAGGCGGACGCCGCCGCCATGTATCGGGAGATTTTATGAGAAAACGGATACTTTCCGTCCTGCTGGCGCTGGTTCTCTGTGCCCTGCCGGGCTGCAAAAGGGACCCGGAGCCGGTGGAGTTTTCCACCTTCGCCATGAATACGTTCATGAGTTTTACCTTTTACGGCGAGGATGAAAAGGAAAACCGGCGTGTGCAGGATCAGATGAATGTGGCCCTGAGAAGACTGGATAGTCTGCTTTCTGTAAACAACGAGCTCGGTGATGTGAATCAAATCAACCACTCGAAAGGACAGAAGGTGGAGGTGGACGCGCCCACGGCCGAGGTGCTGGCGCGGGCCCTGGAGCTGTGCGCCGTTACCGGCGGAGCGCTGGACATTACCGCCTACCCGGCGGTGAAGTCCTGGGGCTTTACCCAGGAGGAGCACCGGGTGCCCTCCCCCGCCGAGCTGGCGGAGCTGACGGAAAAGATCGACTATACCGCCGTCAGTCTGGAGGGAGATGTGGTCACCCTTCCCGCCGGGATGGAGATCGACTTGGGCGCGGTGGCCAAGGGCTTTGCCGGGGATTGGCTGGCCGAACAGGCGCGGGGGGCTGGGGTGGCCTCCGCCCTGCTGGACCTGGGCCAGAGCACCATCGTGGCGGTGGGCACTAAGCCCGGCGGATCCCCCTGGCGCATCGGTATCCGGGACCCGGCGGCGGAGGCGGGCTACTTCGCCGTGGTGGATCTGGAGGACATGGCTATGGGCACCTCCGGGGGCTATCAGCGGTACTTTGAGGCGGATGGAGTGACCTACTGGCACATTCTGGACCCGGACACCGCCGCCCCCGCCCGGTCGGGGCTGGCCTCGGTGACGGTGGTGTCCCCCTCGGCCCTGACCTGCGACGGGCTGTCCACCGCCCTGTTCGTCATGGGGCTGGAGGAGGGGACCGCCTTCTGGCGGGACCACCCCGAGCTGGAATTTGAGGCCCTTTTCGTGACGGAAAAGGGGGAAATCTACCGCACTGCCGGACTGGAGGGCCGCTTCTCCCTGGCAGAGGGCTGTGAGAGCCGGGAGGTGGTAGTGCTGGAATGAAGACGAAGGGGATCCTGCTTGTGCTGATTGCCGCCGTGGCCGCCTCGGCGGGGTGGCTGCTGTTCCGGCAGCAAAAGGCGCAGGCCTCCGTGGCCCGGATCACCCGGGACGGCCTTCTGATCGAGGAGATCGACCTGGAGCGGGTGACTGAGCCCCGCACCCTTACTCTGGAGGACGGGCGCGGACGCAACACCGTCCTGGTGGAGCGGGGCCGGATCTGTGTGTCGGAAGCCGACTGCCCCGACCAGATCTGTGTGAAGCAGGGGTGGATTTCGGACGGAACAGTCCCCATCGTCTGCCTGCCCCACAGGCTGGTGATTGAGATCACAGGGGACGGAGGCGATGTGGATGGGGCGGCCGGTTAAGGGGGCGGGTCGGGTCACCCGGCTGGCCCTGCTTACCGCCATCGCCCTGACCATCTTTCTGGCGGAGGCACATCTGCCCGTCGTCCCTGTCCCCGGGGTCAAGCTGGGGCTGGCGAATATTGTCACCGTGTATGTCATGTTCGCCATGGGACCGGGGGACGCTTTGCTGGTGCTGTCCGCCCGGGTCTTCCTGGGAGCGGTCTTCTCCGGGCAGATGATGCCCCTCATCTACAGCGCCGCCGGGGGCCTTTTGAGCTGGTGCGCCCTGTGTCTGCTGAGGAGGCTGCTCACCGGGGAACAGATCTGGCTGGCCAGTCCCGTGGCCGCCGTCTTCCACAATCTCGGCCAACTGCTGGCCGCCTGCGCCGTCCTGCGCTCCTGGGCCGTGACGGCCTGGCTGCCCTACCTGATCATCGCCGCTGTGATCGCCGGACTGTTCACCGGTATCGCCGCCCAGGCGCTGATTGGGCGGCTGAATCGAATAAAAAAGTAGCGGACCGCTCTGGTGAGCAGTCCGCTTGCTTCTGTTCTTGGGCCTGTACTGCCTGATCCGGCCGGCATACCCCGCCATAAATTGACTGAGCGCATGGCAGACACAGCATACAAACGGCTCCGAAGGGGGCAAGGTCAGTCCGTCTTCGAACCTGGGGTCCGGGAGGGTGAGATAAATGGATTTAGGGAATGGCCGCCCGGGGGAGGGCGCATTCCGCCGTCTCAAAGATGCCCGATCTATGAGGACGTATTCCTCCTCCGCGGTAAACTGCCGGTTTAAGGGCCGGCAGCTCCGGCGGTAAACCAGCGGCTGTCAGCCCTTTCATGGCAGAACTTTTATTTCACCTGATTTTTCAGCTGGCCCGTGGGCAGCTCCCGGATCAGGTCGCTGGTCTTGCCTGCCCGGAGAAGATAGCTGTCGGTGCTGTGTCCCAGCATCCCCACCACCTTCCGGCTCACGTCCATCGCCCGGTCCAGGTCAATTCCGGTCTCCACCCCCATCTGGCCGCACATGTGAAGAACGTCCTCCGTTGCCACGTTGCCCGCCGCCCCGGGAACAAAGGGACAGCCCCCCACTCCGGCGAAGCTGGTGTCGAAATTCGTCATGCCAGCCCCCATGCCCGCCAGGATGTTGGCCACTCCCAGCCCCCGGGTGTTGTGGAAGTGGAGCCACCAGCGCACCTGGGGGTAGGCCCGCCGCATCTCCAGCGACATCTCATAGACCTGACTGGGATAGGCCACACCGGCTGCGTCGGACAGGGATATCTCGGTAATCCCCACCTTCAGGTAGGCATCCACAATTTTCTTCACGGCGTCCAACGGGATCTCCCGGTCCCAGGGGGAGCCGAAGGCCATGGAGATAGACCCCGAAGTCCCGATCCCCTGGTCCTCCGCCCGGCTGACGCACTGGGCGAAGCCCGCCACTGTCTGGTCCGGGGTACAGTTCAGGTTGGCCAGGTTGTGGGCCTCGCTGGCCGAGACGTTCAGCTTCACCTTCCGGCAGCCGCAGGCCGCCGCCCGGTCCACCCCTCTGACGTTGGCGATCAGGGCCCGATACTCCACGCCAGGGGACCTGTCGATTTTTTGAAACACCTCGTCGGTATCGGCCATCTGGGGCACCGCCTTGGGGCTGACAAAGCTGCCCACCTCGATCACCCGAAAGCCGGCCCCCGCCATATCCTGAATCAGCTCCACCTTCTGCTCCGCCGTCAGCCGGACCTTCTCGCTCTGAAGGCCGTCCCGGGGGCCCACCTCGCAGAGGGTAATTTGTTTGGCCGTGCGCATCCTACTGTCACTCCTTTTTCCCGATTCCTCAGATCACCTGTCTGGCCCGCAGCTGGTCCAGCTCCTCCTGGGTCCTGCCCAGCAGGTCCTTGTAAATCTCATCGTTGAAAGCCCCCAACCTGGGTCCCGCCCACTTCACCGCCCCCGGAGTCTCCGACAGGACGGGAAACACCCCGGGCATCTTCACTGAGCCGAATTCCTCGCAGGGCACCTGGAGGATGTCCTCCCTGGCGGCATACTGGGGGTCCTCGAAGATGTCCTTCATGCTGTAAATGGCGGAGATGGGCACCCCCGCCCCGTCGCAGCGGGCCTTCAGCTCGCCGAAGGCGAGTCCCCCGATCCAGGCGGACACGGCGTCCATGATGGGCTTGGGGTCGGCGAGGCGGTCCTTGGCCAGGGCGTATTTGGGCAGCCAGTCGGGCCGCTCCATGGCCGCGCACAGGTGCTCAAACACCGGGTTGGTGCTGCACACCAGGATGACAAAACGGTGGTCTGCCGTCTCAAAAGTCCCGATGGGGCAGCTGGCCCCGCTGGGCATGGGGGATCGCTCCCGCACCGTGCCGAAGAGGTCGTACTGGGCCACCATGGCCTCCTCCATGCGGAAAATGCCCTCATACAGGCTGATGTCCACCTCCTGGGGCTTCCCCTCCAGGCAGTCCCGGTGATACAGGGCCATCAGCGTGCCGATGACGGCGTTCAGCCCGGCGATGTAGTCGGCCAGGGCGAAGGGCGGGCTCACCGGGGGCCGGTCGGGATAGCCCTGCATATAGGTCATGCCGGAAAAGGCCTGGAGGGGGGTGCCCAGCCCGGCCAGCCTGCTGTAGGGGCCGGTCTGCCCGTAGCCTGTCACATGGGTGACAATGATCCGGGGGTTAGCTTCCCGGAGCACGTCCATCCCCAGGCCCCACTTCTCCAGCGTCCCGGTGCGGAAGTTCTCAATAATCACGTCGCTCCTGGCCACCAGCTCCAGGAACAGCCTCCGGCCCTCCTCATAGTGAAAGTCCAGGGTAATGCTCTTCTTGTTCCGCCCCATGGAGGGCCAGCGGATACTGACGCCGTCCTTCAGCGGTCCCATCGCCCGGAAAGCATCCCCCCGGCCGGGCATCTCCACCTTGATTACCTCGGCCCCGAAGTCGGCCAGCAGGCCGGCCCCCCACGGCCCTGCAATCACCGTTGAAATATCCAGCACTCTGACGCCCTCCAGCGCTTCTCTTCCCATTTGAATCAGCCTCCTGACAATTTTCTGTCTCCCGCCAAGCACACACTCCGCTCCATAGTTTCATTTAGCGGAAGTCAGTTTCGATATATAAAATTTTATACGGAGCATGTCCCAATTTCAACTGTCAAAATTCACAATTATCTTCTCGCTTTTTTGTCAGGGACAGAAAACAGGGACGTGGCGGAGGGCTGAGCAAATTTCCTCCGCCGGAAAATTTGTTCTTGATTTCGGGAAAAAAAATTGCTACAGTAGAGGTGGTGGTGATTCAAACATGGCTTCAGACAATGGAACTGTCCGCGCGGTGGAGCGGGCGCTGTCGATTCTGGACTGCTTCTCCAGCGGCCGGCCCTCCCTCTCACTGACGGAGCTGGCCCGGGCCTCCGGCCTGTCGCTGAGCACCGCGCTGCGCATCCTGGGTACCCTGGAGGCGCGGAATTACATCCACAAAAGCGCGGAGGACGGGCGCTATTACCTGGGCTTTCAGCTGGCCCGGATTGGAAATGTCGCCCTGTCCAACATGGACGTGTGCAGGATCGCTCAGCCATACCTCCGGGAGCTGCGGGACCAATTTGGGGAGAGCGTGGGCATCTATCTGCGCCACGGGGACAGCCGCACCTGCGTCACCCGTCTGGAGGGGACGCAGCCCCTCCGGTTCGTGCCCGTGATCGGAAACACCCTCCCCCTCACCCGGGGGGCCTCGGGCCGCGTGCTGCTGGCCCACATGCCGGCGGAGGATGCCGACCGACTGCTGTCTCAGGATCCCTTCACCAGCCGGGATGAGCTGTCTCTGGTTCGGGAGCTGGGGTTTGCCAGAAGTCTGGGCGAACGGGACCCCGCAGTGGAGTCTGTTGCGGCTCCCATCTTCAATTCACAGGGTCAGGTTTTCGCGGCGGTCTTTGTCACCGGACCCAAAGGGCGTTTCAGTGCCCCCGAAATGGACCGCCTTACCGATGCGGTACGGACCACAGCCCGCTCCATCTCCATCCAACTGGGCGCTCCTCCCTCAGGCCAGCCCCGCTGATATTGCTTGCGCCACCCTTAATATTGGACACATCCCCGTCAAACCTCCGGCCCCGGCCGGCCGGTTTGACGGTTTTTTTGCGTCTCGCATGAAACTTTATTTGGGGGACAGGGCTTTACAAAGCCTCTTTACCGTGATATTATTCCATTTGACAAAACTCACTTTTATATAATGAAAGTTTTTGGCGCAATTCGTTTATTATTTCACATTTCTTAAATTATACAATGAAATTTTTTTCGCTTTCGACAGGGTTCTTTTGCGCAAAATGTTAAAATCCGCAAAAAAATTATATTAAAAACGCAGATAATTTTTTTATTTCATGCCAGCCCTTGCCTTTTGAATTTTTTCAAATATAATTCCTTCTGTGAGCGAAATAAAAATCTTTTTAAAAATATTCACATTTTTATAAAAATAGTTTGAACCCGAGGCTCTCAGCTCCAAACGCCGCGGTTCAAGATAGAAACCCACATTACGTTATGATGAAAAGGAGAACAGAAACATGAAAAAACTCAGCGCACTTGTCTTGGCTCTTGCGATGGCCATAAGCCTGACCGCCTGCGGCGACGGCGGCAAGGGCAATACCTCCGGCAGCAATCCCGGCGGCAGCAATCCTGTCAGTTCCAACCCCGGGGAGTTCAAGCCCTCTAACAAGACCGTGACCCTGATCGTCCCCTACGCCGCCGGCGGCGCTGTGGACCTGGGCGCCCGGCTGATGGCCAAATACGCCGCCAACTACACCGATATTGACATCGTGATCAACAACGTCACCGGCGGCTCCGGCACTGTGGGTGCCGCTGAAATGCTCAAATACAACGCCGACGGCACCTACATGCTGGCCTACAACCCCTCCCCCTCCAACGTGCCCACCGCGGACAAGCCCCTGACCTACGACTGCACCACCGACATGGCCATGGTCTCCATGATGGTCCGCGACGAGCGGCTGATTACCGTCCGCGCCGACGACAGCCGTTTCCAGACCTTGGAGGAGTTCATTGAGTACACCAAGAGCAATCCCGTCAACCTGGGCTGCTCCGGCACCGGCAACGCCGCCTACTTCACCCCCCTGATGCTGGCCGAGGCCGCCGGCATTACCGACAACATGACTGTGGTAGCCTTCGACGGCTCTGCCGAGGCCAAGACCGCCCTGCTGGGCAGCCACATTGAGGCCGCCTCCCAGTCCTATTCCGACATTGCCGCCGCCCCCGAACAGTTCACCGTGCTGTGCACCGCCGGCTCCGAGCGCTTCTCCAAGCTGCCCGACGTGCCCACCATGCAGGAGTGCGGCTATGATGTGGAGATGTACGTCTCCCGCGGCTTCGCCATGAAGGCCGGCACCGATCCCCAGATTGTCCAGTACTGGTCCGACATCATCGGCAAGGTCTGCGCCGACCCCGGCTTCCTGGAGGAGGCCGAGAATATGGGCCTTCCCATCCACTACCTGAACTGCCAGGACTTTGAGGTCAGCAACAAGGAGGAGATGGCCACCTACACCGAGCTGGTCAACTCCGGCATCTAAATAAACGCGGTTTCCTCAGTTGCGCGGCAGGGAGCGGAACGGCAGCGAATGCAGTTCCGCTCCCTGTTTTCAACGCTTCAGCGCCTTCCCTGTGTGGAATTTCCAATGAGAGCTTTCATCGGAAGTCAGTATTAAAGGAGGAGAATCCTTTGTATAAAATCGAAAAACTAGGCACGCTGTTTCTCATGGCAATTTTCGCGGCCTTCTTTGTCATGACCGGCGGCGTCAGTGAGAAGTGCCAGACCTACCCCTATTTTGTGTGCGCCCTGGGCTTTCTGCTGTGCGCCCTGAACCTGGGGCGTGCTGTCTACAAGGAGAAAAAGGGCATCCCCATCGACACCTCCGCCCCCCTGACCACGGAGCAGTTCATCTCCATCATCATCACGCTGGCCGTCTCTTCCCTGTACATTTTCCTGGCCTCCAGGGTGGGCTACTTCATTATGACCTTCCTCTATGTGGCCGGCTTCTCCTACTATCAATCCCGGGAACAGAAGAAGTATTTATACCCCGTGGTGGCCCTGGGCATGTGTGTGGTCATCTATTTCGCCTTCAAGATGTTCCTTCACATTCCTCTGCCCGCCGGACTTCTGTTCTGAGCGGCCCAATACTGAGATAAAGGAGTAGTACTATGCTGTCTAATATCATGCTGGGTCTGACAACGGCGCTCAGCCCCATCAATCTGATCGCGATTCTCGGCGGCACGGTTCTGGGCATCTGCTTCGGCGCCATGCCCGGCCTGTCCGCCACCATGGGCATCGCGGTTCTGATCCCGGTCTCCTATGGCATGGAGCCCGCCACCGGCCTGATCCTGCTGGCCAGCGTCTATGTGGGCGCCACCTACGGCGGCTCCATCTCCGCCGTTCTGGTCAACACCCCGGGCACCCCCTCCGCGGCCGCCACCGGCTGGGACGGCCACGCCATGGCTCTGAAGGGCCACGGCACTGAGGCCCTCATTGAATCCGCCGTGGCCTCCTTCTGGGGCACCTTCATCGGCTTTGTGGCCCTGCTCACCATCGCGCCCCCTCTGGCCAACTTCTCCCTGAAGTTCAGCTCCCAGGAGAACGTGTGCCTGGCCATCTTCGGTCTGACCATTATCGCCTCCCTGTCCTCCAAGAACATTCTTCACGGCCTGATCGGCGGCGTTGTGGGCCTGCTGCTGGGCTGTATCGGCATGGACCCCCAGTACGGCATGGCCCGGTTCACCTTCGGCCAGATGAGCCTGATGACCGGCTTCCCCACCGTCCCCACCCTGATCGGCCTGTATTCCATCTCCCAGCTGCTGTCCATGGTGGCCAAGAAAAACGCCACCATGAACATGGACAACGCGCTGAGCTCCATGAACAAGTATCGAATCAGCCTGCGGGACCTGATCCGCAAGCCCCTGATCTATCTGGTGTGCGGCATTGAGGGCGTAATCATCGGCATCATCCCCGGCGCCGGCGGCTCTGTGGCCGCCTTCATGGGCTATGATCAGGCCAAGCGCATGTCCAAGACCCCCGAGGAGTTCGGCAAGGGCTGCCGTGACGGTATCTCCGGCCCCGAATCCGCCAACAACGGCGTAATCGGCGGCGCGCTGATCCCCATGATGACCCTGGGCATCCCCGGCAACGCCGTGACCGCCGTTCTGATGGGCGCGCTGATGCTCCACGGCCTGACCCCCGGCAACGACCTGTTCACCGTAAAGGCCAACATCACCTACCCCTTCATCTTCGGCCTGCTGTTCTCCGCCATCGTCATGGGCGTGATCGGCGTGCTGGGCGCCGCTCAGTTCGCCAAGGTCAACCGCATCCCCCAGAACTTCTTGGCCAGCGGCATCCTGGTGCTCACCGTGCTGGGCGCTTTCTCCTGCAGCAACTCCTACGCCGACGTGTACATCATGCTGGTCTGCGGCGTGCTGGGCTACATCCTGAAGTTCCTGAAGATCGACCTGTCCGCCGTGGTGCTGGGCTATATCCTGGGCCCCATCGCCGAGAAGGGCTGGGTGCGCACCTTCATCATGAACGGCAACTCCGTGCCCAACGCCCTGATGTCCATTGTTCAGCGGCCCATCTGTATCATTCTCATCATCATGTCCATCATCTTCCTGGCCCTGCCCTTCATCAACCGTAAGCGCGCCGCCGCCAAGTAAGGAGGAACAAGCCCATGAGATACCACACCCGGAAGCTGAAAGAATTCTGCTGTCAGGTCATGCGGTCCGCCGGCCTGCCCGAGGAGGACAGCCGCGCCTTTGCCGACAGCCTTGTCAACGCGGATATGCGGGGGGTGGCCTCCCACGGCGTGACCCGGCTGAAAACCTATTACCAGCGGGTCAAGGACCGGCTGGTGGACCCCGTGGCAAAGCCCCAGGTGATATCTGACGCCCCCGCCTTTCTTCTGGTGGACGGGAAAAACGCCATGGGCGTCTCCAGCGCCCGCTATACCATGGACCTGTGCATCCAGCGGGCCCGGGAGAACGGCTGCTGCTTCGCGGCGGTGAGGGGCGGAAATCACTTCGGCTACGCCGCCTATTTCGCCGAGATGGCCGCCCGTCAAGGCATGATCGGGGTGGCGATGGCCAACGGCCCCGCCGCCATCGCCCCCACTGGAGGCCGGGAGCCCCTGCTGGGCACCAACCCCCTGGCCGTGGCCATTCCCGCCGGGGAGTCCGGCCCGCTGGTGCTGGACATGGCCACCAGCGTCGTCGCCCGGGGAAAGATCACCCTGGCCCGGAAGGAGGGCCGTCCCATCCCCGAGGGGTGGGCAATCGACGCCTCCGGAACCCCCACCACCAACCCCGCCGACGTGGCCTGCGTGCTGCCCTTCGGCGGCGCCAAGGGCTACGGCATCGCCCTGATTATCGAAATTCTGTGCAGCTGTCTCAGCGGCGCGCAGAACGGGCAGACCATGGGCGCCTTCTATGATTTCAGCGGCTCCCAGCAGGATTCCGGCTTTTTCCTGGGGGCGCTGAACGTGGGCGGCGTGATGGATGGCGGCCTCTTCGGGGAGCGGGTGGACGGCCTGTTCCGTTCGATCAAGAGCTCCCCCAGGGCCCAGGGCTGCGGCGAGATCTTTATCCCCGGCGAGATCGAGGCCCGCAGGTATCGGGAGGCGGTGGAACAGGGAATTGAGATTTCCCCCGCCGTCCTCCGGGAGCTGAACGAGCTGAGCGAGCTGTGCTGCATCCCCTTCCACTGCGAGCAGGAGCTGTCCCGCGGGCCCGCGGCTGACTAAAAAAGCAGCCCCGGGTCCGCCGGCCCGGGGCTGCGCTTTCTCTTACTGCTTCACCGGCTTGACCTCAATTTTCGAGGTATCGATGGCATAGCGCTTCAAATAGGTGAGCGCCCGCATTTTCGACGACTGCTCCTGCCGCGCCGCGTCTCCCCACTGCCACGCCCCCACGATCAGCAGGTGAACGATCATCACCTGGCACATGGTGGTTGTGGAGTAGTTCAGTGCGTTGTTGGCGTTGCGCTTGGGGGTGCGCAGGATGATATCCGCATAGTGGGCCCCCAGGCCGTTGGGGAAGGAGGTAATCAAAATCGTGGTTGCTCCCCGCTCCTTGGCGATCATCAGCGCGTCGGAGACATTTTTGGCGTTGCCGTCGTAGTTGACCCCGATCACCACGTCGCTGGGTCCGGAATAGGCCGCCGCCCGCAGCTGAAGCAGGTCGTCCATGGGAAAACAGGCGTTGATGCCGGAGCTCAGCAGGTGGTTGACCCCGGCCAGCGCCGCGCCGCAGGCGCTCCCCATGGCGCAGAACAGCACCAGATTCGCCTTCGCGATGGCCTGGGAGGCGTGCTCCAGCAATTCGTTGTCCAGCAGCTGGACCATGGTGTTCAGCGACTGCTGGGTATAGTGAAAAGTCTTCTCCACCAGGGCCGCAGGACTGTCAGTCTGGGAGATGGACAGGTTCCCCTCCGTAAAGACATATCCGCTCTGCTGGATATTAAATTTCAGCTCGGAGAAGCCGCTGTACCCCAGGTCCTTGCACAGGCGCACAATGGACGCGGCGCTGCACCCGCAGGCCTGTGCCAGCTCGCTCACCGACATCCGGGCGCAGATCGCCCCATGCTCCAGAATGTATGAGGCGGCCTTTTTCTCAGCGCCTCCCAGCCGGTCAAAGCTCGAGGTGATCTTTTTGTAGTAGTTCTCATCGAAGCACAGAAGCTGCGCTTCCCTTTTTCCGTCTTTCATATCCCTTCCTGCCTTTCCTGAGCGGTCAGAGGGGCGGCTTCTCCCCCCGGCGGCGCGCCTCCGGACGCCGCTGTATGAATATAATATCATAAAATAGTCGAAAAAGGAAGAAATAATATTCATTTCTCCATGACATGAGGAGGTCCAGCCATGATCCACGTTGTTTTAGCGGGGAACTACCCCGCCCATACCGCCGAGCGCCTCCAGGCGCTCCTGCCCCAGGGACAGTATCGTTTTTCCGTCGCCGACACCCAGGAGCGCTATGACGGGATGACGGATGCCCAGGTCCTGATTCTACGGGTATTCCGCGCCTCAAAGGAGGTTATGGACCGCAATCCCGGGCTGAACATGATTATGCGATGGGGGGCCGGGGTGGATTCCGTCGACCTGGCCGCCGCCGGGGAGCGGGGCATTCTGGTCACCAACACCCCCGGTGCCAACGCCGCCGCCGTCTCCGAGCTGGCCGTGATGATGATGCTGGCGGTGGGACGCAGGCTGCTCTGCCACACCGAGAGCCTGAACAGCGGTCTGTGGAGCAAGAACACCTATCTGAACAGCTCTTTCTGTCTGAACGGCAAGCTGGTGGGCATAATCGGCGGCGGCAACATCGGCCGCCAGGTAGCCGCCAAGGCGGCCGCATTCGGAGCCCGCATTCAGTACTTCGATCCCTACCGTCTCCCGGAGGAGACTGAACAGGCGCTGAACATGCGCTATGTCTCCCTGGAGGAGCTGATCTCCACCTCTGACATCATCACCCTCCACATCCCCCTGCTGGATTCCACCCGCCACATCATCGGGGAGAAGGAGCTGGCTGCCATGAAACAGGGGGCCATCCTTATCAACACCGCCCGGGGCGGGCTGGTGGACGACCGCGCCCTGGCGGAGGCAGTCCGCAGGGGCCGGCTGGCCGGCGCGGGGCTGGACGTGGTGGAGCGGGAGCCTCTGCCCGCCGGCGATGAGCTGCTCACCGAGCCCAACATCATCGTCACTCCCCACATCGGCGGGGGCACCGCCGACATCGCGGACGTCATCATCCCCATGCTGGCGGAAGATTTGAAGACCTATCTGGACGGCGTCCGGCCCGCCCACGTGGTAAACAGTCAGTATCTGGCATAAGGGCGGCCATTTCCGGAAGCTCCACAGCAAAAAAGGGGGACCGCCATGAACCTGAGCACATCCGGACAGCTTCTGCTGACCATCGCGGCCGCTATGGCGGGGGGCTATCTCGCTCTTCGGCTGCGGATTCCCGCTGGCGCGCTGACCGGCTCCATGATCGCGGCGGCCGCACTCAACATCCTTTTTAACACCGCCTATGTCCCCCCTGGCTGGAAGTTTTACACCCAGATCGCCACCGGCGCCTACATCGGGGCAAAGATATCCCGAGAGGACGCCGCCGGCCTGCGGATCATTATTAAGCCGGCCGTGATTCTGTCCGCCGTGATGATCTCCTTCACCGTGGGGGTGAGCCTGATTATCTGTCAGATCTCCGATCTGACCATCGCCACCGCCCTGTTCGGGACCGCCCCGGCGGGCATTACGGACATGACCCTGGCCTCCATGGAGTTTGACGCGGAGCCCTCTGTCGTGGCCCTGCTCCAGACCGCCCGTATTATCTTCACCATCTGCCTGATGCCGCCCATTATCCGGGCCATCGAGAAGCGGCGTCCGGTCCCCCCTGCCGAAGGGGGCGGGGAGGCGAGTGCGGCTCCGGCCCCCGCCTCCAGGGACAGGCGCAAAAGCCCGGCCCTCCTGCCGGCCACGCTGGGAATCGCCCTCGTCTTCGGCGGACTGGGCAAAGCGGTTGGAATTCCAGCGGGGGCCATCGTCTGCTCCACCCTCGCCTGCGCCGCATATAACATTTTCACCGGAAAGGCATACATGCCCCTGCGCCTGCGCCAATTTATCCAGGTCTTCGCCGGCGCGCTGATCGGCTGCTCGGTAGGCCGGGAACAGGCCCTGAAGCTGCTGGAGATGTATCAGGTGGTCGCTCTTGCGGTGGCCGGCTTTATCCTGCTGGATTTGGCCGCCGCCTGGCTGATTCAGCGGTGGACCAGCATGGACATGATTACCGCCCTGTTCGCCTCCGCGCCTGGGGGCGTCACGGATATGGCGCTGATTGCGGAGGACATGGGGGCCGACAGCGTGAAGGTCACCGGCATGCACACTGTCCGCCTTATTGGGGTTATCTCCCTCTATCCCGCCCTGATCAGTGTCCTCCTCCGCTTCCTCTGAGAGGAAGCACCCTGATCATTCCAATCTATAACATACAAAACGATGAAAAGAAAGGTTGATTCACATGATTACCATCGGCAATCGCATTTTCACTCAGGTCCAGCGGCCCGCTCCCGAGGTCATCGCCCGCTTTCAGGGCCTGCCCTCCAGCAACATTAACGACGAGATGAACCGCCTGTACTGCATGCACGACTACATCCGCCTTCTCAACCCCGCCCGCGCCAAGCCCCTGCTGGGCACCGCCATCACCGTGAAGGCCCCCATTGGCGATAATCTCTTTTTCCACCAGGCCTTGGACATGGCCCAGCCCGGCGACATCATCGTCGTGGACGGCGCCAGCGGCTGCAACCGCTCCCTGGCCGGGGAGATTATGATGCGCTTCGCCTGCAAAAAGGGGCTGGCCGGCATTGTTGTGGACGGCTGCCTGCGGGACCTGGACGGCATTGAGCTGCTGGATATGCCCATCTACGCCAAGGGTGTCACTCCCCAGGGCCCCTGGAAGTTCGGCCCCGGCGAGGTCAATGTGCCCATCGCCTGCGGCGGACAGGTGGTGTTCCCGGGCGACATCCTGGTGGGCGACAAGGACGGCATTGTGGTGATCCGCCGGCAGGACGCCGAGGCGGTAGCCGAGGTGGCGCAGAAGAAGAAGGCGGGAGAGGACAAGACCTTCGAGCTGATGGAGTCTGACTTCCAGGCCTATACGGAAAAGCACCTCCAGAGCACCGCCAAGCGGTTTGAGGGCCGCGTCCCCACCACCTACGACAGCGCCTATACCACGGAATATCAGCTGTAATTTCCTCCCCGCAGGGGAGGAATACCAGTACCGCACCTCCTGCATGGCGGGCCTGCTGCCGGGCACCGGCAGCTCGTTCACCAACCGGGCTACGAAGGAGCGGGGCGTTTTTACGGATGGGTCTGGACGAGCTGTCCGTCTCTCCCTCCGCCCCTCCCCCTGCGCGAGCTGATCCGCAGCCTGACCCCGAGCGAGGAATAGTGCCAAACGGCCCGCCGGATAACCGGCGGGCCGTGTTCAATATCCCACAGCTCCGGCCAGCAGCATGAAGGCCGTGCCGATGACCAGATAGATTCCCACCAGCGGCAGAAAATACCGCAGCCATCGCTGGTAGCTCACCCCGGACAGGGCCAGACAGCTCACCAGCGTGTTAGAGATGGGAGAGGTCAGATTTACCAGCCCGTCCCCCAGCTGAAATGCCAGCACCGCCGACTGCCGGGACAGAGACAGGGCGTCGGCCAGGGGGACCATCAGGGGCATCGCCACCGCCGCATGACCTGAGCCGGAGGTAATCAGCAGGTCCAGCAGGGCGTTGGAATAAAACATCCCCAGAAGCTGTGCCCAGGCGGGCAGGTCCTCTACCAGTCCCAGCAGGCCGTAGACTGCGCTGTCCAGCAGGCCGCCCCTCTCCAGCACCAGCCGCAGAGAGGCGGCCATGCCGATGGTGAGGGCTCCCCCTGCCATCCTTCCACAGCCGGCGGTCAGCAGGGCGCAGATCTGTCCCGCTCCGAAGCCGGCGGCGCAGCCGCACAGCACCCCCAGCGTCAGGAAGACGGCGGCGATCTCCGCCACCCCCCAGCCCCAGCTTCCCACCCCCCTGATAATCAGGACCAGCCCGCCCAGGAGCAGGACCAGCACCAGAGTCTGCCGGACCGTGATGGGGGACCTCTCCAGGAGGGGCTCCTCCCCCTCCGGCAGCGGGGGCCTCCCGGCCCGGCACAGGAGATAGACGCTGGTGGCAGCCGTCAGCGCGGCCAGCAGGAGCCAGCGCAGCCACGCCCCGGAGTACAGGGGCAGCTGGGCGATGGTCTGGGCAATTCCCACCGAAAAGGGATTGTAAATCCCTGCCGCGAAGCCCGCGTTGGTGCCCAGCATCACCATCGCCATGCCGGTTTGATCGTCGTAGCCCAGCGATCTCGCCGCCGCCATCCCCAGGGGAAGGAAGACGATGGAGGCGGTGGTCAGCCCCATGGTGAAGCCGAACACCGAGAATATCCCCACAAAGGCGGGGATGAACCACGCCCGTCTGTTCCGAAAGCGCAGCGCCGCCCAGGCACACAGGGCGGCCGCCGCCCCGGTCTCCATAATAATCCCAAAGCTCCCGCCCAGCAGGCAGACAAAGGCGATCAGCCGGGGGGCCGGGCCCTGGGTGAGGGCCTCAAACACCAGCGCGGGCAGCTGCCAGGGGGCCACCGGGGTGGGGCTGGTCCAGGTGAAGCTGCCCGGAACCACCACCGTCTGCCCGGTGGCTTTGTGAACGGCCCGGTCATAGCTGCCCGGCGGCGCCACCCAGGTCAGGGCTGACGCCAGCAGGAGCAGGACGGCCAGAATCAGCAGGACATGGGGCGGCCTGCGCTGTTTTGTCCCCTTTTCGGGCTGATTTCTCTCTCTCAAGCTATTCCACTCCATCTCTGACCGGGCCGGTGCTGCCCCGGACCACCAGGGAGGGCCGGAAGCTCCGGCGGAGCTCTATGTCCGGCTCACTCTCACCGTCCCCCTCCATCAGAGCAATGGCCAGCTCCACCGCCGCCCTGCCAATCTCCTCCATGGGGGTGTGAAAGGTGGTCAGGCTGATGTCGGGATAGAGATCAAAATACAGGTCGTCGTGGCCCATCACCGAGACGTCCCCGGGGACGGACAGGCCCCGGCGTCTCAGGGCATTCATGGCGCCGATGGCCATGTAGTCGCTGGCGCACCACAGAGCGGTAGGCAGGGCTCCTCCCTCCGCCAGCCGCTCCACCCCCTCCATCCCGGCCCGTATTGCGTCGCCGGCGTGACCCGTCCGGAGGATCCTGGGCGCAAGCTCCCGCTCCCTCATGGCCTGGGCGAAACCCTCCTCCTTCTGCCGGATGGTGAGGTTCTCCGGCTCGTAGGTGAGCAGGGCGATGTCCCGGTGGTCCAGACCGGTCAGGTACTCCACCGCCCGAGCAGCGCTGCTGCGGTAATCGCACAGGAGGGCGTACCGCTCCTCCGGGCCGGTTTTTCCGCCGATGAAGATGACGGGGGTGGGCCCGCAGGCGGCCTTGATGTGGGCCGTTTCGCTGCCGCAGGCGGCCACGATGAGCGCCCCCACCTGGTTGCCCACCATCATGCGGCAGTGGCGCTCCTCCAGCTCCAGGCTGCGGTGGCTGCTGCCCAGCATAACGCAGAAGCCCTTCGCCGCCGCCGCCGCGCTGACCTCATTGAAAATCAGGTCATAGGCCGTGCTGTCGCCCATGGCCGGGACCACCATCCCGATGGTGCTTGTCCGCTGGAGATAGAGATTCCGGGCGGCCACGTTGGGGGTATAGCCCAGCTCCTCGGCGATTTTTTTCACCCGCTCCTTGGTGGCCGCGGAAATATCCGGGGCGTCCCGCAGGGCCTTGGACACCGCCACGTGAGACAGCCCGGCCAGCTGCCCGATGGTCTTCAGCGTTGGACGGTTTGGCATCCCGCCACCTCCCGGTTGATCAGATATCTCTATCATAATGCTGTTTCTCGTGAAAGGCAAGGGCTGATTTTCCCTTCCGCGGCGAAAAGGCCGCCGGTCTCAGAGAACCGGCGGCCTTTTTATGGGATCAGGCGGCCGCTCGTCCGCCTCTCCACTTTTTCATGTTGAACACCAGCATGGCCGCGATGATGGCCAGTCCGGCCAGGTCGGTGACGGTGCCCGGCACAAACATCAGCATGCCGCCGGCCACAAAGATCAGGCGCTCCAGGATATTCAGCCGCCACAGCAGCCACCCCTGGAAACCGGTGGACATGATGGTCACGCCCACAAAGGCGCTGATAAAGACGGTGACGATCTCCAGGGGCGACCCCTGCATCATCATAGCCGAGTTGTAGCAGAAGGCGAAGGGGACGATAAAGCCCGCGAAGCCCAGCTTACAGGCCTCTATGGCCGTTGTCATGGGGCTGCACTTGGCAATGCCCGCGCCGGCGTAGGCCGCCAGGGCCACAGGGGGCGTGATGGCGGACAGACAGGCGAAGTAGAACACGAACAGGTGGGCGGTAAGGGGGGACAGATTCAGCTTCATCAGGGAGGGCGCCAGGATGGAGGAGGCGATCACATAGGCCGCGGTGGTGGGCAGGCCCATGCCCAGGATGATACAGGTGATGGCGGTGAACACCAGGGAGGGGAAGAGCATTTGGTGGGCCGCCTGGATCATCATGTCGCCGAACACCACGCCGATGCCCGTCAGGGAGACCATGCCCACCACGATGCCGGCGCAGGCGCAGCCGATGACGATGGAGATGGCGCCGAAGGCGGACTTGACCATGGCGGGGATAATGTCCTTGATGCGGAAGCGCTTCTGCTTGTCAAAGAGCATGACCACCGGCACGGCGTAGGTGGCCCACAGGGCGGAGTACAGGGGGGAGTACTGCGCCACCAGCAGGCAGTACAGCAGCACGCCCAGGATCAGCAGATAAATCCACCCGCTTTTCAGCACATCGCGGCTCTTGGGGATGTCCTTAGGGTCCATCTTGGTCACGTTGGCCAGCTCCGACTGCGAGATGACGGCGGAGGCGCAGCCCCAGTAGTACAGCAGCGCCGGGATCACCGCGGCGATGACGATGTTGATATAGCTCTCTCCGGTGAAGGCCACCATCAGGAAGGCGCCCGAGCCCATGACCGGGGGCAGGATCTGTCCGCCGGTGGAGGCCACCGATTCCACGCCGCCGGCGAAGGGGGCCTTATAGCCCCGGGACTTCATCAGGGGGATGGTAAAGGTGCCGGTGCCCACCACGTTAGCCACGGCGGAGCCGTTGATGGAGCCCATCAGGCCGGAGGCCACCACAGCGGACAGGGCGGGGCCGCTCTTGATTCTGCCCGTCAGGGAGATGGCAATCCTGTTGATAAATTCCGAGCAGCCCGAGGCCTCCAGGAAGGAGCCGAACATGACGAACATGAAGATCACCGAGGCGGACACGCTCATGGTGTTTCCAAACAGGCCGTCCAGGTCGGTGGCCAGGAACTTGAAGATGCGCTCCAGGGAGTAGCCCCGGTGGGCCACGGCCATGGGCAGATGGGCGCCGGCCAGGGCGTAGGCGATGAAGATCACCGCCAGCACCGGCATGATATAGCCCAGGACCCGGCGGGCGCACTCCAGGGTGAGGATGGTCAGGGCCGCGCCGGCGAAGGTGGCCATCCAGGTGGTCTTGCTCAGCCGGTCGGCCAAGTGGTGGACCTCGTCCTGGGCCATCCACCAGGCCACCCAGGCCAGGACGATCAGCGCGATGTCAATGGCCCGGCAGACGGCCCGGAAGGCCTTGCTGCCGGCGAATTTGTCCTTGAAAAAGTGCTTGTAAAGGGGCTGGGTCAGCAGGATCAGCGTCAGCGCGAAGCACAGATGGATGCCCCGCTGGGTCACATAGTCATACAGGCCCCGCTGTCCGGTGAAGATGTGGAAGGCGGTCATAAAGAAGGCCACCACGGCGGCGATCCTGATGTACAGGTTGCCCTTGCCCTCCTCCAGGGTCTTGGCGGCGGCCAGCTCACTGTCCAGTGAGGATACGTCGATCTCTTGGTACTCTTTTTCTGCCATAGAAGATATCCTTTCTCTCCATTTCATTCTCTTCTCAGCGATGAAAAAACGGAGCTGAAGCTGAACGTGCCAGCTCCAGCTCCGGCGCTTTCACAGGCGGGATATCGCGAAGGCTGTCAGACGCTTTTACTTGAGGGTGCCCAGCTCGGTGAAGTACTTCACGGCGCCGTCGTGCAGGGGGATGGGCATGTCGTTGCACAGGAAGGAGGGGTCGGTCATGGGGCTGAGCAGGGCGTTGCCGGCGGCCAGGTCGGCGGAGCCCTCGTTCATCACCTTGCACATATCATAGACCAAGTCCTCGTCCATGTCGGCGCTGACGATGATCAGGCACTTCACGCCGAAGGTCATGGTCTCCTTGTCCTGTCCGGTGTAGGTCCCGGCGGGGATGGTGGACTGGATGTAGGCGGCGTTGCCGGCCAGAATCTGGTCGATCTCCTCCTGGGTATAGTCCAGGACCACGATCTCCTTGGTGGCGGCCAGATTCAGCTGTCCGCCGATGGGCAGGCCCGCGAAGCCGAAGGCGGCGTCCAGGATGTTGTCGCCCACGGCGTCGGCGCCGTCGCCCAGGCCCAGGTTCTCCAGGCTGGTGTTGGCGGAATCAATCCCCATCACCTTGAAGGCGTCCAGGCAGGAGTTCTCGGTGGCGGAGGCGGCGGGGCCCACGGCCACGCGCTTGCCCTTCAGGTCGTGGACATACTCCAGACCGGAGCCCTTCAGAGCCACGCCGCTGGACACGGAGGTGTACACCGCACCGATGACCCGGACGTTGTCCAGAGCGGTTTCAAACTTGCCCTGTCCGCTGTAGCCGTTGAGCACCACGTCGGCGGTGGCCACGGCCACGTCGACCTCGCCGGAGGCCACGTCCTGTACATTCTGGAAGGAGCCGGTGGAGGTCTGGGTGTTGCACTTCATGCCCTGGATGTTGTTGTTCCACTGCTGAGACAGGGCCGCGCCGGCGGGGTAGAGGGAGCCGCCGGTGTCGCCGGTGCCGAAGGTGAGGATCACGTTGCCCCGGGAGGGCTTCTGCTCCTGCTGCCCGCCGGAGCCGGAGGTGTTTCCGCCGCTCTTGCCGCCGTCGCCGCAGCCCGCCAGCATGGACAGCGTCATCGCCGCGCTCAGCATTACCGCTAACAGTCTTTTCATTTTCTTTCTCCTTTTCGCACTTAAATTTGAGCGGAAAATCAGACCCGGAAGGGACTTCTGTCCTCCCATCGGGAGGACAGAAAAGCCCATGGGCTTTTCCAATCACAATTATACTACATCAACGAGCTTTTAGCAATATAAATTTGAAGGATCGATGAACAAAGCCGTGCGGGGCGGCCAGCCGCCCCGCACGGTGAACTATCTTACTCTGCCAGGTCCCGCAGCTCGGGGACGATAAATTTAGGGGTGCGGCCGGCGAAGAAGTCGTCAATGGCCTGGGCACAGGCCACGGAGGACCGGGTGGAGGCCTCCCTGGTCGCCCCGCCGATGTGGGGGGCCACCAAAACATTCTCCATGTCCAGCAGGGGATTTTTCGGGTCGAAGGGCTCCTGCTCCACCGTGTCCAGGCCGGCTCCGGCGATCTTTTGGGCCTCCAGGGCCCGGATCAGGGCGGGCTCGTCCACAATGGAGCCCCGGGCGGTGTTGATCAGGAAGGCGGTCTCCTTCATCAGGCCGAGCTCCCGGTCGCTCACCGAGTGGATGGTTTCCCTGGTGGCGGGGACGTGGAGGGAGACATAGTCGCTCTCCCGGAAGATGACGTCCCGGTCCTCCACCAGCTGGATGTACTCGGGGAGGTCGCGGGCAAAGGGGTCGTAGGCCAGAACCTTCATATCGAAGCCCAAGGCCGCCTTTTTGGCCACCAGCCTGCCGATGTTGCCCGTGCCGATGAGGCCCAGGGTCTTGCCCTCCAGCTCGGTCTTAGTGATCCCCATCTTGGCGTAGCGGTAGTCCTCCCGGCAGTGGGCCATCACGGCCTTGAAGCGCCGGGAGCAGTAGAGCATATAGAAGATGGCCAGCTCCGCCACCGAGACGGCGTTGGCCCCCCCGGCGGTGGTCACCAGCACCCTGTTGCGCCGGGCCCCCTCCAGGTCCACCCCGTCATACCCCGCGCCGTGGCGGGCGATGATTTTCAGCTTGGGGGCGGCGTCCAGGATCCTGCCGGTAATCTTGGCGGTGCGGACGATCATGGCGTCGCAGTCGGGGATGTCGGCCAGGATGTCCTCCTCGGTAAAGCCCCGTCCGTCCACCACCTGAAAGCCCCGCTCCCGGAGGAAGGCGTAGCCCTCAGGCAGGATAGGCTGGGGCAGCAGTACTTTGCAGCTCATAGCGATACTCCCTTTCTTCCTGTCAAATTTCCACCGTGGACGCGCCCCGGCGGGGCCGCGTCTCTCGTGCTCCCATAGTAATATAAAGCGTCCCAAAAGTGAAACACAGATTTTTTATGTTTTTGACAAAGAAATTTTGTGGAGCACCGCCGCGCTCAGCGGGCGGTCATTTCGCCAGGAACACCGCCCCCGAGCGGGGCGGGAGGGTGATGGCGTACAGCTCCTCCTCCTGGGTGAGCTCCGCCTGTCCCAGCAGGGGGTAGAGCCTGCCCTCGTCGGCGGTGAAGGTCTGCTCCCCGTCCCCGGCGTTGAAGGCGCACAGCAGCCGCTCCTCCTCCGTCTCCCGGACAAAGGCCAGCAGGGGGCCTTTCCCGCGGAGGTAGCGGATGGCGCCCCGGCGCAGGGCCTGCCAGCGCCCGCGCAGCCGACCCAGAGCCCGATACCAGTCCAGCAGCTCTCTGTCCTCACAGCCCCAGGGGTAGGTCTGCCGGTTGAAGGGGTCCTCAAAGCCCTCCATCCCCACCTCGTCCCCGTAGTATACCGTGGGAGAGCCGGGAAAACAGAACAGCAGCAGTGCGGCGGCCTTCAGCAGGGCGCGTCCCCGCTGAAGCTGCTTGGGGGACAGGTGGAACCGGGCCCGCCACTCCTTGGTCTGGTCCCGATACTCTCCCCCGGCCCCCAGCAGGGTGAGGCAGCGGGGCGTATCGTGGGTATCCAGGGAATTCATAGCGGAGTAGAAAGCGAAAGCGGGGTAGTTCTCCCGGATGGTCTCCATTCCCTCCACAAAGGCCTCCGCCCCACCCCCCTGGAAGTAGGAGAGGATAGCGGAGCGCAGGGGGTAGTTCATCAGCCCGTCGCAGTGTCCCCCCAGGATGTGCTTGCGGCGCACGCCGTAGGCCACCTTGGTAGACCCGTCCTCCCACACCTCGCCGATGACCACCGCGTCGGGCTTCTCCGCCCGGGCGGCCTGATGGACTCCCGCCACAAAATCGTCGGGCAGCTCGTCCGCCACATCCAGCCGCCAGCCGTCCGCCCCGGCCCGCAGCCACCGGCGGACCACGCTGTCCTCACCGGCAAAGATAAACTCCCGGTAGGAGGGGTTATTCTCGTTGACGGCGGGCAGGGAGTAGATGCCCCACCAGCTCTCATACTTCTGCGGCCACTGGATGAAGCTGAACCAGGGGCGGTAGGGGGAGTCCCAGCTCTGAATGGCCCCCTTCTCGGGGTAGAAGCCGTCGCCGTTGAAGTAGCGGCTCACATAGCCGGTGTGATTGAACACCCCGTCCAGCATCACCCGCATCCCCCGCTTGTGGGCCTCGCCGCACAGACGGGTGAAGTCCTCGTTGGTGCCCAGCATGGGGTCCACCCGGCCGTAGTCGGCGGTGCCGTAGCGGTGATTCTCGGCGGCCTCGAAGATGGGGTTGAAGTAGAGGGTCTCCACCCCCAGGTCCTTCAGATAGTCCAGCTTGCTGATCACGCCTTGGAAGTCGCCGCCGAAGAAGTCCCGGTTGCGGATTTCCCCGTAGCTGTTGGGCTGAAAGTCGGGGGATTCCCCCCAGCCGAGGTGGACAGTCCGCCCCCCCACCATGCCCTCCGGATCGGGAATGCGGCTGCGGCAGAAGCGGTCAGGGAAAATCTGATAGGTGACTCCCTGTCCGAACCAGTCGGGGACCTCCTCCGTCCCGTCATAGACGGTGAGCTGATAGGGCCCCAGCTCCTGCCGGCTCCCCCCTGGCCGCTCCAGGCGGAACGAGTACCACACCAGGCCCACATAGCCCTCTGTGTCCAGGGAGACGGAGAACAGGTCCTGCCCCAGCTCAAAGCCCTGCCAGGGCATTTTCAGGACAAGAATCTCGTTGAATCGGCTCTCAAACCGGGCGGTCATGCTGGCATGGGAGAATCCCTCCGCCCGGGGCGGGCGGAGGGTAAACTGCACCTGTGTCCCGGAGGCCGCTGCCCCATAGGGCGTTTTATACTGCGGGTCACGGGAATCATATGTGGGACGATAATGCAACTGGCATCAACTCCGTGTTCAGGATCAATGGTATTTATAGCTCCCGCCGCCGATAAACTCCCGCAGCAGGGAGTCCTTGGCCACCAGCTCCGGGTCGATGGCCTCGAAGTGCTGGAAGGCCTCCACCAGCTGGAGCATCTCGTCGTGGCGCTCGTTGTCCTCGGGGACGCTCCTGAGGATGGGGATGGCGTAGTTCTTCATCACAGACACCTCATATGGCAGGGAGGAGTCGAAAACGATGTCGGCCCTGTTTTTGAAGGGGGAGATATACAGCTTCTCCCCCCGGCGCACGTTGGCCCACATGTCCAGGGTGGTGGCCACCTCGGTGCCCCGGAAGTTATAGTCCCGGACGGCCCGGCGGGTCAGCCGCATCCAGGTGCCCTTGAAGCGCAGGGCGGCCCCCTCATTGATATTGGACCGGGCGGAGATGTACAGTTTGGTGGCCTCGGGGTGGCGGCCGGCGATGTCGTCGTTAAGGGCATGTATGCCCTCGAAGATGGCGATCTCGTTTTTCTCCAGCTTCAGGGGGGTGCCCAGGCTGTCGTTGCGCATCTGCCGGGCGAACTCAAACTTGGGCACGAGAATCCACTCTCCCTGACTCAGAGCGGTAAAGTGCTGGCTGAGCAGGTCCATGTCCAGACACAGGGGGGACTCGTAGTCTACCGCCCCCTCGGGGGTGCGGGGGGCGGTGCGGGGGTTCATGGTGACAAAGTAGTTGTCCATCGCTACCGCCCGGGAATTCACCCCCCGGCGCAGCAGCTCCTCCGCAATTTTCATGGCAGTGGTGGTCTTGCCCGAGCCCGAGGGACCGGACAGCAGCACGATGGGGCTGCGCTCCAGGTTGGACAGAATCTTATCCGCCGCCAGCGACACCCGCTGGGCGTAGGCCTGGTCGCACTCGGCCAAAAACTCCGCCACGTCGGTCTGAATCCGCCTGTTAATCTCCTGCAGTTGATAGGCCATAGATATGCTCCTTTCCTGGTTGAAGTCTGTTGAGCCGCTCCACGAAGCGTCCGGAAAAGGGGGGCGCCCAGGGAGAGACGGACGCGTCGTGACCCGTCTCTACATCCGGCAGAACGCCTTGATCTCCTCTTTCTGTCTCAGCACGCTGTCCAGACCGGACAGGTAATCCTGTGGGAATTTGGGGTTTGTCAGGCGGATGATTTTCCCACCGCCGATGAGCTTGGTTACGCCTCCGGCCCCCAGGGAGACCACGGTGTGCAGCTCCTCCATCATGACGATGTTGTAAAGGCTCTGAGTTCCCGGCCTGGCCCAGCCCACATTTTCCAGGGAGCCGGACATATATTTCTGCCGGTATAAATAGTAGGGGATGTAACCCGCTGTTGTCAAGACCTCTCGGGAAAAATCCAGCATTTTTGCCGTCTCCTCCCCGCTTGGAAGGTCTCTCCCCTGCTCCATCAGCGCGGAGCCCTTTTTCAGCGCCAGGGTATGCACGGTGATGTTCTCCGGCTCCATGGCCAGCACCCCCTTCAGGGAACGGCAAAAGCCCTGGAGGCTGTCCCCGGGCAGGCCGGCGATCAGGTCCATGTTGATACAGCCGAAGCCCACGCTCCGGGCCAGCTCACAGGCCGCCCGGACCTCTCCGGGGCTGTGCTTCCGGCCGATGGCCTCCAGCACGTGCCCCTCCAGAGTCTGGGGGTTGATCGAAATGCGGCCCACGCCGCGGGCTTTCAGCACCTCCAGCTTCTCCCGGGTAATGGTGTCGGGCCGGCCGGCCTCCACGGTGTACTCGGTACAGCCCGACAGGGGGAGACACGCCCCGCATTGGAACAGCAGCCGGTCCAACTGGTCCGCGGAAAGGGTGGTGGGGGTGCCGCCCCCCACATAGAAGGAGCGGACGGTCAGCCCGGTCTCCCGCAGCGCCCGTCCCGTCTCCTCCACCTCCCGCAGGAGGCCGTCCACATAGGGCTCCACCAGATGGAGGGTCCTCCCCACATCAGCGGAGACGAAGGAGCAGTAGGCGCAGCGGGTGGGGCAGAAGGGAATGCCGATATACAGCGAGACCTCGCCGGGCCTCAGCGATCTCTGCGCCTCCACGCTGGCCCGGGCGCAGTCCACCGCCAGCCTTGCCCGTTCCGGAGAGACATGGAACTCCTTTTCCAGCTCCTTCTGGGCCTGTTTCGGGGTCTCCCCCGCCAACATGGCCCGGGTGGGCAGCTTCACCGGCCGTACCCCTGTCAGCGCGCCCCAGGGAAGATCGTGCCCCAGCAGGGCGGACCCAGCTTTGTAGAAAGCCAGCTTCAGTGCGTGCTGGACGGTGTGGTAGACCGCCTCCGGGGATTCGTCCAGCTTTTCCGAGGGGAAGCGGGTCACCCCGTTGTACCACCCCTGGGAACGGAAGACCAGAACGCTGATATTGGTCAGCTTTTTCCCTCGGTGGAGGGTGAAGATGGCGGCGTTGTCCTCCTCCTTCATATCCTGTGGGGGGGCCTCCTCCGGATACTCGGGCCGCTCCCCCGGGAAGAGGGTGAGCATCATCTGCTCGGCGGCGTAGCGATACCGCTCAGGGCTCCAGGGAAAATTTGGCGTCTCAAAATACAGCTTCAGACGATCACCTCAATATACCAAACTCCAATACGATCAGGAACACCGGCAAAAGGGCGGCTTACCCTTCCCGCCGGGGTCAGGGTGCGAGGGCCATCCCCTCTTTGAGGTAGGGGTTGATCTCCCGCTCCCGGTCCATTGTGGAAGTCTCGCCGTGGCCGGGGCAGATGTGGAAGTTGCCCTCCAGACGGCCCAGGCGGCCCAAAGAGGCCAGAATCTGCTCATAGCTGCCCCCCCGCAGGTCGGTGCGGCCGCAGTCGCCGGCGAAGAGGGTGTCTCCGGTGAACAGGACGTCCCGCGCCTTCAGCGTGACTGAGCCCAGGGAGTGGCCGGGGGTGTGGAGCACTTCCACGGTGAGGTTCCCCAGGGGGAGGGTATCCCCCTCGTCATAGAGCAGCAGGTCGTCCACCTGCCCGGCCAGGGGGAACAGGCGGCTGCCTGCCCCATTGGCGTCCGCCTGGTGGATATAAATTCTGGCCTCCGGCAGGGCCCGGTGGAGCTCGGGGACAGCGGTGGTGTGGTCGTAGTGGCCGTGGGTGAGGAGGATATACTCCACCCGGCTGTCCAGCCTGCTGAGGATGGACAGAATACGTTCCGCCTCATCCCCCGGGTCGATGATGGCGATTTTCCCGCCGTCCTCCAGGATATAGCAGTTGGTGCCGATGGGCCCCACCTGCATCATTTTCACCTTCATCATTTACCTCCGTCAAAAAAAACTTTCGTATCCGGAAAGGTCCAGGGAATTTCGCTGAAATGCCTGTTCAAAAATACCAATCACGGTGTCCAAATCCTTCCAGTGGTAGCAGCGCTCCACAAGAGCCGGGCCCTTTTCCCCGCTCCAGCCGACACCTACGATGTACTTGTCCTTGTCGGGACCCTGTGTGGCAATGGCGCTTTGGACAAACCAGTAATTTTTTTCATCTTTGGGGTCCTTCTGCTCCAGAATGAGAAAGCTGTCCGCATCAGGGTAAAGCTCCGCCAAGTCATACTCAATGTTCTCCCAGGTAAATTCCCGAAGAATATTCCCGCTCTCGCTGAGGGTCCAGGGCCAGTCCGGATGGGGCTGGCTGGGGTCGGCCTTCTTTTTTCCGAAGAAAAACATGGGGAAACCTCCTCTGTTGGGGCGGCCTGTGGCCGCCCGTTTTGCGTATGTCGGTTCAGGCGGGCGGCCACGGGCCGCCCCTACGCCTTGTCCGTATCAAACAGGATCGTCACCGGCCCGTCGTTCACCGAGGCCACCTGCATGTCGGCCCCGAATTGGCCGTGCTCCACGGTGAAACCCCGCTGACGGCACTGGTCCAGAAAGCGCTCATACAGCGGGACGGCCAGTTCGGGCTTGGCGGCGCGGGAGAAGCCGGGGCGGCGGGAGGAAGTATCGGCGTACAGGGTGAACTGAGACACCACCAGCAGAGCACCCCCCGCCTGCTCCAGATTTAAATTCATTTTCTCGTTTTCGTCCTCAAATATCCGCAGATTGCAGATTTTTTCCGCCAGTCTGTCGCAGACGGCCTCATTGTCCTCCGGACCCACCCCCAGCAGGACCAGATAGCCCTTCTCAATGGCCCCCTCGACTTTGCCGCCGATACTGACGGAGGCAGAATTGACACGGGTAACGACCGCACGCATGGAATCACGTCCTTTGTTGATGATATCGTGACTTAGCTCCCCCAAAGGGGGAGCTGTCGCCGCCGCAGGCGGTGACTGAGAAAACACCCTCTCCGGCCGCTTCGCGGCCACCTCTCCCAAAGGGAAAGGTAAGTCTATTTCCCCGCCGCCCTCGCCACGTGGTACACCCCCTGGATATTGTTCAGTTTATTGATGACCCCTTCCAGTTCGCCCCTGTCCTTCACCTCCACCACCATGGAGATGGTGGCGTGGCCGTCGGGCATGGAGCGGGCGGACAGGGCGGACACCTTCACCTTGGCGGCGGACAGGGCCATAGCCACGTCCAGGGTGAGATTGTCCCGGTCCTTGGCGGACAGCTCCAGGGAGGTCTTGTAGTTGGGCAGCTTGCTCTCCACCCAGGACACCCGGACCCACCGGTCCTCCTCCTCCGGCTTGCGCCGGTCCGGGTGGGCGTTGGGACAGTCGGCCCGGTGGACGGACACCCCGTAGCCCCGGGTAATAAAACCGATCACCGGGTCGCCGGGGACGGGGGTGCAGCACTTGGCGAATTTCACCAGGCAGTTGCCCAGTCCCTCCACGATGATGCCCGTGTCGGACTGCCGGGGCTTCGCCGCGCCGTGGAGGTCAGAGGGGACGGCGCCGCCCGGCATAATGAGGCTCTCGGCGGTGGTCCGGGCGGCGGCGGCCGCCTTCTCTGCCTGAAGCCGGCCCAGCCGCTGAAGCTCGTCCCGGATGCGGGCCACCGATTTGGAGGCGGTGGTGCCCCCGTAGCCGATGGAAGCGTACAGCTCGTCCAAGGTGCCGCAGCGCAGCTTGTGGAGCAGGTGGGGCAGCACCTCCTCGGCGGTAACGGCGGCCAGGGTCATCTTGGCGTGCTTCAGCTCCGACTCAAAGGCCGCCCGGCCGGTGGCGATGTTCTCCTCCCGCCGCTCTTTTTTGAACCACTGACGGATCTTGTTCCGGGCCTCGTTGGACTTGCACAGGGCCAGCCAGTCCCGGCTGGGGCCCTTGGCCGACTTGGAGGTGAGCACCTCCACAATGTCGCCGTTGGACAGCTGGTAGTCGTAGGGCACCATCCGGCCGTTGACCCGGGCCCCCACCATGGTGTTGCCGATGGCGGAGTGGATATTGTAGGCGAAGTCGATGGGGGTGGCGCCGGCGGGCAGACTCTTCACGTCGCCGTTGGGGGTGAAGACGAAGACCTCGTCGGCAAAGAGGTCCACCTTCAGGGTGGAAACGAACTCCTCCGCGTCGGTGTCCTGCTGGCCCTCCAGCAGTTTGCGCACCCACTCAAATTCCTGCTCGGTGCCCAGCTTCTCATTGGCCATCCCCTGTTTATACTTCCAGTGGGCGGCAATGCCGTATTCCGCCGTCTGGTGCATGGCCCAGGTGCGGATCTGCACCTCAAAGGGAATGCCCTCCCGGCCGATAACGGTGGTGTGAAGGGACTGGTACATATTGGGCTTCGGCGTGCCGATGTAGTCTTTGAACCGGCCCAGCACCGGTTTAAACATGTCGTGAATACAGCCCAGCACGTTATAGCACTCCGGAATGTCGCTGACAATAACCCGGAACGCATACAGGTCGAAAATCTCGTCCAGCGTCTTGTTCTGGGCAAACATCTTGCGGTAAATGGAATAGATGTGTTTCACCCGGCCATAGATGGTACATTGGATGCCCTCTTGGGCCAGCCGCTGTTCAATCCGCCGCTGAATCCCGGCCAAAAACTCCTCGTGGGTGGAGGAGCGCTCCTCCAGTTCCTCCACAATCTCCTTATATCCCACCGGGTCCAGATAGCGCAGAGACAGGTCCTCCAGCTCCCACTTTACCTTCTGCATGCCCAGCCGGTGGGCAATGGGGGCATAAATTTCCATGGTCTCCAGGCTCTTTTCCCGCTGCTTCCGGGGAGATTGGTACTCCATGGTGCGCATGTTGTGCAGCCGGTCGCACACTTTGATGAGGATAACCCGAATATCCCGGCTCATGGCCATGAGCATCTTGCGCAGATTTTCCATCTGCTCCTCTTCCTTGGTGACAAACTGCATTTTGGTCAGCTTGGTGACCCCTTCCACCAGCTCGGCCACGGTGGGGCTGAACTTCTTGGCGATCTCTTCATGGGTGGAGGCGGTGTCCTCAATGCAGTCGTGGAGCAGAGCGGCCACCACGCTGTCCATGTCCAGCTCCAAGTCGGCCACAATTTCTGCCACCGCGATGGGGTGGATGATATAAGGCTCGCCGCTTTTACGCAGCTGGCCATGGTGGGCGGTGTCGGCGTAGGTAAAGGCGTCGAACAGCCGCTGGGCGTCCAAATTAGGGATATAGCTGCTCACCTTTTTTTCCAGCGAGCGATAACGTTCTAATATGGGGTCCATAGTGTCACCTCGGTGTGAGTGAGATTCAAGAGACAGGGGTCCAACGCCACCAGACAAAGTGCCCCCACTCCTGTGTAATCTGAAATAATTTGCCGCACCTGGTACACTGTACCAGACAGTCTCCGGTGTAATGTTCGCCCGCCGTACAATCCAGGATGCACACGTAGCCCCGTTCCGCCTCCTCCCGGGGGTCAAAGATGCAGTCGCCTTTGGGAAGGGGGTACAAGCAGCAGGGACAATCCTCGCTGTCCCTATGAAATTGGACCGTTCGCAGGGCCAAATCGACAAACCGCCGGTTGGGGGCCAATCCGCCTCCCAGTGCAATATGCTCAGCTGCCTGCCTGATTTCCGCCAGATGGGGTACAAAGGGCAGTATCCGCGTCCGCTCCTGGCCCAGATGGATGATCTCGCAGGAGGCATACCATATCCTTTCGGAATCCTGCGACAGCAGGTCTTCCAAAATCATCTCCGCCGGCCGCACTGATTGGTTCATAACTCCTCCTCCAGCATCTTCCGAAGGCGTCTTATGATCTCCGATGCCTCCAAATCCACCTTGTGCTCCACCTGGCACAGTGTGATCTGGATACGGTCTGTGCGGCGGTTCAGCCGAATCAGTCCCCGCTCCTCCAGCACCTCCAGGCAGAGCATGGTGCGGGCAGGAATCTCCCGCTGCCGGGTGGCCCGGGAGACCGCCCGGGCAATGCGTGCGGGGGTGTCCTCCACCACGGAGGAGGCGGTGGACTGCCGCTCCAGCCAACGGTACAGGCCCACAAAGTCGCTCCGGCTGGGCAGGAGGAAGCGGGCCTCCTCGCAGGTGAGGTCATCCCCCCGGCTGTATTTCTCATAAATGGCCCGCTCCAGCTGGGCCCGGGAGGGGGCCAGCCGCAGGTCCACAACCTGGAGCTGCACCGTCCTCCCCCCCCGAAAGTCATTGATCTGGGGGTAGAAGGCCACGTCCACCCGGCAGCCGGGGCTCAGCCCCAGTTCCGCCCCCTGACTGGAGAAAAAGATGGCGTCCAGGGCGGCTCCCCGGCTCTCGAGCCGCAGCTTCAGGTGCCGGCCCCGGCCCACCTGGGTCATGGTGTGCACCTGCGCTCCCTGGAGCAGGAAGACCGGCCGGGGGTTGCCCGTGCCGCAGGGCTCCAGCAGCTCCAGCGCCTCCACCGCCTCCACCGTCAGGTGCTGGGGGGTGACGGCCAGATCGATCTCCAGCACGGAGGGCAGCGGCTCCCCCTGCCGCCTGTCCGCCACCCGGCGGCGCAGGGTCTGGGCCAGCATGGGGATGTTCTCCTCCCGGACGGTAAAGCCGGCGGCCAGGGCGTGTCCCCCGAAATTCTCCAGAAGCGGAGCGCAGGAGGACAGCAGCTCAAAGAGGTTGATGTCTCCCCAGGACCGGCAGGAGCCCTTGCCCAGCCCGCCGTCCAGACAGATCATAAAGCAGGGGCAGGCATACCGCTCCGCCAGCCGGGAGGCCACGATGCCCACCACCCCCTGGTGCCATTCCTTTCCTGCCAGAACGATGATGTCTCTCTGTGGGGCCTCCTCCAAATGCTGAACGCACTGCTGAAAGATGTCGCTCTCAATGCCCTGCCGCTCCCGGTTCAGCTCGCACAGCTCCAGGGCCAGCTCCTCCGCCCGGGCGGGGTCCTCCGTCAGAAACAGCTCCACCGCCACCTCCGCCCGGCCCATCCGGCCCGAGGCGTTGATCCGGGGTGCAAGGGTGTAGCCCACCGAGACGGAGCTCACCGGCCGGTCCTCCAGCCCCGCGCACCGGAGCAGTGCGGCCAGTCCCACCCGCCGGTGGAGCTCCAGCCGCCTCAGTCCCAGGCTGACAATGGCCCGGTTGGCTCCGGTCATGGGCATTACGTCGGCCACCGTTCCCACGGCGGCCAGGTCGCAGAACTCATCGAAGACTCCCTGCCGCTGCTCCGCCCCGGCCACGGCCAGGGCCAGCATCAGGGCCACCCCCACTCCGGCCAGCCCCTTGAAGGGGTAGGGGCAGTCGGTCCGGTGGGGGTCTACCACCGCCGCCGCTCGGGGCAGCGCCTCCTTGCAGGCGTGGTGGTCGGTGATCACCACGTCGATGCCCAAGCTGCCGGCCAGGGCGGTCTCCTCCACGGCGGTAATGCCGCAGTCCACCGTGATGATCAGCCTAACCCCCTGCTCCGCCAGGTGGCACACCGCCTCTGAGTTCAGGCCGTAGCCCTCCCCCAGGCGGCTGGGGATATAGGGGAGCACGTCCCCGCCCCGGGCGGAGAGAAAGCGGGTGAGCAGGCAGGTGGCGGTAATGCCGTCCACGTCGTAGTCGCCGTAAACGGCGATCCGCTCCCCCCGCTCCAGGGCCAGCCTCACCCGGGCCGCCGCCCGGTCCATGTCCCGGAGCAGCATGGGGTCGGGGATGGGCTCCGACTGGGGGGAGAGCAGTCTGCGGGCCTCCTCGGGGCGCTCCACCCCCCGGGCGGACAGCAGCCCCGCCAGCAGGGGGGGGTACCCCGCCCGCTCCAGGGCCAGACGGCCCTCCGGGCAGGAGGCGGCCACCTGCCATTGCCTGTATTTCACCGGTGGTCACCTCCGCCCTCTTCCCGCGCCCGCCGGCGGCGGAGCGCATAATCTCACATTAACTCTCCTATTATAGCACAGGAAAGGGGAGCCTTTCAAGACAAAATGCTGGATCAGAGGGCTCTTTTACACTTTTTTACATCGGGGGCTTGCTCCGGCGGACCGGAGGTGATAAAATCAGGCGAAAGACAAGGAGGGGGGATCCACTGTGGACAGCGCCGCGCGGATGAGCGTCAACGGGGAGAGCTACACGGTTTTGCGGCTGCTCGGCCGGGGCAAGGGGGGCTACTCCTACCTGGTGTCCCACGGGGGCGGGCGGTATGTGCTCAAGCAGATCCACCACGAGCCCTGCGACTACTACCAGTTTGGAGACAAGCTGTCCTCGGAGCTGAGGGACTACGCCCGCCTGCGGGAGGCCGGTATCCCCATGCCCCGGCTTCTGTCTGTGGACAGGGCGCAGGAGCGTCTTTTAAAGGAGTACATCGACGGCCCGACGGCCTTCGAGCTGGTGCTGCGGGACGCCCTGCCCCCCTGCTGTCTGGAGCAGCTGGAGGCCATGTGTGCGCTTCTCCGCCCTGCCGGGCTCAATATCGACTACTTTCCCACCAATTTTGTCCTCCAGGACGGCAGGCTGTATTATATCGACTACGAGTGCAACGACTATATGGAGGAGTGGGACCTCGCCCACTGGGGGATCAAGTACTGGTCCAGGACCCCGGAATTTCTGCGCTATGCCCGGGAACACCCCTAAAACGCCGCCCCCGGCCGAGGCTTCGGCCGGGGGCGTTATCGCTGTTCGCTCAGAGAATGCCGAAACGGTCCAGGGGCCACAGGGCGAAAACCGCCTTCCCCAGCACATAGTCGGCGTCGATGGTGCCCAGCCGGTCGTCCCGGCTGTCGGTGGAGTGGTTGCGGTTGTCCCCCATGACGAAGATAGACCCCTCCGGGACCACCCAGTGGGTGCCCTCCATATCAGGGGAGAAGGGGAGATACATCGCCTCATGGAGGTAGGGCTCGTCCAGGGCCTCGCCGTCCACATAGACCTTTCCAGCGGCGTAGTCGATGTCCACCGTCTGTCCGCCGGTGGCGATGACCCGCTTCACAATGGCCCGGGGCTCGGGCCAGCCCGGGAGAAGGACACAGGTCTTGTTCACCACCACGATATCCCCCTGCTTCGGGGTGTAGCCCAGGGACCAGATCAGCATAATCTCGCCGTCATGAAGGGTTTTGTCCATGGATTCCCCGTCCACCCGGGTGAGACGGGCCACGCAGTTGAACAGCACCACCGCCGCCACCACGCAGCCCAAAAACAGCTGAAGCCACTCAAACAGCTCGGCCCCCGGCCGGGAAGGCTTCTCCTCCTCGGTCTCCTCCGGTTCCAGCTCCTCTTCCTCCAAGTCCTCCTCCAGGTCCTCCCTCTCCTCCGGCTCCCGGGGCAGGTCGTTGTATTCGTCCATAGCGGTTCCTCGCTTCCTTGTGTCGTGAGTGGTATTATACCCGGTTTGAGGAGAAAATGCAACAGGGGGCTCCTCCTACAGCTCCAGCCTCGTGACCCCCGGCACGCCGTCCAGGACCGCTCCCTCCCGGCTTTGGCAGGTGAACAGGAGGATCTGCCGCTCCTCAGACAGCTCCCTCAGCAGCTCCAGGGCCAGCGCCAGCCGCTGGTCGTCGAAGGCGGTCAGGGCGTCGTCCAGCAGGATGGGGGACTTTTCGGGCAGGCACAGCTGACAGACGGCCAGCCGGACGGCCAGATAGAGCTGGTCCGCCGTCCCCCGGGACAGAAACAGGGCGCTGCGGGGCAGCACGCCGCCGTTGTCCACAAAGCCCTCCAGCTCCCGCGTGAGGCTCACGGCGGAATACCGGTCCCCGGTGAGCCGGGCCAGATAGGTCCCGGTCAGCCGGTTCAGCTCCGGCGAAAACCGCTCCTGGAGCAGGGCGCTCGCCTGGGCCAGGCCCTCCATGGCGGCGGACAGGGCCTCCAGCTCCAGCCGCTTCCGGGCCAGGGCGGCCTCCAGCTCCTCCTTCCTCGCCGAGAGGGCCGCGGGGTCTCCCATGGCCCGCAGCGTCCCCCTGGTCTGGTTCAGCCGGGCGCTCACCTGCTCCAAACGGTCCGCCGTCCGGGTCAGGGCCTGGGCGGTCTCCTCCGGCGTCCGCTCCGGAGCGGCAAGGCTGACGGCCTCCTCCGGCCCCTGTCCGGCCCCTTGAGCGGACAGGTCCTCCAGCCGCCGCCGGCGCTCCTCCGCCCGCTCCCGGGCCAGCTTCAGGTCGTGCTCCAGATTCAGCGCCCGGGACAGGGCCGCCGAGCATCCAAACATGTCCTTCACCTCCGGAGCGAAGGTGTGGACAAAGTCCAGCAGATCGGATTTCGCCGCGTCCCGCTTCTCCAGCCGCTCGGTGACGGCCCCGCGGATAACCTCCTCCTCGTGTGCGGCCTTGTCCGCCGCCTGACACCGCTCCCGGTAGCTCTGGGCCAGGGCGGTGAGCTCCTCCGGAGTCTGGACGCCGTACTGGGTCAAAATACGCCGGGCTTGTTTCTTCTGATGGAGTGCCCAAAACCCGGCGCCCGCCATCAAGACCGCGATCCCCGCCAGCACGCCCCAAAAAACCTCCAGAGGGGCCGCTCTGTTCTGGTGCAGCTGGAACGCCAGCCGCCCGATGACGCTTCCGGCCAGAGATATCAGTGACATCAAGCTCGCCCATTTGACGGCTTTGCCCGCCTTCCGGACAGACGCCTGGCAGGAGGCCGCTTCCGCTGCCGCCTTGGACACCGCCTCATCGCCGGTCAGTTCGGAGAACAGGTCGTCCCGGGCGGCCTGTCTCGCCTGAGCGGTCCGCTGCTCCCGCTCCTCCAGAGCGGCGGAACCCTGCTTGATCTCCTCCTCCAGCACCTTCAGATACTGCAGCTCTCCCTGGGCCCGCTTCAGATCCTCCCGGCCGGGGAGCGCGCCAAAGCGTCCCAGCTCCCGTTTCAGCGCGGCATACTGGCTCTGGGCGGACTGGTAGTCCGTCTCCGCCTGGACGTAGCGGTCGGAGAGCCTCTGCCGGGCCAGGAGCCGATGGGTCTCCGCCTCCTGGGACAGCCGCTCCCGGCGGCGCTCCAGGGCGGACCGCTCCCCCTCCAGCAACGCGGCCTGTCCGGCCGTCTCCTCCAGCTGCTCCAGGGCCTCCCGGACCTGGGCCAGCTCCCCCTCCAGCCTGGGGATATCTCCCACGCTGCGGTTGACCTGCCGGCGGTTTTTCCAGTCCTTCAGCCGCCCCATGGCCTGGGAGAAGGACACGTCCTCCTCCCCCGAGGACACCAGAGCGGCGATCCGCCGCTCCAGCTCCGGGGCGGTGGTGACCGCCATGTTCCCCGCCCCCAGGAAGGCGGAGCGGACGAAGACCTCCTGCCCCACGCCGGTGAGCAGCTCGCCGCAGCTGTCGGCGGTGAGGCCGGGCACCGGCTCCTGCGTGCCGGCATAGACGGCGGAAAAGGTCCCGAAGGGGGTGCTCCCCCTGGGGCCCCGGCGGATGGTGATGTCCCGGCCCTCCAGCTCCAGGGTGACCTCCCCCTCCATAGGGATCCCGGACCAGGGCTGGTAGCGGTTTTTGTCCGCCAGATAGCCCTTTTTGTCCCGGTCCCGGGTGTCGATGCCGTAGAGCATGGCCCTCCAGAAGGCGGCCCAGGTGGACTTGCCCCCCTCGTTGGGCGCGTGAATAATGGTGAGACCGGGGCCGGGAGTCAGAACAGTTCCGGCCAGCCTGCCGAACGCGGCGGTCATGGATTTGATTTTCATGGTTCCTCTCCCCCCTCCAGGGCGGCCAGACTATACCGGGCGGCCAGCTGATACACCGGGTTGTCCGGCTCGGCCTGACACTTGTCCCACATGGTCCGCAAAAACAGGCCTGTCAGGGTGTCCTCCTCCCGCCGGGCCCACAGGTTCTGGGGCAGGCGGGTGCGGTCGATCAGGGTCAGGCCGTAAAATTCCGGGGCCAGCGTCCGCTCCAGATTGACCATGTCGGGGGACCCCTCCCCGGTGAGGATCAGCCGGCAGATCAGGTCGCTGGTCCGCCCGGGCAGGGCCTCCAGAATGGGATCCAGCGCCCAGGACGCTCCGGTGATATCGGCGGTGATAATCTCATACCGCCGCCTGGACAGAGGAACGAACTGCGCGCTTACCCGGCCCGGCTCGGCCTCCACATAGAGCACGCCCTTCTCCCCCAGCTCATCGAAGCCCCGGCCCTCGGGACAGCCGGGATAGGCCCAGAAGGTCTTTCCCTCCCTTTGCAGCCCGCTGTACTGGTGGACGTGGCCCAGGGCCAGATAGTCCAGGCCGCTGTCGGCGATGTCCTGGGCGGAGATGGGGCCGTAGCCGCCCTCCTGCCCCACCGCCCCGTGGAGCACAGCGATATGAAGCCGCCCGTCGTCCGGCGCTTCCAGCCCCTCCAGGGGACAGGCGTCCTGGTGGGCCCCGGTGAAGGCCCGGCCCCACAGGGTGCAGTCGGGCAGGTCCACCCGCTCCAGCTCCCCGGAGGTGAAAATATGTACATTGTCCGGCCAGTCCAGGGCGGCCCAGACGGAGCGGCGGCTGTAAAAATCGTGGTTGCCGGGGGCGATGAACACCGGGCACGGGATATTCGCCAGGGCGGTCCGGAGGGCCTGGGCCGTCTCCCGGAAGACCCGCTCAGAATCCAGCAGGTCGCCGGCCAGCAGGACCAGATCGGCCTCTCTCTCCCGGACCAGGGCAGCCAGGTCCTCCAGCAGCTCCCGCTGCTCCCCCCGCCGCTGGGCCGCCCGCTCCGGCGTCAGGCCGGAAAAGGGGCTGTCCAGGTGGAAGTCAGCCCCGTGAATGATTTTCAGCATTGTGATACCCCTCTATCTTTCTCTGGGTGCGGACGTCCTCCGTCTCTCCGTCACTCCACAATATCCGTCCGCGTCACGTTGACGCACTTCTTTTTCTCCGTGTCGATGGCGAACAGGCAGGCGTTGAGCTTGCAGTTCCCCTCCGCCTCCTCATACCGCCGGGGCAGGCCGCCCAGAAAAAGGTTCAGGGAGTTCTCCGGCTTGATCCCCAGCACCGAGCGGACCGGACCGGTCATGCCCAGGTCGGTGACGAAGCCGGTTCCCTGGGGCAGAACCTGACAGTCCGCCGTGGGCACATGGGTATGGGTTCCCCATACAGCCTGGACCCTGCCGTCCAGGTGCCAGCCCATAGCCCCCTTCTCGCTGGTGGCCTCGGCGTGGAAATCCACCAGGGCCAGGTCATGCCTCTCCCGGTTCAGGTGAAAATTGGCCGCCTTGAAGGGGCTGTCCAGGTTGGAGTTCAGGTCCACCCGCCCCATTAAATTGAGGACCAGAATATCCAGTCCCTGACATTGGTATACCCCCGCCCCCCGTCCGGGGACCCGGCCGGCGTAGTTGGCGGGACGGAGGATACGCTCCTCCTTGTCCAGATAGGCCCCGATCTGAATGCGGTTCCAGGTGTGGTTGCCCAGGGTGATCACGTCCGCGCCGGCCTCCAGGATCCGCCGGGCCTGGGCGGGGGTGATGCCCACGCCGGAGGCGTTCTCGCCGTTGACCACGCAGAAGTGGACCCCAAGTCTCTCCCGCAGGCCGGGCAGACGCCGGGACAGAATGTCCTGACCGCCCTCGCCCACTACGTCGCCCACAGCCAATACGTTTAACAGCATAACAAATCTCCTTTAAACACAGCCTATGCTCCTACCATTTAATTATAATTCAAAATCCGGAAAACCGCAACAGGAAAAGCGTGAAACCTGCCCATGATATAAAATCGCTCCGTCTCACTTGACAAAACGGACTGCTCTGGTATAATGAACGCAGAAGGGGCGCCGTTACCGACGGTCAGCCCCATTCAATCAGACATAGCTTCCTATGCTGACTGCTCGTGCCACCGGGCAGTCAGCACGCTTTTGGGGTGGTGAGGAGCATTGCGAAAGCCGCAATAACCGCACACACCACGAAACGCAGGACCTTCGTCCTGCGGCCGTTTCCCATCCGCACCGCCTCCCTCTCGTCGTCGCAGGGTCCGCTCCAGTCGGAATACCCCTATGGGCATTCCTCCCTTCGCTCCCTTGCTTCTCCTCTCCCAAACGCAGCCGCTCTGTCGGGCCGCGCTTGGGGTATGAGGTACAAACGGTTGGCCAACCGCCAATATGTAACAGCGCCATCTTTCCTCCCCCTCATTTGAGGGGCGTTTTTATTGTATCATGCCAGGTCGTATCCTGTCAAATTCTGCCGCTTAATCACGCGGCCATTCCAAGCCCTTTGGCAGTCCTAAAATGTAGTCGGCGGATACACCATAATATTCGCACAGCTTCATCAGTTGCTCCACGCGGAACGGTTTTTTACCCAATTCCATCTTGCTGAGATAGCTTTGGTTTGTTTGGAGCAATTCCGCGATCTGAGCCTGCGTTTCGTCTTTATCCTCGCGCGCCTGCCGCAGCCGTTCATAATATTCCATAGACTCCCCTCCTATGGAGAGAAGTCTATCAAAGTTCCTATCGGTCCTATTGATTTCAGTTCCCAAAAGGACTATTTTAGGTTCTATAGAAACTTTTTGGAGGTGTACCAATGGACGCAACAGAAATTAAGAAATCCTTTGCAAAAAATGTCCGCCAACGGCGGGAGCAAGCCGCGCTATCAGTTGCAGAACTGGCCCGACGCAGCGGGCTCCCGCTGCGGATGCTGGAAAAACTTGACCAAGGCATAGTCTCATCAAAAATGACGGTAGAGGACGCTGCCGCTTTAGCGAACGTATTCAATTGTGAAGCGTACGAGCTTTTCGGGTAAGAAAGCGGGGCGGCCGAAGCCGTCCCGCTTAAAAACATGCTTTACTTGATGGGCAGGCCGGCCTCTTTCCGGGCCTTGATCTCCCGGAGGGCGTCCTTATAGGACAGGTTAACCCGGCCCTTCTCGTCAATCTCGGTGACCTTGACCCAGATCATATCGCCGATGTTGACCACGTCCTCCACCTTCTCCACCCGGCGCTCGGCCAGTTTAGAGATGTGGACCATGCCGTCCTTGCCCGGAGCCAGCTCTACGAAAGCGCCGAACTGGAGGACGCGCACCACCTTGCCGTAGTACAGCTCGCCCACCTGGGGGACGAACACAATGGTCTCGATCATCTTCTTGGCGGCGTCGCAGGAGGCGGCATCAGGGGACGCGATGCGGATGGTGCCATCGTCCTCAATGTCGATCTGCGCGCCGGACTCGGCGGTGATCTTCTGGATGACGGAGCCGCCCTTGCCGATGACCTCCCGGATCTTGTCGGGGTCGATCTTCATGGAAATCATCTTGGGAGCCCACTTGCACACCTCGGGGCGGGGGGCGGCGATGCAGGGCAGCATCACCTCGTCCAGGATGGCGAACCGGGCGTCCCGGGTGATGTCCAGGGCCTCTTTGATTATTTCATGGGTCAGACCGTCGTTCTTCAGGTCCATCTGAATGGCGGTGATGCCGGCTTTGGTGCCCGCCACCTTAAAGTCCATCTCGCCGTGGAAGTCCTCCACGCCCTGGATGTCGATGAAGGTGGTAAAGCCGCCGTTGTCGTCCTGAATCAGGCCGCAGGAGATGCCAGCCACAGGGGCCTTGATGGGCACGCCGGCGTCCATGAGGGCCAGGGTGGAGCCGCAGATGGAGCCCTGAGAGGTGGAGCCGTTGGAGGAAAGCACCTCAGAGACCACGCGGATGGCGTAGGGGAACTCCTCCACGGAGGGCAGCACCGGGGCCAGAGCACGCTCGGCCAGGAAGCCGTGGCCGTACTCCCGGCGGTTAGTGGACCGGGGGGCCCGGGCCTCGCCCACGGAGTAGGGGGGGAAATTGTAGTGGTGCAGATACCGCTTCTCGGTCTCCTCCCAGATGGTGTCCAGCTTCTGAGAGGCGGCCAGGGTGTTCAGGGTGCAGACAGAGAGCACCTGGGTCTGGCCGCGGGTAAACAGACCGGAGCCGTGGACCCGGGGCAGGACCCCCACCTCGGCGGCCAGGGGACGAATCTCGTTCTGAGCCCGGCCGTCCACCCGGTGGCCCTCCAGCAGCCAGGCTTTGACAATCTTCTTCTGGAACTTGTAGGTGAACTCCTCCAGATACTGGTCCATATCCGGATACTCCTCCAGATACTTCTCATGCCAGTGCTCGATCATCTCGTTCCAGCGCTTCTCCCGCACCGTCTTGTCGTCGGTATCCATGGCGGCCTTGGCCTCGTCCATGAAGTTGGCCACAATGTCGTCAAACAGCTCCTGATTGAACTGGGCATGGTCGTACTCCATCTTGGGCTTGCCGATCTCGGCCACGATCTGGTCGATGAAGTCGATCTGCTTGCGGATCTCCTCATGGGCCTTGACAATGCCGGCGTACATGATCTCGTCGGGAATCTCGTCGGCGCCCGCCTCGATCATGACCACCTTCTCCCGGGTGGCGGCCACGGTCACGTCCATGCGGGAGGTTTTGCGCTGGGCCTGATTGGGGTTGAGGACGATCTGTCCGTCGCAGAAGCCCACCTCCAGGCAGCCAATGGGGCCGGCGAAGGGAATTTCACTATAGCTCACGCAGGCGGAGGCGCCGATCATGGCGGCCACCTCGGGGGAGCAGTCGTAGTCCACGCTCATGACGGTGCACTGAATGCACACATCGTTGCGGAAGTCGTAGGGGAACAGGGGGCGCATGGGCCGGTCGATGAGGCGGCTGGCCAGCACGGCGGGCAGGGAGGGCCGGCCCTCGCGGCGCATGAAGGAGCCGGGGATGCGGCCCACGGCGTACAGCTTCTCCTCAAACTCCACGCTCAGGGGGAAGAAGTCGATGCCGTCCCGGGGGCGGGGGGAGACGGTGACCGCCACCATGACGGTGGTCTCGCCGTACTTGACCAAAGCGGATGCGGAGGCCAGCTCGGCCACCTTGCCCACCTCAATGGTCAGGGGCCGGCCGCACAGGTCCATGGTCCAGCTCTTGAACTTGGGGAATTGCTTGTGCTTGATAATCGTTGACATGTGGATTCTCCTTTTGTGGTTGGTCTCCCCGGAGTGTTCACTGCCCTTTAGCACTTGAATACGAGGTCGGGGTACCCTCTCCGTCACGGCTCCGCCGTGCCACCTCCCCCAAAGGGGGAGGTAGGCGTGCATGTACCCGCCGCAGCGCCTTAGCTCCCCCTCTGGGGGAGCTGTCAGCCACAGGCTGACTGAGAGGGGCAACCCCATATTCAACTGCTAAAAGACCAGAAAAAACGCCGGGGGTATATGCGAACATAGGGCGGAGCGCAGAAAACGCCCGCCCTATTTCTCACAATCTTACTTACGGATGCCCAGCTTGGCGATGATGGCGCGGTAGCGCTCGATGTCCTTGGCCATCAGGTAATCCAGCAGCTTGCGGCGCTTACCGATCATCTTATACAGGCCGCGGCGGCTGTGGTTGTCGTGGATATGCACCTTCAGGTGCTCGGTGAGCTCGTTGATGCGGGCGGTGAGAATGGCAATCTGCACCTCGGGGGAGCCGGTGTCGGTCTCGTGGGTGCGGTTGGCCTCGATCACGGCCGTCTTTTCGTCCTTGCGGATCATGGAAAATTCCACCTTTCTAATGATGTCCTCTCCAAGGGCCGGGCCGCGGGCGGGTGAACCCCGCGCACCTGCGCGGGCGGTGTCCCGGCAGCCAAGCGATGGATGGCGCACGTGTTTGTGCCCGGATAATATATCATAGTTTTTTCCCGATGTAAAGAAAAAAGTCCGGAATTTCAAGAAAAATTTTATGACTGCTCCTGGTCGGGGCCGTCAGAGGCGGGCGGGTCGCCCATGCGCAGCTGGAGCTCCTCCAGCTCCTCCATGGCCCGCTCCGCCTGCCGGGAGATGTCCTCCAGGCGGGCGAAGGCCCGGAGATACAGGACATGGTACTGTTCTGCGGTCAGCATTTTTTCATTGGTTATCATAATTAAGACCTCCTTTTCTTTATTTTCGCACGGTTCGCGATCAAAAAATGTAATAAATTGTCGATTTATACGACAACCAATGACAATCATTGAAGTACAATGATTTGCACCCAAAATGTCGATATCTGTTGTAAAATGGTAGGAAATAGACAAAAGGGGACGCTTGTATGGCAAAGACAGAGACACAAATCACCATTCGTGTGACAAATGAATTCAAGGCCCGTCTGGAGGCGCAGGCCGAACGGGAGCGCCGCAGCGTCGCCGGCATGGTCCGCATCGTGCTGGAGGATTATTTGCGGGAGGAGGAAAGCGAATAATCGAAAAGTCTGTCGTTCCAGCGCTATCATACACCCCCGAAAGGGAATTATTATGCCGAAAACTGCCGCCCCCAAAAGAATCCTGCCGAGCGTCCTGTTTGGAGCGCCTGCCGCCTGTCTCATGGGCGGCAGGCGTTTTTTGCCGGCTTGCCACTTGTGCTCTCTCAAAAAAAATAGTATAATATGTCATCCAAACGCCAAGTTTTCAAATCCTCTGGAGGTTTTTTATGGAACGCGCCGTCATCTCTCCCGCCGAAATTGAAAATCAGCTCTCCCACTGCGCCGCCGTGGCCGGGCTGACCGCCCAGTGGCCGGAAAAGCCCCTGGCCTTTGTAGACACCTACGGCTGTCAGCAGAACGAGGCCGACTCGGAGCGCATCCGGGGCTGGCTGGAGAAAATGGGCTTCGGCTTCACCGGCAGCGAGGAGGAGGCCCGGATCATCGTCATCAACACCTGCGCCATCCGGGAGCACGCCGAGCAGCGGGTCTTCGGCAACGTGGGGGCCCTGGTCCACGTGAAGCGCCGCCACCCGGACACCCTCATCTGCCTGTGCGGGTGCATGGCCCAGCAGCCCCATGTGGCAAAAAAAATCCGGGAGTCCTACCGCCACGTGGATCTGGTCTTCGGCCCCCACGCCCTGTGGAAATTCCCGGAGATGGTTCACAGCCTGCTGATCCAGCGGGGCCGGACCTTCTCGGTGGCCGGCGAGGCCGGGTCCATCGCCGAGGGCATCCCGGTGGTGCGGCAGGACAAGGTGAAGGCCTGGGTGTCCATCATGTACGGCTGCAACAACTTCTGCTCCTACTGCATCGTCCCCTACGTCCGGGGCCGGGAGCGGTCCCGAAAGCCGGAGGACATCCTGGCCGAGGTGCGCCAGCTGGCCGAGGAGGGCTATAAGGACATCACCCTCCTTGGTCAGAACGTCAACTCCTACGGCAAGGACCTGGAGGCCCCCATGGACTTCGCCGACCTTCTGGAGCAGGTCAACGCCATTCCCGGGGACTTCCTCATCCGCTTTATGACCTCCCACCCCAAGGACGCCACCCGGAAGCTCTTTGAGACCATGGCCAAGTGCGAGAAGGTGGCCCCGGTGCTCCACCTGCCCTTCCAGGCGGGGAACGACCGTATCCTCAAGGTGATGAACCGCCGGCACACCCGGTCGGAGTATCTGGAAAAAATCAGGGCCCTCAAGGCCTTGATCCCCGATATCGTCCTCACCTCCGATGTGATTGTGGGCTTTCCCGGGGAGACGGCAGCGGAGTTCGAGGACACCCTCAAGGTGCTGGAGGAGGTCCGCTTCGACGCCCTGTTCACCTTTATCTACTCCCCCCGCCCCGGCACCCCCGCCGCCGAGATGGACGACCCCATGCCCCGGGAGGAGAAACTGGCCAATTTCAACCGCCTCACCGCCCTCCAGGACGCCATTTCCGAGGAAAAGCACGCCGCCTATGTGGGGAAAACCCTCCGCTGCCTCATCGACGGTCTGTCCGACGACGCCCGGTACGACCTCACCGCCCGCACCCCCGGCAACCGCCTGGTCCGGGTGGTGGGGGCCCCCTCCGCCCTGGGCCAGTTCCGGGATGTGAAGATCACCGGAGCCAATAAGTGGTCGCTGTTTGGAGAACTGATATAGATTGAAAGAAGGTATCCCCATGCCGGAACTCACCCCCATGATGCAGCAATATCTGGACATCAAGGCCCAGAATCCGGACAGCATTTTGTTTTTCCGGCTGGGGGACTTTTACGAGATGTTCAACGAGGACGCCAAGCTGGTGTCCAAGGAGCTGGACCTGACCCTGACCACCCGGGACCGGAACAAACCGGCGGAGGAGCGCACCCCCATGTGCGGGGTGCCCTACCACTCCGCTGACAGCTACATCGCCCGGCTCATCGCCAAGGGCTATAAGATCGCCATCTGCGAGCAGACCGAGGACCCGGCTCAGGCCAAGGGTCTGGTGGACCGGGACATCATCCGGGTGGTGACCCCGGGGACGGCCATCTCCCCCTCCATGCTGGAGGAGGGCAAAAACAACTACATCTGCGCAATTTACGCCGATTCCGCCGCCTTCGCCCTGTGCCTGTGCGACATCTCCACCGGCGAGTTCTACGGTGCCTCCTTTCCCGCCGGGGAGGAGGGGCTGGGTCACCTCCAGAACGAGCTGGCCCGGTTCCACCCCGCCGAGGCGGTGCTGTCCTCGGGGGCCTGGAGCACTGACGGGCTGGTCCCCTTCCTCAAGGAGCGGCTGAGCTGTCTGTGTGAGAACGGCGGCGAGGCCCGGTTCCGCGCCGGCACCGCGCGGCCCCTGGCGGAGAAACAGTTCAAAACCGGGCTGGAGGCCGTCCCCTCCCAGGACCAGGCGGCCATTCAGGCGGCGGGGGGCCTGCTGGCCTATCTCTATGAGACCCAGAAAACCGACCTGAGCCATATCTCCCACTTCAGCTACTACACCGTGGGCCAGTTCATGGAGCTGGACCTCACCGCCCGGCAGACCCTGGAGCTCACCGCCACCATGCGTGGCAAGGAGAAGCGGGGGTCTCTGCTCTGGGTGCTGGACAAGACCAAAACCGCCATGGGAGGCCGGCTCCTCCGGGGCTGGATGGAGCGCCCTCTCCTCTCCCCTGTGCGGATCGCCCGGCGGCAGCAGGGGGTGGCCGACCTTGTAGAGGACGCCATCACCCGGGAGGAGCTGTCTCTGGCCCTGCGGGAGGTCACCGATCTGGAGCGGCTGGCGGGCCGGGTGGTCTACGGCTCGGCCGGGAGCCGGGACCTGGCCGCTCTGTCCGCCGGACTGGGCCGTCTGCCCCATATCCGTGAGCTGCTGGAGCACTGTCCCTCCCCCCTGCTTCAGGAGCTGCGGGACGGCCTGGACGACCTGCCCCAGCTGCGGGACCTGCTGGACCGGGCTATTCGGGACGACAGTGAAAAGGCCCTGCCCTTCTCCGTCCGGGAGGGGGATTTCATCCGCCCCGGCTACCACCCCAAGGTGGATGAGCTGCGGGACCTGCTCACCAACGCCAGCGGCCACATTGTGGCGATGGAGGTGCGGACCAAGGAGCAGACCGGCATCAAAAATATGAAAATATCCTCCAACAAGGTCTTTGGCTACTACATAGAGGTCGCCAAGTCCCAGACCGGGCTGGTGCCCGAGGACTGGGTGCGCAAGCAGACCACCGTAAATGCCGAGCGGTATATTTCCCAGGAGTTAAAGGAGCTGGAGCACGCCATTCTCTCCGCCCGGGAGCAGATCACCGCCCTGGAGTATCAGCTGTTCTGCGAGCTGAAGGAGGCGGTCTGCGCCCAGACCGCTCAGATTCAGTCCGCCGCCGCCGCCGTGGCCCAGGTGGACGCGCTCAACTCTCTGGCCTCCGTGGCCGCCGCCAACGGCTACTGTATGCCCCAGGTGGACGGCTCCGACACCCTCACCATTGTGGAGGGCCGGCATCCGGTGGTGGAAAAAATGCTGAAAGGGGCTCCCTTCGTCCCCAACGACACCCACATGGACGGAGGGGACGACTTAGCCGCCATCATCACCGGCCCCAACATGGCCGGCAAGTCCACCTATATGCGTCAGGTGGCCCTGATTGTCCTGATGGCCCAGATGGGCTCCTTTGTCCCCGCCAAGTCGGCCCGGGTGGGGGTGGTGGACCGGGTGTTCACCCGCATCGGGGCCAGCGACGATTTGGCCTCCGGTCAGTCCACCTTTATGGTGGAGATGACCGAGGTGGCCGCTCTGCTCCAGAACGCCACCCGGCAGTCCCTGCTTATTCTGGACGAGATCGGGCGGGGGACCTCCACCTACGACGGCATGGCCATCGCCCGGGCGGTGCTGGAGCACTGCGCCGACAAAAAACGTCTGGGGGCCAAGACCCTCTTCGCCACCCACTACCACGAGCTCACCGCCCTGGAGGGGGAAATCCCTGGGGTGAAAAACTACAACATCGCCGCCAAAAAGCGGGGCGGCGACGTGATTTTCCTGCGGAAGATCGTCCGGGGCGGGGCCGACCAGAGCTACGGCGTGGAGGTGGCCAAGCTGGCCGGGGTGCCCGACCGGGTGGTTCGCCGGGCCCGGGAGATTTTAGAGGAGCTGGAGAGCCAGGACTGGCGTCCCGCTCCCGCCGCCTCAGCCCCCGCTGAGGACCAGGTGTCCCTGATGGACCTGGGCGGGGAGACCGTCTTGAAAAAGCTGCGCATGACCGACGTGAACATCCTCTCCCCCATCGAGGCCCTGAACCTGCTGGCCGAGCTGAAACAGGACCTGAACTGAGAAAGGAACTCCTATGAAATACCCAAAATACTTACTTCTCCTGCTCCTCTGCCTTCTCCTCACCGCCTGCGGGCCCAAGCCCGCCGAGGCTGTGACGCTGGACCTGGACTACATCGCCGATACTCTCACGGCCAGCGGCTATTTTCCGGAGCCCCTGGAGGCCCAGGACCCGGAACTGGTCCCCGGCCTGCTGAACCTCTACGAAGACCGCATCGAGGCCAACCCGGAGGACATCGCCCAGGCCCGGTACACCATGTCCCTGGGGATGGTGGCCGACCAGTTCCTCCTGCTGGAGGGAGCGGACGGGGAGGCGGCCGGTCATCTGGAGAAGGCGCTGGAAACCTACGCTGAGGACCAGCGGTCCGCCTATGAGTTCTACGCCCCCGACCAGGCGGCCCGGATGGACGACCCCATCGTGGAGCGGCAGGGCAACTACCTGCTCTTCGCCGTGGGGAGCGACCGGGACGCTCTGGCGCAGCTGTGCGAAAAGCTGATGGCCGGGGAGACGGTACAGCTGCCCGAATCGCCCCCAGCGCCAAGCGTGTCGGAGCCTGACATCTCCCAGCCTGACGTCCCAGAGGGTCCCCCAGTCACGGGGCCATCCGTCCCCTTCACCGGGGAGGAGCTGGAGGCCGCCCGGCAGGCCGCGCTGGACTACTACGCCGGGACGGTGTTTGACGTCACAGAGCTGGTATTTGAGGAGCAGATGGCAAATACCGTGAGCTTTACCGTCCAATGCTCCAAGGGGGGCGTGAGGGTGGACCCGGACCGGAGCATCGTCCTGGAGCTTCAGGACGGGGTCTGGACGGTCGTGAGCGAGGGCTATTGATCATGTACCTCCACACCCACTACTTTATGGACCTGCGCCGGCCGGCCAGCCGGCTGGAGATCATCACCATCGTGCTGTCCGCGCTGGCCGTTTTCTTCACGTTGATGTTCGGGCTGGGATATATCATTGCCATCCCCATGCGCAGCGGGGAGCCCTGGATGCTGGGGGTGATTGGTCTGCTGCTGCTGTTCGCCGCCATACCCTGCACGCTGATTGCCCAACTTCAGGGTCGGCGGCGGGAGTGGCTGCGGTGCGGCGGTTTCCCGGTGCAGGGACGGGTCGTCAAGGTGAGGCGCCACCTCTCTGTCAATTACGGCAGCCAGCGCCACCCCTGGACCGTTCTGTGTGAATATCACTATGAGGGGCAGACCTGCACAGCCCGCAGCACCTTCCTGTGGGACGAGCCGGTGGGTTCAACAGCGAAAATCTTTCTGGATCAGGACCGGCCCGGGCAGGCCTGGGTAGACCCTAAGTCTTTACAGTACAAGATAAATTTGAGGTAAATTATGCCAAATATTCAAGTATTAGACCCCCATGTGGCCGACCTGATCGCCGCCGGCGAGGTGGTGGAGCGGCCCGCCTCTGTGGCCAAGGAGCTGATGGAGAACGCCATCGACGCCGGGGCGTCCACCGTGACGGTGGAGATTGCCCACGGCGGGCTCACCTTCCTCCGGGTGACCGACGACGGGAAGGGCATCCCGGCCCCGGAGCTGAAAACCGCCTTTCTCCGCCACGCCACCAGCAAGCTGCGCACCGAGTACGACCTGGAGGCCATCGGCACTCTGGGCTTCCGGGGGGAGGCGCTGGCCGCCATCTCCGCCGTGTCCCGCGTTGAGGTGCTCACCCGGACGGCGGACGGGGACCTGGGAGCCTCCCTCTCCCTGGAGGGCGGGACCCCCGGCGCGGTGGAGGAGGCGGGCTGTCCCCTGGGCACCACCCTGGTGGTCCGGGACCTGTTTTTTAACACCCCCGCCCGGCTGAAATTCATGAAAAAAGACGCCGCCGAGGGCGCCGCCGTCTTTGCCGTGGTCCAGCGGGTGGCTCTGTCCCACCCGGAGGTCAGCGTAAAATTCATCCGGGACGGCAAGCAGGAGCTGCTCACCCCCGGGGACGGCCAGCTGAAAAGTGCCGTCTACGCCGTGCTGGGCCGGGAGCTGGCTCTGGGCTTCCGGGAGGTCAAGGCCTCCGGCGAGGACATGACCGTGACCGGCTTTGTCTCCATGCCCGCCTGCTGCCGGAACAGCCGGAGCTGGCAGTTCTTCTTCGTCAATGGCCGTCAGGTCAAGTCCCCCCTGATGATGGCCGCCATGGAGGAGGCCTATAAGAATCAAAAGATGGTGGGCAAATTCCCCGGCTGCGTCCTCCATTTGCAGACCAGGCTCAACGCTGTGGACGTGAACGTCCACCCCGCCAAGACCGAGGTCAAGTTCGGCGGCGAACGGGCGGTGTTCTCCGCTGTGTACCACGCCGTCCTCTCCGCCCTGGAGGGGGACCCCTCCCACCCCCAGGCGGTGCTGAAGGACATGGAAATTCCCGGGGTGCGAAAGCAGGATACGGTAACGGAACATCAACTGCGGATCGGCGCGGCCCAGGCCTCTCCCGCCGGGAGAGGCAGCCGCTTTGCGGCCGGAGAGGGCCCTCACAGTCAGCCTGCGGCTGACAGCTCCCCCAGAGGGGGAGCTAAGGCCGCTCTCCCCACCGTGGTCCGGGTCCACGACAGCAGCTATACGCCGCCTCATCCGTCACCGCCTCCGGTGATGCCGCCTTCCCCTTTGGAGGAAGGCAAAGAGGCCGCAGACCCAAAAGCCTTCCCCCTCAGGGGAAGGTGCCCCAGTTCGCAAACCGGGACGGATGAGGCGCCCCCGCGGCCTCCTTCTTCGAGGGAGATGCCGCCGCCGCAGGCAGTGACGGAGAAAGCCCCCCCGGACCTCCCCTGGCGGCTGGCCGGTGAGGTTCTCAATACCTACATCATCGTGGAGCGGGGGGAGACGGTCTACTTCATCGACAAGCACGCCGCCCATGAGCGGATGAACTTCGACCGGATGAAGGCGGAGGGCTACGACCCCATGTCGCAGGCGCTTTTGGAGCCGGTGCTGTGCCGGCTGGCGCCCCAGGAGCGGGAGACGCTGATGGCCCGCCGGGAGCTGCTGGAGGAATTCGGCTTTGAGGTGGACGAGCTGGGAGCCGACCTGGCGGTGCGTCAGGCCCCCTTTGACGTGGACGCCGGGGACATCCCCGGCGCGCTGGAGGAGCTGGCACAAAAGCTGCTCCGGAACGGCTCCGCCGACCCCGCCGCCGCCCGGGACGAGCTGCTCCACACCATGGCCTGCAAGGCGGCCATCAAGGGGGGCTGGCATACCAGTCCCCAGGAGCTGGAGCGGGTGGCCGGGGCCGTCATGTCCGGACAGGTGAAATACTGCCCCCACGGCCGGCCGGTGGCCATTGAGCTGAGTAAAAAAGAACTGGAAAAGCAGTTCAAGCGGGCGTGAAAGGAGGTTTCCCATGTCCTGGAATGAATGTCTCTTCCAATACCATAAAAAGCACGGCGGTCAGCTTCTGGCCGGCGAGGAGGACGACGGCCTGCTGGTGCTCCCCTACAAGGACCAGCCCCTGGCGGTGGACCTGTCCACAGTGAACGGCGGACGGGGCGGCACGTTCTCCTATGTCCGTGCCCGGGTGCCCGTCACTCTGGCTCGCCCCTACAAGCTGACCATCGGGGCGGAAAAGGCCCTGTCCGGCGGGGTAAACGCCGTTTTGAAAGCCGTCCCCGGACTGCCGGAGAACAACTTCTTGCCAGCGGACTTCGGCTTCCCCGAGGTGACCAAAAAGCGGCTGATCCGCTCGGGAAACGTCCCCTTCACCAAGCTGATACTGGGAAGCCTGGACTTTCGAAACGCTCTGCTGGCCTGTCCTGGAGAAAAGGTGGAGGTCCGGCCCGGCCCTGGCGGGGACGGCCTGCACCTGATCGCCGTTACCACTGACAGCGCCATATATGCCGGCGACGGAGGGGACTGGCATCTGGGCAGCGACGGCAGCTATACCGGGATATACGGTTCTGAGGAGGACAAGGCCCGGGAGGCCCGGCGGGTGGAGGAGGAGTTTTTCCCCCGGATGGACCGCTTTCTGGACCTGGCCCGGGCGGCTTACAACGCGGTCACGCAGTGGCCGATGTGAGGAGGTGCGCCCGTGCGCCCGAAAATTTTAGTCATCACCGGCCCCACGGCGTCGGGGAAGACGGCGCTGGCGGTGGAGCTGGCGAAGCGGCACAACGGTGAGGTGGTGTCGGCGGATTCCATGCAGATCTACCGCCGCATGGACATCGGCACGGCCAAGCCCACCCGGGAAGAAATGCAGGACATCCCCCACCATATGATTGATGTAGCCGATCCGGAGGAGGACTTCTCGGTGGCCCGGTATGTGGAGATGGCGGCGGCCTGTGTGGAGGACGTGCTCTCCCGGGGAAAATTGCCCATCCTGGCCGGGGGGACGGGGCTGTATATCGACTCCCTGCTGTCCGGGCGGACCTTCGCCGCCTTCGACGGGACCAGCCCCCTCCGGGCCGGGCTGGAGGGGCGGTACGCCCGGGAGGGGGGGCAGGTCCTTCTTCAGGAGCTGGCCCAAGCCGACCCAGAGGCCGCCGCCCGCCTCCACCCCAACGACGGCAAGCGGATTGTCCGGGCGCTGGAGGTGTGGCTGACCACTGGCAAAACCATTACCCGGCACAACGAGGAGACTCGCGCCCTTCCGCCCCGGTACAACGCCCTCACCCTCACCCTGGACTTTGTCCGCCGGGAGGACATGTGGGACCGCATCGACCGCCGGGTAGATAAAATGATGGAGGCGGGCCTGGAGGCGGAGGTCCGGGCTCTGCTGGACAGCGGGGTGCCCCGGCGGTGTACCGCCATGCAGGCCATCGGCTATAAGGAGCTGGCTGCCGCCATTTTGGAGGGCGGGGACCTCGCCGCCGCCGCAGAGGAGGTCAAGCTGCGCTCCCGGCAGTATGCCAAGCGGCAGCGGACCTGGTTCCGCCGGAATCAGGAGGCAAAGTCCCTTCTGTGGGGGCCTGTCCCGAATTTTGCGGACGTGCTACAGCGTTCGACAGCATATCTGGAAGAATTTGGTATATAGTGGTGGCACTCAGGAGCGGCGCCTCTTCCGGAGGCTCCGTTCTGAAAAGAAAAAAGGAGTGCTGTAAACTATGACAACCATGACAAAGACAAACAACCTTCAGGAGATCTTCCTCACCCAGGCCCGGCGGGAGCGGCGGGCAGTCACCATGTTCCTGATGAACGGCTTCCAGATGCGGGGCTACATCACCGGCTTCGACGCGTTTACTGTCGTCCTCACCAGCGACGGCAAGCAACAGATCATCTATAAGCACGCCATTTCCACCATCGTCCCCGAGCGGCCTGTGCCCCTGACGGAGGAGACCATGGGGTAAGACCCCCTCCCCCGCCGGCCTACGATTTACGAAAGAGAGAACCCAATGAAGCAAGGAAAACCGCTGATTACCTTTGTGATTCTGGCTCTGGCGGCGGTCATCGCCATCTACCTCGGCCGCTACATATTCAACGCTATGGACGAGCCCTACCAGACCGCCCAGGTCTACGCCTACACCGCCCACGACAGCGTGCTCGCGGAGGGGCTGGTGGTGCGTCAGGCCCGGGTCCTGCCCGCCCAGAGCGGGATTCTGGAGCTCACCCTGGCCGAGGGGGAGAAGGTGGGCAGGGGGCAGCAGATCGCCCTGGTCTATCGGGACAGTCAGACCCAAGCCGGACAGACCCGCATTGAGGAGCTGGAGATGGACATCGACCTGCTGGAGGAGGCCATCTCCCAGTCGGGAAGCCTGGAATCCGCCGCCCGGCTGGACGAGGACATCATTCAGGCGGTGGTGGCTCTGCGCTCCTCCTACGCCTTGGGCGACCACACCCAGCTGCGGGAGCAGGTGCTGGGGGTGAAGAGCAGCGTCCTCAAGCGGGGCTATACCTACGGGGAGGGGCTGACCTCCGCCGACCTGGCCGCCCGGCTGCGGCAGCTCCGGGAGGAGCTGTCCGTCCTCACCCGGCAGTCCTCCCAGGCCACCACCCGGGTCACCGCTGACGTTCCCGGGGTCTTTTCCGCCCTGGTGGACGGCTACGAATCCCGCCTCACCCCAGACAGTCTGGCCCAGCTCACCCCCGCCTCCCTCCAGGAGCTGATCGACAGCCCCGCCGGGGAGGACAGCGGCTCCATGGGCAAGCTCATCACCTCTGACACCTGGTATTTCGCCGCCAACCTGCCCTCCGCGGCGGCGGAGCGGCTGAAGGAGGGGAAAACCGCCACGCTGCGCTTCTCCGGGGAGCTGAACCGGAACGTGGAGATGACGGTGGACCGCGTCGGCCCCGCCGACGGGGACCGGACCCTGGTGGTCTTCTCCTCCAACCGCTACCTCACCCTCACCACCCTCCTGCGGCATCAGACGGTGGAGCTGATCTTCGAGAGCTGGTCCGGCCTGCGCATCCCCAAGGAGGCCCTGCGTCTGGTGGAGTTCGTCCAGGAGCCCTCCGGCTCCCAGTCTGAGACCGCTGCGGAGAACAAGATCGGCGTATACGCCCTGATCAACGGCCGCACCGAGTTCCGGGAGGTGTCCATCGTCACCGAGGGCGGCGACTACTACGTGGTCCGCCCGGTGGGCACGGGTCGAAAGGTCCTCCGGGCGGGGGACCGGATCATCACTGCGGCCACCGGCCTCCAGGACGGCATGCTGCTGGAGGGATGAACCCCCGCCCACCGGGCCGAGCCCTTTCAAAAGAGGCCTTGCCTCTGCGGAGGGACGTTAGTATCCGTATTTTGTTAATAGAGAGAAGGCAATATTATGGACCTGTCCCAAAACATCAGAGCCGTGCATGAGAGGATCGCCGCCGCCGCCCGGGCGGCGGGCCGGGACCCGGGGGAGATCACCCTGTGCGCGGCCACCAAGGTGCAGACCGACGAGACCATCCGCTCCGCCATCGCCGGCGGGATCCGGGTGTGTGGGGAGAACCGGGTTCAGGAGCTCACCGCGCACCTGGAGACCAACGCCTACGCCGGGGCGGAGGTCCACTTCATCGGCCACCTTCAAACCAACAAGGTGAAGCAGGTCGTCGGGAAGGTGGCCCTCATCCACTCGGTGGACTCGGAGCGGCTGCTCCGGGCAATCGACGCCCAGGCGGACAAGCTTGGTATCGTCCAGGACATCCTGCTGGAGGTGAACATCGCCAGGGAGGCGAGCAAGGGCGGAATCCCGCCGGAGGACCTGCCCGCCCTGGCGGAGCTGGCCCTGAGCAGCCCCTGCGTCCGCCTCCGGGGATTGATGGCAATCCCGCCTGTTTCAGCCGTTTCCGGCTCCAACCGGAAATATTTTTCCCAAATGCGCAATCTTTTTGTTGACATAACGGGGGAAATGTCGGATAATCAATATATTATGGATTGTCTTTCTATGGGCATGAGCGCCGATTACGAGGACGCCATCGCCGAGGGCGCCACCCTGGTCCGGGTGGGCACCGCCCTCTTCGGCCCCCGCCCTCTGACGGCTCCGCGTCCATAGCTCACTTCATATTTCGGAGAAAAGAGGATTTTACAAATGGGAATTTTTGACGAGTTCAAGCGGCTGGCCCACCCCTATGAGGATGAAGACGAGGACGACTATGACGATTTCGATATCTCCCCCCGCCCTGTAGAGCGCCGCGAGCGGGCCGAGCGGGCAGACCGCGCCCCCCGGGACAGCGGCTACAGCAGCTACAACGCCCCCGCCCCCGAGGACGACCGCCGCTCCAACAAGGTGGTCAACATCCGGGCCGCCACCCAGCTCCAGGTGGTGCTGGTGAAGCCCGAGCGGTTTGAGGACGCTTCCTCCATCGCCGACCACCTGCGGGAGAAGCGCACCGTGGTCCTCAACCTGGAATCCACCAACGGCGAGATCGCCCGCCGCCTGCTGGACTTCCTGGCCGGGGTGTCCTACGCCCAGGAGGGCAAGATCAAGAAGGTGGCCATCTCCACCTACATCATCACCCCCTACAACGTGGACATCCTGGGCGACCTCATCGACGAGCTGGAGAACAACGGACTGTATTTTTAATTAAAAAAATTGCTGTCCGCAGGGGCGGCCTCTGGCCGTCCGCCTCCTGACTTCATTCCTGCCGGCGGCCAAAGGCCGCCCCTACATAGAGATTTGGGGGATCATTATGCTCACACCACAGGAAGTGTCCGAGCGCGCCTTTTCCAAGGCGTCCTTCGGCGGCTATAACATGGCCCAGGTGGACGAATTTCTGGACGTCCTCACCGGGGACTACTCCGCGCTTTTCAACGAGAACGCGGTGCTGAAAAACAAGATGAAGGTGCTGGTGGACAAGGTGGAGGAGTACCGCTCCACCGAGGAGGCCATGCGCAAGGCTCTGATGGCCGCCCAGCGGATGGCGGACGATCTGGTGCGGGAGGCCGAGCGGAAAAAGGACGCCCTGCTCTCCCAGGCGGAGGCTGACGCCCGGGGCCGCCGGGCGGAGATTGAGCGGGAGCTGGAGGCGGAAGAGTTCCGCCTGAAAAAGGCCCAGCAGGCCACTGCCGCCTTTGTGTCCAAGGTGCGGGATCTTCACGTCAAAGAGGCGGAGCTCCTCTCTCAGCTGGAGGAGCTCTATCCCCCCGAGACTCAGCCCACTGTAGACCCGGTGGCCGAGAAGGCCGACGAGATCGACGACAATGTCCAGCGTCTCCTGGCCCAGGCCATGGAGGCAGCCACCGCCGAGAATCTGCGGGCCAAGGCGGAGGAAGCCGCCCAGGAGGACCTGTCCGACACCGCCGAGTTCACCCCCGTCCTCCCCCCGGAGGAGGACGAGGAAGTGGAGCCCCTCCCTCCCCGCCGCTCCCGCCGCCGCGAGCCCGAGGACGACTATGAAGACGACTATGAAGAGGAGGAAGAGGACTGCGACGAGGAGGAGGACGAGGAGGACGACAGCGGCAGGCCCCGGGGCGGCCGCATCGACTTCGGCAGACTCCAGTTCGGCCGGGACTATGAGATCACCTGATCAAAACGAACCGTGAGCCCGGCCTCACGCCGGGCCCCTCTCCCTATAAATCGACACACCCCTCCCCCATCCGGGGGCAGGGGCGTTTCCGCATCTCCCGTTATCGACAATTTTTCCACAAAGACGAGGTGTTTCACGTGAAACATTTGACCGCCGCCCTGAACCGGCTCCCTGAATTTCAGCAGCTCCTCGCCGCCCTGGAGGGGGGGCGCTCCCCCGCGGCCCTGTCGGGCGCCTCCGCCATCCACCGCTGCCACATCGCCGCCGGTATCGGCCTGATGACCAAACGCCCCGTGGTAGTGGTCTGCGCCGACGAGGGCGAGGGCGCGCGGCTGGCCCGGGACCTGGGAGCTTTTACCGGGGTGTCCGTCCCCGTGCTGGGTCCCCGGGACTTTACCTTTCACAACGCTGCCGCCCTCTCCCGCCAGTGGGAGCACCGGCGGCTGGCCCTGATGACGGGGCGTTACCCCTTTCTGGTAGCCACCGTGGAGGGCCTGCTCCAGCGGACCATCCCCCCGAAGGTGCTGGAGGGCTGCTGCCGGGAGCTGAAGCTGGGGGCGGTCTGCGACCTGAACCAGCTGGCCGAAGACCTGTCTGCCGCCGGATATGTCCGGTGCGAACAGGTGGAGGGGGCGGGCCAGTTCGCCCTTCGGGGGGGTATTTTAGACGTGTTCTCCCCCGGCATGGAGCAGCCCGTCCGGGCGGAGTTTTTTGGGGACGAGGTGGACGCCATGGGGCTCTTCGACCCGGCCACTCAGCGCCGCACCGAGAACATCGAGACCGCCCTCCTCCTCCCCGCCGCCGAGGTCCTGCCCCAGCTGGCCCCCGGCGGCTTCGGAGGGCTGAGCAAAAAAATCGAAAAATTGGCGGCCAAGGCCCTTCAAAACGGAAATAAGGGACTGAACAAAACCCTGGAGCAGGACGGCGAGGCCATCGCCCAGGGCCGGACCTTCCCCGCCCTGGACCGCTACCTCCCTCTCATCTATCCGGAACTGGCCACGGCGGCAGACTACCTGCCCCCCGACGCCTGCGTGATCTTCGACCAGGTCCCCCGGGCGGCAGACCGGGCCAAGTCCTACCAGTGGCAGCTGGAGGAGGACGCCAAGATCCTCCTGGAACAGGGGGAACTGGACCCCTCCTGCTCCGAGCTGGCCCTCACCTTCCCCCAGCTCCTCCGGCGGCTGGAGGACTTCCCGGTGGTCTATCTGGATTCCTTCACCACCGCCTCCTACCCCACGCCCCCCAGGGAGCTGCTGTCCGTCACCGCCAAGCAGCTGCCCCCCTTCCTGGCCAGTCTGGAGACGGCGGTGCAGGACCTGGCCCACTATCAGAGCAGCGGCTTTGCCGCCCTGGTGCTGGTGTCCGGGGAGCAGCGGGCCATCGATCTCCAGGCCCTTCTCCGGGAGCAGAAGATCAAGTCGGCGGTGGACTTCCAGCTCAAGGAGCTGCCCCAGCCGGGACAGGTGGTCATCACCACGGGGGGGCTGTCCAGCGGCCTTGAGTACCCCTCCATCCAGCTGGCCGTCCTCACCGAGGGGGAGAAGGCCGCCCCCAAAAAGCCCCGCCCCCGGAAGGAGGCCACCAACCGGCAGAAGCTGAAGTCTTACGCCGACCTCTCCCCCGGCGACCTGGTGGTCCACGAGCACCACGGAGTGGGCCGTTACGTGGGCATGGTGAAAATGCCGGTGGAGGGGGTGGAGCAGGACTATGTAAAGATCGCCTACGCCGGCACCGACGTGCTCTATGTCCCCGCCACTCAGCTGGACCTGGTGAGCAAGTACATCGGCGGCGGCGAGGACGCCAACGAAACCCGAAAGCTGAACCGCCTGGGGGGCCAGGAGTGGGAAAAGGCCAAGAAAAAGGCCAAAAAGGCGGTGCAGGACCTGGCGAAGGGCCTCATTCAGCTCTACGCCCAGCGCCAGCGCCAGCCGGGCTATGCCTTCTCCCCCGACTCCCCCTGGCAGCGGGAGTTTGAGGAGCAGTTTGAATACACCGAGACCGACGACCAGCTGCGCTGCATCGGGGAGATCAAGACCGACATGGAGCGGCCCACCCCCATGGACCGGCTGCTGTGCGGCGACGTGGGCTACGGCAAGACGGAGGTGGCCTTCCGGGCCATGATGAAGTGCGTGCTGGACGGCAAGCAGGCGGCCATCCTGGTACCCACCACCGTGCTGGCCCGGCAGCACTACCTCACCGCTCTGAACCGCTTTGCCAAATACCCGGTGAACATCGACGTGGTGTCCCGCTTCCGCACCCCCGCCCAGATGAAGGAGACCCTCCGCAGGGTGGAGGCGGGTCAGGTGGATATCCTCATCGGCACCCACCGCCTGTTCAACAAGGATGTCCGCTTTAAGGACCTGGGTCTGCTGGTAGTGGATGAGGAACAGCGCTTCGGCGTGCAGCACAAGGAGAAGCTGAAGGAGACCTTCAAGCAGGTGGATGTGCTCACTCTCTCCGCCACCCCCATCCCCCGGACGCTGAATATGGCCCTGTCGGGCATCCGGGACATGTCCACCCTGGAGGAGCCGCCGGCGGACCGCCAGCCGGTGCAGACCTACGTGCTGGAGCACGACTGGAACCTTCTGGCCGACGCCATGCGCCGGGAGCTGGAGCGGGGGGGACAGGTATTTTACCTCCACAACCGGGTGGAGACCATCGACCGCACCGCCGCCCGCATCCAGATGCTCCTGGGGGAGGACGCCGCCATCGGCGTGGCCCATGGCCGGATGACCCAGGAGGCCATCGACGACGTGATGGCCCGGATGACCGACGGGGAGCTGAACGTGCTGGTGTGCACCACCATCATCGAGACGGGCATCGACCTGCCCAACGCCAATACCCTCATCATGGAGGACGCCGACAAGCTGGGGCTGGCCCAGCTCCACCAGATCCGGGGCCGGGTGGGCCGGTCCAACCGGCGTGCCTTTGCTTACCTCACCTACCGGCGGGGGAAGGTCCTCAGCGAGGTGGCCTCCAAACGGCTGGAGGCCATCCGGGAGTTCGCCGAGTTCGGCTCCGGCTTCAAGATCGCCATGCGGGACCTGGAGATCCGGGGGGCGGGCAACGTGCTGGGCCCGGAGCAGTCCGGCTTTTTGCTCAGCGTGGGCTACGATATGTACCTCAAGCTGCTGGAGGAGGCCGTCCTGCTGGAGCAGGGCCAGAGCGTCCCCACCCGAACGGAATGCGCCGCCAGCCTCAGCGTATCCGCCTCCATCCCGGACAAATACGTCCCCTCCCCGGAACAGCGGATGGACCTGTACCGCCGCATCGCCGCAGTGCAGAGCGAGGAGGAGGCCGACGAGCTGGTGGATGAGCTCATCGACCGGTACGGCGAGCCCCCCCGGCCGGTGAACAACCTGATCTCGGTGGCCCTCCTCCGCTCCGACGCCGCCCGGTGCCGCGTCTCCGACATCGCCCAGAAAAACGGAAGCCTGGTCTTTACCCTGGAGGAGTTCCGGCTGGAGCCCTTCTCCGCCCTGTGCGCCCGGGAGAAGTATCAAAAACGCCTGGTCCTCATGCCCGGGGAGGTGCCCCGGTTCTCCCTCCGGCTGGCTAAGAACGAGGATCCCCTCCGGGCCGCCCGCCATGTGGTGGAGGACTATGGCAAGGCGCTGGAGACAGAATAACAGGAAGCAAACCGGCCGCCCATTTGGGCGGCCGGTCTCTTTTACGGTCTTACCGTCTGACTCAGATTCTTGATCCGGTAGTTCTCCCCCGCCTGCTCAAACTCCACCGCCACGTCGGTATCGAAGTGGGCGGTGAGGGTGTCGCCGCTCCAGTCAAAGGGGGTCCTGTTCCAGCGCAGGAAGGCCTCCACAAAAATTTTGTGGTCCAGATAGAACTGCTGGATGCACTGGGCGGCGCTGTTGAGGAAGGTAATGCCGTCCACCGGGGCAAACAGTTCCTTGGGCGCGTCGGTCAGCGCCACGAAGGCGGCCCCCTGTCCGTTTCCGGTGGGACAGCGGTAGTAGCACCGGTCCTCCGCCAGGGCCCCGCAGACCACCATGGAGAAGCTGTGGCCGCTGAAGGTGTCGTTCAGCTCGCACTGGGCGTGGATCAGGGGCTCCAGCCCCCAGGTCTGACCGTAGGTCCGGGCGATGTGGGCCTGTCCCAGGAGGTTGTCGGGGAAGTTGTTGATGTTTTCCCAGCCCCACAGCCAGGAGTTGGACACATAGGACTCGCTGCCCAGGAACTGGAGCCGAAACTCATATTTCCCCAGGGTGAGCACCCCCTTTTCAAAGTCCACATACCAGTTGGGCTCGTCCTTCACCAGCGCGGCAAGCCGGTTCTGCACGGTGAACATCTTGCCCAGGCAGGCGGAGAACACCTGGTCCCAGTCGGACATGTCCACCCCCTGGGGGAAAAATCCCGCGGGCGAGCCCGGGCCGGTCTTGGGGGCCTCGGGCTCTTTTGGGGGCTCCGGTTTTTTGCCGAACAAATTTCCAAACAGTGCCATAGCGTTCACTCCTCTCTTATTTTTTTCATTATACCACGGCGCGGGCCGGCAGGCAACGCGGAATCTGACTTGCTCCCCCTCCCAATGTGTGATATGATTAAGCCCTGTGATTTTACCATTGAAGAAAGGAAAAAACTATGAACATGATGAAACGATTTGGGGCTCTCGCGCTGGCCTTTACCCTGTCCCTCGCCGCTCTGAGCGGCTGTCAGGCTCCCGGGAGCGGTTCCGGAAGCACAAGCGGCTCCGGAGACACCTCCTCTTCCGGGGACACATCCCAGCCGGAGTCCATGGACCTGTCCCAGGTGACCGACCCCTATCTGGCCGTGGCCGGCGCGGCCAGCGGCGACACGGTGGCCACGCTGGGCGAGGATGAGGTCACCGCCGCCTCGTTCCTCTACTGGTTCAACTACACCGCCGAGCGCAGCCTCGGCAGCAATCTGACCACTATCCCCTGGGACGCCGACCTGGGCGGCGTCTCCATGGGGGACTACATCAAGGACGAGGCGCTGGAGGTGGCCCTGTTCCACGTTCTGCTCCACGCCCAGGCTCGGGAGGCGGGCCTGTCTCCCGACCCTGCGCTGGCGGAGGAGCTGAACCGTCAATTCACCGAGGCCGCCGCCCAGGCGGGGGACGAGGCCCAGGTACGCCACACCCTCTGGGCCCAGCTGCTCACCCCCGACCTCCTGCTCTACTATAACGAGAGCTCCGACCTGTACAATCAGCTGGCCGAGCTGTACTACGGTGAGAACAGCGGCAGCTATCCCACCGACGCCGAGGTGACGGCCTTCCTGGACGAGACGGGCGTCTACCGGGCCAAGCACATCCTGCTGTCCACCGTGGACGAGAACCGGCAGCCCCTGGAGGACGAGGCCGTCATCGCCCAGAAGAAGTCCCAGGCAGACGAGCTCCTGGCCCGGCTCCAGGGAGCGGAGGACCCTATCGCCCTCTTCGACCAGCTGATGAACGAGCACAGTGAGGACCCCGGCCTGGCCCTGAATCCCGAGGGCTACACCACCGAGAAGGGCCAGATGGTGGCCCCCTTCGAGGAGGCCGCCCTGGCCCTGAAGCCCGGCGAGATCAGCGGCGTGGTGGAGAGCGAATTGGGCTACCACATCATCCTCCGCATGCCCATCGACCCCGCCGGCTACCGGGACCGGATGATCTCCCACCTGCTGGAGGAGCGGCTGGACCAGCGGAAGCAGGAGCTGGGCGTGGAGAAGACCGAACTCTTCTCCACACTGGACCCCGCCGCCTTCATGCCCAAGCTCACCGCCCTCCAGACCGCCGTGTACAACGAGCTCACCGCCGACCAGACCGGCGGAGCCTCCTCCTCCGGCAGTCAAGGCTGATATTGCGGGAAAGGAGCGCCCTGGCGGGCGCTCCTTTTGAAAAATAATTGCCGATGTAAACCGAAGTTGATAGTAATTTCTTTGGAGGGAAACTAAAATGACAATTGGGCAGAGGATTCGAAATACCCGGATCGAACAAAATATCTCTCAGGAATCGCTGGCGGAGCTTGTGGAGGTCTCCCGGCAGACCATCTCCAAGTGGGAAAACGGGGCCGCCTATCCATCCGGGGAAAATCTGACCGCACTGAGCAAAATCTTTCACATACCGATAGACGCGTTGGTGAATGACGGCTGGACGCCGCCCGAGCCGGAAATTCAGTTCGTGGAGGTCCCCGTGGAAGTCCCCCTCCCCCGGCCCAGGAATTATCGCCTGTGGGCCCTGCTGGCCGCTGTGGTTTTGGCGGCGGGCATTCTTGTTGGTGCGTTGTTCTTCCGGGAGCGGCCCGAAGAATCTGTTCCAGAATTAGAATTGGAAAGTGAGGTGATAGATAACTCAACAATGGGAGAGGCCATGCCCATGCTCCCCTTGAAATAACTGTTTGGAAGGAGGTGTGTTTTATGAAGCATAACCGGCTTGCTGTTGCTTTGCTGACCTTTATGCTCTTGTTTAGCTGTCCTTTCGTCTCGGCATCGGCAAGTGTCCCGGGCGGCGATATTGCGATTCCCCTGGCTACTGGACGGCTGGAGCATAAACTCCCCGCAAATCTTATTACTCCTATCAGCCAACCGATTTCTTTTGAGAAGGGCGAAACAATAGCCTATAACTGTACCTATACGCCCAAATCTGCTAGTATGGATTTTGGTTACATTGATTCAAATAATGTATTTCATTATTTGAATTGTACCAGTGGGAGTATTGAAAAATCGTTTGAACTTGCAAGGGCTGGCCAGTATACTCTGGCTATTCGCAACAACGCGTCTTACGCTGTTACCGTGACCGGGACGGTGAGATACTAGCCCTCAAAATTATAGTTGACATAAATCGATCAGACACATATAATGAAAAAGGAGAGTATATTAAACATCAATATATTTATGATGTAGGTCCTGATCCAAATATGTATTGGTTCCATACATACTTCGCCTTTGCAACAAAAAACGGAAAACCCGTCGGCGAAGCTTGTCATGCAACATTCTCTCCCCAAAAACCGCAGGGGCCCTTCCAGGATTAAATGCAGATGTGAGTCATGAATAGAGAAACCCGCCGGGGCGTCACCCTGCTTCTGCTGTTCTTACTGCTGCTGGAAACGGGCTCCATTAAAGCAAGTGGCAAAGCTGTCTGTGTGACCCACATTCAGAAAGGAGGCGCTTATTATGAAAAAATTCTGGAATCCTGTGCGGCTGTCGATTCTCTTCACGCTCATATTTTATTTTATCTCAGCCGCCATATCCTGGGAGCTGTCCCAACTGGTTCTTCCGTTGGGCTATATGATAATAGGAATTGTCGGGGCCCTGGACGGCCGCCGGAACAAGGATAAGATAGCGCTGTTTACCTGGCTGTTCCTCGTCTGCCTCGCCGCAATCGGTCTGGCCATTCAGGCGGCGCGGATGCTGGGCCGCTGATTGGCAGGTCTGTTTAACAGGGGCACCCCGGCGGGACGCTTCTGTTGTTTATCAAAGGGAGGCGATAGTTTTTCTGTCCGGAAAGAACCTGCAGTTTTGCCTCCCCCCCCGACTAATTTCATAAAGCCGCACTTGTCATGATGAAAGGAGGGCGGGATGAAACCCACCCGCAAATTAATACTGCCTGGTTTGGCTGTAATCCTGCTTTTGTCCTGTGTGGTATACTATTTTACCGCAGGCAATGATAAACGCGGCTCTGCCGCCGCAGAATTATATGATGAAGATTACTATTTTTTAGAGAATCTCGCTTCCGAAAAGTATAATTACTTACTGAGGGCATGGAGCAACGGCGCGAGATACCTCACTAAGGATACTATCGTTTATCCCTCATTTTACGCCGGCGCCATGTCGGACGATAACAAGAATCTTGTTATTTTAGTCACTCAGCTGGATCAGGATGTGGTGGATTATTTTGGCTCGCTGATTGATCTCGACCATGTGCGCTTTACGCAGGTTTCCTCCTCGCTTAATGAGCTGTTTGATGCTAAGGACATAGTAAACCGCTATATCAGAGACCGTGAGAACCCGGAGCTTTGCTCCGCCATAACCGCAACGGGTATTTCTTATGACCAGAACGCGGTCAATATATATCTCAAATTCGACACCCCTTCCCACATCACTGACGCCATCGCGGAACAGTTTTCGATTGAAAACGGCTTTCCCTGCAAGATTCAATTCCTTGAATTTGAGCATAACCCTCCGGATGATCCGGTTCCAAATCCACCCTCTTAACAATGAAAATGATGCGGCGGCGCCTCATAGCGTTTCAGGCATCATCGTTCAGCCTGGAAGTCCTTTGGGCTTATATGCTACTTCCAATACTTCATACGTTAGAAATGATAATTATACCATAAAAGCAGTGAGACATTTTTGCTTTCACGAATTAGTTTATTAGAAGGGCAGGCGTCCGATATGGACTGGTGGAATGGTAAGCTCAGGTATGTGGTTCCTGTCCTGGCTGTCCTCCTGATTTTTCTCTGCTTCGGGCTGGAGGCGGGGCGGCTCGCGGTCTATATCGGGATATGGGTCTACGGCGTGACCTGCCTGATCCGGTTCCGCCGCGACCGCAGGCTCGTTCTGCTTCTGCTGTTTCTACTGCTGATGCACACCATCGTCACCATTGATTTTGCGGTAAAGCTGTTTGCATGACCCGCATTCAGAAAGGAGGCGCTTATGAGGCGCGGAAAAAAATCTGCGGCCGCCGCGGCCGCCGTCCTGGTTCTGATCGCTCTTGCGGTCTGGCTCTGGCCCAGGTCCCTGGGGAAGCTTCTGAAGGTAGACGGCCTGCCGCCGGACGGGACAGTGTACTGCACCTTTTTCGATCTCACCCGCGGGGACAGCTGGGACTGGTCCGGGCCGGTGGAGGAGCTTCTGTCCCCCTCCGGCGGGGGATTCGGCGGACTGCTGGACGGGGTATCCCTGTCCGGGCCTGTTTTCTCCAGGCGCGGCGCGGCAAACCCGGAGCTGCTCAACCTCTATCTCTCCCTCCCCCGGCAGGACGGGACCTACCGGCAGGTGACGGTGGAGTGCATCCTCTCCCGCGCCGCCCCCTCCGGGTCCTATTCCGCCTTTCTCAATATAGACGGCCGGGGCTATCTGGTGGCCTCCGGCAAGCAGGCCGTCGCCCGGTTCATCCAGGACTGCCGGCCCGCCAATTTGTCCTGAAGCAGGTAACAGCGCCCTGACCGGGGCGCTGTTGTTATCTTTTCTCTTCCACACCGGGCGGGTGAAACAGCTCCTCCAGTGAGACCTTCAAAATATCGGTGAGGGCAAGCAGTTCCTTGTCTGTAACCTTCCGCGTCTGCCCTTCCAACGCAGACAGCGCAGATTGGCTGATATCGATTCCCCGCACTTGCAGCTGGGCAAGCAGCCTGTCTTGATTCATTCCTATCCGCTTACGGAGCACAACCACATTTTGACCGACTAGGTTCTCTGTACCAATAGTCCGCCTTTTGGGCATGCCTGCTCCCCCTCACATTTTATCAGATTATCTTATAATATTTGTGAGAGGGGTTGATTTTATCTGAAAATCGACTAAAATAGGAGTAGGAGGAATCGACTATGGATTCAGAGAAAAAAATCTATGAGACGCTGTACTACCACGCCTTCAACCGCCTGACCGACCTCGGCAGGGAAATCGAATCCATTCAGGCAGAGCTGGAAGAGCTGTACCTGCGGTCCACGGATGGACAGCGGCCTGAACCTTAACGCAGCAAAAGCGCCCCTGACCGGGGCGCTTTTGTTATCTTTTTCTGGAATTATACAGTTTGTTTTCACCGCTCCTCCCGGAAGTAGTTCAGTCCCAGGGCGGCGGGCTGTCCGGAGCCCTCCCGCTTGCGGACCGAGGAGGCGATCAGCACAATGGCGGTGATGATAAAGGGCAGGGCCTTGAACAGCTGGGCAGGGACGGCGTTGAGCCAGCCCAGCCCTCCGGGGAAAGCCCCGGCCAGGGCGCCGGAATAAATCTGCAAGGTGTTGAAAAAGCCGAAGACCAGGGTGCCCAGAATGGCCATCACCGGGTTCCAGTTGGCGAAGATGACCAGGGCGATGGCGATCCAGCCGTAGCCGTTGATCCAGCAGTTGGACCCCTCGAAGGAGCCGCTCATGTTCAGGGCCATGTAGAAGCCCCCCAGGCCCATGACGCCCGACCCGGCGATGAGGTGGACGTATTTATACAGCAGGATATTCACCCCCACCGAGTCGGCGGCGCCGGGGTTCTCCCCCACCGCCCGCAGGCGCAGCCCGGTCTTGGTGAAATTGAGATACCACCACGCCAGGGCGGCCACGGCCACCCCCAGATAGACCAGCAGGTTCTGGGAGAAGAACACCTTGCCCAGGACAGGAATCTTGGACAGCAGGGGGAGCTCCAGAGCGGCAAAGCCGTTCATCAGGGCGGAGGAGCCCGTCATAGCGGGCCACCGCTCCCCCAGGCCCTTGCCCACGAAGAAGTACAGCCCCAGCCCGAAGGTGGTGATGGTCAGGCCGGTGACGTTCTGGTTGGCCTGGAAGGAGACGGTGAGCACCGCGAAGAGCAGGCCGCACAGCCCAGCCGCCAGAAAGGCGGCCAGCAGTCCCACCAGCAGGCTGTTGGCGGCGCACCCGGCCAGGTAGCCGAAGATGGCCCCCACCGCCATCGTGCCCTCCACGCCCAGGTCCAGGCTGCCCGCCTTCTCTACCACGATCTCCCCCACGGTGCCGTAGAGCAGGGGGATGTTGATGAGGACGATGTTGAACAGGAACAGGGTCAATACATTGATCGGGTCGTTCACTTGGCCGCCTCCTTTCTGCGCACCAGCTTGAAGCGGGTAAAGAAGTCCGCCGCCAGCACGATAAACAGGATCACGCCCTGGAGCAGATTGGCAAAATTGGCATCGATGGCGGGATAGGTGGCGCTGGCCGTCTGACAGCCGAACTGGAGCACGGTGATCAGCACCGCCGCCACCAGAATGCCCGCCGTGTTCAGCTTGGCCAGCCAGGCCACCACAATGCCCGTCCAGCCCACCGAGTTGGTGGGGGAGGCGGACATAATCCCGGCGGAGGACACATGGAAGGCCCCCGCCATCCCGATGAGGGCGGCTGAGAGGAAGATGGTCCGCAGGACGATCCTTCCTACCCGCATCCCGGCGTACCGGGCGGTGTTGGGGCTGTCCCCCACCACGGCGATCTCATAGCCCCGCTTGGTGTAGTTGAGGTAGGCGAAGATCAAAGCGCACAGAGCCAGCGCGATCACCAGGGACAGATTCAGGTTGAAGGGCCCGATGGGAATGGTAATCATCTGGGCGCTGACAGGGAATTTGGCGAACTTGGGCCGGGCGGACTCCGGGTCCAGGAAGAAGTTCCAGCCGGCCTTGGTCTCAGCGAAGAACTGGAGGAAGTACAGGGCGATGTAGTTGAGCATCAGGGTAAGCAGGGTCTCGTTGGTGCCGAAGCGCACCTTCAGCGCCGCGGTGAAGAGACCATACACCCCGCCGCCCAGGGCGCCGGCCGCCGCCATCACCAGCACCATGACCGGCTGGGGCAGGCTCGCCCCCAGATTCATGGCCGCCACGCCGGCCCAAAAGGCCCCCATGATGAACTGTCCCTCGCCGCCAATGTTCCAGAAGCGCATTTTAAAGGCCAGGGCCAGAGCCAGGGAGACAATGAGCAGGGGGACGAAGAGCTTGATGAAGTTCTCCACCGCCCGCCAGGGGTAGCGGCTGCCTGGGATGCCCATGGTGAGCATCTGCCGGTAGAAGGTGAGGGGGTCCACCCCCTGAATGGCCAGGAGCACCGCGCCCACGGCCAGGGCCAGGGCCACCGCCGCCACATAGGCCAGCACTTGCCGGCCCGGGCTTCCGCTTTCCCGTTTTACCACATGGAAAAGGGGCTGACGGTTCTTCATTCCTCCACCTCCTCGCTCTCTCCGATCCGGCTGTCCCGGGCATACCCGGCGGGCTTGTCCTCATACTTGTGGGTCAGGTCCAGGGCCCCTGTCATCATCAGGCCCAGCTCCTCCTTGGAGGTCTTGTGGGCGTGGACCACGCCCATCACCTTCCCGTGGCACAGCACCATGATCTTGTCGCACAGGCCCATCATCACGTCCAGGTCCTCCCCCACGAAGAGGATGCCCACCCCGTCCTTCTTCTGCTTGTTAAGGATGTCGTAGATGGCGTAGGAGGAGTTGATATCCAGCCCCCGGACGGGGTAGGCGGTAACGATGACGTTGGGCCCCGCCTTGATCTCCCGGCCCAGCAGCACCTTCTGCACGTTGCCCCCCGACAGCCGGCGCACCGGCGTCTCGGTGGAGGGGGTGACGATCTCCAGGTCATTGATGACCTGCTGGGCCTCCGCCCGGCCGGTTTTCCGGTCCACAAAGGGCCCCTTGGACTGGTCATATTTTTTCAGGAGCATGTTGTCCGTGATGGACATGGAGGGGGCCAGACCCATGCCCAGCCGGTCCTCGGGGATGAAGGACATGGAGACGCCTTTCTCCAGAATGGCCTTGGGGGGCAGGCCCACGATGTTGTCCCCCTTGTGGATCATCTGGCCGCTCTCGATGGGCCGCAGGCCGGCGATGGCCTCGCACAGCTCCTTCTGGCCGCAGCCGGCGATGCCGGCCACCCCCAGGATCTCCCCTCCCCGGATGTAAAAGCTCACCTTGTCGATGGCCGTCGCGCCCTCGTCGTTCCGGATGGTCAGGTCCCGAATCTCCAGCAGGGGCCGGGTCTTTTCCACCACCGGCCGCTCAATGTTCAGCTCCACCTTCCGGCCCACCATATACTCGGTGAGCTGCTGCTCGTCGGTGGCGGCGGTGTCCACGGTGGTGATGTATTCCCCCTTGCGGAGGATGGCCACCCGGTCGGATATCTCCATCACCTCATTGAGCTTGTGGGTGATGATGATGATGGCGTGGCCCTCGGCCTTCATCCGGCGCAGCACGTCGAAGAGTTTGGCCGTCTCCTGGACGGTGAGCACGGCGGTGGGCTCGTCCAGAATGATGATCCTGGCCCCATAGTACAGCACCTTGACGATCTCCAGGGTCTGCTTCTCGGAGACGGCCATGTTATACACCTTTTTCCGGGGGTCGATGTCAAAGCCAAACTTTTGGGCCATGTCCCGGATGACGCCGTAGCGCTCCTTTTTCAGCACTGGCCCGGACTTCTCGTCCCCCAGCCAGATGTTGTCGGCAGCGGAGAAGACGTCCACCAGCTTGAAGTGCTGATGCACCATGCCGATGCCCAGCCTCTTGCTGTCCTCCGGGGAGTTGATGGACACCTCCTGCCCGTCCACGAAAATGGACCCGCTGTCCGGCTTATAGATGCCCGACAGCATGTTCATCAGGGTGGTCTTGCCCGAGCCGTTCTCCCCCAGCAGGGCCAGGATCTCCCCGGGTTTCACGTTCAGGTTGACGTCCTTGTTGGCGGCCACGCTGCCAAAGCTCTTGCAGATGCCCCGCATCTCAATGGCGTACTGCTGCTCCATGCTTCTCTCCTCTCTCACGAATATCCGTAGGGGCGGATATTATCCGCCCGCCCGAACTCCGGTGCATCACCGGCGGGCGCATGATATTCGCCCCTACACACATTTCCGATCTTCCCCGGGTAAGATCACGGGCCGGCCGGGGATATCCGGCCGGCCCGGTTCGGGTCTGCGTTGATCGGGGGCGGGAGGTCTTAGCCCTCCACAACGCCCGCTACGTTGTAGTTCATGCTGCCCTTGATGACGCCGTCATCCACAGAGGGGCCGCCGGCGGGGACGATCTCAGGTTCCATATCCACCAGAGCGCCGTCCACCAGCTGCTTGCCGTCGGACATCAGGGGGGCGTCGGTCTTGACGATCTCCACCTTGCCGTCCTCAGAGATGTTGTAGCTCAGCTTCACGCCGGAGAACACGTCCCACTCGCCGGAGACCATCAGCTCCCGCACCGCGTCCATCACGGCCTTGGTGTTGGGGGCGGCAATGGCCTCGTTCAGGGGGGAGGCGTCCACAAAGCCCTCCTTCAGGCCGGCGTAGTAGGCGTTGCCGCCCATGTTCTCCACGAACTTGGAGGCGTCGCCGTTGCAGTCCATAGCGGCCTGAATAGCGGTCTGATAGTACACATTCCAGTGCCAGATGGCGGAGGTCAGGTGAGCGGTGGGGGCCTGCTCGGTCATGTCGGAGTTGTAGCCGCAGCCAAACACGTTATTCTGGGCGGCCACCAGCTGGGGCTGGGCGGAGTCGCAGTGCTGGGAGATGACGCAGCAGTTGTACGCGTCCACCAGGGCCTGGGCGGCCTGCTTCTCCTTGGCCTCGTCGCCCCAGGTGTCGATCACGTTCACGTGGACCACCGCATCGGGGTTGACGGACTGGGCGCCCAGAGCGAAGGCGTTGATACCGGAGCAGGTCTCAGCGTACTGCCGGTTGTAGGCGGCCACATAGCCGATGGAGTTGTTGCCCAGCTCCAGGGACTTCATGCCCGCGGCGATGCCGGCCAGGTAGCGGGCCTGGTAGATGCGGCCGAAGTAGTTGTTGAAGTTGGTGTCGTTGGCCATATAGCCGGTGCCATGGGAGAAGATCACCTCAGGGTACAGTTCGGCTTTCTCGTCCATGGCGTTGATATAGCCGAAGGAGATGCCGAAGACAATGTCGGCCCCCTGGTTGACCACGGTGTCGATGGCGGTGGCCACGGCGGTGTCGTCGTTATCGGGCACGTTGTCCACCACGATCAGGTCGGCGGGATCCAGGCCCAGGGCCTTCATGGCGGTGGTAATGCCGCTGTGGTGCTGGAAGGTGTAGCCGGCGGTGTCGTTCTGGCTGGTGATGTAGACGGCGCCCACCTTAAAGTCGGACTTGCCGTCCACGGGGGTGGACACGTCGGTGTTGGACTTGCTGGCGGAGCCGGGGTCCTTGTCGGAGCCGCCCCCCTTGTCCCCGCTGCCGCAGGCGGCCAGGGACAGGCTCATAGCAGCGGCCAGAGCCAGCGCAAGAATTTTTTTCATTCTGTTTCCTCCTTAGTTGTTCGAGTTCGTTTCATCCTTACCTTATATATTAAAACCGAACGACTCGGTTTTAATCCATAAACTCCACCCCGGTCTCCTCGTCCATGGACTTCACCCGGGCCAGGGCCTCCACCCGGATTCCCCGGGCGCGGATGCGGTCGCCGCCGGGCTGGAAGGCCTTCTCAATGACGATCCCCGCCCCGGCCAGAGCGGCCCCTGACTGCTCCACCAGGTCGATCAGCCCCTCCAGGGCCGCGCCGTTGGCCAGAAAGTCGTCAATAATGAGCACGTTGTCCCCCGGGCCCAGGAACCTTTTGGATACGATCACGTCGTACACCCTCCCGTGGGTGAAGGACTCCACCTTGGTGGCGTAGACCTCGCCGGCGATGTTTTTGGTCTGACTCTTTTTGGCAAAGACCACCGGGCAGTGAAAGGACTGCGCCGTGATACAAGCGATCCCGATGCCGGAGGCCTCGATGGTCAAGATCTTGTTCACGCCGCAGCCCGCGAAACGCCGCTGAAACTCCCTGCCGATCTCCTCCAGAAGGGCGACGTCGATCTGGTGGTTCAGAAAACTGTCCACCTTCAGCACATCGTTCCCCTTCACCTTGCCATCCCGACGGATGCGCTCCTTCAGCAGCTCCATACAGCCCCGCCTTTCTGGAAAAGGAGGATGGCCCGGAAACTCGGGCCACCTCTTTAGCGATCAAAAAATTCTACGCATATAATTGTACAGGAAACCACTCTTGATTTCAATCTTTTTTTTCGGTTTTCTCTTTGAATTTTCTACAATTTTTCCCCTGGGCACTCCCATTTTTCGGCAATTTTCCCCTTCTCCGCCCCCTGTCCGGCCCGTTGACGGGCTTTTCGCCCCTCTAATCTGGAAAATTTTTCCTGCTCGACGGCCTTCGACGGTCTATTTTCCATTTTATGGTAAACTATAGCTGAAGCCGGACAACCTTCGTGTGTAGGGCAGGGGCTCTGCCCTTGCGGGAGGCCGCTCCTCCACCACGGACAAGGGTGGAGCCCCTGCCCTACATGACGGAGTGCTCCGCTGTGTTACCTCTGAATCAATGAAAGGTGGGTTTCTCATGTGGCCGCTGACCAGAAAAGGGCTCTTTGACAGCGGGCGGGTGCTGTTTCTCCCCGTCGACTCCATCCACCCCAACCCCGACCAGCCCAGACAGGTATTTGCCCAGGCGGCGCTGGAGGAGCTGGCCGGTTCCATCCGGGAACTGGGGGTGCTCCAGCCTCTGACGGTCCGCCGCCGGGAGGGCCGCTGGGAGTTGGTGGCCGGCGAGCGCCGGCTGCGGGCCGCCCGCCTGGCCGGGCTGGAGGCCGTCCCCTGTCTGTCCATCCAGGCGGACGGACAATCCTCCTCCCTGCTGGCTCTGGTGGAAAACCTCCAGCGTCGGGACCTGGACTTCTGGGAGGAGGCCCTGGCCCTGCGGCGGCTGATCGACTCCTATCACATCTCCCAGGAGGAGGCCGCCCGGCGCATCGGCAAGAGTCAGTCCGCGGTGGCCAACAAGCTGCGCCTGCTGAAGCTCCCCCCCGACGTGCTCACCCTCCTCCGGGAGGGCGGGGCCACCGAGCGGCACGCCCGGGCCCTGCTCCGGCTGGAGACGGAGGAGCTCCAACGGGAGGGAGCCCGGCAGGCGGTGAAGCAGAGCCTCACCGTGGCCCAGACCGAGGCCCTGGTGGACAGCCTGCTGGCCTCCGCCGCCCCTCTCCCCCGGAAGAAGCCCACCTTTATTATCAAGGACGTGCGGCTGTTTCTCAACACCATCACCCACAGCCTGGACGTTATGCGCTCCGCCGGGGTGGACGCCCAGTGCTGCCGTCAGGACAGCGACGAGGAGATCACCCTCACCATCCACATCCCCCGCCGGGCAGGATAATGTTTCACGTGAAACATCGGCGGAGCAGGCTCCATATCCTTCGCTTCCGCGCAAGCGCGAAAGCTCACTCATTTCGCTGCTCCGCCTCTCCAAAACGGACCCGCTTCGCTGGGCTCCGTTTTGGGCCGCCTGTGGCGGCGAAAGCTCCCCTTCGGGGGAGCTTTTTTATTTTTCTCCGCAAAAATAGTTGAAATCTTTTCCTGCCGTTGTTATAATACAAAGTTGCACAACTCTTTTTACAGTCTAACCGCATAGGAGGCCTCTCCATGGCTAAGATCATCGCCGTTGTCAACCAAAAGGGCGGGGTGGGCAAGACTACCACCACCGTCAACATCACCGCCGCCCTCCACGAGCTGGGCAAGCGGGTGCTGCTGTGCGACTTCGACCCCCAGGCCAACGCCACCTCGGGCATGGGAGTGGACAAAAACGCCGCCTCCCCAAACGTCTACGACCTTCTGGTCAGCGATTCGGACCCCGTCCGGGCGGTGGTGTCCACCAAATACGGCGATGTGCTGCCCTCCAACAAGGCCCTGGCCGGGGCGGGCGTCGAGATGATCGGCATTGACCACCGGGAGAGGCTGCTCAAGCAGGCGCTGGACACCCTCTCCGACCGGTACGACTTTATTCTCATCGACTGCCCCCCCTCCCTGGAGCTGCTCACTGTAAACGCCCTGTGCGCCGCCGGCTCTCTGCTGGTGCCGGTGCAGTGCGAGTACTACGCCCTGGAGGGCCTGAGCGACCTGCTGGCCACCGTCCGGCTGGTAAAGCGGAAGCTGAACCCCGACCTGGTAATGGAGGGGGTCCTGCTCACCATGTTCGACAGCCGGACCAACCTCTCCCTCCAGGTGGCGGAAGAGGTCAAGCGCCACTTCCCCGGGCAGGTCTACGCCACGGTGATCCCCCGGAACGTCCGCCTGTCCGAGGCCCCCAGCCATGGCAAGCCCATCTCTGCCTACGATCCCTACTCCCGGGGCGCCGAGGCCTACAAGCTGCTGGCCGAGGAGATGTGCGGCGATCTGTGACGGCATCAGAAAGGCGGCGTGTCCGATGGCCGCGCCCTACAGAATTGATAGCGGCGATGTAGGGCGCGACGACCCGGCGTGCCGCGCCAAAGATAAATGCGAGGTAACAATATGGCAAAACGAAAGACAGAACTGGGCCTTGGCCGGGGCTTGAACGCCCTGCTGGGCGACCCGGACCTGACTGAGCAGAACGAGGGCTCCATCTCTCTGCCCATCTCCCAGGTGGAGCCGGGGCTGAACCAGCCCCGGAAGCGGTTCGACGAGGACGCCCTGGCCGACCTGGCCGACTCCATCCGGGTCCATGGCATCATTCAGCCCCTGACGGTGCGGCGGCTGGCCACCGGCTACTATCAGATCATCGCCGGGGAGCGGCGGTGGCGGGCGGCAAAGGCCGCGGGTTTGACGGAGGTCCCCGCCGTCATCATCGAGGCGGACGACCGGAAGGTGATGGAGCTGGGGCTGATCGAAAACCTCCAGCGGGAGGACCTGAATCCCGCCGAAGAGGCCCGGGGCTACCGCACCCTGATGGAGGACTACGGCCTGACCCAGGAACAGGTGGCCCAGCGGATGGGCAAGTCCCGCCCCGCCGTCACCAACATCCTGCGTCTGCTGGCCCTGCCTGAGGAGGTCATGGCCCTGGTGGAGGAGGGCGCTCTCTCCGCCGGCCACGCCCGGACCATTCTGGGGGCCCCCACCGCCGCCCTCCAGCGAGAGGCGGCCAAAAAGGTGGTGGAAGGACAGCTCTCCGTCCGGCAGACCGAGGCCCTCATCAAGGCCCTCCAGAAGGAAAAAAAGGCGAAGCCCAAGCCTCAGGGCCCCGACCTGTCCCTCTACTTGGGGGAGCTGGAGAAAGACCTGGGCAGCCGTTTCGGTCGGAAGGTGAAGATCGCCCACAGGGGAAAGAAGGGCCGGATTGAGCTGGAGTACTATAATGAGCAGGATCTGGAAACACTTTTAGAACTCCTCCGGCGGTCCGGTGACGAAGGGAGTGACCCCTATGGCTTCTTCTGACCGGCGCAAAGCCCCCAGCGAGCCCTTTATTGAAGACGCCCATCTCTTCCCCGACAGCCGGGAGAACCGGCGTTCCCCTCCCCCCGGACAGGACCCCCGCCGGCGCAAGAGCCAGCAGCGGCGGCGCAGCTCCGTGTTCCGCTATATCGCCGTGCTCTTCGCCGCCGCCTTCGTCCTTCTGCTCTACACCTTTATGATGGAGCGCCGGCAGAGTCAACAGCAGATTGACGACCTGCGGCAGTCCGCCTCCGCCACCAGGACCCTCCAGGGCCTGCTGGACGAGAACAGCCTGCTGAAAATCAAAATCGACGAGCTGGGGGAGCAGGTCAAGGAGCTGAAGCGGCAGCTTGCCGCCGCCCAGGCGGACCAGAGCGAAGCGGAGACTCAGCTCCAGGCCCAGGAGCGGGCCGTCCAGGCCATGCACTGGTTCTGGCAGATTGACGAGGCCTATGTCCGGGGCCGGAACAAGCTGTGCCGGGAGCTGATTCAGTCCCTGGAGGACGCGGGCCTCCAGAACGACCTCCCCCGGGAGAATTTCACCCAAAACGACCGCTTCTCCCCCTACGACCGCTATCTGGAAATTCGGGGACGGTTGATTAAATAGGGCGAGCGCCCTCTCAGTCAGTTCTGCGGACTGGCAGTTCCCCAGAGGGACAGGCGGCGCGGCGAAGCCGTGACGGAGAGGGCCGCCTCCCAAAACCACAATGTTTCACGTGAAACATTCCATTCCATGCAGACTGCCGGTCCCCCTCGCCTCTCCCTCTGGGACAGGTGGCGCGGCGAAGCCGCGCCGGAGAGGGCCGCCTCTCAAAGGCCACAATGTTTCACGTGAAACATTCCACACCATTTAATAAGGAGATAAGATACCATGCTGGACATTCGATTTATTCGGGAGAACCCCGAGGCCGTAAAGGAAAACATCAAGAAGAAGTTCCAGGAGGAGAAGCTCCCCCTGGTGGACCGGGTGCTGGCCCTGGATGCAGAAAACCGGGCCGCCATGTCCGAGGCCAACGAGCTCCGGGCCGCCCGAAACACCCTCAGCAAGCAGGTGGGGATGCTCATGGGTCAGGCCAAGAAGGACCCCTCCAAGCTGACCGAGGCCGAGGAAGCCAAGGCCAAGGTGAAGGCCAACGCCGACCGGCTGGCCGAGCTGGAGGAGAAGGAGGGCCGGCTGGCCGAGGAGATCCGGAGGATCATGCTGATCATCCCCAACATCATCGACCCCTCCGTCCCAATCGGCCCCGACGACAGCGCCAACGTGGAGGTGGAGCGCTTCGGCGAGCCTGTCGTTCCCGCTTTTGACATCCCCTACCACACCGAAATTATGGAGTCCTTCAGCGGAGTGGACATGGACGCTGCCGGCCGGGTGTCGGGCAACGGGTTCTACTATCTTATGGGCGACGTGGCCCGCCTCCACGAGGCGGTGCTGGCCTACGCCCGTGACTTTATGATCGGCAAAGGCTTCACCTTCTGCATCCCCCCCTTTATGATCCACGGCAACGTGGTGGAGGGCGTCATGAGCCAGACCGACATGGAGGCCATGATGTATAAGATTGAGGGAGAGGACCTCTACCTCATCGGCACCAGCGAGCACTCCATGATCGGCAAATTCATCGACCAGATCATTCCCGAGGCCTCCCTCCCCCAGACTCTCACCTCCTACTCCCCCTGTTTCCGAAAGGAGAAGGGTTCTCACGGCATCGAGGAGCGGGGGGTCTACCGAATCCACCAGTTCGAGAAACAGGAGATGATCGTGGTGTGCAAGCCCGAGGACTCCATGGACTGGTATGAGAAGATGTGGCGGTACAGCGTGGAGCTCTTCCGCTCCCTGGACATCCCTGTACGGCAGCTGGAGTGCTGCTCCGGCGATCTGGCCGATTTAAAAGTGAAGTCCTGCGACATCGAGGCCTGGTCCCCCCGTCAGCAGAAGTACTTCGAGGTCTGCTCCTGCTCCAACCTGGGTGACGCTCAGGCCAGAAGGCTGAAAATGCGGGTGAAGGGCGAGAAGGGCACCTACCTGCCCCACACCCTGAACAACACCGTGGTGGCTCCCCCCCGTATGCTTATCGCCCTCCTGGAGAACAATCTCCAGGCCGACGGCAGTGTGAAAATCCCGCAGGTCCTCCGGCCCTACATGGGCGGCCTGGAGGTCATGGTTCCCCAAAAATAAGATCAATAAGGAGAGGCTATTATGGGTATTTTTAATTTCTTCTCCCGGGACGACGAGGACGACGAGGTCCTGGAGGCCTCGGCTCCCCAGCCGTTCCAGCAGCCGGAAAACGCCCCCACGGGGGAGCTGTTCGCGGGAATGCGGCTGGACGTGATGACCAAGGAAGGGGAGCCTCTGCTCTCCGGCCGGATCACCGAGATCGCCCCCGAATCCCTGACCATGGGGCGGCTCCCGGGGGAGCTGTCCTTCAAGACTACCAATCTGGGCGTGTCGGTGAGCCTCAGCGGCTATGACAAGCGGCTGATCCCCATCTGCCTCAGCGGCACCGTTCAGGAGTCCTCCCGGACCGTCTTTAAGCTGAAGAATCTCAAGGTGGAGCACCACTCCGAGAACCGGGACACCTTCCGCCTGCCCGTCAGCGCCCCTGTTTCTCTGTACCGCCCGGAGGACGAGCGGCAGCGCAACCCCGAGAGCTGCACTCTGATCAACATCAGCACCGGCGGGTGCTGCGTCCAGTCGGAGTACATCCATATGGAGGACGAGGTGGTCCGCATCCGGGTCAAGCTGGAGGACTACGCCCCTCTGAACTTTCTGGGGCAGATCGTCCGCTGCGTGGAGCATGCCCCGGGACAGTTCTGGTACGGTATTCTCTTCGCCCAGCTCACCGAGCAGGAGATCTCCTCCCTGAACAAAACCCTGTATAATTTACAGATGGGCATTAAGGAGACCCATATCCGCAAGGACGAGGGACACTGGTGATCCCCCCTCACTAATGACACACCGGAGGAAAAACATGAAAAAATTCATGGACGAGTTCAAGCAGTTTATCGCCCGGGGCAATGTGATGGACATGGCTGTTGGCGTCATCATCGGCGGCGCCTTTACCGCCATTACAAACTCCCTGATTAACGACGTCATCATGCCCCTGCTGGGCATCTTCACCGGCAGCGTCAGCTTCGCTGCCCTGTCCCTCACCGTCAACGGGGCGGTCATCGCCTACGGTAACTTCATTCAGGCGGTCTTTAACTTCCTGGTCATGTCTTTCGTGGTCTTCTGCCTGATTAAGACCCTCAACCGCCTCCACCGGAAAAAGGAGAAGACCCCCGCCTCCCCTCCCGCTCCCCCCGAGCCCTCCGCCGAGGAAAAACTGCTGATGGAAATCCGGGATCTGCTGAAGGAGAAGGTGTAAATGTCAGAGGACAAGGGCAGTAACAGAGAGGATCGGGGCTATACCCCCGCCTCCCCCGTCAAGCGGACCCTGGCCTGGATCGGCCTTGTCTACATGCTGATCCTCCTGGCCCTGACCACCTGGTTCTGCTTCACCGGCGCCGGCCTGGGCAATCTGGGGCCCCTTCTTACGGTCCCCGGGCTGATCGGCCTGGGAGCGGTGGCTCTGGTGTCCTGGCGGAGCACCGGCAGGCCGGGAAAATGGCCCGCCATCGCTCTGGCCGTCCTGTGCTGGCTGCTGGCCCTGGCCACCCTGCCCATCGGCGTCGCCGGACTGATGTCTAACTTTGGAGGGTAGGCCGTGGACAAAAGAAACACACGTGTCATTCGGAGCCCCGGGGAGATACCCGACATTCGGGACATTCTCCGCCAGGGCTTGGAGGAGTACGGCCTGACGGACAGGATCGACCCCTGGGCGGTCACCAGCCTGGATGAGTACTGCCAGCTCCTCCTGGAAAAGAACCAGGTGATGAACCTCACCGCCATCCGGGAGCCGGAGGGGGTGGCCCGGATGCACTTTCTGGACTGCGCCGCCCTCCTCAAATACTGCGATTTTCAAGGGAAAACCCTCATCGACGTGGGCACCGGAGCGGGCTTTCCCGGCATGGTGCTGAAGATTCTGGTCCCTTCCCTGGATGTGACCCTGCTGGATTCTCTGAACAAGCGGCTGGACTGGCTGCTGGAGACCAGCGGCGCGCTGTCGGCAGGGCTGTACGGGAACGTCCACACCGTCCACGGCCGGGCGGAGGAGCAGGCCCTGGTGAAGGGCTTTCGGGACAGCTTCGACTTTGCCGCAGCCCGGGCGGTGGCTGACCTTCGGGTCCTGTGCGAGCTGTGTCTCCCCTTCGTGAAGGTGGGCGGGCACTTCCTGGCTATGAAATCCACTGGCAGCGGCCAGGAACTGGAGGAGGCCGCCCACGCCATTAAGCTGCTGGGTGGACGGGTCGCCCAGGTGGAGGACTATACCATCCCTGGCACCGAGGTCACCCACCGCCTGATTGTCATCGAAAAGCTGGCCCCCACCCTGAAGGGCTACCCCCGCCGGTGGGTCAAAATGCAGAAAGAGCCGCTTTGAGGGAATTTGTAATATATTCATTCTAAAAGTGTGATTACTTCTGAGTTTCTAGTAGAAAAGAGTGGGGTGTATTAAGTTTGACTGACATAACAAAATACATTATTTTAGCTTTTCTAGCTTTAATCATTATTTGCTTACTATATCTTGTTTTTCGGTCTCCATTTTCATACCCATATTTCCTTTACAAATTTGATATTTCAGGAAAGCGAAATCCACAAATTGATGATTATTTGGATATGTTTTTGATTTCAGGCGGATTTACCGACATACAAACCCATCAAAAAATGATTGAACAATGGAAACTAGATAGTCAACAACGAATTGAACGAAGTATACTCAAAAGTTACCGACGCACGCAATATGAGCAAGCATTAGATGACGAAGAAGCATTTGAATTTCAATTTATTCGATCCCAAACACGATATAAACAAAAAAACTATATCAAAACAGCTTATAAAGTAAATGTTCAAACTGGGTGTTTTTCATATGATTATAATTATATAGAAAATCGTTATAATCAGTTGGCCGACATCAATTTTGAGTGTACATTAAGAATGTATCACAGTAAAAATCAGCGAAAACTGGCAACCCGCGAATTACGTGAAAAAATTATGAAACGAGATAATTACACATGTCAGTTATGTGGAAAGTATATGCCAGATGAAGTTGGTTTACAAGTTGACCATATTACACCTATTGCAAAAGGCGGAAAAACCGTGGCATCAAATCTCAGAGTGCTCTGTTCAAAATGTAATGGTTCAAAGTCTGACAAAATGATGGATTAATTTTAATAGCTTACCTGAGAAGGGCCTCAATATCTATTGAATGTAATACATTTACTAGAACCTTAAAAGAAATTGGGGCCAGAAAACCAATAATTTGTAAAATTTTTCTAAATCTTTTTCAAAAAAAGGTTGACGGATGACGGATTTATGATATATTAAGGTTGTAAAACAGGAGGTTTCTTCCATGGGTATCGTAATCGCGATCACATCGGGAAAGGGCGGCACCGGGAAAACCTCCATCACTGGCGGCGTGGCCGCCTCCCTGACCCTCTCAGGCAGGACCGTGCTGTGTATCGACATGGACATCGGCCTGCGGAATCTGGATATCTCCCTGGGTCTCAACGACCGGGCGCTGATGGACTTCTCTGACGCGGCCCTGGGGCGCTGTCCCCTGGCCCGGGCGGCGGTGGAGCACCCCGACCTGAAGGGGCTGTTTCTCCTCACCTCTCCCATGTCCCTGCCCGCCAGCCTCACGGCGGAGAAGGTGCGCGCCCTGCTGGACACCGCCCGCACCATGTATGACTATATCCTCATCGACGCCCCCGCGGGCCTGGGCGCCGGCTTCCGGCTGGCTGTCTGCGGGGTCGACCGGGCCCTGGTGGTCTCCACTAACGACGCCTCCTCCCTCCGGGACGCCCAGAGGACGGTGGCCGAGCTGGACCACCTGCGTCAGGTCCATCTGGTAATGAACCGCATTCAGACCAAGCTGCTGCGCAAGCTGCGTGTTACTATTGACGACGCCATGAACACTGCCGGACTGCCCCTCATCGGGGTGGTGCCGGAGGATCCCCAGGTCATCCTGTGCGCCAATCTGGGACAGCCCCTCACCACCCGGGGCAGACGGGGTGCGGCCCTGGCCTGCTGGAACATCGCCCAGCGGCTGGAGGGAAACCGCGTTCCCATTATGCGCATTCGATAGCGCCCCGGCAGACTACATAAGGAGGTATTGATGCCATGAACATCGCAATTATGAGCCATACCAAAAAGCAGGAGCTGATGATGCAGTTTTGCACCGCCTACTGCGGTGTTCTGTCCAAGCATTCCGTCTGCGGCACCAACGCCACCGGACGCATGGTGGCCGAGGCTACCGGACTGCCTGTTCAGCTCTTCCTCTCCCATGAGCATGGGGGTATTGAGCAGATCGGACAGCGCATTATCTACAACGAGATCGACATGGTGCTCTTCTTCAACTCCCCTCAGGACAACGAGATGGATAAGGACGTGCTGTATATCACCCGTCTGTGCGACCAGCACTCCGTCCCCATCGCCACCAACGTAGCCACCGCCGAACTGCTGATTCACGGCCTGGCCCGGGGCGACTTGGACTGGCGGGAGGGCATGAATCCCAACCGGGTGCCCTTCGCCCTGTAACAGACGGCTCCGGCGGAGAAGACGCGCTCCCGTCCCGATCTTGTGGATGGGAGCGTTCCGCTTTTTCACTGTGGAACGGCGTGTCTCATCCGTAGGGGCGGCCACAGGCCGCCCCTGCAAAAAAATGTGTGTTGTAAAAGAAAGGAAGATCAATATGGCTAAGGTACAACCTCGAACTCTCTCCGGCTTCATGGAGCTCCTCCCCGCGCGGCAGATCCAATTTGACCGCATGGCGGCCATCATCCGGGAGTCCTTCTCCCTCTACGCCTACACCCCCCTGGACACCCCCCTTATCGAGGCCAGCGAAATTCTGCTGGCCAAGGGCGGCGGCGAGACTGAAAAGCAGATCTACCGCTTCACCAAGGGGGACAGCGACCTGTCCCTCCGCTTCGACCTCACCGTCCCCCTGGCGAAGTACGTGGCCCTGAACTACGCCAAGCTGGCTTTCCCCTTCCGCCGGTTCCAGATTGGCAAGGTCTACCGGGGCGAGCGGGCCCAGCGGGGCCGGTTCCGCGAGTTCTATCAGGCGGATATCGACGTCATCGGCGACGGCCAGCTGGACATCTCCAACGACGCGGAGATTCCCGCCATCATCTATCGCACCTTCACCTCCCTGGGCCTGAAGCGGTTCCAGATCCGGGTGAACAACCGAAAGGTGCTCAACGGCTTTTATGCCATGCTGGGCCTGACCCAGAAGGCTGGGGCCATTATGCGCACGGTGGACAAGCTGGAGAAGATCGGCGAGAAGTCGGTGCGGGACCTGCTCACCGGCCCGGACATCGGACTGACCAACGAGCAGGCGGCGGAAATCCTCAAGTTCATCGCCATCAAGGGCTGTAATGCCGACGTCCTCGCCGCCCTGGAGGGCTACCGGGGCCGTGATCCCAAGTTCGACGAGGGTCTGAACGAGTTGGCCGCTGTAGCTGAAAACCTGGCCGCCTTTGGGGTGCCCGAGACCAACTTTGTTCTGGACCTGACCATTGCCCGGGGGCTGGACTACTACACCGGCACCGTCTACGAGACCACTATGCTGGACCACCCGGAGATCGGCTCCATCTGCTCCGGCGGGCGGTATGATAACTTAGCGGAATATTACACTGATAAACAACTCCCCGGCGTAGGAATTTCCATCGGCCTGACCCGGCTCTTCTTCGTCCTGGAGGATCAGGGCTACCTGAACGACGCGCTGAACACCGCCCCCGCCGACGTGCTCATCCTCCCCATGACGGAGGACATGGGCCCCGCCATCTCCCTGGCCACCCAGCTCCGGACCGCCGGGGTGCGCACCCAGATCTACGGCGAGCAGAAGAAGTTCAAGCAGAAGATGAACTACGCCGACAAGCTGGGGGTGCCCTATGTGATGTTCCTGGGGGAGGACGAGATCAAACAGGACAAGGTGTCTTTGAAGGATATGCGCTCCGGCGAGCAGGTGCTTCTCCCCACCGGGGAGGCCGTGGGTAAGATCGTCGCCGCCATGGGCGCCGACGACGCGGAGGCCCCCATCCTGGAGACCTCCCTCCTCCCCCGCCGCAGAAAGGAGCGGCCATGAAAAAGAAGCTGCAAATTCCCCTCATCATCGCCGCCTGTCTATCTGTGTTCTGCCTGGGTTTCCTCCTGGCGGGGATGACCATTCCCCGCTCCTTTGACAGTCTACCCCAAAAATGCGGCATCATGCCCCCTGTACAGAGTTCGAAGTCCATTGGGATCGTCCATGAGGGCACCTACCCCGGCTTTGCCGACACTCCCGTCACGGCGGAGCAGGCCGCGCCTGGCCGGCGGGTCCTATACGCGCTGAACCAGCAAAAATACACCTGGGCCTTTCCCCTTCTCAGGCCCCGGGACGGAGGGATCGCCATCTATGAGATGACGGGCTGCTCGCCCGAGTATATCGCCTATTGGGACGGCAAATACCTCTGGGTCCCGAAGGACTTCGAGGGTCCCTGGACTGGCTATGCACCCACCTCCCCCAAGGAGCTGGACGAAGCCCTGCGCACCGCCAAATGATAACAAAAACATATATCAGAACCGAATAATACAAACAGGAGTTGATTTCAATGGGTGACACAAGCACCTTTTACCGCACCCACACCTGTGGGGAGCTCCGGATGGAGCAGGTCGGCCAGACCGTGACCCTGGCCGGCTGGATGGAGAACCTGCGGGAGGTGGGGCAGAATTTGGCCTTCCTGGTGCTCCGGGACTTCTACGGCACCACCCAGGTGGTGCTGGAGACCGAGGAGACCGTCCAGGCCGCCAAGGAGCTGAACAAGGAGACGGTCATCGCCGTCACCGGGACCGTCCGGGAGCGGGACAGCAAGAACCCCAAGCTCCCCACCGGCGACATCGAGGTGGTCCCCGCCAAGATCGAGGTGCTGGGCAAGTGCCGCCACAACGAGCTGCCCTTCCCGGTCACCCGCAGCCGTGAGGCCGACGAGTCCGCCCGGCTGAAATACCGCTATCTGGACCTGCGCAACCCGGAGGTGAAGGAAAATATCGTCCTGCGCTGTCAGGTGGTGTCCGCCCTGCGGGCCGCTATGACCGGCCACGGCTTTCTGGAGATCACCACCCCCATCCTCACCGCCTCCTCCCCCGAAGGAGCCCGGGATTACCTGGTGCCCTCCCGGAAGCATCCCGGCAAGTTCTACGCCCTGCCCCAGGCCCCCCAGCAGTTCAAGCAGCTGCTCATGGCCTCCGGCTTTGACAAGTACTTCCAGATCGCCCCCTGCTTCCGGGACGAGGACGCCCGGGGAGACCGCTCCCCCGGCGAGTTCTACCAGCTGGATATGGAAATGGCCTTCGCCAACCAGGAGGACGTGTTCGCCGTGCTGGAGGATGTACTGCCCCCCATCTTCGCCAAGTACGGCAAGTACAACACCGCCTCCGCCGCTCCCTTTGTCCGCATCCCCTACCTGGAGGCGATGGAGAAATACGGTACCGACAAGCCCGACCTGCGCATCGACCTGACCGTAGACGACGCCACTTCCCTTCTGGCCAGCTGCGGCTTCCCGCCCTTTGAGCATCAGACCGTCAAGGCCATCGTGGTGTCCGGTTTCTCCGGCACCCGGAAGCAGATCGACGGGCTGTGCAATGAGGTGGAGGTCCAATCGGGCAATAAGGCCTACTGGTTCCGCTACGACGAGAACGGCGAGATCGTAGGCGGCATCGCCAAGTTCGTCCAGCCCATCAAGGACCAGGTGGTGGAGGCCCTGAAGCTGGAGAAGGGCTGCTTTGTGGGCCTCACCGCCGGAGCAAAGCTGGCCGCCCAGAAGACCGCCGGCGTGCTCCGGAACAAGCTGGGGTCCTTCTGTCCCGGACACATGGACAGGGAGCGGTATGAGTTCTGCTGGATCGTGGACTTCCCCATGTATGAGATCGGGGAGGAGTCCGGCGAGCTGGAGTTCTGTCACAACCCCTTCTCCATGCCCAACGGCGGGCTGGAGATCATCGAGAAGGCCATCAAGGGGGAGGTGGACCCCCTGTCCATCACCGCTTTCCAGTACGACCTGGTGTGCAACGGGGTGGAGCTGTCCTCCGGCGCGGTGCGCAATCACGACCCGGAGCTCATGGTTAAGGCCTTCTGGATGGTGGGCCTGGAGGAGGAGGACGTGCGCAGCAAGTTCCCCGCCATGTACAACGCCTTCACCTACGGCGCGCCCCCCCACGCGGGCATCGCCCCCGGGGTGGACCGGATGGTCATGCTCCTGTCCGGAGAGGAGTCCATCCGGGAAGTGATTCCCTTCCCCATGAACAAGAATGCCCAGGACCTGATGATGGGCGCACCCTCCGCCGTGGAGCCGAGACAGCTGGAGGAGCTGAATATCGTTTGTATCGCCAAGGAGGAGGAATAATTCACTGCCCTGTCCAGGGGACGCCGAAGCAGGGGGCCTCTCCCGCAGAGGTCCCCCGGAACAGCGCCCGCCGGGCGGGGCAGCTTTTTGGAGGTTTCACGTGAAACATTTTCTGTCTTTTGTCCTGGCCCTTCTCCTGCTGGCGGGCTGCTCCCCCGCGTCCCCGCCGGCGGAGAGCGCGCCGCCCCCCTCCCCTCCCCCGGAGGACCAGTCCGTCCTTGCCCCGGTCCAGCCCCCGGAGCCGGAATCCGACCCCCGGCAGGAGACCATCGACAGACTGCTGGCCTCCATGACGGCGGAGGAGAAGGTGGGGCAGCTCTTTTTCGCCCGCTGTCCCGCCGGGGACGGGGCCGCCCTGGCGGCGGAGCATCACCTGGGGGGCTATCTCCTCTTTGGCCGGGATTTCAAGGACAAATCTGCCCGGGAGGTCCGGGAGACCATCGCCTCCTATCAGGAGGGGAACGCCCTCCCCATGCTCATCGGCGTGGATGAGGAGGGAGGCACCGTGGCCCGGGTGAGTGCCAATCCCCAGCTGCGGAAGAGTCGCTTTCTCTCCCCTCAGAGGCTGTACAATCAGGGGGGACTGGAGGCCGTTCTGGCCGACTGCCGGGAGAAGGATGAATTGCTCTCCTCCCTGGGCATCAACGTCAATTTCGCCCCGGTGGCCGACCTGTCCACCGACCCCGGGAACTTTATCTACGACCGCGCCTTGGGCCGGGGTACGGAGGAGACCTGCCAATACATCGCCGCTGTAGTGGAACAGATGGAGGGAGATGGCATGGGCAGCGTGCTCAAACACTTTCCCGGCTATGGGCCCAACAAGGACACCCACACCGGCTCCGCCCTGGACCGGCGTCCCCTGGAGACCTTCCGGGAGGAAGATTTTCTCCCCTTCCAGGCGGGCATTCAGGCCGCCCAGGGGGGCTCCGCCGCCGTTCTGGTGTCCCACAACATTATGCAGGCCGTCGACCCGGAGCGCCCGGCCTCCCTCTCCCCCGCCGTGTACGCCCTGCTCCGGGAGGAACTGGGCTTTCAGGGCCCCGCCCTCACCGACGACCTGGCCATGAAGGCCGTCACCCAGTACGCCGGGAGAGAAAACCGGTGTCCCGCCGTCCTGGCCATCGCCGCCGGGTGCGACATGGTGGTCACCACCGACTTCCAGACGCAGATCCCCCAGGTGCTGGCCGCCCTGGAGGATGGATCCCTCTCCCCTGAGCGGGTGGAGGAGGCTGCCGCCCGGGTGCTGGGCTGGAAATATGACCTGGGCTTGCTCTCATAAAGAAACAGGACTGCCGGCGGCAGTCCTGTTTTTATCCCAAAATCAGCATTAAAACGGGGAGAGTGATAAAGCAGCCCAGAATGGACAGACAGGCCCCCGAAGCGGCGTACTCCTCGTCGGCCCCGTAGGCCCCGGCCATTACCGTCACCTGACTGACCACCGGCAAAGCGCTCTCCACCAGAAAGACGTCCCGGACCAGGCCCTCCACCCCGAAGGCCCGGCAGGAGGCCCAGCAGATCACCGGGGCAACCGCCAGCCGGATTACCAGCATGAGGGGCAGGCCGGGCAGAAGGCGCAGGTTCTTCAGCCCCACCTCATAGAGGACGAAGCCGCAGTAGATCAGGGCCAGCGGCGACACCGTGCCGCTGATGTAGCCGGCGAAGGTCATCACCGGACCGGGCAGCTCCACATCCAGCAGAAGCATCACAATGGCGGCCAGTGCCCCCAGAATGGGAGGTTTGGTAAAGATATCCCGCAGAAACCGGCCAGGCCCTCCCCCCTGGCCCGCCTGGCTCCCTGACCGCTCCACCAGCACAATGCCCGCCGACTGGAGAAACGTGGTGTTGCCCAGGTAGTAGATCATGACATAAGGCAGACTGGCCTCTCCAAAGAGCTGTGTGCAGACGGGTATGCCGATAAACAGAGTGTTGGACAACCCCGCCATAGCGGCAAAGACCCCCCGCCGCGCCCGGGGCAGGCGGAGCAGAGCGGCGGCGGCCACCGACAGTGCCAGGGTGGCCCCTACCCCCAGAAGGGCCGAGACCAGCTGAAGGACAGCCTGAGACAGCCGCGCCCGGTCCAGATTGTTCAGCAGGCCCACCACGCAGTTGGCGGGCACGGCGATATTGATGATATACTTACTGAGAAACTTCTTCTCTCCGGCGGCCATCCAGCCTGCGGCCCCCATAAACCAGCCCACCGCCATAAGAAGCAACAGCACCAGACAGGCCGACACCGCATTTAAAAATCCAGCCATCAGTCCTGGCCCTTTCCTCCGCTCTTGCCGGGCCGGCGTCTCCGGCGGCGGTGATTACCGCCGGAGCGGCGGTCCTCCTCGTGATCCTGGCCGTCGCTCTCCCTCCGGGACTGCTCCGGGGCCTCCTGGGGAGGCCGGCTCCCCTCCCCCTTGGGACGGCGGCGGTGATTGCGCCGGCTGTTGGGCCGGCGCTCCTCGCCGGCGAGCTCCTCCCGGGGCTCCCGGCTGGGGAAGGCCGCCTCCAGGGCCGCGGCCAGGGAGTCCTCCGCCGTGGGGGCGCTCTCCTCCTCCTTGCGGCGCAGCTTGGACAGCTCCTCCAGAGGGGGCTCCACATAGCCCTCCGGCCGCCTGCCCCTGCCGCTGCGGACCACGCACAGCTCACAGTTGTGATAGGTCCTGGGGCTGTCCGGGTCGGACTCCAGCCGCACCTGGGCGGTCTGCCGCAGAAGGTTGATTCCGCACACCGTTCCCGCTCCGTCCGGGGTCTCCACAAAGGACTCCTGCTTGGGGGCCCGCTTCATCAAATCCTCATAGGCGTCCTGCTCGAATTTCAGACAGCACATCAGCCGCCCGCAGGTGCCTGAAATCTTGGTCGGGTTCAGGGACAGGTTCTGAGTCTTGGCCATCTTGATGGACACGGGCTGAAACTCCTCCAAAAACTGGGAGCAGCAGAAGGGCTTGCCGCAAATGCCCAGGCCGCCCAGCAGCTTGGCCTCGTCCCGGACGCCGATCTGCCGCAGCTCAATCCGGGTGTGGAGAGTCCCGGCCAGGTCCTTCACCAGGGCCCGGAAGTCCACACGGCCCTCTGAGGTGAAGAAAAAGAGAATCTTGCTGCCGTCGAAGCTGTACTCCGACCCCACCAGCTTCATCTCCAGGCCGTGCTCCGCGATCTTCTTCCGGCAGACCGACATGGCATGCCGCTCCCGCTCGCTGTTTCGCTCCAGCGTGCGGATGTCCTCCGCCGTGGCCATCCGTACCACCGGGCGCAGAGGGGCGGTGAGTTCCATCTCGTCAATCATGGTGTTGCCCCTGACACAGCTGGCATATTCCACCCCCCGGGTGGTCTCCACGATGACCCCGTCCCCCGCCTGGAAGCGGATGCCGTTGGGGTTGAAATAGTATTCCTTCCCACCGTTCTTGAAGCGAATGCTGATAATCTCTACCATAGGTATATACTCCTTGATATATTGCAGTTTGTATGCAGAATCACCGCTCCTGTCCGAACATCCCGCAGCACAGCCAGCCCGAGAGCTGTCCCGCGCTGACATTGAGCCGGGCCGCGTCCCGCAGGCGGTTCACCAGGTCCACCGCATGCATCAGGCGGCGGCGCTCTCCTCCCCTGACAGCCCGGGCCCCCAGCGCTCTCTCCAGGGCGTCCAGAAAGGCCGACAGCTCCTCCCGGCTCCGCTTGACGTCCAGCACGGACAGGGCCGTCTCCAGAAGCTCCAGCTCACCCGCCCGCTCCAGGGCGGCGGCCAGCCTTTCGGCCTGCTCCAGCTGCTCCGGGTCCAGGGCGGGGCGTTCCTCCCCCTCCACCGGCGTAAGGGCCAGCTCCTCACACCGGGAGCGCACCGTTTGAAGCAGACCCCCGGCGTTGCCGGCAATCAACAGAAAGGCGGCGTAGGCCGGGCCCTCCTCCAGCAGCTTGAGCATGGCATTCTGGGCGGAGGGGTTCATCCGGTCCGCTTCCTCCAGCAGATAGACCTTCCGCTCCCCCTCGTTGGGGCGGATATAGGCGTCAGACCGCAGGGCCCGCACCTGGTCCACCGTGATAGGCTTTCCCGCCTCCGGCCCGGCGGTGACGGAGAAGTCAGGGTGAATCCCCTTTTCTGTCTTCAGACAGGCCGGGCAGGTCCCGCAGGGCCGCTCTCCTCCCCCGGTGCACAGCATAGCCGCCGCCAAGCGGCGGGCCAGAGCATGCCGCCCCGAGCCGGCCGGACCTGAGATAATATAGGCGTGGGACAGGCCCCGATCCCACTCCCGCCGGGACAGCCGGTCCTTGATTCGCTGGTTTCCCGCTAAGGTGGACAGGTTCATAGGCATTCCTCTGTTTCCTGCAGGGGCGGCCTGTGGCCGCCCCTACAAAAGTACCGTTCGAATCTCTGACAGCATATTATACCCTATTTTCTGCAAATAGGCCAGTTCTTTTTTTGAAATTCGCTCTCCGGGGGCCACCACGGGCACCCCCGGAGGGTAGGGCGCGATCTGACAGGCGGCAATCTCCCCCTCGCAGTCCTTCAGGGGCCGGACCCGGCTGGGGGCGAAGAGGGCCTGACGGAGGGAGATCACCCGCTCCGGGATGGGCGGGGCGGGGATGGCTGGGCCGTCCCCCATCAGGTGACGCAGCTCCTCCAGCGCCCCCTCCAGGCGGAGGAAGTCCTCGTCACTGTCCTGGGCGGTACAGATGAACACCACATGGCCCCCGTCCTCCATCTCGGGGCGGACGCCTCGCTCCTCCAGGGCCCTTGCGAAGGCGGGGCCGTCCTTTACCTTCAGGGTGAGGCGGCAAGGGTCCAATGACCGCTCCCCCCGCAGACTGGGGAATTTCCGCCGCAGCTCCATCGTCCGGACCGCTGCCCGACGGTACTCGTGCCAGCCTGTCTCCTCCAGCAGCCAGTCCCGGGCCAGGTCTATGGAGGCCATCATAGGATAGGAGGGGCTGGAGCTGCCGTAAACCGAGGCCATCTGCCGCACCCGGTCCGGGTCCATCCCGTTGACAAAGAGCAGGGCGGTCTGCCCCATGGCGGGCAGAGTCTTGTGGGCGGAGACAACCGCCCCGTCCGCCCCGCAGAAGGGGTCCAGCCCCAGAAAGGGCAGGTGGGCTCCATGAGCTCCGTCCACAAGGAGCTTTCCCCCGTGGTCGTGGACAATTTTTGAGATGGCCCCGATATTGGACAGAACACCAGCATAGGTGGGGGATGTAACAAAGACTGTTCTGACATCAGGGTTCTGGTTCAGCCCTTTCTCCACCGTCTCCGGCAAAATGGGGCCGGCCAGGTCCTCCTGCCAGGGACGCTCCAGCCAAACCGGTTCCAGGTCCAGCAGGGCCAAGGCGTTAAAGGCCGCCCGGTGGCAGCCCCGGTCCACAAGGACCCTCTCCCCCGGCCGGGCACACAGAGCCAGTCCGGTGTGAATTCCCATGGTGGACCCGCCGGTGAGGAATTGACAGCAGTCAAAGCCGAACAGCTCCGCCCAAAGGCGCTGGGCGGAGTCGAAGGGCTCGCCGGCCTCATAGAGGTTGCCGGTGGAGGCCAGCTCGGTAAGGTCGATGGCAGCCAGTCCCGCCAATTCCGGGGCAGGGAGAAACTTCCCCTTGTGCCCCGGCATGTGAAAGCGCAGGGGATTCCCCGCGGCGTATTCCCGCAGAGCGTCGTAGAGAGGGGTGGGCATAGAATGACCTCCAAAAAAGGCGGAAGGGTCTCCCCTTCCGCCTGAATATTATTTCTGATGGGGGGCGTAGGCCACTACGGTGCGGCGGTTGGGCTCCACGCCGGTGGAGTAAGTGGTAACGCCCTTGTAATCCTGGAGAGCCGTGTGAATCACATGGCGCTCATAGGCGTTCATGGGCTCCAGGGTCATGTTCTTCCGATATTTGACCACCTTGCCCGCCACCTTGACGGCCAGCCGCTGGAGAGACTCCTCCCGCTTGGCCCGGTAACCCTCGGCATCCACATGGACGCGCACCCGCTTGGACTGCCCCCGGTTTACGCTGTAGCTGGTGAGCTGCTGGATGGCGTCCAGAGTCTCCCCCCTGCGGCCGATGACGGCGCCCAGGTCCTTCCCCTGAAGGACCACCTTATAGCCCCCCTCGCTGGTGACAAAGATCTCAGGGACAGCCTCCACCTGGAGGTGCCCCATCAGTCCGGTGAGGAACTCCCGAATGCGAACGGCCCTCTCGTCGTCCGCCTTGGCCGGCTCCAGAGTCACGGGCTCCCGGGGGGCGGCGGTGCCGATGAGCACCTCGTCCCCCTCCCGCAGCCGGTTCTCCCGCTGGGGGCGGGGACGGCGCTCCGGCCGGGGCTGGCTCTTCTTCGGGGGAGCCATGCCCGGCTTGGCGGACAGGATGGTCTCCTCCGCTGCGGGGGCGGCGGGGACCGCGGGGGCCTCCTCCTTCTCCTCGGCCCTGGAAGCGGCCTTTCTCGCCATGGGCTTCGCCGCGGGAATCACCGGCTCCTCCACAGGGGCGGGCTTCTCCGCCTGGGACGGGGGAGTCTCCTTTTCCGGCTCTTCGCCCATGGGGCAGGGTCTGCCGTCCACCTCGTTATAGCTCACCCGGACCTTGGCCGGGTTGCTGCCAAAGCCCAGAAAGCCGGACTTGGCCCGCTCAATTACCTCCACGGACACGTCGTCCCGGTCCAGACCCAGCTGGAACAGGGCGGCGGAGATGGCGTCCTCCTCGGAGCGCCCGGTGGTCTCAATCCATTTTAACATCACTCAGCCCTCCTTGTCTTTGTCCTTCTTTTTTCCCTTCCGGCCGGCCTCAGCCTGGGCCAGGGCACGGAAAAGCTGGTTGGGGTCGGTGTAGGGGGTCACGCCGCCGTAGCGGCCCGGAATGTAGGAGCGGCCCCGGGCGTAGGCACGAATGCCCTCCCGGCTGTCGTCCCGGTTGACGCCATCCTGCTCGGGCTCCACGTCCTTCTTCTGTCCGGGCTTCTTTTTGCCCTTCCCCTTCTTCTCCTCCTCGATCCGGCGCTGACGCTCCAGACGGGCCTCCTCCTTGCGGCGCTTCTCCTCTTCCTTCTCCTCGGCCTCCCGCCTGGCGGCGGCCTCCCGGGCGGCCTCGTAGTCCTTTTTCAGCATTTTGCCGCAGATGACCTCCTGCCCCATGCCCACGAAATACTGGGCAATCCAGTAGACCGTCAGGCCGGCGGGGATGGTGAAGCCGATCCACAGGGACATGAGGGGCATCATCCACAGCATCATCTTGTTGGTCTTGTCCATCTGCTCATTTTTGGTCTGATTGTTCATCTGATTGGTGGCCGTGGCCACCTTCATGTTCAGGGTGGACACCGCTACGGAGATCAGAGGCAGAAGGAACAGTCCGATGGAATCCCAGCCGAAGCCGTATTTCCAGAACATCAGCTCGGGGGTGCGGGACAGGTCGATCCCCAGGAAATCGAAGTTCAGCACGAACAGGTGGTCGCCGGCCCCGGCGAACTGGGCGTTGACGGCGGCCTTCAGCGTCTCCAGATTCTCGCTGGTCACCTGGGCCAGCAGATTCAGCTGATTGAACCCGCCGTTCTGGAACAGGCCGGTAATGCTGCCGTCCTTGACGCTCTTCCAAAGGCCGTCGCCCAAAACGGTAAGCTCACCGCTGGTCACCTTCTCAGCCATCTGCTGGAGCAGCTTGTCCATATTGCCCTGGGTCATCCAGCCCTTGTCCACAGCCAGAGTCTCCCAGTTCAGCTGGGCGGCCAGGACCTGGATCTGCTCCCCGGTCATCTGCATGAAATAGGTCAGCGGCTCGCGGATAATACCGTACAGGGCGATGAGCACCACCATGGGGATAAGGGACCAGATACAGCCTCCCATGGGGTTGACCTTTTCCCGCTCATAGAGCTTCTGGAGCTCGATATTATAACGCTCCCGGTCCTTGCCGTACTGCTTCTGGAGCTGCTGCATCTTTCCTGAGAGCATACTGGTCTGAATCATGCTCTTCTTCTGCTTCAGCGTGACAGGGAAGAGTACCAGTTTGATCACAATGCCGAACAGGATCAGCGCGATGCCGTAGCTGCTGAACAGGTTATAGAAAAACAGCAGCAGCCAGGCAAAGGGTTGTAAAATAATACCCACTCAAAATACCTCCGCATATCAAGTTATGGCAGAATCCCGCCTCCCCCTTCGGGGGGGCAGGTCAGGGTACCGGATCATACTCGATGGATTTCTGCCGGTGGAAGGGGTGGCACCGCGACAGTCTGCGCAGGGCCAGCCAGCCCCCCTTGAGGGCGCCGTATCTCTCCACCGCCTCCAGGGCGTACTCCGAGCAGGTGGGAATAAAGCGGCAGCAGGGGGGGCGCAGGGGCGAGATTTCCCGACGGTAAAACCGGATCAGGGACAGGAACAGAGCTTTCACCGGGGTCCGTCCCCCTTCGCGGGGGCAAGACCCAGCTTTTTTGTCAGCTGCCGGAAGCTGCGCTCCAGCTCGCTGTAACGGCCGTAGATGACCCGGGACCGGGCTACCACTACAATGTCGAAGCCGGGGAGCAGCTCCCCCTCGTGGGTGCGGTACAGCTCCCGGATGCGGCGGCGGGCACGGTTGCGCTTGACGGCGTTGCCCAGCTTCACCCCGGTGGTAATGCCCAGCCGGCTGACCGGCCGGCGGGTCTTCCGGCAGTAGATGACGAAATAGGGCGAGACAGCGCTCTTTCCTTTGCCGTACAGCCGGCGGAACTCATGATTCTGTTTCAGAGTGACGGTATGTTTCATGATTCCTCCGTATGCACAGATAGGGCGGAGGAATTGCTCCCACGCCCCTGGTTGTGCGCTATCCAAACTGTCTGTCCCATTTCCATTCTGATCCCGGCTTCGCTGACAGAGACGGGCGGCCCTGCCGCCTCAAGCGCCTCAGTGGGTCAGGCGGGCGCGGCCCTTGGCGCGGCGGCGGGCCAGCACCTTGCGGCCATTGCGGGTGGCCATACGCTTGCGGAAGCCGTGCTCCTTGGAGCGCTGACGCTTTTTGGGCTGATAGGTACGAAGCATGGGGGACACCTCCTCAGTTCAGATTTCAGGCCGGCTCTCCCGGCTCAACAACAGCTCCCCTTGAGAAACTGCGGTCTGCAAAAGATACGTCCAGTATTATAGCGGATAAACGAGGCCTGTGTCAACCACCTTTTTCGCTCCGGGGGGGAGAAATTTTTCTGTTTTTTTTCTTATCTCAATATCTTGTAGAATTGTTTTTTGAAATACACAAGCCATGCGGCACACGATCAATAAAAAATGTGGAAATACCTTGCTCTTTACCCTGTTTTTTGGTATAATAAAATGCTATGAAAATCAAATTTCAGCGTTTTGACATTTCTTCGCCGTAAGGAGGACTTCTATGAATCCCGCCGCGGAAATATGGGAAAAGGTCAAGGCCCTGATGGGCTCTGAAATGACCGCTACCACCCTCAACACCTGGTTTGACGACTCCCAGGCCGTCGCCCTGGAGGAGAACCGCTTTGTTCTCTACAGCCCCAGCAAACTGAAGCGGGATATTATTGCCGCCCGGTATGCCGTCCCCATTCAGAACGCCCTTCACGAGCTGTTCTCCGCCGACTTTCAGGTCACCGTCCTTACCGAGGGAGAACTGGAAGGCTTTCAGGAGGGGAGCAGAAAACAGGGGACCTTCCTCCCGGGCACCGAGGAGTATACCTTTGAGCGGTTTGTGGTGGGTTCCTCCAACAAATTCGCCCACGCCGCCGCCCGGAAGGTGGCTGACAACCCGGGGGAGAGCTACAACCCCCTGTTTATTTTCGGCAACTCCGGCCTGGGCAAGACTCATCTGCTCTACTCCATCGCCCACACCATCCACGCCCACCACCCCAATTACAGGATCATCTATGTGAAGGGGGACGCCTTCACCAACGAGCTGGTCACCGCCATCCGGGAGGGGCGCAATCAGGAGTTCCGGGACAAATACCGGGGGGCCGACGTGTTTCTTATGGACGACGTACAGTTCATCGCCGGGCGGGATTCCACACAGGAGGAGATGTTTCACACCTTCAATACCCTCTATGAGCTGAAAAAACAAATCGTCTTTACCTCCGACCGCCCCCCCAAGGAGATGCTGCGGCTGGAGGACCGGCTGAAAACCCGGTTCGAGTGGGGCCTGCTGGCCGACATCATCCCCCCCGACTATGAAACCCGGGTGGCCATTGTGAAAAACAAGGCCATCCGTATGGGGATGGAGCTGCCCGACTTCCTGATTCAGCTTATCGCCGAGAATATCACCGCCAATGTGCGGCAGATTGAGGGCACCGTCAACAAAATCATGGCCTATCAGGACCTGATCGGCGACACGGTGGACAAAAATACTGTTATCCGGGCGGTGAAGGACATCTTCAAGGAGAAAAATGACATCCTGCCCACTGCCGACGTCATCATCGAGGAGGTCTGCAAGTTCTACAACATCGAGCCGGAGATTCTCCGGGGGCAGGGCCGCTCCAAGGACGTCTCTATGGCCCGGCAGATCGCCATCTACCAGATCCGCCGCATGACCAATCTCTCCCTGAAGGAGATTGGTCAGGAGTTCAATGGGCGGGACCACAGCACCGTCCTCAACGCCCTGAACCGCATTGAGAGTCTGGTCAAAACAGACCCGGAGAAGGCGGAGATCATCAAGGATATCACCACCAATATCAATGCCCGTTATGAATAGATTCTCCACACCAGATTGTGGAATGTTTGGGGAGAAATGTGGATAATTTTTCTTCCTGTGGAAAACGCCCCAAATTCATCCACACCCCCTGTTGAAGCGCTTTTCTTAGAGCGCCAAGGCTTTGGAGCTTTTTTCCACATTATTTTTGCCTACAGGCTACTGTTACTAAAAAATACGTCCTCTCCTCCCTATGGCGGAGAGAGAAAGAGATTGGAGGAAACACCATGAAATTCTCCTGTGAAAAAGCCCTGCTGTCGTCAGCAGTGTCTGTCACCTCCCGGGCGGTGGCCGCCAAGAGTTCCATCCCCGCCATGGAAGGCATCCTCATCGAGGCGGGGAACACTCTGCGTCTCACCGGCTACAACCTGGAGACGGGCATTCAGGCCACCGTCCCCGCCGAGATCCTGGAGGGGGGCTCCCTGGTACTGTCCGCCCGGCTCTTCGGTGAGATCGTCCGGAAAATGCCCGACGACGTGGTGGTTTTCTCCTCTCAGGGGTATACCGTGAATATCAAATGCGGCCTGTCTGAGTTCAACATTCTGGGCACCGATCCGGAGGAGTTCCCCGAGCTGCCCTCGGTGGACCAGCAGAACGCCCTGACCATCGGCCAGCCCGTGCTGCGGTCCATGATCGCGCAGACCCTCTTTGCCGTCAGCGACAACGAGAGCCGGCCCATCCACACCGGTTCCCTCTTTGAGGTGGACGAGACCGGCCTCACCGTGGTGTCGGTGGACGGCTACCGGCTGGCCTTGCGCCATGAGGCGGTGGAGGAGAAAAAGGGGGCGGAGAGTTTTTCCTTCGTGGTCCCCGGCTCGGCTCTGAATGAGGTGGAGAAGATCTGCTCCGGCGAGGAGGCCGTCACCGTCACCCAGGGGGCCCGTCACGTCATGTTCCAGACGGGGGACACCGTCCTGGTCAGCCGCCGGCTGGAGGGGGATTTCCTGGCCTACCGCAGCGCCATCCCCCGAAACAACTCCGTCAAAGTGGAGGTGGAAACTCGGGCCCTGCTCGCCTCCATCGACCGGGTGTCCCTTATCATCAGTGAGAAGCTCAAGTCTCCCCTGCGCTGCGTCTTTGGGGACGGGGCGGTGGACATCACCACCAAGACTGCCATCGGTGACGCCGCAGACCGATGCGTTATCAGCGGCGACGGCGGCGGGCTGGAGATTGGCTTTAACAACAAGTACCTCATGGACGCCCTCAAGGCCGCCCCCGCCGATAAGCTGCGCATGGAGTTCACCTCCGGTGTGGCCCCCTGCGTCATCCTGCCCGCCGGGGGGGAGGAGAATTTTACCTATATGGTGCTGCCTGTCCGGCTGAAAGCAAACTAGAAATAAAACAAATGTTTCACGTGAAACATTGCAAAGGGGAAAACATGGATACACATGAGATCAGGATACACACCGAATTTATCAAGCTCCAGGACCTGCTCAAGTTCGCCGGGGCGGTGGAGACGGGCGGGGACGCCAAGCTTATCATTCAGGAGGGCCGGGTATCTGTCAACGGCGAGGCCTGCACCATGCGGGGCAGGAAGCTGCGCCCCGGGGATAAGGCAGTCATAGACGGCGAGACGGAGCTGGTCGTCACGTGATTGTCAGGGGGCTTGAACTGGACTTCTTCCGCAATTACCCCCACCTGGAGGCGGAATTTGACCCCCGGGTCAACCTGATCTACGGCGACAACGCCCAGGGCAAGACCAATCTGCTGGAGTCCGTCGCCTATCTGTCCGCCGCCCGGTCCCACCGGGCCAGATGGGACCGGGAGATGATCATGCTGGACATCGACTCCGCCTTTGTGAAGGGGAGGGTGTTCAGCCGGGACCGGGATTTTACTCTGGAGGCCAAGCTGTTCCGAGGGCGGGGCCGGCAGCTGTTCTCCAACGGGGTGAAGCTGAAAACCGCCGGGGAGCTGGCGGGGATTTTAAATACCGTCCTTTTTTGTCCCGAGGATCTGTCTTTGATCCGGGCGGGAGGGGCGGAGCGTCGGAGATTTCTGGACGGGGCCATCTGCCAGCTGCGGCCCCGGTACGCCCAGGCCCTGGCCGAGTACAACCGGCTCTATGAGCATAAGACCCGCATCCTCCGGGACTGGCCGGAGCGGCCCTCCCTGCTGGACACCCTGGACGACTTCAACCTCCGTATGGCCCAGACCGGGGCGATTCTCATCCACTACCGGGCCCACTTTATCAAGCGGCTGCGGGAGCGGGCCCCCGCCATTCACGCCGACTTCTCCGGAGGCCGGGAGGGGCTGGAGCTGAGGTATGAGACGGTGTCCAATATCGACGACCCCCAGGCCCAGCCGCGGGAATTGCTCCCCCTCCTGCTGGAGCATCAGGAGAAGCACCGCCAGGCGGAGATCGACAGCCGTCAGTGCCTGTCCGGACCCCACAAGGATGATCTGACCGTTTCCATTGGCGGGCAGTCCGCCAAGATCTACGCCTCCCAGGGCCAGACCCGCACTGCCGCCCTGTCTTTGAAGCTGGCCCAGCGGGAGATTTTTCAGGAGGAGACGGGAGAATGGCCCGTCCTCCTGCTGGACGACGTCCTCTCTGAGCTGGACCCCAAGCGGCAGGCCTTTGTCCTCAACCGTATCCGGGGGGGACAGGTGTTCATCACCTGCTGCGAGGAGGAGAAGCTGGAGGGTTTGGAGGGGGGCAGAGCCTTCCATATCCGTGACGGAAAGCTGGTATAGCTGTGTATCTGCATTTAGGTCAATCCGTAGTTATCCCTGACCGGGATATTTTAGGTATCTTCGACTTGGACAACGCCAGCTGGGCCTATAAGACCCGGGAATTTCTGGAGCGGGCGGAGGCAGAGGGCCGGGCCATCTGGCTCACCGACGACCTGCCCCGGTCTTTCATCCTGGCGGACAGCCGCTGGGGGGAACCGGTGGTCTACCTCTCCCCTCTCTCCTCCGCCACCCTGGCCCACCGGGCGGAGCGGGGCGGGTTTGAGTAGAAAAAAGGAGCCTTAAAAACAAGGAGGATATGATATGGAATCCATCGAATATCTGTGGAAGGACCGCAAGCGTCATCTGGGACTGCCCCTGTCCTTTACCCGCTACCGCCTCAGCGAGGACCGGCTGTTCTGTGAGACAGGCTTTCTCAACATCAAATCTGACGAGGTACTGCTCTACCGGGTACGGGACCTTCAGCTGAACATGACCCTGGGTCAGCGGATCTTCGGCGTTGGAACGGTGTGCGTGGTGTCCTCGGACAAGAGTATTCCTCATCTGGATCTGAAGAATGTCAAGAGCCCCAGAGAGGTCAAGGAGCTGATCCATAAGCATGTGGAGGAGGCCAAGAATAAGCGCCGGATGCGCACCACCGAGTTGGTGGGCGGCGAGGCCGGCGAGGAAGACTACCACGACACCGCCGACCTGGAGGACGAGGAACTGGATTGACGTTGCAGGGGCGGCCTTTGGCCGCCCGCCGCCGGATAAAACCGGCGGGGAATAGAATTGCGGGCGGATGATATCCGCCCCTACAGAATTTCCATCCCGGAGGTAACTATGTCTGAAGAACGAAATGAACTGAACGAGTTGAGCACCACCCAGACCGACCACGAGTACGGCGGATCGGAAATCCAGGTCCTGGAGGGCCTGGAGGCGGTGCGCAAGCGCCCTGGCATGTATATCGGCTCCACCTCGGAGTCCGGCCTGCACCATCTGGTGTATGAAATTGTGGACAACTCCATCGACGAGGCCCTGGCCGGACACTGCACCGACATCACCGTCACCGTAAACCCGGGGAACACCATCACCGTTACTGACAACGGCCGGGGCATTCCGGTTGACATTCAACCCCAGACCGGTAAACCCGCTTTGGAGGTGGTGTTTACCATTCTCCACGCCGGCGGCAAATTCGGCGGCGGCGGGTACAAGGTCTCCGGCGGCCTCCACGGGGTGGGCGCGTCTGTTGTCAACGCGTTGTCCGAGTGGCTGGAGGTCCAGGTTCACAAGAACGGGGAAATTTATGAGATGAAGTTTGCCCGGGGAAAAATCACTCAGGAGATGAAGGTGGTAGGCAAGACCGACCACACAGGTACTACCGTCACCTTCAAGCCTGATCCCGAAATGTTCGACACCCTGGAATATAACTACGACACCCTCCGCACCCGGATGCGGGAGGAGGCATTCCTCAACGCCGGCCTGCGCATCCAGACGGTGGACCTGCGCCCCGGCCGGGAGCAGGAGGACGACATGTGCTACGAGGGCGGTATTCGGGAGTTTATCGCCTTTATCAACCGGAACAAAGATCCCCTCCACAGCGACGTGATCTACATGTCCGGGGCCCGGGAGGACTCCATGGCCGAGATCGCCATGCAGTACAACGACGGCTATCAGGAGATTATGGCCTCTTTTGCCAACAACGTCCACACCGCCGAAGGCGGCATGCACGAGGAGGGCTTCCGCCGGGCGCTGACTAACGTACTCAATGCCTACGGCCGGAAAATCAAGCTGCTGAAGGACGACGAGAAGATCTCCGGCGAGGACTGCCGGGAGGGCCTGAGCGTGGTCATCTCGGTGAAACTCACCGAGGCGCAGTTTGAGGGACAGACCAAGACCAAGCTGGGCAACAGCGAGATGCGCACCCTGGTCAACGCCGTGGTGTCAGAAAAGCTGGAGGTCTATCTGGAGGAGAACCCCGCCGTGGGCCGGGCCATCCTGGACAAGGCGCTGATGGCTAACCGGGCCCGGGAGGCCGCCCGAAAGGCCAGAGAATCCATCCGCCGGAAAACCGCCCTGGGCGGGGCCGCCATGCCCGACAAGCTGCGGGACTGCAACGAGGCCAACCCGGAGCTGACCGAAATATACATCGTCGAGGGCGACTCCGCCGGCGGCTCGGCCACCCAGGGCCGTGACAGCCGGTTCCAGGCTATCCTCCCCCTGTGGGGCAAGATGCTCAACGTGGAAAAGGCCCGGGCCGACAAGGTCTACGGCAATGACAAGCTTACCCCCGTCATCGCCGCTCTTGGGGCGGGCATCGGGGACGACTTCGACCTGAGTAAGCTGCGGTACCACAAGGTCATCATCATGGCCGATGCCGACGTGGACGGCGCCCACATCCGCACCCTGCTGCTCACCTTCTTCTTCCGCTTCATGCGGCCCCTCATCGAAAACGGCTATGTCTACTCCGCCGTGCCCCCTCTGTTCAAGCTGACAAGGGGCAAACAGGTACGGCTGGCCTTCTCTGAGGAGGAGCGCGACGCTATTTCCGCCGAAATGCGGGGGGACAACCCCAACGCCAAGGTGGAGATTAACCGCTTCAAGGGCCTGGGCGAGATGAATCCCCACGAGCTGTGGGAGACCACCATGGACCCGGAAAAGCGCACCCTGCGCCGCATTGAGCTGGACGACGCCGTCCGGGCCGACGAGACCTTTACCGTCCTCATGGGCGAGAAGGTGGAGCCCCGGAAGGAGTTCATTGAGCGCAACGCGAAATATGCCGTCAACCTGGACTATTAAGCCAGACTTCCAGGAGAATGCAGAAAGCCTTCCCCTTTAGGGGAAGGTGCCCCCGAAGGGGGGCGGATGAGGCCATTTCGCCGCAGGCGAAATGTGCGCAGCAAACGAGGTTATAGAGTGTTTTCCGGGTTTACTTCGTATGTTTTGCTTCGCAAAACAGCCTCATCAGTCTCGCTCCGCTCGACAGCTTCCCCTAAAGGGGAAGCCTTTCCCCTGCGGGGGACGGAAGTATAAACCCACCTCTAACAAGGAGGAACACAATAAATGTCTAAAAAACCCCAATACGATCCCGAGGAGATCCGCTACCCGGACCAGAAAATCGTTACTTCTTCCCTGGTGCCGGAGATGGAGAACTCCTACATTGAATACGCCATGTCGGTTATCGTGGGCCGGGCCCTGCCCGACGTGCGGGACGGCCTGAAGCCCGTCCACCGGCGTATCCTCTACGCCATGTATGAGGACAATCTCACCAGCGACAAGCCCTTCAAGAAATCGGCCACCTGCGTGGGCGACGTGCTGGGCCGGTATCACCCCCACGGTGACAGCTCTGTCTACGACGCTTTGGTCCGCCTGGCCCAGGATTTCTCCATGCGGTATATGCTGGTGGACGGCCACGGCAACTTCGGCTCCATCGATGGCGATCCCCCGGCCGCCTACCGTTACACCGAGGCGCGCATGTCCAAGCTCTCCGACGAGATGCTCCGGGACATCGAGAAGGACACGGTGGACTGGGACCCCAACTTTGATGAGAGCCGGAAGGAGCCCAAAACTCTGCCCTCCCGGTTCCCCAACCTGCTGGTGAACGGGTCCTCCGGCATCGCCGTGGGCATGGCCACCAACATCCCGCCCCACAACATGCGGGAGGTCATCAACGCGGCCATTTGCGTGCTGGACGACCCGGAAGCCACCCTGGCCGATCTGATGGAGCACATCCACGGCCCCGATTTCCCCACCCGGGCCATTATTATGGGCCGGTCAGGTATCCGGGCGGCCTACGCCACCGGCCGGGGCCGGGTGACCATCCGGGCGAGGCACGAATTTGAGGAGTTCGGCAAGGACCGCACCCGGATTGTCATCACCGAGATCCCCTACCAGGTGAACAAGCGGATGCTCATCAAGAACATGGCCGACCAGGTGGAGGACAAGCGGCTGGAGGGCATCTCCGACATCCGGGACGAGACCGACCGCAACGGCATGCGCATCGTCATCGAGCTGAAGCGGGACGCCAACCCCCAGGTGGTGCTCAACCGCCTCTTTGCCCAGACCCAGCTCCAGACTACCTTTGCCATCAACATGCTGGCTCTGGTGGAGGTGAACGGCAAACTCCAGCCCCGGATTTTATCCCTGCGGCACATTCTGGATGAGTATATCGCCTATCAGGAGCAGATCATCATCCGGCGGACCAAGTACGACCTGCGCAAGGCTCAGGAGCGGGCCCATCTGTTGGAGGGCCTGCTCATCGCCCAGGACAATATCGACGAGGTCATCCACATCCTGCGCACCAGCTACGACAACGGCAAGGAGCGGCTGATGGAGCGCTTTGAGCTGGACGACGTCCAGGCCCAAGCCATCTGCGACATGCGGCTCATCGCTCTCCAGGGCCTGAACCGGGAGAAGCTGGAGGCGGAGTATAAGGAGCTGGAGGAGCGGATTTCCTATTTTAACCAGTTGCTGGCCAGCGAGGAGATGCTTCGGGGCGTCCTCAAGGACGAGCTCACCGCCATCCGGGACAAGTACGGCGACGACCGGGTGACGGAGATCCAGGACGTGGAGGACGAGATCGACATTGAGGACCTGATCGAGGAGGAACAGTGCGTCTTTACCCTCACCCAGGCGGGCTATATCAAGCGCACCCCGGTGAGCGAATACGCCGCCCAGTCCAAGGGGGGCATGGGCAAAAAGGGCATCACCACCCGGGACGAGGACTATGTGGTGGACGTGTTCACCGCCTCCACCCACGACTATATCCTCTTTTTCACCGACACCGGCAAGGTGTACCGCAAGAAGGGCTATCAAATTCCCGAGAGCGGCAAGACCGCCAAGGGCACCAACATCATCAATATCCTCCAGGTGGAGCAGGGAGAGCGGGTCCAGGCTATGCTCCACTATCGGGAGCACGAGGGCGAGGAGCTGTATCTGTTCATGGTCACCCGGAACGGCACGGTGAAGCGCCTGCCTGTCCAGACCCTGAAAAACCTGCGGAACAACGGCATTCGGGCCCTGCGCCTGGACGAGGGGGACCAGCTGGTGTCTGTCCGGGAGACCGACGGGAGCAAGAAAATTCTCATTGCCACCCACGACGGCATGGCCGTCTGCTTCGACGAGAACGACGTGCGGCCCATGGGCCGGGACGCCGTGGGCGTCCGGGGCATCCGTCTCCGGGAGGGGGACTACGTGGTGGGCGCCGCCCGGGCCCTGGAGGGCAAAACGGTGCTGTCCATCACCGAGAAGGGTTTTGGCAAGCGGACCCCGGTGGAGGAGTACCGCATCACCAACCGGGGCGGCCTGGGCATCAAGAACTACATGGTCACCGACAAAACCGGGCCCATTGTGGGCATCAAGGTGGTGGATGGCTCTGAGGACCTGCTCCTGGTCACCCAGGCGGGTATCCTGATCCGTACTCATGTGGACTCCATCCGCATGGCCGGCCGGTCCACCCAGGGCGTGATCGTCATGCGCTTCAAGGAGGAGGGAGACAAAGTGATCTCCCTGGCCCTGGCCGACCGGGAGGAGACCGCCGAGACCGTTCAGCCCGAGGAGGCTCCGGCAGAGAACGAGACCCCGGCGGAGGAATGATTGCAGGGGCGGGTATCATCCGCCCGCCTGAAAAGGAGGTCAAGAGATGAAAAAACGGTATATGGTGCGGTATAAACCCGCTACCAAAGCGGAAAAGGCCATGCTCCGGGGAATGGGACTTTTCCACGCCATTTTCGGAACGGTATTTGCCATCATTGCTCTGACAGTAATTATTCCGTCGGCCGGTCTGTTTGGTCTGCTTTTCCTGGCGGCGGGGGCCTTCTTCGCCGTCAACGGGACGCTGATCGCCCTTGGGAAAAACGGCCTGATGGGGCGTTCTTACCAGATCGAGGAGGAGGAAGTAGAGGAGCAGCTCCCCCCTCCCCCGGCAGAGACCCACGACCATATCCCCTCTGTCGCCCTGGACGCGAAACAGCGGCTGGAGCAGTTGGAGAACCTGAAGTCCGCCGGACTCATCGACGACCGGGAGTATCAACAGAAACGGCAGGAGATTCTGAGGGGACTGTGATATGGGAAGCAGGAAAAGATTTTAAGAAATCAAAATGATTCCAAAAATAAATAAAAAAAGAGAGGTTTATGTGTCATGAATCAGAAAAAGCTTTGGACAGGAATGATTTGCTTGGCCTTGAGCGCCGCGCTGCTGCTGACTGGCTGCGGAAGCAAGAAAGACAGTGATAAAAGCGTCGGTGACACAAGCGGCGGCGGAAATAAAAGTGATGTGGGCTCCTCCGGCTCCTCTGCGGACAAGAGCGAGGGGCCTGTGGACTACAGCAAATATAACTCCTATCTGGATCTGGCGGAGGAGATCAACGGCGAGATCGAGCCCATTCTGGCGGCATATTTTTCCAATGTGGACTTCTCCTCTGAATTTACTGTGACTGGAGACTATGCCGCCATCAAGGAGGCGGTGGAGTTCTACACCCCCAACACCTACCTTGTGGAAAAGGCCTTGGGCTATCTGGACGAGGAGCCCGCCTATCCCGAGGCGGACGATGCCCTTCAGAGCCTGGGGAACAGTCCTGCCGAGGTGATGGAGGCCCTGAACCACCTGGCCTCTTACATGCGCTTTGACGAGTATGAGGACGACAATATGGCAAAGGCCCCGGAGCTTCACGCCGAGCTGTGGAACGCCCTCCAGACCTATGACGCCAATTACGAGGCCTTTTTGGCCGCAATCGACACATTGGCCAGTCAGGGCCGGGACGAGGACCGGGAGCGGCTGCTGGAGGAAGGAGAGCTGGTGCTCTACCACTCCCTGTGCATGATCCATTCCAGTCAGGACATTCTGGACGAAATCTGGGGACAGCTTGAAGTGGCCAACACCGAGACCGCCCCGGGGGAAGAGTTTATCCTGCCCAGCATTGATATGACAAATCTGTCCCCTCTGTACAACAATTTCCAGGCCGCTTACGAGGGTCTGACCCAGGCCCTGGCGACGGAATCGGAGCGGGAAAAGATCGACACCTTTACCGGCAGGATCGGCGACAGTGCTCTGGAGCTGTATCAGAACAAGGTGAATTCCCTCTACAGCCGGATGGGAGGTCTCACCGAGGCTATAATGGAAGGCACGGACTATGCCGACGCCTACAACAACGTCAGTGACGCGGCCAACAGCATGGTTGACAGTTATAATAGTATTCTCTGATTATCATAATGGAAGGGGTTGAATGCAAGTGAAATTGGCCAACGCCCTGTCCCAGCGGTCGGAATTACAGACCCGCATCCGTCAGCTGGAGGTCCGGCTGAACAACAACGCCCAGGTCCAGGAGGGGGAACAGCCCGCCGAAGACCCTGTGGAGCTGTTGAAGGAGCTGGAGGCGGACTATGCCCGGCTGGAGGAACTGATCTCCGCCATCAACCGCACCAACAATTCCACCCGGCTGGAGGACGGGGCCACCTTGACCGACCTGCTGGCCAGGCGGGACTGCACAAGGGGAAGGCTGTCCGCCCTGCGCGGTTTCCTCAGCAATGCCAGCGCCCTGGTCCGCCGTCACAGCGCCAGCGAGATCAAAGTAAAGAGCACCGTCAACGTGCGCCAGCTGCAAAAGCAGGTGGATGGCCTCTCCAAGGACCTGCGGGAGCTGGAGGAGACCATTCAGGAGAAGAACTGGACCACCGAGCTATTATAAAATGTATTCCGCCCCCTTCGGGGGGCGGAATACAAAAAGCATTTGGTTGCGTGAAAGGCGGATGTCAGCTCCGCGCCGGAGCCATCGGCGCCTCATGGAGGCGGCGGGACCTCGCCTGGGTTCGAATCCCGGCTCTTTATCAGGTCCGTTACCGTTACACCTGTATCGTTATGTCCTTCGGGACGCTTTTTATCACTACCAGACGTCGGTTTCACGCGGGCGGGTTTGGGGAACAGCCGGACGCAGTCAATGCGTCCGGCTTTTGTATGGAAATATCTTGACAATGTATTGAAAATTATTTATGATACATAGTATAAGACAGAAAGGGGTGTCTGATATGGCGCAGACTAATATAAGCATTCGTATGGACGCGGAATTGAAGCGTCAGTTTGAGGAATTTTGCTCGGATATCGGTATGAGCATGACAACGGCGTTTACTGTATTCGCCAAGAAGGCCGTGCGGGAGAATAAGATACCGTTTGAGGTCGGCGGAGATATTCCAAATGAAGAAACCCGGCGGGCGTTGGAGGAGGCAAGGATGGGAATCGGCTTGAGTAAAGCCTACACGTCTGTAGACGAGATGATGGAGGATCTCCTCAATGCTGAAGATTAGAGTTCACAGATTATTTAAGAAGGATCTTAAGCGAATTGAAAGGCGGGGCTATAACCTTGATCTGTTGAGGACAACTGTCAGTTTTCTGGCAGAGCAAAAAACTCTGCCAGAAAAATATAAAGACCACCGGCTGACAGGCGATTACACAGGCTATCGGGAGTGCCACATCACGCCTGATTGGCTGCTGGTCTATCGGATTGACCGGGACCAGCTGATTTTGGTGCTCACCCGAACGGGTACCCACAGCGATTTATTTTAAGGAAGAAGAAACCATGAAAATTGTCACCATTTACACCGATGGGGCCTGCTCCGGCAACCCCGGCCCCGGGGGCTGGGGGGCCATCCTGATGTACAACGGCCACAGGAAAGAGCTGTCCGGGGGCGAGGCCCAGACCACCAACAACCGCATGGAGCTCACCGGGGTCATCGCCGCCCTGGAGGCCCTGAAGGAGCCCTGCGCGGTGGAGCTGTACTCCGACAGCAAATACGTCATCGACGGTCTGGGCAAGGGCTGGGCCAAGGGCTGGCGGGCCCGGGGCTGGGTGAAGTCGGACAAAAAGCCCGCCCTGAACCCCGACCTGTGGGGCCGGCTGCTGGACCTGTGCGAGAAGCACACCGTCAGCCTCCACTGGGTCAAGGGCCACGCCGAGAACGAGTTCAACAACCGCTGTGATCAGCTGGCGGTGGCGGAGAGTCAGAAATATAGATGAGAAAAGCACAGGACTTACTTGTCCTGCGCTTTTTTCTTGTTTCGGTAACAAATATCCCGGTTTCCGCAGGTGGCGCAGCCCCGGCCGCACCCCCGCTTCTTGCCATAATCGTTGAGCAGCAGAATGGCGATGGGGATGCCGATGACGGCCACGGCAAACAGTCCAATGGCGAAGTATTCCACAGGCGGGCCTCCTCTCAATCGAAGTAGAACAACTCCTCAAATTTTTTGTCCAGGGCGATGCACAGGACCAGGGCCAGCTTGGCGGTGGGGTTGAACTGCCCCGTCTCAATGGAGCTGATGGTCTGGCGGGAGACGCCCACCAGCTTGGCCAGCTCCCCCTGGGACAGGGACCGCTCCGCCCGGGCCACCTTTAACCGATTTTTCAGGACCAACTGGTCGTCCATGCCATCACCCCTGTGTGAAGAATTTTACCACATAGAACACCAGAATGACAAGGGAAATAATCATGGTGACCAAATCGGAGACATTTTTCCGCTTGGTGAGCCGGTACAGCCGGCTGCTGACGCAGGAGGTCCAGAACATAATCATGACGCTGTCGGAGGACAGGTTGTGAAAGTGATTGTAGGCGACAATCGCAAGGCCTGCCATCAGAGTAAAGGCCAGACTGAAGGACTCCCCCTCAATGGTGATGGTCCGCTCCATCTCGTCCCGGTTTTCGTTTTCTTTGCGGCTTTTTTCCAGAATTTTGTCTCTGTCCATGCTTATAACCCTCCTTTCAAAATCACAAAGACCGTAAGAATAGGTGGAATCAGGCCAATCAGGCCCATGATCAAATCATACCTTCTGCGGTGATAGCGGTAAAGCGTCAAATCGTGGGCCGATTTAGAGATGAATACAGCCAGCATAAAGGGCCACCAGGCCGCAAAGGCTTTGCCGGTGAGCTTCTCCTGGAGAATCAGCAGCAGGCACAGGAGGCAGTTGACGGCGAGCACAGCCCAGTACCCGGCTGAGCAGGCTTTTTGCTCGATTTGCCGGTCGCGCTCATCGGAAAACTGGTTTTCCTTTTGACTTTTTTCCAAAATGTCTTTTTTATTCATAAAAGCTCCTTTCCGGGATTGGTCCGGCCGTGACCGTCTCCGTTGAGGGTATCATAGCATAGAGGCTTTGTGTTGTCAAGTACACTTGTCAAGAAAATAATAAAACTTGGCAGAACAGAATAGACTTGCCTTTTCATTAAAAAGACGGTACAATCATCAAAGACGATGGAAAGAAGGTGAAGCCATGTTTGAAGATCTGCTGTATCTGCTGCGGCGAAACGGCTTAAAGGTGTCCCTCACCGAGTGGATGGCTCTGATGGAGGGGTTGGACAAGAATCTCCACAGTGCCAGCTTCACCGGCTTCTATCATCTGGCCCGGTGCCTGCTGGTGAAGAGCGAAGCGGACTTCGACACCTTCGACCGCACCTTTTTGGAGTATTTTAAGGACGTTCCCTTTCAGCAGGAGGTGTCCCAGGAGTTATTGGACTGGCTGAATAAACCGGAAGTATTATCCGACTATGCCAACTGGGACGAGGTCCAGGCCCTGAAAAACATGGGCTTCTCTGAGGAGGAGATCGAGCGAATGCTCCAGGAGCGGATGGCGGAGCAGAACGAGGAGCACAACGGGGGCAATTACTGGGTGGGCACCCACGGCATGTCCATGTTCGGCAACTCCGGCCTGTCCCCCAAGGGCATCCGGGTGGGGGGACAGTCTATGTACCGCCGGGCCTTCCGGGTAGCGGGGGAGCGGAAATTCCGGGACTTCCGCCGGGACAACACCCTGGACACCCGCCAGTTCCAGGTGGCCCTGCGGCATCTGCGCCAGTACTCCGGCCTGGTGGACCTCCCCCCCACCGAGTTCGACGTGGACAGGACCATCAGGGACACGGCGGACAACGGCGGCGTGCTCAAGGTGCGCTACAGGCGGCCCCGGGAGAACACGGTGAAGGTTCTCCTCCTGATGGACTCCGGAGGCTCTATGGACTACTACGCCCAGATGTGCTCCGCCCTGTTCCAGGCGGTGAGCAAGTCGGGTCATTTCAAAGATTTGAAGGTCTTCTACTTTCACAACTGCCCCTATGGCCGGCTGTACAACTCTCCCACCCTCATGTCCCGGGACAGCGTGCCCACCGACTGGGTGCTGTCCAACCTCCCACCGGACTACAAGCTGATTCTGGTGGGGGACGCCCAGATGGCTCCCTATGAGCTGATGGGGGGCTGGTATGGCCGCGGCGACCGGGCGGAGGACCCTCAGTGCGGCATGGACTGGCTGCGGCTGCTCCGGGGCCGCTTCCGGCACACCATCTGGCTCAACCCCAGCCGCCGCCCGGACTGGGGTGCTTACTGGTGTCAGACCTACGACGTTCTCGCCCAGGAGTTCCCCATGTTCTCCCTCACCGTGGAGGGCCTGGAGGAGGGCATGAAAAAGCTGTTGATAAGATGAGAAGGACCCCCGGAGAGCGTCTGCTCCCCGGGGGCCGGTTTATGATCCCTTTTTCTTGGAGGCCTCCCGCATCCGGGCGCCGTGGTCCAGCAGACGCTTGCGCAGGCGGAGATTTTCGGGGGTACACTCCAGCAGCTCGTCGTCGGCCAGAAACTCCAGGCACTGCTCCAGGGAGAGCTGGCGGGGCGTGATCAGGCGCAGGGCCTCGTCGGAGCCGGAGGCCCGCATGTTGGTCAGTTGCTTCTTCTTGCACACGTTGACCGAGATGTCCTCCGCCTTGGGGCACTCGCCCACGATCATACCGCCGTAGACAGGGGTGCCCGCCCCGATGAACAGGGCTCCCCGCTCCTGGGCGTTGAACAGGCCGTAGGTGACCGCCTCCCCTGTCTCGAAGGCCACCAGAGAACCGGTGTTCCGCCGCTGAATTTCTCCCTTCACGGGGGCGTAGCTGTCGAAGACCGAGGCCATAATGCCCTCGCCCTTGGTGTCGGTGAGGAACTCGCTGCGGTAGCCGAAGAGGCCCCGGGCGGGGACCAGGAACTCGATTTTCATCCGCTCCCCCACCGGGTTCATCTCCAGCAGGTCGCCCTTCCGGGAGCCGATCTTTTCCATCACCGCACCCACGCAGTCGGCGGGCACGTCCACCACCAGCCGCTCGATGGGCTCGCACTTCACCCCGTCGATCTCCTGATAGAGCACCCGGGGAGGAGACACCTGGAGCTCGTAGCCCTCCCGCCGCATGGTCTCAATGAGAATGGACAGGGACATCTCTCCCCGGCCGGCCACATTGAAGGCCTCGGTGGAGTCGGTCTCGCTCACCTTCAGGGACACGTCCTTCAGGGTCTCCCGGAAGAGCCGGTCCCGGAGCTGGCGGCTGGTAACATACTTGCCTTCCCGGCCGGCGAAAGGGGAGTCGTTGACGGAGAAGGTCATCTCGATGGTGGGAGCGGAGATCTGAACGAACTCAATGGGCTCCGCCCGGTCGGGGGCACAGATGGTGTCGCCGATGGTCACGTCGCCGATGCCGCTCATAGCGATAATGCTTCCGGCGGAGGCCTCCTGGACGGGGACCTTGGCCAGCCCGTCGAACTCATATAGGGCGGTGGCCTTGGCCTTCATGGGGGCGGCGTCGGGGCTGTGGTAGTTGCACACCGCAATCTCCTGATTCTGCCTCACGCTGCCCCGCTCAATGCGGCCGATGGCGATGCGGCCCACAAACTCGTTGTAGTCAATGGAGGACACCAGCATCTGGAAGGGGGCGTCCAGATCCACCTCGGGGGCGGGGATATAGTCCAGAATGGTGTCGAAGAGGGGCTTCAAGTCACTGCCCGCCACGTCGGGTTGGACGGAGGCGGTGCCCTGCCGGCCGGAGCAGAACAGCATGGGGGAGTCCAACTGCTCGTCGGTAGCGTCCAGGTCCAGCAGCAGTTCCAGACACTCGTCTACCACCTCATAGACCCGCTGGTCGGGGCGGTCGATCTTGTTCACCACCACAATTACCTTGTGGCCCAGTTCCAGGGCTTTGGACAGCACAAACCGGGTCTGGGGCATGGGACCCTCGGCGGCGTCAACCAGCAGGATAACCCCGTTGACCATCTTCAGGATGCGCTCCACCTCGCCGCCGAAGTCGGCGTGGCCCGGGGTGTCCACAATGTTGATCTTCACGTCGCCGTACTGCACGGCGGTGTTCTTGGCGGTGATGGTAATACCTCTCTCCCGCTCTAAGTCGCCGGAGTCCATCACCCGGTCGGCCACCGCCTGGTTCTCCCGGTAGACCCCGGACTGCTTGAGCATCTCGTCCACCAGGGTGGTCTTGCCGTGGTCCACGTGGGCGATAATGGCGATATTTCTTAATTTCTCATTTTTCATGGGAATCGCACCTCAAATCTGTGGTTTCTCAATAAGCCAAAGCATTATACCCCCATTTTCATGAAAAATCAACACAAAGCATAAAAAAACACATACAAAGGGAACCTTCATTCTGTTTCCGCGACTGTATATTATAGTAGAGACCTCAGCCGTTATGGCCCCCGAAAGGGGCGGACAAGGAAAAATCAAACAAATTTTTGATTTTCTCTTGACAACATCGAACAAACGTTGTACAGTATTGATTAGAACAAACGTTTTCCGGGCGGACTGAAAAGTCCGGTTTTTAGGACAGAGCTTCCGGTATTCTGTCCTTATTCTGAAGACAGTGGAGGGGACAGCTATGCGGATCATACATCATCAGACTTCCAACTTGATGGAAGACAGGGGAAATGTAGTGGACTTGGGGGAATTCCGCCGCCGGCTGGCCGCGACCCAGAGGGACAGTCTGGCACGCCGGCGGGAGCCCCTCTATGAGGAACTGGAGGCAGCTGAGGACAGGGCGGAGGAGGCGGGCTTTCAGCCGGTGGTGCTCACCATGTCCTCCGGACAGCGCCGCCGGTCCCGGCGGGAGCGGCGGGATTGGACACTGGACGCCTGCGCCAGCTTGGCTGTGGTGCTCATGACGCTGGTCTTTGCCCTGCGGATTATGCTGTGAAGGGCGGAGCCGCAAGATATGGAGTAGAAGTTCGAGTTTTACATAATTTGATCGAAGAACGCCGGAGAATTCCATTCGGCGCTCTTTTTTTGTGCACTTTTCCCAGGTATATTTTTCATCCAGGCAAAAAAAGGGCTTGACGCGGACAGGAAAAACGTGTATATTGTTGTTACCATTTTGTAACTCTTATTTCAAAGTTGTCATTTTCACGGACAAGAGGTGTCTATATGGATCGACCGGAAGAACAGAGCTGGACAGCCCGGCTCCCCGTAGTGGGGCAGGAGCAGATTGAAAAAAAGCCCGCCAGGGCGGAGCGGAAGGCGACTCGGACGGAGGAGCGGAGGTCCGACGCCCGGAGCTGGTGGAAGGAGCTGAAGCTCTACGCACTGGGCATGCGGGAATGGAGCCGCATCCATTTCCGGCGCTGGACCCACCTGCTCCACGGGGCGGCGGCGGGCAATCTGGCGGTGGGGCCCGTCTCGTTTCTGCTGGTGGCCGGGGCCCTGGGCACCGCCCTCACCCTGACCACCCTGTACTCCACCAGCTACGCCGTCATTGTGGACGGCCAGGAGGTGGGTGTGGTGGCCGACCAGAGCGTGGTGGACCAGGCCATCCAGACGGTGGAGGACCGGGGCAGCCAGCTGCTGGGCTACGCCTATCAGGTGGAGGGCGACATCGACTACAGCTTCGGCCTGACCCTGAAAAGCGACCTGAGCCGGGAGCAGGATATCAGCAACTTCTTTTACAGCCAGCTTAACGAGCTCAGCGACCAGCTCAGGTCCTATCAGGTGTCGCTGAACGGCCAGATCATCGGCGTTGTGAAGGACGAGACCGCCCTGAACGACATGCTGGACGGCATCAAGGCCGAGTTTGTCACCGAGAATACCACCTCCGCCGAGTTTGTGGAGAACGTCTCCGTCTCCTCTGTCTACGCGGTGGACAATCTGATGTCGGTGGACCAGGTGGAGGAGGCCCTGAAGGCCAACACCACCGGCGAGACCACCTACACCGTGGTCAAGGGGGACACCTATAACGGCATCGCCTACGCCAACGATATGTCCCTCAGCGACCTGATGGAGCTCAACCCCGACGCCAGCCTGAACCGCCTGATGGTGGGGGACGTGCTCAATGTGAAGGAGATCATCCCCGCCCTGTCCGTCCGGACCACCGAGCATGTGACCTACACCGAGCCCATCCCCTGCCCGGTGGAGGAGGTCAAGGACGACAAGATGTACAAGGGGGATTCCAAGGTCATCACCCAGGGCGAGGAGGGCGAGGCCCGGGTGGAGGCCGATGTGGTCTATATCAACGGCTACGAGCGGGAGCGGAATGTGACCAGCACCTCCACCCTGCGGGAGCCCACAGTCACCGTCAAGGCGGTGGGCACCAAGGAGAAGCCCAAGACCGCCTCCAAGGGCAACTATATCTGGCCCGTCAGCAGCCACCGTATCAACTCCTACTTCGGCGGCCGGTACATCTTTGGCAGCTACAGCTACCACTCCGGCCTGGACATCCACGCCAGCTACGGAGAGGCCGTCAAGGCCGCCGACGGCGGCACCGTCATCAAGGCGGGCTACAGCGGCAGCTATGGCAATCTGGTGGTGATCCGGCATGACAACGGCACCGAGACCTATTACGCCCATAACTCCTCTCTGGTGGTGTCTGTGGGAGATAAGGTCTACCAGGGACAGACCATCGCCAAGGCCGGCTCCACCGGCCGCTCCACCGGCGTCCACTGTCACTTTGAGGTCCGCGTCCGCGGCACCGCGGTCAATCCGCTGAATTACCTGAGATAACGGGAAACGCCCCCGGCCTGCCGGCCGGGGGCGCCTGTTATTTCCTGGTGAGGTCAAATGACCTCATAAAGAAAACCTTCTGTTGGTATGCTAGAAGCGTACAGGGGGGATAGTATAGGATGGTAAAGCCTGAAATTGTCGGTCGTGTTTTGGCGGAATATCGGGAGCGCAAGGGCTTGACTCAGGATGTGCTCAGCGGGCTTGCGGGGCTGGACCGCACGCACTACAGCAAGCTGGAACGGGGACTGCGCAGTCCTACGCTTGATACCCTTTTCAAAATTGGTCAGGCTCTGGACGTTCCACCGCACATAATCCTCAAATCGATTGAGGAAGCCCATATTGAGGCACAAAATTAAAAACGTCACGTATTTTTGAAGTACGTGACGTTTTATTTATGCTAAGATTTTCAATTCGGCCAGGATATCCTCAAGGTCGGCGGCCGTCCCCGCCGGGTCCCGGAACATGTCCTGAAACAGCCGCTCCAGGTTTTCCTCAAACCGGCGGGGCAGGAGCTTACACCGCTCCCGGCAGAGCTGGACCAGCCGTTTCTCCCCGGGGTGGGTGACCCCGTTCAGGGCGAAGAGGAAGTCGAAATAGGCCTCCAGAAAGGCGGCGGTCCGGTGGCTGACGCTCACCAGGTCCCCCCGCTTCAGCGCCTTTTTGATCTGGCCCTCATAGGCGGGCAGGGCCGAATGGAGGAGCCGCCAGCTGTTCTCCATAATGTTTTGCCGCAGTTGGGGCGGATAGGGTACGTCGAAGCGCGCTCTGGCCGCCGTCAGGCGGCCGTCCCGGTCGTAAAGCACCTTGCAGGTGAGCAGGTTGTGCCACATGCAGGTGGTATAGCCATTCTGGGGCTGGAACTGCTCCACCACCCGGGCCACGCCGGCGGTGAGTTCGTCCAGATCCCGGTAGAGAAGGTCGATGTCCACCCCGTCGTTCAGCACGCAGTTGTCCTCATACTCCCAGAAGTGGTTGCCGATCTCCATCCTGCCGCAGTATTTGGACAGGATGTCCCGCCGGACCGCCTCCGGGATGGGGGCGGTGCAGTAGAGATAGACGTCGTAGTCGGAGGCGGCGTCGAAGTGCTCCCCCGCCCGGGAGCCACCCAGGGCCAAGGCTTCTACCTGCTCCAGGGCGCAAAGCTCGCAAAACAGCTTCTCTGTCAATTCAGGTTCCTCCTCATAGGGTAAGTTCCCGCCCTTTGGGGCGGGAACTCAGGATCAATAGGCCAGCTTCTGCTCCAGCCAGCTTTTCAGCTCGCTGATGGGCACCCGGACCTGGTCCATGGTGTCCCGGTCACGGATGGTGACGGCGTGGTCGGCCTCGTCGGTGTCGGAGCCCACGGTTTGGAAGTCCACGGTGATGCAATAGGGGGTGCCGATCTCGTCCTGGCGGCGGTAGCGCTTGCCGATGGAGCCGGCGTCGTCGTAGTCCACCATAAAGTATTTGGACAGCTCGGTCTGGACCTCCCGGGCCTTGTCCCCCAGCTTCTTGGACAGGGGCAGCACGGCGCACTTGAAGGGGGCCAGGGCGGGGTGGAGATGGAGAACGGTGCGCACGTCGTTCTTCCCGGCGTCCACCACCTCCTCATCATAGGCGTTGCACAGGAAGGCCAGCAGCATCCGCTCCACGCCCAGGGAGGGCTCGATCACGTAGGGGATATAGTGCTCGTTTTTCTCCTGATCGTAATAGGTCAGGTCCTTGCCGGAGGTGTTCTGGTGGGCGGTGAGGTCGAAGCTGGTCCGGCTGGCCACCCCCCACAGCTCGCCCCAGTCGGTGAAGGGGAAGGCGAACTCGAAGTCGGTGGTGGCGTTGGAGTAGTGGCTCAGCTCCTCGGGGTCATGGTCCCGCAGGCGCAGGTTCTCCTCCTTGATGCCCAGGCCCAGCAGCCACTGGTGGCAGAAGTCCTTCCAGTACTTGAACCACTCCAGCTCGGTGCCCGGCTGGCAGAAGAACTCCAGCTCCATCTGCTCAAACTCCCGGGTGCGGAAGATGAAGTTGCCCGGGGTGATCTCGTTGCGGAAGGACTTGCCGATCTGGCACACGCCGAAGGGCAGCTTGCGCCGGGTGGAGCGCTGGACGTTGACGAAGTTGGTAAAGATGCCCTGGGCGGTCTCGGGGCGGAGGTAGACGGTGTTTTTGGCGTCCTCGGTGACCCCCTGGAAGGTCTTGAACATCAGGTTGAACTGGCGGATATCGGTCCAGTTGAACTTGCCGCAGGAGGGGCAGACGATCTGATGCTCGTCGATGAAGGTCTTCATCTCGGTCTGGCTCATGGCGTCCACGCTGTGGCCCAGGTCAAAGCTGTTCTCCTGGCACCAGTCTTCGATCACCTTGTCGGCCCGGAAGCGCTCCTTGCACTCCTTGCAGTCCATCAGCGGGTCGGAGAAGCCGCCCACGTGGCCGGAGGCAACCCACACCTGGGGGTTCATCAAAATGGCGGCGTCCAGCCCCACGTTGTAGGGATTCTCCTGGACGAACTTCTTCCACCAGGCCTTCTTGACGTTGTTTTTCAGCTCCACGCCCAGAGGGCCGTAGTCCCAGGTGTTGGCCAGGCCGCCGTAAATCTCGCTGCCAGCGAAGATGAAGCCCCGGCCCTTGCACAGGGCCACGATTTTTTCCATGGTCTTTTCGCTGTTTTTCATATTATATTCTCCTTAATTTTGATAATCTGATTTGTAGGGGCGGCTATTAGCCGCCCGCGTTTTTTCGGAGGGCTTTGCGTATGCCGCGGGCGGATAATATCCGCCCCTACTGGGGGTCAATGGTGCGGAAAATAGATTTCAAACCGCCGTTTTCATACAAGAACTCAAGCTGTAACGTCAGATAAACCAACTCTCCGCCGGAGGTCAGCTCATAGTCCACGGCGAAGCCGCTGCCGTCCTTGTACTCGAAGAACATCACCTCATGGTGGTACTCATACTGCGGCTTGAAATTGCAGGGGACGCCGTACTCGTCGAACACATCAAAGTCGTTCATCTCCAGCGTGCCCTGGATGCACTCCCGGATTACCTCGGTGTTGTCCCACTCCATCTTGTCCACGCAGGAGGGCAGATCCTCATACCGCTTCTCGTGGAGGACATGGCAGATGTTCTTTACCACCTGAATGGCCTGTTCCTTGTGCTGTTCTGTCATTCAAACACCCCCTTTGAACAAAAAACGCCCCGAGCCTCTTCGGCTCAGGGCGAACAAAAGCTGTCCGTGGTTCCACCTGATTTCGTATCTGGCTGATACGCACTCTGACCCGGTAACGGCGGGGGCCGGCGGACCATTTCCTGTCCGCACTCCAGGGGGCCTTTCCGTCACAGCCTCGGAGGATTTTCACCGGCCATCCTCTCTCTGAACCCCGCTGTGAGGTACTGTTCCCTGTCCTTGCTTTGTGAATTCCTATTGTATGACAGTTTATCCCCTGTGTCAAGGGGGAATTCCGCGGTTTCAGTCTTTTTTCCGTTCTATGCCCTCCAAATGCTTCCGCAGGACCAGGTTGATATAGCTGGACAGAGAGCGGTCCTCCAGCTCAGACAGATACTTGATCTTTTCCAGAACAGGATCGTCAAGAGTGATGCTGATTTTCGTTTTTAACGGCTTCATGAATATTCACCCGCCAAAACATACCACTAAGCAGGAGCAGATATTGACTAATCGCCTTTTTTCGCTTATAATCGCCTTATACGGGGGTGATGGTATGATGCACAGCAATGACTTTGAAGCGGCCTTCTCTCAGTTTTTGGAGCGAAGGGAGTATGATGAGGCGGAAAACTACCTGTTTTCCATGGTGCGCCTCTCCTTCGCCGCCGGCTGGCGGGCGGCGGGGGGCGACCCGCCCCAGGAGGAGCGGATTTTTCAGCTGCTGGACCCCGTGCCCAAAAAGAAGGAGTAACCGGCGGCGGCCGGATTTCCGGGGAAAAGCAGGGCGTCCCGTATGGTAATATACGGGACGCTTTTTTCAGCTCCAGGGGGCCATCTCAAAGCGCACAAAGTACCCCTGGGGGTGGCGGCAGACGGGACAGTGGGCGGGGGCGGCGGTGGCGTCCACCACCCATCCGCAGTGCAGGCACATCCACCGCACCTCGACCTCAGAGAAGAAGAGCTGATTTTTCTCCATCAGGTCGGCGAACTTCCCGAACCGGTCCCCGTGGGTCTTCTCCACCCGGGCGATGTTCTCGAAGAGCTTGCCCACCAGGGGGAAGCCCTCGGACATAGCGGTTTTGGCGAAGTGGTCGTAGTCGTGCTCCCACTCCTGATATTCGTTGTGCTGGGCGGCGCGCAGGTAGTCCAGCACCCCGGAGTAGATATCCACCGGGTAGGTGCCGTCCACCTTGACGGTCTGGCCGGCGCAGTCCTCCAGCGCGGCGTAGAACTGCTTGGCGTGGACCCGCTCCTGCTCGGCGGTGAAGAGAAACACCCCCTGGATGACGGACAGCCCCGCCTTGTTGGCCACGCCGGCGGCGATGGTGTAGCGGTTCCGGGCCTGACTCTCCCCGGCGAAGGCCCGCATGAGATTTTCCCGGGTCTGGCTGTGGAGAAAGGCGTCGGTTTTGTCGGACATAATGAAACCCTCCTTGATGATCGGTAGGTTCAGTATGTCACAAAAAATGACAGTTATTCAGTTTTGTCAAGGCATTGCCTGTTTAATGCAGCCCCACAGGACCAAACGAATGTAGCTGGGGATCGACCGCCGGTCCACTTCCGCTAACGCACATATGGTGTCAGTGCGGCCGGGCCTGGGCCGGGACAGAAGCGGCCCGGGGGATAAAGCTTGGAAAATATCTTGCATACCTGAATCGGCTGTGGTATAATACCCTTGACCAACAAGTCTGCCAAAGTTTGTTGTCTTCACAAAAAGGAACCCCCGGAGAGGTAACGGCTCCCCGGGGGTTCCTTTTGGACTCAGTTGCCTTTGTTGTGGCGGTCAAACCATTTGCAGATGTAATGACCAACTACACTTGCTATGACAGCCACGAGATAGTCTGCCAAAATGTTCATGTCTTCACCTCCTCCCTGTTGCCAGGGCGGAAAAGGCAACCGTCCGCATTATACCAAATTACGACGCTATTTTCAAGGAAAGCATCCTGTGGAAAAGCCATATAAAATTTCTCTTTTCCTTGCTTTTTTTCCTGGGGGGAGTATAATGGGTCTAACGAGGGGGTGTCTTGTCACCCCGACACAAGGAGGCTTTCCTGATGAAAGCGAAAACCAACCTGACCATGCTGTGCGACTTCTACGAGCTGACCATGGCTAACGGATACTTCCAGACCGGCTTACAGGACCGAATCTGCTACTTCGACGTGTTCTACCGATCCGTCCCTGACAAGGGGGGCTTTGCCATCGCCGCGGGTCTGGCCCAGGTGGTGGAGTACATCCAGGAGTTGTGCTTCGACGAGGAGGACGTGGCCTACCTCCGGACCAAGGGCTGTTTCAGTGAGGAATTTCTGGCCTTTCTGCGAAGCTTCAAGTTCACCGGCGACATCTGGGCCGTCCCCGAGGGCACCCCGGTCTTCCCCAACGAGCCCATCCTCACTGTCCGGGCTCCCGCCATCCAGGCCCAGTTTGTGGAGACCTTCATCCTGCTCACCCTGAACCACCAGAGCCTGATCGCCACCAAGTCCAACCGCATCGTCCGGGCCGCTGAGGGCCGTCCGGTGGCGGAGTTCGGCTCCCGCCGGGCTCAGGGAGCGGACGGCGCTCTGCTGGGGGCCCGGGCCAGCTACATCGCCGGCTGCGCCGCCACCGCCTGCACCATGGCCGACCAGCGGTACGGCTCCCCCGCCACCGGCACCATGGCCCACTCCTGGGTGCAGATGTTCCCCGACGAGTACACCGCCTTCAAGACCTACTGTGAGCTGTATCCCAACAACGCCACCCTGCTGGTGGACACCTACAACGTCCTCCGCTCAGGCGTGCCCAACGCCATCCGGGCCTTCAAAGAGGTACTGGTCCCCATGGGCATAACCAAGTGCGGCATCCGGCTGGACAGCGGCGACCTGACCTATCTGTCCCGGAAGGCTCGGGAGATGCTGGACACGGCGGGCTTCCCCGAGTGCAAGATCGTGGCCTCCAACGCCCTGGACGAGTACATCATCCGGGACCTGGTGCGCCAGGGGGCGCGGATCGACTCCTTCGGGGTGGGCGAACGGCTCATTACCTCCCGGTCCGAGCCGGTGTTCGGCGGGGTCTACAAGCTGGCCGCCATTGAGGACGACAGCGGAACGATCATCCCCAAAATCAAGATCAGCGAGAATGCCGCCAAGATCACCACCCCCCACTTCAAGAAGATCTACCGCATCTTCTCCAAGGATACTGGAAAGGCAGAGGCCGATCTGATCTGCCTCCACGACGAGGAGATCGACTTCACCCAGCCCCTGGAGCTCTTCGACCCGGACGCCACCTGGAAGCGGAAGGTGTATACCGGCGTCGAGGCCCGGGAGCTGATGGTGCCCGTCTTCCAGGGGGGCGAGCTGGTGTATCAGGTGCCCGACCTTCAGACCAGCCGGGCCTACTGCCAGCGCCAGGTGGACGCCCTCTGGGACGAGGTGAAGCGGTTCGAGAACCCCCACAACTACTATGTGGACCTGTCCCAGAAGCTGTGGAATATCAAGCAGGCCCTGCTCAACAGCCACGAGGTGAAATAAAAATCAGCCCCGCTGTACTACAGCGGGGCTGATTTTATGTGTGTTTAGATCAAGCTCAGGGCCAGGGTGATGATAATCCAGAGGATGGCCACCCACTTGGTCCAGCGGGCCAGCTTGGCATCCAGGCTCTTGGCCTTGTTCTTGGACAGGAAGGTGTCAGCTCCGCCGGCGATGGCCCCGGACAGGCCGGCGCTCTTGCCGGACTGGAGCATCACCACGGCGATAACGGCCAGGCCGCACAGGACCTGAATGATGGTAAGGACTAAATTCAGCGTATTCATGTCTCTCGTTCCTTTCAAGGCCCTGGGGCCGAATATTACTGTGGGAAAACCCGGAAGTACAGGAAAGCATACCACAGTTAAAAGCAAATTGCAAGTGTTTTTCCCCAATTTTCAGGAATTTTCCGTCCTGACATAGTAGGTGGCCCCGTTTTGGCACACCTCCGTCAGCCTTCCGGTATCCACCAGGTACTCAATGAAAAACCGAACGTTGCGCTCGAAGCGCAGGGAGCGGCGGGGCTTGCGGGTGAAGAGCTGATAGAACACGCAGGTCTTTTCGTCAATCTGGCAGGCAGTCATGGGCTGGTCCACCAGGGCCAGAATCTCCCCCGCCCGGCGCTGAATCAGGGCCTGGTTGGCATCAATCAGCCCGCCGATCTCCGCCCCGGAACAGACTCCCCGGTGGGCCATGATATAGGCGTCACAACCCAGACCGCGCAGCTTTTCCCGGCTTTTAATCGCCATCTGATGGCTCAGATTGTAGGGCAGCTTGGCGCCCAGCAACTGCTGGCTGAGCAGGGCGTCGGCGGTGTAACACACGTTGTCCGGGGTGATGGTGCAGATGTGCCCAGCGGAGTGGCCTGGGGTTTGGATGATCTGAAACTTCACACCGCCCAAGGTAAAGGGCATATCGTTGGGGGGAATAAAATAGTCGGGCTGGTGGACCATGCAGGAGGACTCCCGCTCCACTGTTCTGGGAGACAGGGTGAGGAAATAGCACTTCAGGGTGAGCGGGGAAGCGCACATCCCCGCCTCCGGAAAGGTGAGGGCGATCTGTGTGCCGTACTTCTCCTGAAAATACCCGTTGTTTGCGCAATGATCCACATGGGCGTGGGAGCATAGCACCCTCGCGGGGGTCAGGCCGTTGTCCAGCAGGGTGTGCTCCAGCTCCTCCCGTTCCTCCAGCAGCCCGGTGTCCAGCAGGATACACCGCCCCTCCTCCAGCCTGTAAAGCGGAATCAGCTGATTGGCCTCGATCACCCATGTGTTTCCCTTGACCTGCGATAATTTCATATATGACCTCCAAGGAACGCAATGCGGGCGCGCGAAGCACGCCCCTACAACTCTCTCTGCTTCAAATACACCATCAGCACCGCCACGTCCGCCGGGGAGACGCCGGACACCCGTCCGGCCTGTCCCAGATTTTTGGGGCGGATGGCGGCCAGCTTCTGCCGGGCCTCCAGCCGCAGGCCGGTGATGGACAGATAGTCAATATCGGCGGGCATGGGCCGCTCTTCCAGGCGGCGGACCTCCTCCACCTGACGGAGCTGGCGGTCGATATACCCGGCGTACTTGATGGTAATCTCCGCCTCGCTGGTTACTGCGGGGGGCAGAACGGGCCGGTCGGGGTCGAAGGGGGCCAGATCGGCGTAGGACAGCCGGGGGCGGCGGAGCAGGCCGGCCAGCCGGGCCCCGTCCTTGACGGGGGGCTCCCCCCGCTCCTCCAGCAGAGCGGCCAGCTCGGTCGTGGGGGGCGTGCCGGTGTGCTCCAGACGGCGGACCTCCCGGTCCACGGCGGCGTACTTCTCCTGTACTTTATCATATTGTTCCCGGGAGACCAGCCCCAATTCATAGCCGATGGGGGTCAGCCGCCGGTCGGCGTTGTCCTGGCGGTGGAGGAGGCGGTACTCGGTGCGGGAGGTCATCATGCGGTAGGGCTCGTTGGTGCCCTTGGTGACCAGGTCGTCGATGAGCACCCCGATATACCCCTGGTCCCGGCGGAGGACCAGGGGCGGCTTTTCTTGCATTTTCAGGGCTGCGTTCACCCCGGCAATAAAGCCTTGGACCGCGGCCTCCTCATAGCCGGAGGAGCCGTTGAACTGTCCCGCCCCGTAGAGGCCGGGGACCGCTTTCGTCTCCAGGGTGGCCTCCAGCTGGGTGGGGTCCACGCAGTCGTACTCGATGGCGTAGGCGCACCGGGTCATTTCGGCGTTCTCCAGCCCGGGGATGGTGTGGAGCATCTCGATCTGCACCTCCTCGGGGAGAGAGGAGGAGAAGCCCTGAATGTACAGCTCCTCGGTGTCCAGGCCCATGGGCTCGATGAACAGCTGGTGGCGTTCCTTGTCGGGGAACCGGTCCACCTTGGTCTCGATGGAGGGGCAGTACCGGGGCCCCACCCCCTCGATGGTGCCGTCGTAGAGCGGAGAGCGGGACATGTTGGCCCGAATGATCTCATGGGTGGCCTCGTTGGTGTAGGTCAGCCAGCACACCGCCCGGTTCTCCGGGGGATGCTCCGTCTGAAAGGAGAAGGCCAGTCCCCCTCTGTCCCCCTCCTGGAGCTCCATTTTGGAAAAATCCACGCTGCGGGCGTTGACCCGGGGGGGCGTGCCCGTCTTAAACCGCCGGATGGACAGGCCCAGCCGGATGAGGGCCCGGGTCAGGGGCAGGGCGGCGGACAGGCCGTCGGGGCCGGAATCCCGAACCACCTCCCCCACCACGATCCGCCCCCCCAGGTGGGTGCCGGTGGCGATGACGGCGGCCTTTACCCCATACACCGCCCCGGTGTGGGTGACCACCCCGGACACCGCACCCTGTTCGGTGAGGATGTCCACCACCTCCGCCTGCTTTACCCACAGGTTTTCCTGACGCTCCAGGGTGTGCTTCATCACCTTTTGATACTCCCGGCGGTCGGCCTGGGCCCGGAGGGACCAGACGGCAGGGCCCTTGCTCCGGTTGAGCAGGCGGTATTGGATGCAGGCTTTATCGGCGGCTTTGGCCATCTCCCCGCCCAGAGCGTCCAGTTCCCGGACCAGATGGCCCTTGCCCGTGCCTCCAATAGCCGGGTTGCAGGGCATGTTGCCCACCGCGTCCAGGTTGACGGTGAAGCACAGGGTCTTCATCCCCATCCGGGCGGCGGCCAGGGCGGCCTCGATGCCCGCGTGGCCCGCCCCGATGACGGCAATATCGAATTGTCCGGCGAAATAGGTCTTCATAGACAGCCTTCCTTGTTTGGATTCGCCGCATATTTTATCACGGTTTGGCTTTTGGGGCAAGGGGTTGCGGAAACTTGAGAGATCGGGTAAAATGTAGGGGCGGATATTATCCGCCCGCTGTTGAGAATTTGAGAAATTACGGGCGGATGATATCCGCCCCTACACAGAGGAGTCGGTAAGATGACCCACGAATATTTCATGGCCGAGGCCCTGCGTCTGGCCCGGGAGGCTATGGCAGACGGCGATGTGCCGGTGGGGTGTGTCATTGTGAAGGACGGCCAGATCATCGGCCGGGGCCGCAACCGCCGGGAGCGCGACGGAGACGCCACTGCCCATGCGGAGATTGAGGCCATCCGGGCAGCCTGCGCCTATCTGGGCAGCTGGCGGCTCCAGGGCTGTACCCTCTACGTCACCCTGGAGCCCTGCCCCATGTGCGCCGGGGCCATCATCAATGCCCGGGTGGAGGAGGTCCGCTACGGGGCCCGGGAGGAGAAGTCCGGCTGCTGCGGCTCGGTGCTCAACCTTTTCGAGGAGCGGTTCAACCACCACCCACGTATCTACCAGGGGCCCCTGGAGGAAGCGTGCGAGGCGGTACTCCAGGAATTTTTTCAAGGTCTGCGGTGATATTTTTTACAAAGGAGGCATTATAAAATGGGATTTGATGTAAGCTGGCATCCGATCAGTCAAAAAGAGATGCTCCGCTGGTATTTTGACCGGCTGGAGGAGGTTCGGTCAGGGGACCGCTCCGGGCTTGTGGCGCTGGCAGAGGAGTACCGGATAGGCAGCGACAACAGCAATGAGGAATTCTGCGCCGCCCGGTACCAGGAGATCATGGACACGGCGGCCAAGGTCCAGCCAGGGGAGCCCTTCGACAAAACCCACAGCTACATCCTGGCGGCGGTTCAAGGGCTGTTCCGCACCTATTACTACACCCGGGGCGGGCTGTACTCCAACCTGATGGACCAGCCGGCTATGGCGGCCTACACCCTGCCCTTCCAGAGGATTCTGGGGGATCGGCTTCAGCATCCGGTGCAAAACCGCATTCTGGAAAACTACAGCGGTGGGGTGTACATCCCGGAGGAGCAGGTGCCCCGGCTGCTGGACGACGGACAGAGCGGCCCGGTCCGGGCGGCGCTGGAATCGGTCTTTGGCAACACGCTGCCTGTATTTTTCAAGGCCCTGGAGCGCGCCCGGCAGGAGGGTCTGGGGCTGCTGGAGGCCACCGAGGTGATAGAGCCCAACCCCCTGAATATCCAGGAGACAGTGTGCCGGTCCTATTTGAACAACTGCGATCTGGATGGCGTGAAAATCTATATTGAGACCTGCCGGCGACAGCTGGAGGAGGCCGTCCGCTCCCAGGGCGGCGATCCGGCCGCGGCCCAGGTAGAACGGCAGGTACATACCATGGAGCTCCCGGACCCGCCCGCCCCGGAGGCGGCCGCGAAAAAGGGGCCCGGGTGGCTGAAAAAGCTCTTTGGCAGGAAATAGCGGCGGCCCCTCTCGGGAGGGAAATTTTTCTGAAAAGATTTAAAGCTTTTGTAACATTTGAAAAGAACTTTTGTAAAATCTTTTGTCTATACTCATACTCGCAAGGCAAGAACATCTTTTCATTCTATCCTCCATTCTGGAAAGGCTGACGGGTCGCTCCGTCGGCCTTTCTCTCTTTCAGGAGGAGAGGGATTATCTACAAAAATCTCCCAACCTTGGCAAGGACTTTTGGATGATTTAATCTTTTTGTAACAACTGATGTTGGATTTGTTAATAACTTTCCTGTATTATAAAATTCGCAAGAGACAGTTCGTTTCATTTTAATCCTCTTTTTCAACGGAAGGTCCCGGGTACCTTGGAGAAGGTATCCGGGGTTTTTCGTGTGCCAAGGGTAAAAAAACCGGCCCGGAGAAGTTCTCCGGGCCGGAAGGCGCTGTTTCACAAGATTTGGCCGCAAGCTACACAAGGCCCTGGTACATGATCCCCGCCGTTTCCAAAAGCGCGCCCTTGAGGATGATCGCGGCGGCGATAATGGAGAGCGAGAGGATCAACAGGCCGATGAGAGTCTGGTAATGTTTCATGGCCGGGGATTATCTCAGCACTTCTCGAAAATGGTGGCAACGCCCATGCCGCCGCCGATGCACAGGGTGGCAAGGCCCTTCTTGGCCTCGTCCCGCTTGAGCATCTCGTGAAGCAGGGTGACGATGATCCGTGCGCCGGAGGCGCCCACGGGGTGGCCCAGGGCGATGGCGCCGCCGTTGACGTTGACCTTGCTCATGTCGAAGCCCAGCTCACGGGCCACGGCGATGGACTGGGCGGCAAAGGCCTCGTTGGCCTCGATCAGGTCCATGTCCTCGATCTTCAGGCCGGCCTTGTCCATAGCCTGACGGGAGGCGGGCACAGGGCCCACGCCCATGATCTTGGGATCCACGCCGCCCTGGCCCCAGCTGACCAGCTTGGCCATGGGCTTCAGGCCGTACTTCTCAACAGCCTCCTTGGAGGCCAGCACCAGGGCGGCGGCGCCGTCGTTGATGCCGGAGGCCTGACCGGCGGTCACCCGCTGGACATGCTTCTTGGCGTCGGCCTCGTGGATGCCGGTGGGCTGGAAGGTGTGGACAATTTCGTCCTCCACGCCCTCGGGGCCGCAGGGGAAGGCGCCGCGCAGCTTGGCCAGCTTATCCAGGGGGGACAGGCGGGGGAACTCGTCCTTCTTGAACTCCACCATTTCCTTCTTAACCTTGATCATCACGGGGACGATCTCGTCGTCAAACTTGCCGGCCTCCATGGCGTCGGCGGTCTTCTTCTGGGAGTTGTAGCCGAACTCGTCCAGCTCCTCCCGGGTGATGCCCCACACGTCGCAGATGTTCTCGGCGGTGGTGCCCATGTGGTAGTTGTTGTACACGTCCCACAGGCCGTCGGAGATCATGGTGTCCTTCATCTTGTTGTCACCCATGCGGGCGCCCCAGCGGGCGGCGGGGAGGGCGTAGGGAGCGGCGGACATATTCTCCATGCCGCCAGCCACGATAATCTCAGCGTCGCCGCAGCCGATGGTGCGGCCGGCCTCGATGACGGACTTCATGCCGGAGCCGCAGACCATGCCCACAGTGTAGGCGGGGACGGAGGTGGGGATACCGGCCTTCAGGCTGGCCTGACGGGCGGGGTTCTGGCCCAGGCCGGCGGTGAGGATGCAGCCGAACATGACCTCGTCCACGTTCTCGGGCTTCACGCCGGCCCGGTTCAGGGCCTCCTTGATGACGGCGGCGCCCAGGTCGGCGGCGGGGGTGTCCTTCAGGGAGCCTCCGAAGGAGCCGATGGCGGTACGGCAGCAGTTGACGACATAAACTTCTCTCATGGTATGTGTTACCTCCTGAAATTTAATAGGGCGCTCCGGGAAACGCCCGGGAGTATCGCTCTTGCGCTTTATTATACAGAAGACCTGCCCAAAAAGCAATAAGATTTTCTGGCATTTTGAGGGTAAAAAAGCCCCCTTTAGCAAAGGGGCTTCAGCCTGTCGAAAAAGTCTGCCAAGAGGCAGACTTTTTCATGTAAAGATGATAAAATAGGGAGTAAGGGGTGAGGGA
>JBCLQX010000002.1:0-186913 GCA_041223805.1 Oscillospiraceae bacterium 44-34 | reverse complement strand
TTTCTGTGTCCACCATTTCTATGACCCCTCGCTCATTTTTCCCGCGCTCCAACATATCCCTCACCCCTTACTCCCTATTTTATCATCTTTACATGAAAAAGTCTGCCTCTTGGCAGACTTTTTCGACAGGCTGGAGCGCCCCGCCTGACGGCGGGGCGCTCTTTTGTAAGATCTTATTCGGCTCCAGGGACGTGAATGACGCCCATGGGGCACTCCTTCACGCAGATCTGACAGCCGACGCACTTGTCCTGGTCGATCTTGGCCAGGAAGTTCTCCACAGTGATGGCCTCCTTGGGACAGGCCTTGGCGCACTTCATGCAGCCGATGCAACCGGCGGTACAGGCCTTCCGGGTATCTGCTCCCTTGTCCTTGTTCTGACACAGGACCACGGGCTTACGCTTGTGCTCAGGCACGATGGAGATGACGGCGTTGGGGCAAACTGCGGCGCAAGCACCGCAGCCGGTACACTTGGCCCGGTCCACCTTGGCAATGCCGTCCACGATGTGGATGGCGTCGAAGGCGCAGGCCCGGGTACAGTCACCATAGCCCAGGCAGCCGAATTTGCACAGTCCGTCGCCGCCGTAGAAGCCCTTGACAGCCTGACAGCTCTGGATACCCTGGAACTCGTACTTCTTGCCCGCCTTATCGCAGGTGCCGGAGCAGGCGACTACCGCCTTCATGGGGGTGGAGGAACCGGCCTCAACGCCCATAATCTCGGCCACCTTGGCGGCGCAGGCCGCTCCGCCGGGGGTGCACTTGTTGACGGCGTTGCCGTCCTCCACAATGCTCTTGGCGTAGTCGGCGCAGCCGGCACAGCCGCAGGCGCCGCAGTTGGCTCCGGCCAGGACGGCGGTAATCTTCTCCACCCGCTCGTCCACGGGGACATACATGAAGATGGAGGCGGCCACCAGAATGATCGCGCCGATGAGGCCGATCACGGTAACCAGGATAATCGCCATTAAAATTGGATCCATACTACTCTCCCCCTCCTATTAAACCTTGAAGATGGCGTCGATGATGCCGCCAAAGCCCATGAAGGACAGGGAGGTCACAGCGGCAGCCACCAGGGTGATGGGCAGGCCCTCGAAGCACTTGGGGGTGACAGCCTGCTCCACACGGCGGCGCACGCCGGAGAAGAGCACCATAGCCACCAGGAACCCGATGCCCGCGCCGGCGGCGCAGACGATGGACTCGATAAAGCTATAACCGTTGTCCAGATTCAGGATGGTCACGCCCAGGATGGTGCAGTTGGTGGTGATCAGGGGCAGATATACGCCCAGGGACTTATACAGCGCAGGGATGAACTTCTTCAAAAAGTTCTCCAGCAGCTGGACCAGAATGGCGATGATCAGGATGAATACGATGGTCTGGAGATAACCCATGTCCCACTTCAGGGTCCCATCCGCGTTGGCGGGGGTGAGCAGGAAGGTCTGAATGGGCCAGGTGGCGGCGGTGGCCAGCACCATGACGAAGGTGACGGCCAGAGACATGCCCACAGCGCTGTCCAGCTTTTTGGACACGCCCAGGAAGGGGCAGATACCCAGGAATTTGGCAAGGACGTAGTTATCCACCAAAATCATGGTAAAGAAGATCGCAGCAAGCTTCACCATTATGCGTTACCTCCTTCCACAGCGGGGACGCTCTTCTTGGGACGGCTGGTGAGCCAGGTGGCCCCGGCCATCAGAATACCGAACACAAAGAAGCCGCCGGGGGCGCTGGTCATCAGGGAGAAGGTATCTACACCCTCGGGGATAATCCGGATGGCAAAATCAGCACCCAGGGAGGGAATCAGCCCGCCCAGCCCGGCCATCCAGGTCCCGGAGCCCAGGATCTCACGAATGGAGCCCATGATGGTCAGGGTGATGGTAAAGCCAATGCCCATGCCAATGCCGTCCAGAGCGGAATCCACCACGCTGTTCTTGGAGGCGAACATCTCGGCCCGGCCCAGAATGATACAGTTGACCACGATCAGGGGCAGATAGACACCCAGAGCCTTGTCCAGATCAGGCACAAATGCCTTGACAATCATCTGCACCACAGATACGAAGCCGGCGATGACGGTGATGTAGCAGGGGATACGGACCTGATCGGGAATGACCTTCCGCAGGGCGGAGATCACGATGTTGGAGCACAGCAGCACGAAGGTGGCGGCCAGGCCCATACCGATGCCGTTGGAGGCCATGGTGGTGACGGCCAGGGTGGGACAGGTGCCCAGGACAAGCCGCAGAACCGGGTTCTCATTCAGAATACCGTTGGTAAGGATTTTCATTTTACTGTTTTCACTCATCTTGATTCACCTGCCTTTCAAGGAATGGCGTTATACGCGTTGATAGCGGAGTTGACGGCGGAGTTCAGCGCCCGGCTGGAGATGGTGGCCGTGGCGTAAGCGTCCACATCGACGCCCAGGACCAGCTCTTTGCCGGCGGACTTGTCGGCGTAGTTGGCCCAGTAGCCCTTGCCCTTGGACACGTTGCTGCCGATGCCCTGGGTCTCCGCGTCCTCGGTGACCTTCAGCTGCTTGATGCTGCCCTCCGCGTCGAAGGAGGTCATCACGGTCATTTTGCCGCCGTAGCCCTTGGCGGTGCTGGTGATGACGTAGCCGGCACCGTTGTTGGCGGCGTAGACGGCGGTCACGTTGTCCACGGCGATGCCCTCCACAGGGGTGAAGTCGTCGGCCTCGGGCAGCAGCTCGATCCGGGCCAGCCGCTCAGCCTCGATCCGGGCCGCCTCAATGATGGGGGCGGTCACCTTGTTGGTGGCGGCCAGCGAGCCGGTGATGGCGATACAGATCACGCACAGCACCACGATGGGCTTGAAAATTTTGTTCCAGTTGCTCATTTCGCGCCCTCCTTTTTCTTCTTGGCAATGCCCAGCCGCTCCTGACGGGTATTGACCTCGATGTAGGGGGTAATCAGGTTCATCAGCAGGATGGCGAAGGACACGCCCTCGTTCATGTTGCCAAACTTGCGGATCAGCATGGTAACCACACCCAGGAAGATACCAGCCACCAGCTTGCCCCTGTCGGTGGTGGGGGAGGTGACATAGTCGGTGGCCATGAAGAAAGCGCCCAGCATCAGGCCGCCGGAGAGCAGCTGCACGATGGGGTCCATGCCGAAGCACAGGGACAGAACGGCCACGGTGGCCAGATAAGTAATGGGGAGCACGGGGCTGATCACCTTGGTGGCGATCAGGTAGATTCCGCCCACCAGGATACAGATGGCGCAGGTCTCACCCAGCACGCCGCCGTGGTTGCCCAGCAGGAGGGTCACATAGTCGCCTGTGCCCAGCTGTCCGGACACCGCCAGGGGGGTGGCGGAGGCCAGGGCGTCCACGCCGTTCTCAGGCAGAGGGTAGGCGGCCATCTTGGCCCCGAAGCCCACGGCCAGGGCGATACGGCCCACGATGGCGGGGTTGGCGAAGTTATAGCCCAGTCCGCCGAAGAGCTGCTTGATGATAACAATGGCGATGAACGCGCCCACAATGGCCATCCAGGGGGGAAGGGTGGCGGGCAGGTTGAAGGCCAGCAGCAGGCCGGTAACCACGGCGGAGAAGTCCGCGATGGGGACCTCGCGGCCCATCAGCTTGCAGTAGGCCCACTCGAAGAAGACGCAGGCGGCCACGGTGACGGCGGTGAGGATCAGGGCGTTGAACCCGAAGATAATCACGGAGGCGATCAGCGCGGGGGCCAGGGCCAGACACACCTTGCCCATAATACTTTGGGTACTGTCCGGGCTGGTAATGTGGGGCGCGGCGGTGACGATCAGCTTGTTTTCCATCACTTCTTACCTCCATTCTTCATCATAATCTTGGCCAGGGCGATGGAGGGGGCCAGAGGCCGCTTGGCCGGGCAGACGAAGGAGCAGGTGCCGCAGCTCATGCACAGGTCGGCGTTGAGCTCAACGAGCAGCTCCACGTTGCCGTCGTTATAGGCCTGAACGATCTCCTTGGCGGACAGGCCCAAGGGGCAGGCGTTGGTACACCGGCCGCAGTGGATGCAGTTGGTGGCCTTGGGCAGCTGGGCCATCTTCTTGGAGAAGGCCAGAACGGCGTTGTTGTTTTTCAGGATGGGCTGGCTCAGGTCAGCGATGCAGTTGCCCATCATGGGACCGCCGTAGAGCACCTTGCCCGGCTCCTCAGTGAAGCCGCCGCAGAAGTCCATCAGCTCCTGGACGGGGGTGCCAATGATGACCTCCACGTTCTTGGGCTCCTTGATAATGTCGCCATCCACGGTGAGGCGCTTGGTGGTCAGGGGCATACCGGTCTTGAGATACTTGCCCACGAAGGCCACGGAGGTGACGTTCATCACCACCACGCCCACGTCGGAGGGCAGACCGGGGAAGGGGACCTCCCGGCCGGTACAGTTCTCGATGAGGACCTTCTCAGCGCCCTGGGGGTAGCGGCAGGGCAGCTCCTTGACCTCGATGCCGGCGGTGGCCGCGCTCTTCATCTTGGCGATGGCCTCAGGCTTGTTGCCCTCGATGCCGATGATGCACCTGGGGATCTCCAAATACTTCATCACCGCCTGGATGCCGTCCAAAATGTACTGGGTGTCCTCCAGGAAGCAGCGGTTATCCGAGGTGATATAGGGCTCACACTCGGCGCCGTTGATGATGAGGGTGTCGATCTCGTCCAGATTCTTGGGGGCCAGCTTCACTGCTGCGGGGAAGCCTGCGCCGCCCAGACCTACCAGGCCGCTGGCCCGGACGGCATCCTGGAAGGATTTGAGATCGGTGACGGTGGGGGGAGTGACGGCAGGGTCCACCGTCTGCTTTCCGTCGGGGATGATCACGACCGCCGTCTGAGGCGCGCCGTTGGGGGCTGTAATGGTAATGATGCTGTCCACTGTGCCGGACACGCCGGAGTGGATGTCGGAGGAGACAAAGCCGCCGGCCTTGCCTACTACGGTGCCCACAAGGACCTGGTCGCCCTTGGTTACCGCGGGGGCGGCGGGGGCGCCAATGTGCTGTCCCATAGACAGGACGATCCTGGAGGGCAGAGGCATTTTCACGGTCTCCAGATTGGAAGTCCGCTTTTCGTGCGGGACCTGCGCACCCTGCGCAGATCGTTTGAGGAATTTGCTCATGTAAGTTTTCGACCTCCCTATAACTGCTGCTTTTTGGCTCTGTACGGCGTACAGGGCGGGACGCAGCCCCTCGCTTTACCCTCTCCGCTTGGGCCGCACCCTCCGCGTCCGCCTTTGCCGGACGCAGGGCAAAGCCCGCCGGTCTTTTTCCCCTACCTCAAATAAGGACCGGCGGCTTCGCTGATAAAAAATATCATACACCTTTTTCCCGCAAAGCGCAAGGCATTTTGGCCGGTCCAGCTTAATTTTCGTCAAAAAATTTTTACCCGCTTCTCCAACAAAAAGCAGGGCACAGCCCGAAAAACCGGACTGTGCCCAAAAAGGGCTTGCGTTCTGACTCAAGATACGCTACAATAGAAATACAAGGCAAATCGAGGCAGGACGTAAGGTGGTCGCAACACCTTACGTCCCTATGCAGGAGACCGTTCCTCCTACACAACAGCTTTGCTGCGCCAGCCCTCATTATATCGAAAACGCCGCCGTTTATCAAGGGGCGGTTTTTAGGGGTTTGTGTCTGTCAGTTGCGGTGTGGGGTAATTATATCCTGCGCCGCTTTCGTTTGCTTTGGCGGAAGCGCCCAACGGGGGCCGGGAAAGTCCCGCCCCCAGGGTACGCGCCGCCGAGGAGACCCAAAATCTAAAAAAGAGAGGTACAAACGATGAAAAAACTGAAAAAGGCACTTTCCCTATCCTTGGCACTCGCCCTGTCCCTGGCAATGGCTGTTCCCGCATTTGCAGATGCGTCCTATGATTTCTCGAACACCATCTCATTCGATGGCGAGGAAGGTTCTGTCTATAACGCCAACTACTCAGCCAACGGTTACACCGACCCGACTGCGGAGAACGTGAATTTCTCCGTGGTCCCTGTCGGTGTTGCCAGAATCCGGTGGGTTTCTTCATGGCGCATATGCGAGTTTACTGCCTATGTGTTCGACCAGGACTGCCTTGTCACCCGGAAGGACGGTCTCCCCCTCACAGGAGTTACCGTGATGGCCTTTGATGATGGGAATTATGGTCTGATTAACAGTCCTCATTATTGGCCGTATGAATGGATCAAATCTGCTACGCTCTTTGCAGACGATGACAGCGGCTGCGCATACAATTTTAGCACAAGTGACGATGTAGGAAGCCCTTATATGATATCCAAGAAGAGCATTGACACGGTGTTTCCATTTGATAATGAGTATGGTCATACCGGCACCCTATTAGAATACCGCCCGCTGTCTGCCCAGCCCGCCACTCCCGACCAGCCTGAGCAGCCCGACCAGCCCGACCAGCCCGCTGTTCCCGACGCCCCCGGTACTTACACCGTGAAGAGGGGCGACACCTGGAGCTCCATCTGTACCAACTTCTACGGCACCAACGCCCAGCGGTACGCCCTCCAAAACGCCAACAAGAATGTGAAACTGAAAGAGGGAACGGTCATCACTCTGCCTGAGAAGCTGGGCAAGGACACCCTGATCCCCGCCCCCGCCGCGGCTGAGGGCGAGAAGCTGTACACCGTCAAAGCCGGGGACACTCTGGGCAAGATCGCCGCCGCCGAGTACGGCAGGGCCGGTGAGTACCAGGCCATCTTTGAGCGCAACGCCGACCGGCTGAAAAACGCCAACACCATCTACGAGGGTCAGGTCATCGTCCTGCCCGCCAAGAAATAAAACAGATCAGCGGCGGAGGCAGCAATGCCCTCCGCCGCTTTCCCTGCGGACCGCCCCCGGCTGTGCCGGGGGTTTTCGTCCGCCAAAAACAGGGACGCGGAGAAAGCTCTCCGCGTCCCCGCCGGTTTACGCCGCTCAGCAGCCGCAGCCGTTGTTGCAGCCGCAGTTGTTGCAGCCGCAGTTGTTGCTGCCGCTGCCGCAGCAGCAGAACAGGATGATGATCAGAATGATGATCCACAGGCAGCCTCCGCCGCCCCAACCGTTATTGCAGCACCCCATGACGAGTACCTCCTACATATGAAAGTTTTAAGAGGGCTGTTTGCCGCTCTCAATTCTATCATATGGCCCGGAAGTAAAATGGGTTCTTCCCTCTCACAAAATTTTTTCCCGGAAGGACCGCAGCATGGTGGCCATTTCAGCACGGGTGGCGCTGCGCTGGGGCTCCAGCGTCAGCGTGCTGCCGTTGGACACGCCGCCGACAATCCCCTGGGATACCGCCCAGGTCATAGCGGGCCGGGCCCAGCCGCTCACCCGCTCCTGATCCGCAAAGCGGGAGAGGTCAGCCTGCTCCTCCACATTCAGTCCCAGATGGCCGGCCGCATAGTTATACATCATTACAACGGCCTGTTCCCGGGTAATCTGTCCCTCCGGATTGAACAGCCCGTCCCCCACGCCGGAGGCAATTCCCACGGAGGCGCTCCAGTTAATCGCCTGGGCATACCAGGCGCCGTCCGCCACATCCCGGAAGGAACTTCCGCCGCTCACCGCCGGAGAGCCGGCCTGGCGGTAGAGCACCGTCACCAGCATGGCGCGGCTCATAGTGGCGTAGGGTGCGAAATGGTTGGCGTCCATGCCGGAAAACAGACCATTCTCATAGGCGTAGCCCACTGTATCATAAAACCAGTCGGTCTGGCTCACATCATAAAAGGGGGTGTGCTGTTTTTTTCCGTTGGACGGGGTAAACCCGCCCTGAACGCCCAGCAGCGCCTCTCCGGAACGAATAACGACGCTGGCGGCGGTGTCCTCGCCTACCAGATAGCGATGGTTGGCGGTCAGCGCCGCCCCCGAGTCCACCTCCGCCCCGGCGGTGACGTCCACCACCGCGCCGCTGTGGGTCACCGCGGCGGAGCCGGCCAGCATCACGAAACTGGAACCGGTGGGCAGCGCAATCGTCTGCCCGTCTGTCCAGGTGCGCTGGCCCAGCGTGCCGCTGTAGCTGCCTGAGCCGCCGCTCCCCCCAGATATCCCTTCCCGGGCCGCGTCCAACTGGGCCATCCCATTGTCATAAGTCCCTTGCAGGGTCTCCCCGGCTACCGCTTCCCCCGTCTGGACGGCCTTGGGAAAAAAGGTGTCCCGCAGATAGTTCAAGGAAATCAGGCTGTCGTCTGACGAAGCGGCGTAAACCCCCGCCGCCAGCAGAGCCAGCACCAGAACGGTCCCCAGGGGACACAGATATTTTTTCATGGGTCTTCCTCCTCGGGTTTCTCTCTCTGAGAGATCATATAGCTCAGTGCCAGCAGACTGTCGGAAAAATGGACGGATTCCACCACCACCTCCGGCCTGATACAGGTGATCTCACAGTTCGTAAAATTCCAAATGCCCTTCACGCCGGCGCCGGCCAGCCGGTCTCCCATTTTCTGGGCGGCGGCGATGGGCACCGTCAGCAGTCCAACATCCACCTCCCGGGAGGCCATAAAGTCCTCCAGCTGGTCCGCGTGGTAGACCGGTACGCCGGCAATCTGTGTGCCCACTACCGCCGGGCTGACGTCAAAAGCGGCCAGGAGCTGAAAACCGTTTCCGGAAAAGCGGAAATTCTGGATGATAGCCCGGCCCAGATTGCCCGTGCCCAGCACAATCAGCGTATGTCCCCGGCTGATGCCCAGGATCTCGCCGATCTCCTCCTTCAGGCTGTCCACCTTATAGCCATAGCCCTGCTGTCCGAATCCGCCAAAGCAGAACAGGTCCTGCCGGATCTGGGAGGCCGTCAGCCCCATGGACTTCCCCAGCGCACCGGAGGAAATGCGCACCACTCCGCTCTCCTGAAGCTCAGACAGATGACGGTAATACCGGGGCAGACGGCGGATCACCGCAGTGGATACCTTCGTGTTTCGTTTCATGGGCTCGCTCCTTATCTGTACACCCCCCAAGTTTACTCTATTTCTCCCCCGCTGTCAATTTGTTTTCTCAGGCGGTCCTCCTCCCCTGTCTCACAGCATCTTTACAATTTCCTTTTTCAGCCGGGCAATGATCCGCTTCTCCAGCCGGGAGATATAGGACTGGGATATCCCCAGCTGGTCGGCCACCTCCTTCTGGGTACACTCCCGCCGGCCGTCCAGGCCGAAGCGCAGGGTAATGATGTGCCGCTCCCGCTCGTCCAGCCGGTCCATTGCCTGACGGAGGAGCTGCCGGTCCACATCCGCCTCCAGGGGCTGAACCACCAGGTCTTCGTCAGTCCCCAGCACGTCGGACAGCAGCAGCTCGTTTCCGTCCCAGTCGGTGTTCAGCGGCTCGTCAAAGGATAGCTCCGTCTTCTGGTTGGCTGTCTTGCGCAGATACATCAGGATTTCGTTCTCAATGCACCGGCTGGCGTAGGTCGCCAGCTTAATGGACTTGGCGGGCTGATAGGTGCCCACCGCCTTAATCAGACCGATGGTCCCAATAGAGATCAGATCCTCAATATTGATCCCGGTGTTCTCAAACCGGCGGGCGATATAGGCCACCAGCCGCAGATTGTGCTCAATCAGCAGATTCCGGGCCTCTGTGTCCCCCTCCTCCATACGGATGATCAGCTGGGCTTCCTCCTCCCGCTTCAGTGGGACGGGCAGCGTATCGCTGCCGCCGATATACATGATTTTGCCGGGCAAAGCCAGCCCCAGACGGGCAAGAAGTGCGGAAACTTTTTCTTGTAATTTTATGTAAGCTGTTTTCACAACGATCACCTCTTCATCATTCCATCGGGCCGATCAAAGCCTGATATCCCCCTCCGTCGGACACCGGAGTAGGGGAGAGCGCCACCAGCACAGGGCCCCTTCCCTGTCCGTCCAGCTCCAGCTCGTCCGCCCGGACGGCCAGCAGCAGCCCGCGGTCCACCCCCACACTGCGGTAAGGGAGCAAACGGAACCGGGCGCGCCACTCCCCCGTACCCAGCCGCGTCATGCCGGCGGCGGGGTCCCGCAGGTCGGCCGGACCGGGCCGGCGCTCCCTGGGGAACAGCGGAGCGATCCGCTCCCCCTCCGCCACAATCACCGGGCGGCCGGACGCTGGGTCGGTGAGGGTATTGCCTGTGTCCACCAGGGCCGTCAGCTCCGCCGATCTGCCGCCCAGCCGCAGCCTGGCGGACACCAGCTCCCCACCGGCGGCGCTGTGCCTGGACAGCCGCTGGAGCACCAGGGTGACCACCCCGTAGCAAACCGCCGCGGATAGCAGCACCACCTTTAGGTCCAGAGCGGAGTAAAACACTCCGCCGCCCAGAGTAAGCCCCGTCCCGCCCATCAGGCCGATGGCCACCACCCCGCCTCCCAAGGCACAGGTCAGCGCCGCAAACAGCACGCCCTGTCTCAGAAGGCGGCGGCTGCCCCCGTAGGCGGTCAGGAGCATCAGCACGGCCGAGCCCACCCGGCACAGGGGGTGGGCGAGAAAGCCCAGCCCCGGCAGAAACAGGGCCACCGCGTAGGCTCCTCCAAGGGCCGCTCCCAGGGCAAAACGGCAACGCCGCAGGGGCTCACCCGCCAGCCTGGCCGAGGCCAGGAGCAGCAGGTAGTCCACAACGGCGTTGAGGAGAAATAAAGTGTCAATGTAGATGACCGTCACAGCTATCCCCTCTTTCGGCACGTCCTATTATAGGGGCTTGGACGGGAAAAAGAGGTCACAATTTTGATGGCGCTTTGGGACGAATTCTGTCCGCCGGCGGGGCCGCCGGACGGACTACACATGTTTTAACAGCTCCTCCGCCTCCGCCCAGCTGTAGCAGCCATTCAAAACGGCCAGCAGGGCGTTGGCGGACATATGCTCTGGCAGCTCCAAGGCCTTCAGAAGAGCCTGCCGCTTCGCGGCGCTGTCCGGCCCTCCGGACAGTCCGGCGGCGAAGAGGTCGGCCTTGGTGAGGGCCGGACCGCCGCGGCGCTCCGGGGCGCTCTCCTCTAAAAAGGCAGCTCCCGCCCGGCGGAGGACCGCCTCCAGCACCTGGGGCGGCATTCCCTCCACTCCCAGCTTGCCCTCCTTCCCGACCTTGCGTTTCCGGCGCTCCTTGCCGTAGACGTCCGGGATATAGGCGTGCTTCAGAAATTCGGCGGGAATCACGCCCTTGATGCGGTTCCGGATGACGAAGCCCGCCCCGTCGGAGTCGGTGAGGACGATCAGGCCCCGCCGCCTGGCCGCCCGCTCCAGGAGGGCCATTTTTTCCGGGTCCTTGAAGATTTGAAAGCCCCCTGTCTCCAGAATCAGCGTGTCTACCACTTGGGACAGGGTGTTTTTGTCGTACCGGCCCTCCACCACGATGGCCTCTCGGATGTGAAGCATGCTCTCCTCCCTAGGCCGCGTTGGCCAGCTCCAGCAGCAGCGTGGTCAGCAGCTCCTTGGGGTCCTGTCCGGTGGACTTCATATCCAGGTCGGTCTGGGCGCAGCGGGTAACGGCCCGACGGCACCAGGGCAGGGAGAAGCGCCGCGCGCTGACCATCAGCCGGTCAGCCGGAAATCTCATCCCCCACAGCTGTGCCACCCAAGCGGCATTTCTCCCCCCGTCCAGGGCCAGCCGGGCGGAGTAGAGCTGCCGCAGCTGCTTGCTCAGAGCGCTGAGGATCTCATAGGGGCTCTTCTGCATCTGGTAGAGCTCCCCCAGAATCTTCGCCGCTCTGTCGTAATCCTTCTCCCCGATGGCATCGGCAATGCGGAAGACCACCGCGTCCAGCTGAGGGGTGGCCACCGCCTCGATATCCGCCCGGGTGATGGCGGGGCCCTTGGCGTAGGCCCCGATCTTTCCGATCTCCTGCTGGAGGTTGTGCATCAGGTCGCCGCACAGGAAAATCAGTTCCCCGCACAGCCGGGGGTCGATCTCCTTGCCCAGAGCCTTGAAGTGGCGGCGGACCCAGTCGGTCAGCTCCCGCTGGCCCTGACGGACAAAATTCACTGCCGTACCGCTCTTTTTCACAGTCTGTGCCAGCTTGGTCCGGGCGTCCGGCTTGTAATCCATCAGGTCATAGAGAAATACCAGACAGCAGTAATCGGGCAGATTGGACAGAATGCGGGCATACTCCTCCCGATCCTTTTCCCCAGACTTGAACAGGTCAAAATCGGTGACCAGGACGAAGGTGCGCTCCGCCATCATGGGCAGGCAGTCCACCGCCTCCTCCAGGGCGTGGGGGGACATATCCCTGGCGCTCAGGTCATGGCGGTTGAACTCCCCCAGTCCCCCGGTGAGAACGGTATCCCGAAGCTTGTCCAGATAGTGGTCCCGCAGGTAGGTCTCCTCCCCGTGGAAGATATACAGCTGTCCCGGCTGACCCGCGGACAGATCTTTTTTCAGCTTATCAAACCCGGAGGTATCGGGCTTATTTTTCGGCGGCATGGTCGTTCCCCCATTTCATCTGTACCTCTATGGTTCCATACAGGTCGGTGCGGTAGATATCGGCTCCAATTTCGTCCAGGCGGACCAGGGCATCCCAGTCCGGGTGGCCGTATCGGTTGTTTAGGCCCACTGAGATCAGGGCGAGGTCCGGCCTCACCGCCTCCAGCAGTTCCCGGGTATTGGAGGTATTAGAGCCGTGGTGGCCGGCCACCAGCACCTCAACGTCGGGCAGAGCGACGGCCTCCACCAGGCGCAGCTCCCCCTCCCGCTCCATATCGCCAGTGATGAGAGTGTCCAGTGTCCCGTGGGTGGCCAGAACGGTCAGGCCCAGCTCGTTGACAGTCCCCTCCTCCATCACCGGAGGAAGGACGGTGACCGTGTCCCCCTCCCGGGTGAGATAGAACTTCTCCTCCTCCCGGACAAAGCGCACCGGGATACCCTTCTCCCCGGCAGCGGCAATAATCTCTTCCCGGAGCGGGCTGTCCTCCTCCACATCGGGCAGGGCGATCTCTCCCACCCGAATCCGGTTCAGCAGCTGAGGAACGCCGTTGGCGTGGTCGGCGTGGTAGTGGGATACCACCAGCAGATCAATCTCGCTCCGGCCCACCGACTGGAGGTAGTCGGCAGCCACGTCGCCGGGGTCGTCCCGGCTGTCGCCGCCACAGTCCACCAGAGTGAGATACCCCCTCGACCGCACCAGAACGCATTGTCCCTGTCCCACGTCCAGCACCGTCACCCCCATATCGCCCAGATAGAACGCCTCCCGGGTCAGCGTTACAGCCAGAACCAGCGCCGCCCCTCCGGCGGCCAGAGGTATCCAGACCGGCCGTTTCCCTTTCATGCGGACCGACGCCAGCAGCAGGGCATAGACCAGCACCAGCCAGGCCCGGTAATACACCGACTCCAGCGGCAGCGCCGCAAAAGCCGACCTGGACAGGGCCTCGATCACCCATTGGAGGTAGTGGACCAGCGCCGTAAAGGGGACCGCCAACACCGTAGCCACCCCAGGAAGAACGAGAGCCAGTGTTCCAACTCCCAGCCCGCCCAGGAACAGAAAGCCGATGGCCCACAGGGTAAGCAGATTAGACAGAGGGGCGATCAGGGATATCATCTTGAAGTGGAGGGCAACCAGGGGGACGGTGAGCACTGAAGCCCCCAGGGTGGCTGACAGTGTGGAGACTGCAAAATATGGTCCCGCCCGCAGCAGCTTCTCCCCCCAATTTTTGGGCTTACGAAGCTGGTCCATGCGGAGCTTCTTCAAGAGCCAGGCCTGAACCCGGTCAGACACCAGCAGGATGCCCGCCACCGCCGCAAAGGACAGCTGAAGACCGATGTGAGCGGCCGAAAAGGGGTTGACCCACAGCAGAATCATCAGCGCCAGGGCCAGCGCGGTGGGGCCGTCCCGCTCCCGGTCCAGCAGGGGCGCCAGCTGGAGCATGAGGATCATCACCGCCGCCCGGAGCACCGAGGGAGTGTTGCCCGCAATGCCGCAGAACAGCGCCACCCAGAAAATGGTAAGCACGGCAGTGGACCGCCTGCCCCGGCCCAGCAGGGCGGTGAGCAGGCTGGCCAGGAAAGCCAGGTGCATCCCGGACACCGCCACTGTGTGGCTCAAGCCAGTTCGCTCCAAAGAAGTGGTAAATTCGTCGGTGAGGTTGTCCCGGTTGCCCGTCACCAGAGCCCGGACAAAGCCGGCTGCGTCCTCCGGAAAGGCGGCGTCGATACCGGTTTTCAGGGCTTTCGACGCCCAGGCGGCAAAGTATTGGGGCGGGACATGGGCCGGACGCTCCACCTCCAGCCGGCCGTAGGCCTGGGCCCGGAGGAAGATGCCCTTGGCGGTGTAGTAGGTGATCTTCTCCCCGGCAAAGGTGCGGTCCCCCAAAGTGCAGTGGGCAATGGTCTCAAGCTTGTCCCCGGGTCGCAGCCCCGCTCCCTGCTCATCCATGTACAGGATGGCGGACACCCCCACCCGGCCCTCTGTCTCCGCCCGGACCGGCACCGTACAGCCGCCGTAGAGGCCCTCCTGGGGCCAGTCGGTCACGATGGCGGTGAGGCGGACCGTGCGGCCGTCCAGATCACAGGCAGGCTGGAAAAATATCACCATATAGAGAGCCGTCCACAGAAAACCCGCCGCCAAACCGAATAGAATGAGCCGGATGCGGGTACGGGCAGGGCTCTTTTTTCGCATGACCAGTCCCACAGCCGCCGCTAGCAGGGCCAGTACTCCTCCCAGAAGAGGCAGAAAAACATCCATTCCGGCATAGATGGCAAGAAATATGGCGGCGGCAAAGGAGAAGGCAAAGGATGCCAATACACGCATGTCCTCTCCCCTCCCTCGGCTTTTCTTAAAGGGTATCATGTTTAACGGGAAATTGCAAGTGAACTATCCCATCGAATAGAAGTTGTTTACTTGTTTGCGTTGCCCCGCTTTCCGCTGCCATTAAGAGAACCTGATTTTTATGGGTTTTCTTATTGGTAAAACTCTAAAGATTTCAAAGTAGTAAACTACTATCCCCTCTGATTTTATTGAAAAACAATAAAAATATATTGACAATCGGTTTTCTGCGTGCTAGGATTAGGCCAATCGAAAGGAGGCGTTTCCATGGAAAGGACTGCTGTGCAAAGGCTGGCCCGAGTGCTTCGGGTCCTTGTTGTCATTACGTTTATGTGCAATTTGATCGTGCTGTTTCTAGTTCCTGGTATGGCCGCGTTTTATGTCGGTGGAGGGGATACCGGGCTGTTGGAAAACAACAGCGCGTTCCAGTTTATTCGGTTTTTTACTACGATTTGGCACCCTGTTATTTGGATGCTGGGGGCAACGGGAGAGGGGCAGGTCTGGGTGGTGCTGAGCTTGTTTCTGCTGTTCTGCGGAGGTTGCACCGCTTTGATTCTTTGGCAGGCAAAAAAGGTGCTGGACACAATTTTGAAAGGCGAGCCCTTTACCCTTGGCAATGCGGTCAATTTGAAACGGGCGGCGGTATGCTGTTTTCTCATTTCCGGGGCGGCGCTGGTCCGGCTGGTTTGGGGATTTGCCTATTATCGGAGTATCGGCCCGCTGTTTACCTACAACGCGCTTTTTGTCCCTGTGTTCTTTATGGCCGGACTGCTGTGTATGGTCATGTCTGCCCTGTTCCGTCAGGCTGCGGAGCTGAAAGAGGACCAGGACCTGACCATTTAGGGGGTGGGCGTATGTCGATTATGGTAAACCTGGATGTGATGATGGCCAGGCGGAAGATATCTCTGGGGGAGCTGGCCCAAAAGGTCGACATAACAATGGCAAACCTGTCCATTTTGAAGAATAATAAGGCCCGGGCGGTGCGGTTCTCCACCCTGGAGGCCATCTGCAAGGCCCTGGACTGCCAGCCGGGGGACATTTTGGAGTTTGTGCCGGAGGAGGAAGATAATGGGTGAATTGTTTGTTTGGATGGCGATAGCGGGCATCCTGGTGATGATTGGGGTTGGGATTTGGTGCTTGCGGAACTGCGAAGGGAAAACTCAAAAGTATTTGGTTTGGGATACCGTAATATTTTTGGCTGCGCTGGCGTTGCATTTTGGCGGGCCTATTGTGTTAGGCTTTTTTGGGCTGGCCTGGCGTAATCTGCCGGGGGCGGTCCTGTGGACGGTACTGGCGGGCAGCTTTTTGATCTGGATCGTTCTGGCTCTGTGCTGCTTTTTGCCCCAAACAGGTGAGGTCGGCTGGGTCAACCAGGGGATTGTCGTATTTTTTGCTGGCGTGACGCTTCTGGGCGTTCTGTGGGTGGGGCTTATTGTTCTTGCCTTTGGATATCTCCATGAGGAGCGGATCGTGGAGTATGAGGGTCAGACCCTGTTGGAAGTGGATATGAGTTGGCTTCATCCGACCTACTACTATTACGAGTACCGGGGCCCTCTGTTTCATGGATCAGAGCTGATATACAGGGAGCAAGGCCAAATTGACAGGATAAAATGAAAGTTTCACCTCTCCCCGGCATAGAGATAGGGGAGAGGTGATTTTTATGAAGCCCCGTAGGTTTGGATTTTTGGAGCGGGCGGCGGAGACCTTCGACCTGCCCGCCGACGCACTGGCCGGTCTGCCCAAGGTGGAGCTGGTGGGGGATGGGGAGCTGCGGGTGGAGAACCACAAGGGGATCCTGGCCTACGGACAGGAGGAGATCCACGTCAGCGGCGGGGTGTTCCTGATCAAAATCGCCGGTCAGGAGCTGGAGCTGCGGGCCATGACGGGCTTCGAGCTGCTGATTACAGGGAAAATTTCCCAAATCACGCTGTCGTAGGAGGGACCCATGAGAAGGCTGATGAATTTTCTCCGGGGAATGGTAATCCTCCGGCTGACGGGCCCCTTTCCCGAGCGGCTGATTAACCTGTGCGCCCAGGAGGGAATCGACTTCTGGGCCATGGAGTGGCTGGACAAAAACACCGTCCGCCTCACCACCCGGCGGCGCACGTTGGGCTGGCTGGAGGAGCTGGCCCAGCGGGCGGGCTGCGAGGTGGAGCGGGAGGCCAGCCGGGGCCTGCCCGACTTCCTGGGCCGGTTCCGCACCCGGTACGCCTTTTTAACCGGGCTGGTCTTCACCCTGTGCGCGGTGAGCGTTCTGTCCCGCTTTGTGCTGACGGTGGAGGTCTCGGGCAACGAGCGGGTGCCTGACGCTGTGATTCTCAGTCAGCTGCGGCAAATGGGGGTGCGCCCGGGGGTATACGGCCCTGCGCTGAACCGCAAGCAGCTGGCCCAGGACGCCCTTCTCCAGCTGAAGGATCTGTCCTGGATGGCCATTAATCTCCATGGCACCCGGGTGGAGGTCATCGTCCGGGAGGCCGTGAAGGAACCGGAGCGGATTGACGAATCGGGGTACTACAACATCGCTGCGCAGGCGGATGGGGTAGTCACCCGCGTTGAGGCGGAGCAGGGAGACGCCGTTGTCCAGGCCGGGGACGTGGTGGCGGAGGGAGACATTCTGATTTCCGGAACTGTGACTCTGGAGCCGCCTATGTACAGCGAGCTGCCCACCCGCTACTACCAGACCCATGCCCGAGGGCGGGTGTGGGCCAGGACTTGGAGGGTCCTCACTGCGGCAATCCCACTTGAAACAGCGGCAAAAGACTATACAGGAGTGGAAAAAAGTGCTTGGTCAGTCAGTATTTTTGGACAGAGAATAAAAATTTTTGGAAACACTGGCATTTCCTGGCCAATGTATGATAAAATAACCACAGTGCATCAAGCGATTCTTCCGGACGGGCGTGCGCTGCCCTTTGTCCTGAGCAGAGAGAGATTCCGGGAGTATCAGCCCCGCACAGTGCAGGTGGACCGGACCGCTGCCCAGACCCTGTTGGAGGAGCAGCTGCATAAGCAGCTGTCCGCCCTCATCGGTGAGGACGGAGAGGTGGAGAGCACCCGGTTTTCCGCCCGGGTGGCCGATGGACGGCTGGAGGTCACGCTCACTGCCCGATGTCTGGAGGAGATCGGCGAGGAGAGGCCTGGGACGGAGAATTCGTAGAGCGGGACGACCCGGCCCGCCGCATCGAGAGAACGGCAAGGAAACAGCGCGCCCTACAGCAGATTTGACCAAACCAAGGAGAGATCGTATACCTATGACAGAACAGACCATCAGCCTGGAGCGCCTGGAGGAGACCATTAACGTATTCGGCTCCTTCGATGAGAACATCCGCATCATCGAGTATGAGATGGGGGTTACAGTGGTGAGCCGTGATTCCATGCTCAAGGTGGTGGGGGAGGACCCGGAGGGGGTCATGTACGCCGTCAGGGCCATTGAGAACCTGATGACCCTGGCCTCCAAGGGAGAGACGATTAACGAGCAGAATGTGCGCTATATCATTCAGCTGGTCAAGGAGGGCCGAGAGGGACAGATCGTCCAGCTGGCGGGAGACGTAATCTGCGTTACCGCCAAGGGCAAGCCCATCAAGGCGAAAACTCTGGGACAGAAGAAGTATGTGGAGGCCATAAAGGACAATGTGGTCACCGTGGGAGTGGGTCCTGCCGGCACAGGCAAGACCTATCTGGCGGTGGCCGCCGCTGTGGCGGCCTTCCGCGCCAAGGATATCAATCGAATCATCCTCACCCGCCCGGCAGTGGAGGCGGGTGAGCGGCTGGGCTTCCTCCCCGGCGATCTCCAGTCCAAGGTGGACCCCTATCTGCGGCCCCTGTATGACGCTCTGTTTGAGATGCTTGGCCCGGAGACCTATCAGAAGTACCTGGAGCGGGGCAACATCGAGGTGGCCCCCCTGGCCTATATGCGGGGCCGCACCCTGGACGACAGCTTCATTATCCTGGACGAGGCCCAGAACACTTCTCAAGAGCAGATGAAAATGTTTCTGACCCGGCTGGGCTTCGGGTCCAAGATCGTCATTACCGGCGATATCACTCAGATCGACCTGCCGGCGGACAAGGTGTCCGGCCTGCGGGAGGCCATGCGGGTGCTGAAGGGGGTGGAGGACATCGCTATCCTCCGGCTCAATGAGTCCGATGTGGTGCGTCACGCCCTGGTCCAGCGGATCATCAAGGCCTATGAGGTGGACGAGGACCGGCGGAATAAAAAGGACAGGCACTAATGCCTGTCAAAGCAAGCACCGCACAGGCGGATTCCCAGTAGGAGCCCGCGATAAAAGCTGAGCAGTCCGTGGACTGGCTTATGGGCCGGACTGACAAACGGGAAATCAACCGCTGACATAAAGAGAGGAGAATTACTATGGCGAAAAACACGGACAAATCCTATCGCAATCAGATTATTTATTCTGTTTTTGTACGCAATTACAGCCCGGAGGGCACCTTTGAGGGAGTTCGGCGGGATTTGGATCGAATTCAGTCTCTGGGGACAGATATCATCTGGCTGCTGCCTATTCACCCGGTGGGGGAAAAGGCCCGAAAGGGAAGCCTGGGCAGCCCCTATGCTATCCGGGACTACCGGGCAGTCAACCCGGAGTACGGCACGCTGGAGGATTTCCAGCGTCTGGTGGATGACATCCACGCCAAGGGGATGAAGTGCATCATCGACGTGGTGTATAACCACACCTCCCCGGATTCCTGGCTGGCCCAGCACCACCCTGAGTGGTTCTACCGCAAACCAGACGGCGGTTTCGGCAACCGGGTTGGGGACTGGACCGACATCATCGACCTGGATTATTCCCAGCCTGAGCTGTGGGACTACCAGATTGAGACGCTGAAATACTGGGCTTCCATGGTAGATGGCTTCCGGTGCGATGTGGCGCCTCTGGTTCCCCTGGAATTTTGGCTCAAGGCCCGGGCGGAGGTGGAAACGGTGCGTCCCGGCTGTTTCTGGCTGGCCGAATCGGTGGAGCCTCCCTTTGTTCAGGAGGGCCGGGCCAATGGGCTGGAGGTGTTGTCCGATTCCGAGTGCTTCCAGGCCTTTGATGCCTGCTATGATTACGATATTTTTGACCAGCTTCAGAGCTATCTGGAGGGGAAAGCGTCCCTGAGAGAGTATGCGGAGGCTGTGAGCCGGCAGGAGTTTACCTACCCTGAAAACTTTGTGAAGCTGCGCTTTTTGGAGAACCATGACCGGGCTCGGGCCGCCTTCATCATCCCGGATCGGACCGCTTTGCTCAACTGGACCGCTTTTCTCTATTTCCAGAAGGGAATCACCTTGCTCTATGCTGGGCAGGAGCGGTCCTGCACTCACCGGCCCAGCCTGTTTGACGAGGATAAATTGGATTGGAGCGGAGAGGATATTACGGACCTGCTGCAAATACTGGCGAAGCTGAAGCGGAACCCTATTCTCACCAACAGCCGGTATGAGGTCCATGCCCTGCCCAGGGATATTCTGTATGCCTCTCATAGAAAAGGGGAGCGCCGCCTGATTGGAATATTCAGTGTTCAGGGGAACAACTCTCTGGTGGAGGTAGATGCCGCCGATGGTTTCTATTCCAATTTGGTGGATGGCCGGATGGTGGAGGTCTATAGTGGTATGGTTTGCTGCGAGGGTGTTCCCATTATCTTTGAGGTTTGAGTATTTCAGAATCCGGCGCAGTCTGATGACGCGCCGGATTTACTGAATGAATAAAGAATCGTGTCAGGAGCGCAAGAAAACTGCAAGCCTATGGTAGCTACTCATAAGACAGTTTCAACCAGTAAACTGGAATAAGGTAGCTGCCATACAGGGCGCGGAAAAAGGCGAGTAGGAAACAAAGAGTTTCTTACCCGCTTTTTTATGCCTTTGCTATGCAGTAGGAGCTGAAAAACACTGGTAAAGTGGCTTTGTGGGTGCATTTCCCACACGACAAGAGATTTCTACCTTCATAATCCGGGGTAATAAGAGATTCAGCTATACAAGTATCCAGGCAGGTCGTGGGCACCCGTGACGTAAATCATCTAGATAGTGTCTACATGAATTAGGTACGAATGGAAACCAAAATGGCGATACAACGAATTTGTACCGCAGCAAGAAAAGCGTCTGAAGTTTTTGCATAACGAGTGGCAATACCCCTCCAGCGTTTCAAAACAAGGAAACAGTTCTCTACCAAATGACGCAGCTTCTAGAGGTATTCGTCGCATTCACGTTGTTCCTTTCGGTTCTTTTTGGGGGAATCACGGCCTGCATGCCGGCCGAAACTGCATAGGCCAAAACGTCGTTTGTGTCATAGCCCTGATCTGTCAGTAAAACTTCCACGCTAATACCTTCATCAGATGGACAGCTTCTTTACAATCCGCTCTGGAACCTTCTGTAATAAGGATTCACACTGGCATACCATGTGCACCCACGGCCAGATGTATTTTGGTGTTGAGCCCCCCTTTTGCCTTAGACATGTCCTGGCAAATCTGGTTCACACAACGCCCACACTTTATCATTTATGTCATGTCTGTGATAAGAAGCTTCCTTCGTTCTCTCCCCTGTCTTTTCAGATGTTTCTATTCTATCACAATCCCTTTATCTTGTGTAGACACTGTCTAAACTCAATAAGAAGTAGCATTTAGAGGATAAATATGCTGCCATGACTCTGGTGATAGAAATGAAATATAAATTCAGTGCAGAACAATATGCGGAAATCAAACCAGCGCAAAAAGGAGCTGGGACAAGCAAATAGAGAAGCGTTTGAAAGTGCTGGCCTTACATACGAAGGAAAATCCATAAAGAAGATCGGGAAGGCGACCGGATTTGGCCATGCGCATATAACGAATCTGATCCGCAAGTATTATGAGGAAGGACTGCAGGCCATATCCGAAAAGCATTATACAGGAAACCGTCGGAATATGAGCATAGACAAAGAGGTAGCTTTCCTGGAACCCTATTGCCAGCGCTCAGAGCAGGGGACACGTACTGGATGTCCGAGAAATAGAAGCGGCTTATGTGAAGAAAGTAGGACACAGCATTGGCAGCAGTCAGATCTATCGAATGCTGAAGCGACATGGCTGGCGAAAAGTCATGCTTCGGAGCAGGCATCCGAAACGAGCCAGCGAGGAGGAGATCGCCTCCTCAAAAAAACAAGCAACAAGCTTATCCAGATGATTTGAAGCTATGTCCGTTACTATAACACCCGCCGAGTCCAGCAAAATTTCGGCCTTCTGACACCCAAGGAAATTGAGCTTTGTCTTGCTACCGAACGGAAACCGGAGATTAAGGTTATCTACACAGCAGGATACCCAAATCTCTGGTTGCCACAGTGCAGAATATCTGCTGCGCTATGAAAAATCTTTATAAAGCCCTGCCGTTTTGCATCTCTTTCTTTTTGACTGGTCTAAGTTCGGGCCTGTCTCTGCATATCGAAAATAATCTGTAAAATCCGTTCCTCCTCCTGCTCGCTCAGTTGCAGGAAACGGCATCCATACTCAAAGCTGCCATATCTGCGTTCAATGATGCGCAGGATTTGACAGACCAGCAGATTGGGCTCCAAATTAGGCAGCAACCGCACCCGCAGCAGGAACTTATCTCCTATATTATGCCGCACCCCGGAGCCGATACAGGCGCCGCCCACACTGATATTCAGCAGCCGGCAATCCTCCGCCGGCACACCCAGCCGTCCCATGGCCGTAATGCTCGCAGTCAGATTGGTATCCATGCGGAAAAACGCGCGGTCGTTGCTCCGTTTAATTAGTGCCAGATGCTCCGCCTGTAATACACCTTTTGGCCCGGAACGCACAGTGCATTCCATAATAACGGCTTTGTTCTCCTTACTGCTATAGCCCCGCAGGGTCACAGGCAGCGGCTCCTCCAGCGTACTCATCAGGCTGCCGTCGGTACTGGGCTTGAGCTGGGCGCGGTCTCCCCGCAGGCCAATCAGCTTGGCCACCAGAAACATTCTTCCGTCATTGGAGGTCACTTCCACCCTCATCCCGGAATAGATCTCCAGATCCTCCTCCTGCGCCCGTCTCTCAGATTCTTCCGCTTCCCGTTCCTTCGGACTTCTAAAAAACCCAAACAGTTTCATTTGCTATCCGCCCTCCAGAGTTGAATCTTACTTCTCCCGCAGCTGCTCCATTTTCTCGGTTGACCATACCACCCTGTTGCGTCCAAACCGCTTGGCGTCATAGAGCATTGTATCTGCGATTTTCAAATAGTTCTCATAAGAATCTTCCATTCTGGGCACAATAGTAACACCACCGATACTGACCGTGACCCACTCAGAGACCTCTGGGCTGTGGGGAATGTGCAGCTCCTCCACCGCCTGACGCAGCTTTTTCATCTGATTGAAGGCGGCCTCGGTTTCATTGCCCAAAATAATCGCCACAAACTCCTCTCCGCCATATCTGGCAAAGAAATCTGTGCTGCGCCGCAGGAAAGAAGTGGCCGTCTTTGCCACCGCCTGAATCACCTTGTCCCCGGCCGGATGGCCAAACGTGTCATTGTACACCTTAAATTTGTCAATATCCATCATACACAGGGAGATGGGTACCCTGAATCGGGCGGCGTCCTGCCACTTATTATGGTAGCAAGTGTCATAGCTGAGCCTGTTGGCCACGCCGGTCATAGCGTCCACCATAGCCTTCTGCTCCACCTGCTGCCGGTAGCGGTAAAGCTTAATATGGGTGTTCACCCTTGCCCGGACAATGGGAGGATGATAGGGCTTGGTAATGTAGTCCACCGCCCCCAGAGTCAGCCCCCGTTCCTCGTTTACCACATCGTTCAGACTGGTAATCAAAATTACTGGAGTGTGCCGGGTGATTACTTCCTCCTGCAGCTTTTTCAGCAGCACAAAACCGTCCATGCCTGGCATTACTACATCCAGCAGCACCAGTGCATAACTCCCATTTTCAGCGTATCGCAAGCCAAGTTCCGAGGTGTGGGCCAGTGTAATCTCATAGTCCTCCTCCAAAATGGACTTGAGCTGGCTGGCCTGTACCGGGCTATCGTCAATAATCAGAATTTTCTCCTGTTTCTCCATTTTTTCACTCCCAATACGGTCCATGTGCCCTGTTGCAGGCCGCATATTCCCACTCAGGCGGCCGCGGGACAATTTTGTGCCTTATTATACCAAATTTTTTCTCAAAGAGGAAGCCCCTTTTCATCTTATTTTTTCTGGGTAAGTTTATTATGTAATATAGACAGTCGGAATTTGTCCGGCTGATATTTTTTACTACATGGGAAAGGGGCGGGCCTCAGGAAGGAACTCGAAAATGAGCGGATTAGAAGTAGATATGAAGTATCAGAGTTAGGTGTTTGCGGGCGGAGGGCATGGTAAAATAAATCCGGATGATGAAAATGGCTGGCAGATATAAATTCAGCGAGGAAGAGATAGCGGCCACAAAAAAATTAACACTACCGTCCAGGATCTGAAAGTGATCCACAGAGGAAAGACAGTTCGGTTAATATTTCAGGATGAGGCTGGATTTGGGCGGATTAACAAACCCGAATACTGCTGGTGTGAAAAAGGGATTTGTCCCAGTATGCCTTGCCACTATATCCGGGAGTATCGCTATGTCTATGGAGCGGTAGAGCCGCTGACTGGCGAGGATTGCTTTCTTATCTTGCCATACTGCCATACAGCATGCATGAATCTCTTTTTGAAACAATTATCGGAACAATATCCTGATGATGTCACATTGCTTTGCTGTGACAGCGCCGCATGGCATAAATCTGGCGGATTAAATTTGCCTGATAATATTGTCCTTTTCTATATCCCATCCAATACGACTGAAATGAATCCTATTGAACAGATTTGGAAAGAAATTCGAAAACGCGGGTTCAATAACAAAGTATTTTCTGCTCTGGAAAATTGTCGAGCGATTGTGCGATACTATTTCCTCTTTGTCTAACCAGGTCATTTCCACTATCATGGGCATAGATTGGATAGTTAGATTTTTTATTAAGAAATAGTATAAAAACTTGCTAACCAAAATCCCTCAAAAAAACAGTTGTCAGGGAAAGAAATTTGGTGTATAATGACAAACAGCGTGTAACGCCCTTTTCAGGCTGGACGAGCCGTCCAGGGCGATACTGAAACGATAAGGAGTGGAACCAACTATGAGCTATTCTGTACAAAACATCCGCAATGTGGCCCTCATCGGACATGGCGGCAGCGGCAAGACCGCCCTGGCAGAGAGCCTGCTGTACATGACCAAGGCCATTGACCGCATGGGCAGAGCCACTGACGGCAACACCGTCTGCGACTACGACCCCGAGGAGGTCAAGCGTCAGATTTCCATCTCCCTGGCGGTGGCCCCCATAGAGTATAAGGGCTGCAAGATCAACGTGCTGGACACCCCAGGCGGGTTCGACTTTTCCGGCGAGGTGATGGAGGCCCTCCGGGCCGCCGACGCCGCCATCATCGTCTGCTCTGCCAAGGACGGTATCTCCGTGGGTCTGGAGAAGGCCTGGAAGTACTGCGAGGAGCGGAACATGCCACGGTTTATCTACATCTCCAAGACGGATGAGGACAACTCCGACTACAACGCAACCTTCGAGGCACTGCGGGAGAAGTACGGCAACAAGATTGCCCCCCTGGTGGTTCCCATCTGGGACGACAACAAGAAGGTCACCGGCATTATCGATGTGCTGAACAAGCGGGCCTATGAGATGCAGAAGCTCCAGCGGGTGGAGATCCAGTTGCCCGACAGCAAGGCCGGCGTGATTGAGGAGTTTTACGAGTCTCTGAAGGAGTCGGTGGCCGAGACCAGCGAGGAGTTTATGAATAAATTCTTCGACGGCGAGGACTTCACTTACCCTGAGATGATTCAGGGCTTGCGGCAGGGCGTGCGGGAGCTGTCCATGTTCCCTGTGCTGTGTGGCTCCGCCGTCAGCTGCATGGGTTCTCTGATGCTGATGGATTACATTATGGAGCTGCTGCCCACCCCCATGGAGGGCAATTACCACAAGGCCACCAAGCCAGACGGCGATACTGAGGAGTTTGTGGTCTCTCCCGGCGGTGTGCCCACCGCCTTCGTGTTCAAGACGGTCTCCGATCAGTACGGAAAATATTCTTTTATCAAGGTTATGTCGGGCCGGATCACCTCCGACCTCTCCTTGGTCAATTCCCGCACCGGCGCCACCGAGAAGCTGGGTCGGCTGTATGTGATGAAGGGCAAGCGGGCCGAAGAGGTCAAGGAGCTGGGGTGCGGCGACATCGGCGCCATTGGCAAGATGGACAAGGTGAAGACGGGCGACACCCTGTGTGACAGCCGCAAAGTGGTGGCCCTGAAGCAGATCCCCTTCGCTGAGCCCTGCTACTCGGTGGCCATTGCCCCCAAGACCCGGGGCCAGGAGGACAAGGTGGCCCAGGGCCTGTACCGCCTCAACGAGGAGGACCCCTCATTCACCCTGGTGAACAACGGCGAGACCCACCAGATGGTGCTCACCGGCTCCGGCGATATCCAGGTGGATGTGCTGGTGTCCAAGCTGAAGAGCCGCTTCAATGTGGAGGCGGAGCTGAGCGAGACCCGGGTGCCCTACCGGGAGAAGATCCGCAAGACCGTCCAGAAACAGGGACGGCATAAGAAGCAGACCGGCGGCTCCGGTCAGTTCGGTGATGTGTGGATTCGCTTTGAGCCCAACCTGGAGGAGGAGCAGATGGTCTTCGCCGAGGAAGTCTTCGGCGGCTCCGTGCCCAAGAACTTCTTCCCCGCGGTGGAGAAGGGCCTGCGCGAGGCCTGTGTCCACGGCCCCTTGGCTGGCTACCCCGTGGTCAATTTGAAGGCCGTGCTGTACGATGGAAGCTATCACCCGGTGGACTCCTCGGAAATCGCCTTCAAAACCGCCGCTCAGCTGGCCTATAAGGCCGCTATGCCTGAAGCCAACCCCGTATTGCTGGAACCCGTGGGCGAGCTGAAGGTCACCGTGCCTGACAGCTACATGGGTGATGTCATCGGCGATTTGAACAAGCGCCGGGGCCGTGTCATGGGCATGAACCCCACCGGCGACGGCGACCAGGTGATTGAGGCCGAGGTGCCCATGGCCGAGATGACCTCCTACGCCATCGACCTGCGGGCCATGACCCAGTCCCGTGGTTCCTACACCTTCCACTTTGTCCGCTATGAGGACTGCCCCCCTGCTGCCCAAGAGAAGGCCATCGCTGCCGCCAAGGCGATGCAGGAGGAATAAATTCCATAACAAACCCCGCTCCTTCGGGAGCGGTGGCGCAAAAAAATATTTTGAGCGAGGGTCGGCGCTAAGCTGCGCCGACCTTCGCATTATTTTGGCCTTGAGCAATTTGGACTTGCCCTGGCCGTCCCCTTAACAGCAACTGGAGAGATCGGCTTCACCACCATCCAGGGTGATAAGAGATTCAGCTATACAAATATCCAAGCTGGTCGCGGGCACCCGCAACACAGACCACCTAGGTCTTTTCTATCAAATTCAGGAGGACCATCATCACACCTGTGCTGCCTGAAGGAGCCACAAAAGAGGCCGGCGGAGTATTGGCGCCTTTTTCTTTTCAAAATTCTGTCCGCTCCCTTCTGTGCTGGACCTGGGCGGCAAGCCGGTTCCCTGTAGGGAAGGCCGAGGTCTCTTCACAGCCCAAAGCACACTCGGACGGCCCAGGCGGCGGCGAGGAAGCCTGTGAGGTCGGCGCACAGGGCGGCAGGGACAGCGTAGCGGGTTTTGGTGATGCCAACGGCGCCGAAGTAGACGGCTATGGTGTAGAAGGTAGTCTCGGTGGAGCCCAGCATAACGGCGGCGATGCGGCCCAAGCTGGAATCTGGGCCGTAGGCGGAGATGAGTTCCGCCCCTACGCCCAAAGCGGCGGAACCGCTCACCGGGCGGACCAGCATCAGGGGCAGCAGCTCGGAGGGCAGGCCCAGCCGGTCCATCAGAGGGGCCAGGACCTGGGACAGAAGCTCCAGCGCCCCGGAGGCCCGGAGCATATACACCGCCGTCATCAGTCCCACCAGGGCGGGGATGATTCGGGTGAGGGTCTCCAGCCCCGAACCCGCCCCTTGGACCAGAGCGGAGTATACGTCCACCCGCCGAAAGGCGGCATAGACGGCGATGGTCCCAATGGTAAAGGGAACCAGCATGGTGAAGAGCAGGTCCATGGTCAATCCCTCCACAGATGGGCGAAAATTTTGCACGCCAGGATTCCCACCCCCACGGAGAGAGCGGAGGCAAGCCACACGGCGGGCAGGATGTCGAAGGGCGTCTGACATCCCTGGGCGGCCCGGACAGAGGCCACGGTGGTGGGGATGAGTTGGATGGAGGCGGTGTTGCACACTACCAGCATGCACAGCGCGTCGGAGGCCGTGCCAGGGCTTTTTCGGGCCAGACCCCGGGCCGCCTCCAGCCCCAGGGGGGTGGCCGCGCTGCCCAGACCCAGCAGGTTGGCGGATACGTTGGCAGAGATGGCGTCCATAACCGCCCGGTCCCGGGCTGCCTGTGGGAAGAGCAGGCGCAGGACCGGGGCCAGAAGCCGGGACAGCTTGCCGGCCAGACCAGACTGCCGCATGACCTCCATAATTCCTGTCCACAGACACAGCATCCCCGCGATGGACAGGGAAAGCTCCACGGCGGCGGCGGCCCCCTCCACGGCGGCGGTTGCCACCTCGGGTCCCCGGCCGACGGCCAGCCCGCACAGGATAGAGACCGCAACCATTCCGGTCCAGATCACTGTCATGGTCATACTCATTCCCCCTCTTGTCCATCTCTATGGCGGGAACTGGAAAATCATGTATGTAGAAAAACCAGAAATTTACAAAAAAATCCAGCTCATATCCCTATTTACACAAAAATTCTACATTTTTCACCCCAATTTGCCCGATAGAAACAGTTGACAGGGTATTTTTTTGACGTTACAATAGAAGTGAGAATAGACGGTGCCGGGGCGGTTTCTCCGCCCCGGGTTTTGGAAAGATAAAAAGGAGGCATTTTATGAAATCCACTGGCATTGTCCGAAAGGTGGACGAACTGGGCCGCATCGTACTGCCCATCGAACTGCGCCGCACTCTGGATATCGAGGAGAAGGACTCCTTAGAAATTTACATGGACGGCCCATCCATCGTATTGAAAAAATTCCAGCCCGCCTGTATCTTCTGCGACAGTGAAAAAGATATCATTGAATTTCATGGGAAAAATGTCTGTCCCAAATGCTTTCAGGAAATGAGCGGCCTTTTCCACAAGTAGGCGCCGTTGAAAAGGAAAACAGCCCCCCGGCCATTGGCCGGGGGGCTGTCTATTGGATAGAAGTCTTAACTGATGATGGACAGTTCGGTGACGGCGTAGCCAAACATGTTGTCCTGGGGCCGGAGGAAGGCCTGGAACCGGGCCAGGGTCTCCTCCTCCACCTCATAGATCAGAGAGCCGGTGAGCAGAAGCCCATCCCGCTCCCCGCTCAGGCTGTCCACCTGAATATAGGCCAGATCGTCCTCGCCGCAGAGCAGGAGATAGCAGTGGGAGATATTGTCGTAGTTGAGACGGTCCCGCAGGCCGGCGGGCGGTTCGCCCAGCGCCTCGGGATCCGCCGCAAGGGCGGCGGCATAGTCCAGGATTGTCTCCTCGGGGAGAAACAGCTCGCCGTTTTGCTCGTCACAGCGGCTGTCCAGCCGGCCATAGAGGGAGAGCATGGTGTAAAGTCCCTCCCAGGTCAGTGCGCTGTCGCTGAAGTCGAAGCGGTCTGTCCCGTGGTTCAGCATAGCCAGCAGAAGCCCGTGGAGGGCGGGGGACATGGATTCCACCGCGTCGGTCTGAGCGGGGACGTCGCCAGGGAGATAGTCCTCTTGAGCCTGCCCAGGGGCGGGGGCCGCCTCTTCGCTGGGGGCGGCGCTGCTCACAGGTAAAATGAGTATCGAGGCGGCGAGAGCTGCGGTCAGTAACTTTTTAAACATAAGGAGACCTCCTTTCCCTATTGTGCCTCTATTATAGCACGGACGTTCTGTTACCTTCTTATCGAACCTGTTACGGGATAGTGAAAAATTGGTTACAAATTGGTAGCAGCCATCCTGGACAAGTTCCTCTGTCTGTATCCTATGCGGACCCTGGACGGGACATGCCTCTTTTTCTCTGGTTGACCCGGGAGAGGGTTTGAGGTACAATGTGTAGGGTAAGGGCCGAGCCCTGGCCCTACATGACAAACCCTGCAAAATGAAATACAAAGGATGCTTTACAAGATGTTAGACCATAAACAGGAGCTTCCATTCTGCAAGGCCCGCCGGGAGGCTATCGCCCGGGAGTTTGGGCGGCTCAACCCGGAGCAGCGCAAGGCCGTTCTGGCCACTGAGGGGCCGCTGCTGTTGCTGGCGGGGGCGGGGAGCGGCAAGACCACCGTCCTCATCAACCGCATCGCCAATCTGATGAAGTACGGCCGGGGTTCCGACAGCGGGGAGGTCCCGGAGTTCGTCACCGAGGACGATCTGGCCTTTCTGCAGGAGTACGCCCGGACCGGGCAGGGGGACAAGGTCCGTCAGGAGCGGCTGTGCCGTCTGGAACCCGCCGCCCCCTGGACCATTCTGGCCATCACCTTCACCAACAAGGCCGCCGGGGAGCTGAAGGACCGTCTGGCTAAAATGCTGGGTCCCTCCGCCAACGACATCTGGGCCAGCACCTTCCACTCCGCCTGTGTGCGCATCCTCCGCCGGGACATCGACAAGCTGGGCTTCTCCAGCTCCTTTACCATCTACGATACCGACGACTCCCTCCGGGTGGTGAAGGAGATTTTGAAAGAGCTGAGCATGGACGACAAGCAGTTCGCCCCCCGGTCGGTGCTGGGGTACATCTCCCGGGCCAAGGACGCCATGAAGCTGGCCCCGGACTATCTGGCGGAGTGCAAGGCGGCGGAGGACTTCAGGCTGACCAAGATCGCCAACGTCTATATGGAATACCAGCGCCGCCTGTGGGAGGCCAACGCCCTGGACTTTGACGATATCATCCTCCACACCGTCCGGCTGCTGAAGGGTTTTGATGACGTGCGGGAATATTACCAGCGAAAATTCCGCTATGTACTCATCGATGAGTATCAGGATACCAACAATCTGCAATACTTACTGGCATCCACCCTGGCGGGAGGATATGAGAACTTCTGCGTGGTGGGCGACGACGACCAGTCCATCTACCGCTTCCGGGGGGCCACCATCGAGAATATTCTGTCTTTTGAGAAGCAGTACAAGGGGGCCCGGGTGATTCGTCTGGAGGAGAACTACCGCTCCACCGGCCACATCCTGGACGCGGCCAATGCCGTCATCCGCAACAACCAGAGCCGGAAGGGCAAGGAGCTGTGGACCAAAGCCGGACCGGGAGAGGCCCTCCAGCTTTACACCGCTATGAACGAGAACGACGAGGCCCAATATGTGGCCAACAAAATTCTGGAGAACTACGGTCAGGGCCGGAGGTGGAAGGACCACGCCATTCTCTATCGGATGAACGCCCAGTCCAATCAGATGGAGCAGGCGTTCAAGCGAAACGGCATCCCCTACCGGATTATCGGGGGCACCCGGTTCTTCGACCGGGCGGAGGTAAAGGACGTGCTGGCCTATCTGGCCGTGCTGGACAACCCGGAGGACGACCTGCGCCTCACCCGGATCATTAACAATCCACCCCGGGGCATCGGGGCCCGGACGGTGGAGCTTGCCCAAGAGCTGGCCCGCCGGGACGAAAGCTCCTTCTACGCCGTCATCGATAACGCCGCCCTCTACCCCGAGCTGCAAAAGGCGGCGAAAAAGCTGTCCGAGTTTACAAGGTTGATCCAGGATTTGTATCAGCTGCTGGCCGACAACCGGATGACCCTGCCGGAGTTCTATGAGGAGCTGCTGGCCCGCACCGGCTACGCCGTCATGCTGGAGACCAAGAACACCGTAGAGGACCGCACCCGGCTGGAGAACGTGCGAGAGCTGCTCACCTCCATCAATAGCTATCTGGAGAACCGGGCAGACCCGAACGAAAGTATGGCCGACGCCCTGCACAACTTTCTGGACGAAATCGCCCTGTATACCGATATCGACAGCCACGACCCCAGCCAGGACTGCGTGGTGATGATGACCATGCACGCCGCCAAGGGGCTGGAGTTTCCAGTGGTCTTTGTGGTGGGGGCGGAGGAGGGACTCTTCCCGGGCATTCGGGCCATCGGCGAGGCGGAGGAGATGGAGGAGGAGCGGCGGCTGTGCTATGTGGCCATGACCCGAGCCCGGGAGCGGCTCTACCTCACCTGCGCCAGCCAGCGGATGCTCTTCGGCCGCACCAGTTCCAACCGGCCCTCCCGGTTTGTGGAGGAGATCCCCCCGGAGCACCTGGAGCGGTCGGGAAAGACCTTTCTGTCCGACTTGGGGGACGGTGACTGGAGCGGGATGCCCAGCCGGTCTTCCGGATATGGGGGGTACGGCGGCTATGGACAGCGGCCTGCCTACGGGGCAGGACGGCGGAGCGCAAATAAATTCCCCGCCGGCGGAGGCGGGGCCGCAGGTGGTGAAGAGGGTCTGTCCGGGAAGAGGCCTCCCCTCCGACCGGCCGGAGCCCCCGGAGGGGGGACCAAGGCCTCCCTCCAGCTGTCCAAGGGGGACATGGTCAACCACAAGGCCTTCGGCCGGGGAATGGTGCTGTCCCTCCAGGCTATGGGGGGCGACGCTTTGGTGGAAATCGCCTTTGACAACGTGGGCACCAAGCGGCTGATGCTCAAGGCCGCCTCGGCCCATATGGACAAAATATAAAAAATTCTGCGGGGCCGGAACTTTTTTCCGGTCCCTGCGTCTATATAGAGAGAGGGACATGTCTGTCCCAGGTGCCTTAAGAAAATTTTAAACTTTTGTAACCGCATTGTAGTTGTTTACCTTGTCCAACAGGCATATAATCTAATCCAATGGACAGCGTGCGCCCGTCCCGGAGCCGGGGCGGCTGTTAGAAAAGGAGGAAGCCGCTATGACAGAAGTAAAGGATACGCAGAACGCCGCCCCCGTGCAGGAGGCGGTTCAGACCCCTGCCGCTCCGCCCAGAACGCCGGCGAAGCCCAAGGGGAAGGGAAAGAAAAAGATGATCCAGCGCATCATCGCGCTGGCGGTGCTCGCGGCCGTTGTGGCCGGAACGGGCTTTGGCATGTGGTATCTGGTCTTTCGGGAGGACTCCGCCGCAGGCGAACCCCTCACCGACCTGGCCCGGCTGAATACCATTCAGAGCGTGGTCCAGGGCTACGGTACCGCCGTGCCCAAGGAATCGGCGGCCATCACCCTGAACGCCGCCGGCACGGTACAGGAGGTCTATGTGGAGGTGGGTCAGACCGTCTTCGCCGGCGACCAGCTGTACACCATCGACAGCCAGGCCGCCCGGGACAACCTGCAGAAGGCCCAGGAGAAGCTGGACGACCTGTATAAGGACCTGGCCGGCCTTCAGAAACAGCTGTCCAACCTCACCGTCCGGGCCCCCTTCGCTGGAAAACTCCAGGAAGTTGAAGAGAACGCATTTCACGTTGGAGACGAGATAGACGAGAACTTCAAGGTGGCCACTCTGGTCAACGACAAGAAGCTGAAGCTGTCCCTCTATTTCAGCTATGCCTATGAGAATGACATCCAGGTGGGACAGTCCGTTCAGGTGACCATTCCTGCGGTGATGCGCCCCTTCACCGGCAGGGTGGAGAAGATCAACAGGGTCAGCTACATATCCCCCGAGGGCGGCGTAAACTTCGAGGTGGTTATCGCCTTTGACAACCCGGGCACCCTCACCGCCGGGATGGACGCCTCCGCCGTTCTCACTGCCGGCGACGGCAGCGATATTTACCCCTATGAGAATGGCGAGACTGAGTTCTATGAGGTCCGGGAGATCAAGACCAAGGCCAAAGGCCCGGTGCTGAGTCAGGGCAACCTGCTCAAGTACGCCGACGTGAAGGAGGGAGAGGTGCTCCTCACCTTGGGCTCCGACACCATCGAGGCCGATATCCGGGCCAAAAACGAGCAGATCGAGACTGCTCTGGAGGACCTGACACGGGCTGAGGAGGGCCTTCAGAACTTCAACGCCGTGGCTCCCATTGACGGACAGGTCTTCTCCTGCACCCTGACCCCCGGTCAGGAGGTGAAGGAGGGGGACACCGCCATCACCATTTCCAACACCACCACCATGGTGGTGGACATCCAGGTGGACAGCCGCAACATTGGCTTCATCCAGGCAGGCATGACCATGGAGCTCACTGACGACTGGGGCAACCCGGTGATGGGCGTCGTCACCAACGTGGCCATGTCCGGCGAGGTAGGCACCGGCACCACCACATACCCCGTCAAGCTGGAGGTGGACAACTCCGGCGGCACCATCTACAACGGTTCCTGGCTGAACTACAAGCTGGTCACCGCCGAGTCGGTGGACTGCGTCACCGTGCCCAACCAGTGCATCAAGCGGGTCACCGATGTCAACGGCGACACCCACACCGTGGTCTTTATCCAGACCGATTCCAAGCCGGACAACGCGGTAGAGGTGGACCCCTCCAGCATGGGAGGGGACGCGTCCACCACCGGCCGCCTGCCCACCTCTGATCAGGGCTTCTGGCCTGTCCCTGTCACCACCGGCCTGTCCGACGTCTATAACTGCGAGATCACTGAGGGCCTGGAGGCGGATACCACCGTCTTTACCGGCTGGGGCTCCGGTCAGGAAAACAACGGTATGGGCGGCGGTACCATGATCGGTTAAAGGGGGCGCTCCCATGCTGATTGAAATACAGGATATTTTCAAGATATACAACGAGGGGAAGGAGAGCGAGGTCCGGGCCCTGGACGGAGTGTCTCTCCAGATCGACCGGGGGGAGTTCGTGGCCATTGTGGGACAGTCGGGCTCAGGCAAGTCCACCATGATGAACGTGCTGGGCTGTCTGGATATCCCCACCTACGGCACTTATCTGCTGGATGGCACCGAGGTCACCGACCTGACCGACCGGCAGCTGGCCCGCATCCGCAACCGGGAGATCGGCTTCATCTTTCAGGGGTACAACCTGATCCAGGAGCTGGACGCTCTGGAGAACGTGACTCTGCCCCTGATCTACCAGGGCATCTCGGTCTTTGAGCGGGAGGACCGGGCCATGGAGGCCCTGGAGCGGGTGGGCATGGCCGACCGGGCCCACCACCGGCCCAGCGAGATGTCGGGCGGTCAGCAGCAGCGGGTGGCCATCGCCCGGGCCATCGCCACCCGCCCTCCCATCATCATGGCCGACGAGCCCACCGGCGCTCTGGACTCTAAAACCGGACGGCACGTGCTGGAGATCCTCCGGGAGCTGAACGGGGAGGGCTCCACCATCATCCTGATTACCCACGACGACGGCATCGCCGCCCAGGCCCGCCGCCGGGTGCGCCTGACGGACGGACGAATCGTCTCTGACGAGCAGCTGAAGGAGGCGGCGGTATGAATTTGACCCAAGCCTTTAAAATGGCCTTTAAGTCCATCGCCATGAAAAAGACCCGGTCCTTTCTCACTATGCTGGGCATTATCATCGGCGTGGCTTCGGTGGTGATCATGGTCTCGGTGGTGGCCGGGCAGAACAAGCAGCAGATGGCCTATATGGAAATGCTGGGCAACAACCAGGTGGACGTATACGCCTTTTCCTATACCGGACAGGATATGGACGCCATTTTGAACGAGTATGTGGCCACCCTGGGCGACCTGGTGACCGGCATCTCTCCCGATATCAATCTGTGGAGCGAGATGATTATCCGCTACGGCGGAAAGGCCTTCTCCACCCAGAACTGGGAGAGCTATGAGGACATGATCCAGGTGGTGCTGGGCAACGAATCGTATGGCGTATGCAACAACTATGAGCTGGCCAGCGGCCGGGAGCTCTCCTTCCTGGACATTGAGAAGGAGAACAACGTCTGTGTGCTGGGTGCCGGCATCAAAGAAAAGCTGTTCAACTATACCGACCCCGTGGGTGAGACCATCACCATCAACGGCCTGCCCTATCTGGTCGTCGGCTGGTATCAGTCCAAGGCTACCGAGGGCTGGGAGGAGGTGGACAACGTGGTCCTGCTGCCCTACAGCGTCAACCGCACCCTGAACCGGAACCAGCCCATCGACTCCTGGAAGATCAAGTGCCCCTCCAGCGAGGCCACCAGCGAGGTCACCGCCCGAGTGCAGGGCTTCCTGGACGGTATGTTCCCCATGGACGAGAATGGAAACCAGAGCAATGGCTACGGCCGGGCAAATACCAATAATACATGGCAGGAGCAGAGGCAGGACCAGGCCAGGATGCAGACCATGGTGATGGGCGGCATCGCCTGTATCTCGCTGATCGTGGGCGGCATCGGCATTATGAACATCATGCTGGTCACCGTCACCGAGCGCACCAGGGAGATCGGCATCCGCAAGGCCATCGGCGCCGAGCGGCGGTCCATTATCGCTCAGTTTCTGATCGAGGCCGCCGTCATCTGCGGCATCGGCGGCATCCTTGGCATTATCATTGGCTGTATGGGCTCGCTGATCGCGGGGAAGTTTATCCTGGACGGGATGATCCTCTGGCCTGACCAGAACATCGTGCTGGGGGCCTTCCTCTTCTCGGTGGTGCTGGGCATCATCTTCGGCATGTACCCGGCAGTGAAAGCCTCCGGCCTTCAGCCGGTGGTGGCCCTGCGGGCAGAATAAAAAGGAGCGTGAACATGATGAAAACGAAACGACTTCTCGCCGCCCTGCTGACGGCGGCGCTGATGGTCTCGCTGGCCGTGCTGCCGGCGGGGGCGGCCCCCGGCTCCTTCGACGACGTGAGCGACCCGGTCACCGCCGTCAACGCCGACATCCTGCGGCTGATGGGCGTGGTGGACGGCACCGGCGGCAATATGTTTGACCCGAACGGGACCCTGACCCGGGCGCAGTTCTGCGCCATGACCATCCGCTTCCTCCAGCGGGAGGATGAGGTCCAGCGCTACGCCACCCGGACCATCTTTACCGATGTGAAGAGTACCCACTGGGCCAGGGGATATGTGAATCTGGCCGCCTCCGCCGGCACGGGGGAGGAGAAGGAGACCCCCCTGGTCTCCGGCGTGGGCAACGGGCTGTTCCTGCCTGACAGCCAGATCAGCCTGGCCGAGGCGGTGACCATCCTCCTCCGGGCGCTGGGCTACTCCGACCAGCAGGTGAGCGCGGTGTGGCCCCAGGGTTATCTGGATCTGGCCGCCTCCATCGGCCTCACCAGCGGCCTGAGCGCCGGGGCCTATGACAGCATCAGCCGGGCCCAGGCCGCCCAGCTCTTTGTCAACGCCCTGAAGTGCAAGACCTCCGGCGGGGACGCTTATTACAAGTCCCTGGGGTCCACTGTGTATGACGCCATCATCCTGGCCGTCAACGTGGAGACCGACGACGGGACCTCCAAGGGGGCCATTCTGGCTGCCGGCGAGGGCCGCGCGGACTCCTATCTCCCCGTCAGCGGGGATGGGAATCCCATAGCCCTCCAGGGCAAGTGGGGGGACATGGTGATAAAGGAGGGCAAAATCGTCACCTTTATCCCGGATGACAGTACGGCGGTCACCATCACCCTGTCCGGAGACGCCCAGGCCGTCTACATGAAGGGGAGCGACGGCCGGCAGTATACCATCGCCTCGGACGCGAAGGTGTACACCGCTGCCGCCGGCGAGGGCAAAGACTACAGCCAGGCCTTCACCAGCCTGGTGTCGGGCACCCGGGTCACCCTGTACTCTAAGAATGGCAAGGTGAAGGCTGTCTACGCCGCTCTGGGCTCCACGGAGACCACAACGGACGCCGTGGTGGTCATGGGCGCCGCCACCACCGCCACCTTCCATCAGCTCACTGGCGGAGCCTCCAACTTCACTGTGGTGAAGAACCGGCAGCCCATCCGCCTGTCCGACATCAAGCCCTACGACGTGGTTACCTATGACAAGCTGACCAATACCCTGGTGGTGTCTGACCTGCGGCTGACCTGCGTCTACGGCAGCGCCGTCCCTAACACCAAGACCCCCCTGACCATCACGGCATCAGAGGATACCTTTGAGGTTTTAGAGAGCGCCTGGAATACCTGCGGCGATTTCAAGCCGGGGGACACCGTCACCCTTCTGCTTACTGCTGACGGCAAGGTGGCCGGTATGGCCACAGCTGGCAAGGCCCGCTCTAACGCCATCGGCTTTGTGGATGACAACAACAAGGTAGAGATATTCTTGCCCAACGGAACTTCCCGCACGATGGGCAGCAGCTTGGCCAGTTCCACTAATCTGGACAGTCAGCTTGTTTCCGTCTCCCTGAATAAAAATGGCATCAATGCCAGCAGGCTGCCCTCCCGCACCGCGCCCGGGGCCCTCGACTTGACCGGGATGACGCTGGGCGGCTATACCGTGTCCGCCGGCGTGCGGCTCTATGAGCAGGTCAGCGGCGGCGCTATGGTGGAGACAAACCGGGGCGAGCTGGGCATGGGTTCCATCCCCGCCAGCCAGATCAGCGGCTATCAGCTGAACAGCTCCGACATCGTGGAGTATATCATTTTGAAGGACATCACCGGAAACGCCTATGAGTATGGGATGATGGTCATGGACCCCCGCGACACGGAGGAGGAGCCCATCACTGGCTGGAAGCTGGAAAACAGAACTCCCATCGAATTTGCCGACTCCGTGGGTTACTCGGGCCGCAGCGGCGACATGGTGGGCGTGGTTAAAGGGAAAAAACAAGGTGACAAAGACACCATTTCCGCTATTATCAAGCTCACCGAGGTAAAGAACGTGAAGCAGAGCGACTTCTTTGAGAGCCAGGGCGTGCCCCATATTACCGTCAACGGCCGGACCTACCGGATTGCCGAGGATGTGGAGTGCTGCTATAACCTGAGCGCTAACCGCCGGAACGCAGAGTGGATGCAGGACGGAGACGGCGCACAGCGCCTGTCTGCCATCCGGGCTTACAGCGACAGCTTTACCATCTACGTCGACCCCGTGGGTCAGCAGGTCCGGGTCATCGCCGCCAACTGAACAGAACAAAATCAGGCCCCGGCCGGGGCCTGATTTTTTCACTCATTCGATCCAAAACCTCCAGGGAAAACTCACCGCCTCCTCGGCGTAGTCGATGCCCACCCGGGGACCGGTGTGGATGCGGCCAGGGTCGGGGGGACAGCCTGGGCGGAGATACAGCCCGCCGGTGGGACGGGTCAGGTCCAGGCCGTTCTGAGCCCGGGTGAGGGACAGCCCCCTGCACAGCTTCCCCGGTCCGTTGAGAAAATTTTTTCGCTGATAAGAAGTCAACTCGTCCATCTTGCGTCCGAAGCGATTTTTTGCTATAATATCTCCGTTTGCGGCTGGGACCGCCCCCCGGATAAGGACAGCGGCGGGCTCACCCTCCTCCTCGGTGACGAAGTTGAGGCAGTGGTACATGCCGTAAATCAAATAGATATAGGCCGTCCCCGGTGGAGCGAAGAGGGTCTCGGTGCGGGGGGTGCGCTTATAGTTGTAGGCGTGACAGGCCTTGTCCATCCGACCGATATAGGCCTCGGTCTCGGTGATCCGGCAGACCAGCTCCGCCCCGTCCTCCGTCACCCGGACGAGCTCCCGCCCCAGCAGGTCCCGGGCTGCGGCGAGGGTGTCGCGGCTGTAAAAATCTCTTGTCAAAATGTCCATGGTACCACCTCCCCTTCTATCCTAACAAATCCCGTTTCAATTTTCAATCTGGAGTTGATAGCATGTCTCCCCAAACCATGCGCCTTCTGGCCAAGCCTATGCTCCTGGCCGCCGCCCTGATCTGGGGTACCTCCTTTTTCATTATGAAGAACGCCCTGGATGTGGTGCCGGTGTTCTTTCTGCTGGCCATCCGGTTTACCGTCGGGGCGGCCCTGCTGGCCCTGGTGTGCGGAAAGCGGTGGAGGGGGTTTACACCGGATTGTCTGTGGCGGGGGGCGGTGATGGGGGGCTTTCTGTTTCTGGCCTATTCCATCCAGACCTTTGGACTGGCCCTGACCACCCCCTCGAAAAACGCCTTTTTGACAGCGGTGTACTGTGTGATCGTCCCCTTTCTCACCTGGGCGGTGATGAAGGCGCGGCCTGACCGGTACAACATCGCCGCCGCCCTGCTGTGCGTGACGGGGGTGGGACTGGTGTCCCTCACCGAGGAACTGACCGTCAATACCGGCGACCTGCTCACCCTGCTGTGCGCTGTCTTCTATGCCAGCCACATTGCGGCGGTGGCAAAGGTGTCCCCAGGGAAGGATATCACCCTGCTCACCGTCTTCCAGTTCGCCTTTGCCGGCCTCTTCGCCTGGATATGTGGAGGGCTGACCGAGAGCTTCCCCGCCGCCGCCCTGACTGATCCGGCGGTTCTCATGCCACTGGCATATCTGTGCGTGATGGCCACCACCGTGGCTCTGCTGTTTCAGAATGTGGGGCAGATCTGGTCCGATCCGGCCTCTGCGTCGGTTATTCTGTCGCTGGAATCGGTGTTCGGGGTGCTCTTTTCTGTCCTCTTCTATCATGACCCGGTCACTGGCCGGCTGATAGCCGGCTTTGCCCTGATTTTTGTGGCGGTAGTGTGCTCGGAGACCAAGTTCTCTTTTTTGCGCCGGAAACGGGAGAACAGTTTGGTAAAATAGTTGGAAACAGGCTTGCAAAGAAGAGAGAAATATGGTAGACTGCGCACAGGGATGTACATCCCTGTGTCCTTTGGGTCCAAAGGACAAGCACCTATCAAAAATAACGGAGGAATGGAAACATGAGGAACAGCAAAAAGCTCTTATCCCTGGCACTCTCCCTGGCGATGGCGCTTTCCCTGCTCCCCGGCGGGGCGATGGCCGCTGAAAGCAAGCCGGAGCGGGGCGTGCTCACTTACAGCGAGCATATCAAACCCCAGTATGAGGACGCCCAGGCGTTCAATGAAGGCCTGGCCGCCGTGAAGAAGGACGGAAAATGGGGCTACATTGACGAGGAGGGCAAGGTCGTCATCCCCTTCCAGTACGATCAGGCGTTTATCTTCAACGAGGGCCGCGCCGTGGTGGGCACCCTCTCCGATGTGGAGGACATGGGGGAGGACGGGGAATACGACCCGGTGACGGACGAGTGGATTCCCAACGGCGAGCATATGTATTGCTATTACTATGACGCCGGCTTTATTGACAAGACCGGCAAATACACCCCCTTTGAGTCCTGGTATGAGCAGTGGGACGGGACGGTAGAGAAATATAACGGCTACTACAACAGCGCCTCCGAGGATGTGGGAAACAGCTATGCGTACATTTTCCACAACGGCTATGTCTGGCTGGATATGGCCAGAGAGACTCCGGGCAGTCTGTTTGGCCCTGACGGGAAGGAGGTCAAGCTGACCTATCAGGACAGCTATACCGACTGGCAGGGCAATCCGGTGGCCTATGAGGCCGAGGCCGTTCCCTACAACTACCCGGTGAATGAGGGCTTCGCCGTCACTGAGGAGGGCTATTACAATCTGTCCACCGGCGTGATTGTGGACGCGGATTTTGAACAGCAGGAGCTGGACAACGGCAGCAGGTACATCTCTAACCGCCTGCCCTTCAACCAGGGCCTTGCCCCTGTGTGGATCTGTACCAGCACCTGGGGTCAGGACAGCGCTGACGGCTATTACAGAAATGATACCTATGAGCTGGGCTTTATCAACACCAGCGGACAGTGGGTCATCCAGCCCTTCCCCGCCGACCGCTACTGGATCAACGGCATGGAGACCGTTTTCCGGGTGTTCGGGACCACTGGCCTGGCTATGGTCAGCAACGCACAGGGACTGTACGGCGCCATTGACAAGACGGGCAAGACCGTGATCCCCTTCCAGTATGAGGACCTGGGCCTGGTTTCCGAGGGCCGGATGGCCTTTCAGGAGGGCGGCAAATACGGATATCTCAACGCCGGAAGCCTGGCGGTGGAGATTCCAAACCGGTATGACAATGTGACCACCTTCAACAACGGTTTGGCCGTGGCCTGCGAGGGCGACAAGGTTTTCCTGATTGACTGGAACGGAGAGCAGGTCCCAGGTTCAGACAAGCTCAACCCTGAGACCTACTTCCAGGAGAACGAGGAGGGCGGACGCAGCTACTATCCCCCCACCGAGTATGTGGTCATTCAGGAGAAGGGCAAGTACGGCTACGGCCATATTGAGTATCTGCCCCCGCTGCCTGAGCGGGACGAGATGTCAGGCTGGGCCTATGAGGAGGTCACTGCTGCGATTGAAGAGGATCTGGTGCCCACCTATCTACAGTGCCTGTATCTGAACAGCATCAAGCGGGAGGAGTTCTGCGACCTGGTGCTCCAGGCCATTACCGAGATTCTGGATATGGAGACCGAGGATCTGGTGAAGGAGAAGACCGGCAGGGACCTGTTCTCCTGGGAGCAGGAGTACCCCTTCCGGGACACCAGCAGCTCCAATGCGGTGGCTGCCTATGCCCTGGGCATCGTGGGCGGCCGGGATGACAGGGTGTTCGACCCCTATGCCACCATCACCCGGGAGGAGGCTGCGGCCTTCCTGAGCCGGGGGGCCGCTGTTCTGGGCATGGATACCGATGTGGTCACCCCCTCCAGCTTCACCGACAATGAAAGTGTAGCCGGCTGGGCCAGAGATTATGTGAGCTATGTCTCACAGGCCGGGGTGATGAACGGCATGGACGGCAACGTATTCTCCCCCTGGGAGACCTACAGCCGGGAGCAGTCCTATGTCACCATCTATCGTCTGTATCAGGCACTTCTGGCCGAACAAGGATAAAAGCGTGCGGCGCCGGTTTTTGCCGGCGCCGCATATTTAGGGATTGTTCCAGGGGGGCAAGGTGTGCTATAATACTGAAAATAAGACACCGGGAGGGAGCTCTATGCGAGAGAAGGTCCGCCGCTTGGCTCTGGCGGCGTTTGTGGCTGTGTTTGTGGTTTCTGGATTTCTGCTGGCGCGGGATTTGCTCCGCTCCAGACGGGAGCGGGCGACCAACCAATCCCTGGCTCAGCAGGTTCACGAGGCTCGGGATGCGATGAAGCTGCTGCCCGGCCCTTCGGTCAGTGTTCCCGTGGGTGGCGAGCAGGAGGAGCCGCCCTCCCCTTATGCCGAATCCGGCCTGCTGCGTCAGTACGACCCCCTGTGGCAGGAGAACAACGATCTGGCCGGGTGGCTTTGGATTGACGGGACGCAGATCGATTACCCGGTTATGTATACCCCCGGGCAGACGGAAAAGTACCTGCGCAGGGACTTCTATGGGGATTGGGCCCTGGGCGGCTGTTTGTTCATCGGTGAGGGCAGCGGCCCGGATGCCGCCCATGTGATCGTGTTCGGCCACCATATGAAGGACGGGGCCATGTTCGGTGACCTGGACAAATATCAGTCGGAGGACTACGCCAGGGAGCACCCCGTCATTCACTTGGACACCCTGACTGAGGAGCGGGAGTATGAGGTGATCGGGGCGTTCCGAAGCCGGGTCTATGAAGTGGACGAGAAGGGCGTGTTCCGCTATTATCAGTACTCCGACCTGTCTGTGGAGGAGAGCTTTGACAAATACCTCAGCCAGGTCAGGGCCGCGTCCCTCTACGATACCGGGGTGGAGGCCGCCTTCGGCGATCGGATTCTGGTTTTGTCCACCTGCAGCTATCACACGGAGAACGGCCGTTTTGCGGTGGTGGCGCGGCAGAGAGCGGTCCAGGACCCTTCCCGGGAGGGCTGAGACGCTCCCCTCCGGCGCTGGAATTTTTCTAATAAAATTTAAAAAAACAGTTGATTTTCAAGCAGGAATGTGTTATGATACCAGTTGCGTTTACAAGAATGCCCTCAAAAGGAGAAAGAGGTGAAGATAAAATGAAGGAAGGCCTCCACCCCAACTATCAACAGACCACCATCCGGTGCGCCTGCGGCAATGTGATCGAGACCGGGTCCACCAAGAAGGACATCCGCGTAGAAGTTTGCTCCAAGTGTCACCCCTTCTACACCGGCAAGCAGAAGATGGTGGACACCGGCGGACGTGTCAGCCGCTTCAACAAGAAGTTCGGCCTCGACAAGTAACCCCTGTGTACAAAAGCCGCACCGTGTATTCGGTGCGGCTTTTTGTATCAAAATGCCCCAGATCCGCATAAACTTTAAGGAGTGGAAAACGGCCCCCTTGTAAAGGGGGCGGGCGGTGACTGGGGGGACTCCGTCTTACAAGCATAATTCTAATATCAGGAATCCCACCCGCCACTTCGTGGCCCTCCCCCCTTTGACAAGGGGGGCTTAAGTGAAGGAGGTAACCACCATGTTTAAAAAGATCGACCCCAAAACGCTGGACAAGAACGTCTTTTCCGCCATCGGCGACCAGTGGATGCTTATCACCGCCGGGACGGCGGACCGCTGCAACACCATGACCGCCTCCTGGGGCGGGCTGGGGGTGATCTGGGGGGCTCCTGCGGCCACCTGCTACATCCGCCCCCAGCGGTACACCAAGGAGTTTGTGGACCGGGAGGACTACTTTACCCTGGCCTTTTTCGGCGAGGAAAGCCGAAAGGTTTTACAGTTCTGCGGCTCCAGGAGCGGCCGGGATATCAACAAGGTAAAGGAATGCGGCTTTACCGTCCAGGCGGCAGAGTGCGGCGCCCCCTACTTCCAGGAGGCCGAGCTGGTGCTGGTGTGCCGCAAGCGGTTTGCCCAGCCCATGGATCCCGACAATATCCCCCAGGAAATTAAAACAAAGTGGTATCCTGAGAAGGATTATCACACCCTGTATATCGGGGAGATCGTGGAGGTCCTGGTGAAGGACTGACTTACAGGTGGGGCAGGTTGGTCCGGTAGGACCGTAGCCGGTCCTCGCTCTCTCGCCGGATGATCCGGTCCAGGGCAGACAGGAGGGCCTCCCGGTCCCCGGGCAGTTCCCCCTGAAACTGGTAGGCGTTGGAGGACCCCAAAGCCGCGAAGGTGACGGGGATGGTCAGGTGAGAGACCAGGGTTTTCAGCTCCTCATACTTTTCCACCTCTCCGGCCTCCGTCCAGTTACCCGCCTGAATCTCCTGGTACAGACGGGAGTCTGGGTAAACGGTGAGCATGGATGAGCCGATAAGCCTGGGGTGGAGCCGGTTGAACAACGCCGCGCTGGCTTTTGCGCTCCGTTCCCCCTGCCCCGCCCCGGCGATGCCGGTGAGGTAGAAAAAATTGTATCCGATGCCCGCCCGGTCCAGGCGCTGGCACTGGACAGAGATGTCCTCCGGAGTATAGCCCTTGTCCATGAAGGCCAGAGAGGGGCCGTCCCCCGTCTCCACGCCGATGGTCAAGCCGTCGTACCCGGCGGCGCTCAGCTGTTTCAGCTCGCCGTCGGTTTTCAGGCTGATATCGGTGATTCGGGCAAACGAGCCTATGGTCTTGACGGCGGGGAAATACTGTTCGATGAGTTGGGCGATATCCAGCAGCCGGTCTGTCTTTAAAACGAAAGGATTGGCCCCGGTGAGAAAAGCCCGGTCCGGGCCCTCCCGGTCAGGCAGGCCCTGGAGGGCGGCGGCCAGCCTCCCCATGGGGGAGTGGAGGGCAGTCTGAGCCTCCAGCAGGTCGGCCTCGATGTCCTCCAGGGGGGACATGCGGAAGGAAAAGGGCAGATCGTTGTACAGGGTGCAAAATTTGCACCGGTGGTGGGTACAGCCCGCGGTGGCCTCGATGAGCAGGGAGGCGGCCTCATAGGGCGGCCGCCAGATGGTGCCGGTGAAGTGCATAGTAAACGCTCCTTTTCTGGATTGGCCGGCGGGGGCCCTCCGCCGGTGCCATTACCATACTACAGAGGAAAAGGGAGCGCAAGTACGGTCTTTTTTTAGAAATAGTACACTTTTTGATACCGTGAGGGGACAAGCATGGCGGACAACAAGTTTACCGCCCCCGAGACCCTGGCCCGGTGCGAGGCCATGGGACGGCTCCAGTCGGTGCTGGGGGGCAAGTGGAAAATTTTGATTTTGTGGTATGTGGCCGTCTACAAGGTCCAGCGGTTTGGCGAGCTGCGCCGTCGGCTGGAGGGCATCACCCAGTCCACCCTGACCAGGCAGCTCCGGGAGCTGGAGGAGGACGGCTTCCTTCACCGGGAGGTCTTTGGCGAGGTGCCGCCCCGGGTGGAGTACACCCTAACCCCCCTGGGGGAGAGCTTCGCCCCGCTCCTCCACACCATGCTGGAGTGGAGCCGGGAGCACCTGACCCATGAGGACGGACATGGAAACCCGTGACCTGATTTGGACAAGGCCCGTTTGGGGGATTGGGAGGACCTGTACCGCAACGTGTGGTCCCGGCCTGAGACCGCCCGGTATATGCTGTGGACGGTCACGGACAGTGAGGAGGAGGCCAGGGCCCGGATGGAGCGGACCGGCAGGCCCTATGTGCTGAAAACCTATACGCGGAAGCTGTCGCAGCGGGCGGACAATGTCCGCCTCTACACGCCGTTTTTCCTGCAATCTGAACAGAAACGAGGAAATTTAACCTATATGCCAAATATTGAGAAAACACAATTTAACCGCGCCGTCCTGGTGGGGCTGAGCGCCTTCAGCCTCAGCCGGGAGGAGAACGCCGACGAGGAATCCATGGAGGAGCTGGCCGCCCTGCTGGAGACGGCGGGAGGCGAGACGGTGGGAGTGGTCACCCAGTCCAAGGACAGCCCCGACCCCCGCACCTTCATCGGCGAGGGCAAGGTGGCCGAGGTGAAGGAGCTGGTGGAGGCCACGGACGCCGATCTGGTCATCTTCGACAACCCCCTCTCCCCCTCTCAGCAGCGCAACCTGGCTGAGGCGCTGAAGGTGGGGGTGCTGGACCGGTCGGCGCTGATTTTGGACATCTTCGCCCAGCGGGCCCGGACCCGGGAGGGCCGGCTCCAGGTGGAGCTGGCCCAGTACAAGTATCTTCTGCCCCGTCTGCTGGGCATGTGGAAGCACCTGGAGCGCCAGGAGGGCGCCATCGGAACCCGAGGTCCTGGCGAGACCCAGCTGGAAAGCGACCGCCGCATCCTGGGCCGGAAAATCGCCAAGCTGGAGAGCGAGCTGAAGGATGTGCGCCGGGTGCGGGCCACCCAGCGGGAGCGGCGGATCAAAAACGAGGTGCCGGTGGTGGCCATTGTGGGCTACACCAATGCAGGCAAGTCTACCCTTCTCAACCACCTCACCGGGGCGGAAATCCCTGCCAATGACCGCCTCTTCGATACCCTGGACACCACCACCCGGACGCTGGAGATCTCCGACACCTGCACCGTTCTGCTGTCCGACACGGTGGGCTTTATCCGCAAGCTGCCCCACCACCTGGTGGAGGCCTTTAAGGCCACCCTGGAGGAGCTGGAGTACGCCGACCTGCTCCTCCATGTCATCGACTCCTCCAGCACCCGGTGGCGGGAGCAGGCCGAGGTGGTGGAACAGCTTATCCACGACCTGGGGGCGGAGCAGACCCCCAGAATCGAAGTGTTCAACAAGTGCGACCTGTGGACCGGCGATATCCGCCCCCATGGGGAGGGCCGGGTATCCATCTCAGCCAAAACCGGCGAGGGGGTACCCGACCTGCTGGCCGCTATCGGGAAGGTGCTGGACAACGAGGCCCGGCGGGTTACCATCCACCTGCCCTACGACAAGGGGGGCCTGCTGGACAAGCTGTACCTGGAGGCCAAGGTGGAGCGTGTGGACTACGGCGAAACCATTGACGTAATTGCCGTCTGCACCCCCAAGGTCATCGGCCAGCTGGGGGCCCTGGTAGAGGGCTGGAAGCCCCACCGGGAACCCTGGGAGGAGCCGTAAAGCCTGTAGGGGCGGCCTTTGGCCGCCCGCAGGAAAGTGGTACGATATCGACGGGCGGCCACAGGCCGCCCCTACACAGAAAGAAGGAATAACCATGGATTTCATTCTGCGCCCCTGGCGGCGAGAGGACGCCGCCGACGTAGCCAAATACGCCGACAACGAGAAGATCGCCCGCAATCTGCGGGACGCCTTTCCCCACCCCTACACCCTGACCGACGCGGAGTATTTTGTGAACAGCTGCCTGGAGGCGGCCCAGAACCGCCAGCTGTTCCGGGCCATTGAAATTGATGGGCACGCCGTGGGCAGTATCTCCTTGTGCCTGGGCAGTGATGTGTACTCCAGGACCGCGGAGCTGGGCTACTGGCTGGCGGAGGAGTACTGGGGCCGGGGCATCATGACCGAGGCCGTCAAGCAGATGTGCGAGGAGGGCACCGAGCATTGGGATGACCTGGTCCGCATCTATGCCGAACCCTTTGCCCATAACACCAGTTCCCGCCGGGTGCTGGAGAAGGCGGGCTTTACGTTGGAGGGCGTCATGCGCTGCGGGGTCTGCAAGCGGGGCAGGATCTTCGACTACTGCATGTACGCTCTCCTGGCGGTGGGTATGTAGTCCTTCCGTCCCGCCCGCAGGCGAAAAAGGCTCCTTTGCAAAAGGAGCCTTTTTCTAGCCCTCCAGACCCAGCCGTTTTTCCAGCCGGTGGAGTTCCAAGGCGTGCTGAAACAGGTAATTGGACAGGCGGCGGTACACTTGAGGAAGGTATTCCTCCCGCACGCCCCGTGTAAATTCTTCGTCAATGCTTACATACACGGCCAGAGCGTCCAGGAGAAAGGCATCCTCCATGATATCCTGACAAGTCTCTTCAAAGTCTTCCAGCCAAGTTGTTTTTTTGATTTCCATATAGAACACCTCCAAATAGAGCTGTTAGCTATTATAGCCTTTGGCTCTCGGAGAGTCAAGAGCTAAAAGCTCTTGTTTTCAAATGGATAGCTGTCAGCTATAATATCTTTGGAGCGTGATGATATGGAAAATTACCGGCTGATTCTCAAACGGAAGCGAGAAACGCTGGGCTTGAGTCAGTACAAGCTGGCAGAGCAGTTAGGTATTACCCAAACTTTCCTGAGCGAGATTGAACGGGGCAGAAAAAATCCCTCTCTGGAGCAGTTTTTCCGCATTTGTGAAGCGCTGGAAATCAAAGTATTTCCTGACGAGGAGTGATTCCCAATGACAGAGTACTACATCCCCACCGCACACAGCGAGACGGAGCTGGTGGAGAAGCGGTCCCGGTTTATCGGCCAGGTGTGGCGGGTGTCCTCGGAGGAGGAGGCCAGGGCCCGGATTGAGGAGACAAGGAAAAGACACTACGACGCCCGGCACAACTGCTGGTGCTACCGCATCTGGGAGGGGGGCATAGAGCGCTATTCCGATGACGGCGAGCCCCAGGGTACCGCTGGACAGCCTATGCTCAACGTCTTCCAGCGGGAGGACGTTGCCGACGTGGTCTGCGTGGTCACCCGGTATTTCGGGGGGATTCTCCTGGGGGCGGGGGGACTGGTCCGGGCCTATACCCAGTCCGCCAAGGACGCCCTGGACGCCGCCGGGATCTCGGTGGTCCGCCGCTGGGTGTCCATGGAGGTGCCCTGCTCCTATGCCCAGTTTGAGGAGGTCCGCCGGGAGGTGCTTCACCACGGCGGTGTGGAGGAGCGCGTGGATTATGGGGCCGATGTGTTGCTGTCGGTGCTGATTCCGGAGGAGCGATCCGTCCGGTTTGCCGCCCATCTTCTGGACGCCTCCGCCGGGACCATTCAGGTTCGGGAGGCGGGGGAGGCCTTTAAGGGTGTCCCCTGGCGGGAGCCGGTGAAAAAAGACTGACCAGGCCGAAAAATTGTTTTTTTAGCTCTTGCCAATTGGGCGGGTATCGTGTATAATATCATTTACACATGCCGGTGTGATGGAATTGGTAGACGTAGCGGATTCAAAATCCGCCGATGGCGACATCGTGGGGGTTCGAGTCCCCCCACCGGCACCAGAAAAAGAGGTCAAAAAAGATTTTTGGTGAAAAAACCGAGAGATTTCAAGACCTCAGAGGCCCTTGGATAACGAAGATCCAAGGGCCTCAAAATTTAGATCTTTCTCTGCTTTTTATCCACTCAGGTACGACTTAAACCCGCAGCACACAATTGAAAAAGGGCGCTGAACCTTGGAAGCGCCTGTTTTAAGCGTCGGTCCGTCAGTTCTAAAGGAATGACAGACCGGCGCTTTTTGTTTTTCCAGGAAAACACAATACTCCCAGCGCCTGTTTTCAAAACAGGCAAAATCAAAAAGGGCCCCAGACTTTTCAGCGCAAAAAGTTGCCATTATATTAGAAAGCAAGGAGGATCAAAATGAACGCAGAAGAAAAAAACAGATACTTCCAAGAACTAACCCTGAACCTCCAGCACGAGGGCTTCGCCGTAAAACCGGAAACGGAGGAGGGCCTCCTGCCAGTAGAGCTGGACGGACAGCGTCTCTGCCTCGCGCTGGATACCGGCTCGGTGAGGTACTGGCGGGAGGATACGGCAGATGATCACAGGAGCGCCGCTCTGGACAAAGCAATCTCTATCACCAAAGCCCCCATGTCCGCAATCATATTGATCGCTTTATCCTGTGCAATCACCGCCTGCTGGACGGCGCTGGTGCTAAGATACAGTTCCCGCATGGCGGCGTTTTCATCTGAGTTGATGCCGGAGATAAACTCCCTTGCAAGACCGCTCTCCTGAGCGGCCAGCGCGGTCATTTCCTTGTAATAGCAGGGAATCCCCAGCTTCTCCGCCACCAACTGGCCGATGCGTTTTCCAGCAGTACCATGTTCACGGGCAATGGTGACGATCACGCCGGGGCGGGAGCTTTGCAGGATAGGCCGCTCCGCTCCAGGCTGGACATCCTCTGCCTTTAGCTGATTCCACAGGCGGAGCATTACGACTGCCGTCACTGCAATAGCCAAAACATCGGCAATGGGTGCGGCCCAGAAAATACCTGTTACACCCCAGACCATAGGGGCTGCGATAGAAAATACGATCAGCAGCACATCGCGCAGGATAGACAAAGGCGCGGCGGCTTTGGCGTGGCCAATGGACTGCAGGAAAATCGCACAGACTTTCTGAACGCAGGTAAAGAGAATGAGGGACAGATAGATCCGCAGGCACTGTACCGCAAACTGCGTATAAAGCTCCCCGTCCGCACCGAACATCCGGATAAAGACCAACGGGAATGCCTCGAACAAGATGGTACAGATCAGACAGACGATCACCGTCCATTTGATCATCAACACCAGCAGTTCCCGCACCCGCCCGAATTTTTTTGCGCCATAGTTGTACCCGACAATGGGCTGTGCGCCGGCGGCGATCCCAATGGCGATGTTCAGCACGATCTAAAACAGTTTCAAAATCACCACAAAGGCCCCCAGGGGAATGTCCGGGCCGTAGGGAGAAAGCGCGCCGTACTTCACCACCGGTGCTTTTTTGTTTATGGCAGCAGGGTACTCTCCAAATCACTCAGCATCAAGTCCAGTGCGGTGATGCCGCCCTCGGCGGTGTACCACACGGCGGGATGGTCCAGATACACAATTTGCCCGTTTTTATAGGCATCCGTTCCCATAACCAGCTCATTTTCCATGATCTCCTGGGCGAGTTGAGCGCCCTCCGTGGCGATAGCGGCGTCACGGTCCATGACAAAGATGTACTCCGGGTTTTTGTCAACGATGAACTCAAAAGACGCCTCATTTCCGTGGGTGGAGGTGTCAATGTTGGCATCCACGCCCACATTTTCAAATCCAATCTCCACGCCTATGATGGAGCAGCGGCCATCGTTGCCCAGGACGTTAAAGCCGCCGCTGGTACACAGGCCCATAATGGCGGTCTTACCCTCCGCAAATGCTTTCAGCGTCTCAATGCGGCTGTCAAATCCCCCCATCAGTGTATCCACCTGCTCCTCCAGCCCGAACATAGAAGCGATGGTAGCGGCATTTTTACGGACAGACTCCACCATGCCAAGGCTGCTGTCGGTAGCCAGATAGACCACGGGCGCGATCTCGCTGAGGGCGTCATAGGACTTGCTCAGACGGCCACCGATGAAAATTACATCAGGCTCACAGGCCATGACAGCTTCCAAGTCGGCCTCTTTAATCGTTCCCAGGTTGGAGATGTTCTCATCCGTCACATAGCTCTGGAGGTAATCCAGACTGGTAGAGGCGGAGCCGACTACACGATTCCCCACGCCCAACGCGTCCAAGATATCCAAGCTTGCCATATCCAGAATGGCGATACACTGGGGGTCATAGGGAACCTCCAACTCCACAGGCTCCCGATTGCCGTTCAGACTGGTGATGGTGATGGTTTCAGGAGCGGCAGGGGTTGAGGGATTCCCAGAGGGAGCCGATTCATCGGAAACCGGAGCTGTACTGTTCTCCGGCTGGTTCGTATCAGGCGCACCGCCGGCCTGTCCGCCGCAGGCGGCGAGGCCAAGCACAAGCATGGCAGCGAGGAGCAGGGACATCAATTTTTTCATAGCGTTGTTCTCCTTTTCAAATAAAGTACCGAAAAATGTGGGGGCTTAGTAATAGATGGACAGCGGACGGCCCGCGATCTCCATGATCTCAAAGTCCACGCCGTACACCTGGGATAGATTTTCCTTGGTCATCACCTCCTTTACCGTGCCGAACTTGGCAATCCTGCCGTCCTTAAACGCACAGATATAATCAGAATAGAATGCCGCGTAGTTGATCTCGTGCAGCACTAAAATCACCGTCTTGCCCAGCTCATCGCAGAGGCGACGGACGATTTTCATCATGTTGGTGGCGTGGTAAATATCCAGATTATTGGTCGGTTCATCCAGCAGGACATATTCTGTATCCTGGGCAATCACCATGGCGATATACGCCCGCTGGCGCTGGCCGCCGGAAAGCTCGTCAATAAACTGATCCTCAAAGGCCCCCAATTCCATGTAAAAGATGGCCCGGTCAATGATCTCCTGGTCCTCCGCCGTGGTCCGCCCCCCGGAATAGGGGAAGCGTCCAAAAGTCACCAGCTCCCGCACCGTCAGCTTCATCTGGATATTGTTGGTCTGCGTCAGGATTGCCAGCCGCTTGGACAGCTCCCGGCTTTTCCATTTTCCAATATCCGACCCTTCAAAGTCCACCGTTCCGCCGTCCTGTGCGATCAGCCGGGAAATGATGCCCATGACGGTTGACTTTCCCGCTCCGTTGGGGCCGATCAAAGAAATCACTTTCCCTTTGGGAATGGCAAAGCTGACCTCATTTACCACCGTTTTCCCATCGTACCGCTTTGTCAAATCTTTTACTTGCATGGTCAAGTCCTCCTGTTGGTAAGAAGTAGATAGAGGAAATACACACCGCCGCCCACTGTGATAAACACGCCTCCAGGGCTACGGCTTCACCGACGGCGCGTTTGGCCCCGTGGAGGACAACAATACCTCCCTGCTGGCCGCCATCGGCAACGCGATCGCCTGGATCTTCTATCCCCTGGGCTGGACGGGCGACATGGCCTGGAAAGCCACCGTGGCCTCCTTCGTTGGCCTCACTGCCAAGGAGAATGTGGTGGGGACCCTCGGCACCCTCTACCACTTCGCTGGGGAGATCAGCGAGAACGGTGAGGAGATCTGGGCTATGGTGGGAGCGGACTTCGGCGCTTTTACCGCCTATAGCTTCATGATTTTCAACCTGCTCTGCGCTCCCTGTTTCGCCGCTATGGGCGCCATCAAACGGGAGATGAACAACGCCAAGTGGACCGCCTTCGCCATCGGCTATATGTGTGTGTTCGCCTATGTGGTGAGCCTGATTGTCTTCCAGTTGGGCGGACTTGTTACCGGAGAAGCGGCATTTGGCCTTGGAACGGTTGTGGCTCTGGTATTGCTGGCGGGAATCCTCTTTCTGTTGTTCCGCAAGGGTTATCAGGGCGAGGAAAGTACCCGGCGGCTGACCTCTGTGGCTGCCGCACAGTGAGGGGTAACGAAACATGACTCTTGGAGAAATTGTCGTTCTGCTGGTACTGGCAGGCGTTGTGGCACTGGCTGTCCGGTCTTTGTGGAAGTCACGCAAGTCCGGCGGAGGCTGCAACGGCGACTGCGGGAACTGCAAGGGCTGTCACTGAAAACTTCAAATTTTGCAAGACACGGTGAGGAGGCATGGGCAGCGAAATCTGCTCATGCCTCCTCTCGTTGGGGAGGAACGATTCTATGGCAGAATTACGGGAAGCCCATCTTCGCTATCTGCTGGCGATCTACGAATTGGGCAAAAGCACTCCAGACGTGGGGACGCAGGCCGTGGCAAAGGCTTTGAACTGCTCGAAAGCCTCTGTCACGAAAATGATGGCGACTCTGATGGATATGAATCTTCTGGTGCGGGAGAAATACGGAAAAATCTACCTGACAGATACCGGCTTTCTGCTGGCAAAGGATATGCTCCAGTGTGTTGAGCTGATTCGCGAACAGCTTCCGGCGATGGGGTTTGATTTGACCGAGGAAGAAACGCGGGACTTTGTACGCACAATGGTGGTGAATTTGCCAGAGCATTGCCGGAGACGGCTGGCGGGCAGAGTGTGACCTGGGATAAGGGAGAAACGATCCATGAAAGCAGGAGATAACAAAGAATTTTGGCAAAGGCGCGGCTGCTGGCCCTGGCAGGATTCAAAGTCTATTTCAAATGGACTGCGGAAGGGTTTGAACGGTTCATTTCGGAGCATAATTTTCAAATCAGACAAACAGCACTGCTTGGCGGAAGCCTTGCGCCGCTGTGCTATTTGGAGGCAAGCGTTCAGAAATGACAAGAAATGTAGTCCTTGAACTGCTCCTCCCCTTCCTGGGGACTTCGTTGGGAGCAGGGGGCGTGTTCTTCTTAAAAGAAAAACTGAATCTGATGCTCCAGCGGTCCTTGACCGGCTTTGCTGCCGGGGTCATGGTGGCGGCGTCTGTCTGGAGCCTGCTTGTCCCCGCTATGGAACAGGCGGAGGGGATGGGCCGGTGGGCGTTTCTCCCTGCGGTGATCGGCTTTTGGCTGGGCGTCCTGTTCCTTCTGGTTTTAGACAGGACGATCCCCCATCTGCACCAAAACAGCAGTCAGCCGGAAGGACCCCATACCCGGCTGAAACGGACCACCATGCTGGTGCTGGCCGTCACCCTCCACAACATCCCGGAGGGAATGGCGGTGGGCGTGGTGCTGGCGGGCTGGATGGCCGGAAACAGCGGCATCACTGCCGCCGGTACGCTGGCCCTGTCCATCGGCATCGCCCTCCAGAACTTCCCGGAGGGCGCTATCATCTCCATGCCGTTGCGGGCGGAGGGTATGGGAAAAGGCCGCGCTTTCCTATATGGCGTTCTCTCCGGCATCGTGGAGCCTTTGGCGGCGATCCTGACCATACTGGCGGCGGGGCTGATCCTGCCTGCTCTGCCTTACCTGCTCAGCTTTGCGGCAGGAGCCATGGTCTATGTAGTGGTGGAGGAACTGATCCCGGAATCGTCCGCCGGAGAACACTCCAACTTGGGGACGCTGTTCTTCGCGGCGGGTTTTACCATCATGCTGGCGCTGGATGTGGCGCTGGGGTAAGGGGGTAAAATGAAAATTTTGGTTTATGGCGCTGGTGTCATCGGCTGCTACTTGACCCATGTGCTGTGCGCGGCGGGGAACGATGTGACTCTGCTGGCCCGTGGGAGCTGGCGGGAGACCTTGGAGCGGAACGGGCTGACCATCGTTCACCATCTGCAAAAAAAGACCACCAATGATCGGCCCCGCGTCATCGGGGCACTGAACGGCGAACACTATGATTTGGTTTTTGCCGTCATGCAGTACCAGCAGATGGCGGCGGTCCTGGACGATCTGGCTCAGGCGAACAGCTCTGTCGTAGTGCTGGTGGGGAACAACATGGATGCCGGGAAGATGGAAACGTACATACAGGCATATACTGCCGCCCACAAAACGGTGCTGTTCGGCTTTCAGGGCACCGGAGGACGGCGGGAGACAGATAAGGCTGTCTGCGTCCGGCTTGGTGATATGGGGATGACTGTTGGCGGAGCGCACGGAGAACCGTCCACGGCGGACAAGCAGGCCCTCACTTCGGTGTTTGCTGGCACCGGGTATCATCTCACCTGGGCGGCGGACATGGATGCCTGGTACAAGTGCCATCTGGCCTTCATCCTGCCCATCGTCTACCTGAGCTACGCCCTTGACTGTGATCTGAGGCGAGCCACAGGAAAGCAGATCAAAACAGGACTTCAGGCGGTCCGGGAGGGCTACGGCCTTCTGGATGCCCTGGGCTACCCCATTTTGCCGGAGGATACGATGGAGAAGCTCCACGGCTTCAAAGGGGCGCTGTCCTATGTTCTGCTGCGCCTCATGGCCAAGACAACCATCGGAGAACTTGCCGCCACCGACCATTGCCGAAACGCAGTCACAGAGCTGGAGGCATTAGACACAGCCTTTGCCGCCATGCGGGAAAGAAAGCCTGGCTTTCTCATGCCCCATTGGGATGCCCTGCGGAGCACCATGCCGGATTGGGAAACGGCCCACCGCCGGTATCAAAAGGAGTGGCCTTTGTGTTTTCTTTCCTGAAGTCCCTTTTGGCGAAAGCACCCATCGGCATGGCGTTTCTGGTTCAGAATTTCATCTACCGTTCCCACAATGGTGCCGATCTTGGCCAGACTGTCCATAAAGTTCATCTCCTGAGCGGTCCTCACCGACCCCGCATATTTTTCCCCATAGCCGATCATGACCAGCATCGTAAACAGCATCCCCACGGGGATGGAGACCAGGGAGAGCAGCGCCATACGCCAGTCCAGCACAAACAGGTAGATCCAGGATGCACAGGGGGCCAAAGAGGTTGTCCGTCATCTACGGCAGCAGATGGGCCAGGGGCGTCTCCATGTTTTCCACCTGGTCCACAATGATCTGCTTCAGCTTGCCGCTGGAGGTGTCCACGATGGTGCCCAGGGGGAGTTTCGGCAGTTTGTCAAGGATTTCCACGGATATTTTTCAAAATAGCGAAGGTGGCCTTGTGGGACATGGACAGCGCCAGGGCGTACAGGCAGGCCCGCAGCGCGTAGCCAATTAACCCGGCGGCGCACCAGCTCAGGTAAAGTGGCCATTCCCGGTTCCCGCCCATGCAGGGCGATGATGATCTGCGCCGCCGCGTAATAGGGCAGCATACCGCTCAATACCCCGGCGGCGGCTGAGATCATGGCGCGGATCAGTCCGCTGTGCTCTGATTCGCCCAACTCCCACAGCCGGAGAAATGGGCTTTGCTTTTCCGTAGAAATTCCTCCTTTTTGAGTTAGAAACAGCCAACTTGTGGTTTTATTGATAGGCTGCTTCCCCTCGCGCGCTGGGTCCGCAGTCTTGTCAATCTTATTTTTCCGGAGAAAACAGGGCGTAAAAGCCTGCCACGTGGTAGCGCTCCAGCCGTTCTACATACTTCCCGGCGGTTTCCCGGTCCATCCGGTGCCGGATGACTTCAAAGATGCCCTCAAAGTAGCCGGTGCTGACAATGTGCATCAATTCTTTCGCGGAGGGCAGTTCCTTGACATCAGACCAGCCCACTGTCTCCAAAAATTTATAGGTATATTCCACCTCCACCTGAGCCAGTTCGTCCACGAAGTTCTGAAACCGGGTGCCATAGGAGGCGTCCAGCAGAAGGCGGAACTCGTCAAAGTGGGCGTACATATGACCACCGGCTGAACGATGGCCTCGAACAATCCCTCTTTATCTCCAAACCGGGTATAGATGGAGCCGGTGGAGGTCCCCGCTTTCTGGGCGATGGTGCGCAGGGACGCTTCCTGATAGCCCTTGTCCAGAAACTCCTCTTTCGTGCGGGCCAGTACCGCGTCGTAGGCCCCTTCAATCTGCTTTGCCACCGGGAACCCTCCTTCACAAAATTCAAAACGTTGTTTTGAAACGATGTTTTGAATATAAACCCAGGTTTTTGGATTTGCCAAGAGGGAAATCAAAATTTTCAGAATGCCAGACTGGCGCGGCATTGCTACGTGCTACGCTAAAAATGTCGCTTCCTTCGTCGCTGCTGTCCAAATTCGTTGTATTGCTATTTGGCTCCTCCTTTATTGATGACACTATCTAGTGGATCGTCTGGCTCTGGCTGTTTCTCTTTCTCGTCTGGCTGATTAAAAGGATAACCATATAAATTTTTTTCTGAGAAAAGAGGAATTGGGGAAGTTTTTTCGTATAAGTAATCGTAACAGAAAAACAGGAGAGGGAGGGGATGCCTATGACGCTGCGGGAGCAGCTGCAGGAGCGTGAGGAGGCCGCGCTGTCTCCGCTGGCATGCAGATCGTCCCAAAGCCGGGGGCGGGTCCGGTCGGAGGAGGAGTGCGCCATCCGCACTCCCTTCCAGCGAGACACCGACCGTATTGTCTATTCCAAGGCTTTCCGCCGCTTAAAGCACAAGACCCAGGTCTTCCTCCAGCCCGAGGGGGACCACTACCGCACCCGGATGACTCATACCTTGGAGGTCTCACGTATCGCCCGCACCATGGCCCGGGCTCTGTTCCTGAACGAGGACCTCACTGAGGCCGTCGCCTTGGGCCACGACCTGGGCCACACCCCCTTTGGCCATGCGGGGGAGCGGCTGCTGAATGAGGTAATGCCTGGCGGCTTCGCCCATTACAGGCAGTCGGTTCGGGTGGTGGAGCGGCTGGAGAAGGGGGGAGAGGGTCTCAATCTGACCTGGGAGGTGCGAAACGGCATTGCCTGCCACACCAAAGGGCCCCCTGCCGCCACGCTGGAGGGCCAACTGGTCCGTCTGGCCGACCACATCGCTTATATCAACCACGACATTCAGGATGCCCTTCGGGGCGGTATCATTTACCCCATGGACATCCCGCTGGAAATTTCAAAGGTGCTGGGCTTCACCCACAGTGCCCGGATTGACACCCTGGTCACAGACGCCGTTCAGGCCAGCTGCGGGCAGGGGGAGATACATCAGTCCCCCGAAGTAAGGGAGGCCATGCTGGCCTTGAAGCAGTTTATGTTTGACAGTGTATACACCAACCCCATGGCCAAGGGGGAAGAGGGCAAAGCACAGGACATGCTTCGCCGTCTTTTTGAATATTATCAGAAGAGGCCGGATCAGTTGCCCGACGATTTCCAGGCCATCCGGGCGGAGGAGGGGGTCGACCGGGCGGTGTGTGACTACATCGCCGGCATGACCGACCCCTTTGCCGTGGACCGGTTTCAGGAGCTGTTCATCCCCAAGGGCTGGACTGTTCTGTAATTGGGATATTTTTCTCTGAAAACGGATACAAATAGAGGGGAAATTCCCCTTTCATGGGAGAGGGGGAAGACCTTTGGCCTTACCGGAGCGTTTTTTGGATGAACTGCTGGCACGGACCGATATTGTGGATCTGGTGTCTGAGTCGGTGCGGCTGACGAAAAAAGGAAACAGCTGGTGGGGCTGCTGCCCCTTTCACAGCGAGAAGACGCCGTCGTTCCATGTGGTGCCCGACCGGCAAATGTATAAGTGCTTCGGTTGCGGCAAGGGGGGCGGGGCCATTAACTATGTGATGGAGCTGGAAAATTTGCCCTTTAAGGACGCCGTGGCGGTACTGGCCCAGCGGGCCGGGATGCAGGTGCCTGAGTTTGGAGCCGCCCCCGGTGCGCAGGAGCGGCGGGACAAAATTCTGGAGATGAACCGGCAGGCCGCCCGGGCCTTCCACCGCTGGCTCAACAGTCCGGAGGGGGCGGGGGGGCTGGCCTATCTCCGGAACCGGGGGTTGTCCCGCCGGACGCTGACCAATTTTGGTTTGGGATTTGCCCCCAACCGGTGGGATGGGCTGATTGGAGAGCTGTCCGCCCAGGGTTATGACAAGCGGGACCTGCTGGATGCCGGCCTGGCCGTCAGCAATAAGGACGGGCGAATCTATGACCGTTTCCGCAACCGGGTGATGTTCCCCATCATCGACGTGCGGGGAAATGTGATCGGCTTCGGCGGCCGGGTGATGGACGATTCCACCCCAAAGTATCTCAACTCCCCGGACACCCCGGTGTATAACAAGAGCCGCAATGTCTTTGCGCTGAACATCGCCAAGACCTCTAAGGCCGGGCGGGTCATCCTGACAGAGGGCTATATGGACACCATCTCCCTACATCAGGCGGGGTTTGACAGTGCGGTGGCCTCTCTGGGCACTGCGCTGACAGAGGAGCACGGACAGCTGCTGGCCCGGTACTTCAAGGAGGCGGTCATCGCCTATGACGGCGACGGCGCCGGGGTGAAGGCGGCCCAGCGGGCCATCCCCATCCTGGAGAAGGTGGGATTGGCGGTGAAGGTCCTGCAGATGCAGGGGGCCAAGGACCCGGATGAGTTTATTAAGGCCTATGGCCGGGAGGCCTTTTCCAGGCTGCTGGACAAGAGTGAGAACCAGGTGGATTACCGTCTGGCACAGCTTCAGAAGAAATACGACCTTGCCGACGATAGTCAGCGCATCGCCTTTTTACAGGAGGCGGCCCAGCTGGTGGCCTCGCTCCACAGTGCGGTGGAGCGGGAGGTTTACGGCGGACACGCCGCTCAGACGGCGGGAATTACGCCCGAGGCCATGAGGCTGGAGGTGGAACGGGCATTGAAGGTCCGTCTGCGCAAGGCCAAAAAGCAGCAGGAGCGGCGGGATATGACCCCGGTCAGCCAGCTCCAGCCCAGAACCCGGGGGCTTCGCTATGAGAATATCCGCTCCGCCCGGGCGGAGGAGGGGCTGCTCCGTCTGCTGATGTTGGACCCGGGGACGGCGGGACTGATGGACGGCCTCACAGGAGAGGAATTTTCCTCCCCGCTGCTGGGCCGGGCCTTCGGCCGGCTGCTCCGGCGGGCTCAGGAGGGGCTGTCCACCCAGCTAGCCGCCCTGGCGGAGGATTTCTCCGGAGAGGAGATGGACCATCTGGCCCAGGTGGCTGCTCAGCCCGTGTCGCCGGCCAACAGCGGCCGGGCCATTCAGGACTACATAGCCGTGATCCGCAGAGAGAGGCTGCTGCGGAGCGGAGGGGAGCAGGGAGATGACCTGCTGCTGGCCGCACAGAAGAAATATCAACAAAAGAAAGCGTATATGGAGGAGAAGCAATGAGCACCAAAAAGAAAGAAACCGCCGTCCCTGAGATGATTCTGGAGAAGAAACAGGAGAAGCAGCCAGACGTGCAGGCCAGGATGGAGACCGGCAAGGTTGAGATCATGAAGGTGGTCGAGGGTGTGGCCGGCGCGGAGAAGCTGGGCGAGTTGATCGAGCGGGGCAAGAAAAAGGGGAATCTCTCCTCCACTGAGCTGCTGGACGTGCTGGAAGATATGGAGCTGGGCGCGGAGCAGATGGATAGAATCTACGACACCCTGGAGAATCTGGGCATTGAGACGGTGGGAGAGGACTATATCCCCGAGCTGGCTGACAATGCGGAGCCGCCGGCGGAGGAGATGGAGGAGATCAGCGAGGAAGAGATCGTGGATCCCAACACCCTCATCGACACCTTTGGCACCGACGACCCGGTTCGCATGTATTTGAAGGAGATCGGCAAGGTAAACCTGCTCACTTCTGAGGAGGAGGTGGAGCTGGCCCAGGCCATGACAGCCGGAACGGAGGCCCAGGCGCAGATGGACGAGCTGATGCAGTCTGGGGAGGAGATCCCGGAGGAGCTTCTCAAGGAACTGGAGAAGACCATCAAAAGAGGGGAGAAGGCCAGACAACGGCTGGCCGAGGCCAACCTGCGTCTGGTGGTGTCCATCGCCAAGCGGTATGTGGGCCGGGGAATGCAGTTTCTGGACCTGATTCAGGAGGGAAACCTGGGGCTTATCAAGGCGGTGGAAAAATTTGACTATGTCAAGGGCTTCAAGTTTTCCACCTACGCCACCTGGTGGATTCGTCAGGCCATTACAAGGGCCATTGCGGACCAGGCCCGTACCATCCGCATCCCGGTGCATATGGTGGAGACCATCAACAAGGTGATTCGGGTGTCCCGCCAGCTGCTCCAGGAGCTGGGTCACGACCCCTCTGCCGAGGAGATTGCGGAGGAGATGAATATGCCCGCGGAGCGGGTGCGGGAGATTATGAAGATTGCCCAGGAGCCCGTCAGCCTGGAGACCCCCATTGGCGAGGAGGAGGACAGCCATCTGGGAGACTTCATTCCCGATGAGGACGCTTCCGAGCCCGCCGAGGCCGCCTCCTTCACCCTGCTGAAGGAGCAGCTGGTGGAGGTGCTGTCCACCCTGACTCCCAGGGAGGAGAAGGTGCTCAAGCTGCGTTTCGGGATTGAGGACGGCCGCACCCGCACCCTGGAGGAGGTGGGTAAGGAATTCAACGTCACCCGGGAGCGCATCCGTCAGATCGAAGCCAAGGCACTGAGAAAGCTGCGCCACCCGTCCAGAAGCAAGAAGCTGAAGGATTTTTTAAACTAACTATACTGAATAACTGAATATTTTGAAAGGGTCGGGGGCGGAATCCCTGTCCCGCAAAGAGAATGCGGCGGATTAAAGACAGAAAGGAAGCGGATTACTATGGCAGAAGAAAAAAATATGAACCCGGGGTCCTTTGACCAAGATTCCGTGATGGTCTATATTGATCCCAAGCTGATGAGCAGTCTGAACGATATGGCCGAGAAAAAGCAGGAGGACCTGAAAGCACTTCAGTCCGCCGCTGAGGACGGCGATCTGGAGGCCCAGTATAATTTGGGCCGAAGCTACTACTATGGCGAGGACGGCGCGCCCAAGGATGAGGAAAAGGCCTTTTACTGGTTTTCCAAGGCCGCGGAGGGAGACAGCATTGCCGCTCAGTACTTCCTGGGGTTGTGCTGCCTCCGGGCCGTGGGCACGGAAAAGGACGAAGCCCGGGCGGTGGAGCTGCTCACCGGCGCGGCGGAGCAGGGCTATGTGCCCGCCGTCTGCGAGCTGGGCCTGTGCTATGAGCTGGGCCACGGGGTGGAGATGGACAAGGGAAAGGCGGCCGAGCTCTATCAGGAGGCGGCCGACCAGGACTATGCCCCCGCCCAGTGCAACCTGGGATATTTCTACTATCAGGGGATCTATTTTGAGGAGAACAATGAGGCGGCGGCGGAGCTGTTCGCAAAAGCGGCCCAGCAGGGCTACCCCAGAGCTCAGGTGCTGATGGGGGAGTGCTTTGAGAACGGCTACGGCGTGGAAAAGGATTTCGCCAAGGCTCTGGAGCTCTACCGGGCCGCCCATGCCCAGCACTATCCCGACGGAGCATGCTCCCTGGGCCTGTGCTACGAGTCGGGCACCGGCGTAGAGGAGGATAAGGGCAGGGCGGTGGAGCTGTACCGTGAGGCCGCCAACCAGGGTTTCCCCCCTGCTCAGTGCAATCTGGGCTTCTGCTACTACATAGGTATCGGCGTGGAGGAGGATCCGGAGCAGGCGGCGCATTGGTTTGCCAAAGCCGCTGAGCGGGAGTATCCCCGGGCCATATTTTTGCTGGGCGAGTGCTACGACCGGGGCTTCGGTGTGGAGCAGAACTATGACCGGGCGGTCAAGCTCTACCAGAGCGCGGCGGACAAGGAATATACCTCTGCATTCTGTTCCCTGGGCCTGTGCTATGAGCTGGGACAGGGCGTGGAGGAGGACAAGGTCAAGGCAGTGGAGTTGTATCGCAGGGCCGCGGAGCGGGGAATGCCCCGGGCGCAGTGCAATCTGGGCTTTTGCTACTACACTGGCATCGGTGTGGAGGAGGACAACGATGAGGCCTTCCAGTGGTTCACCAAGGCAGCCGCGGAAGGCTATCCCCGGGCCATGCAGCTGCTGGCCGAGTGCTATGAGAACGGCTACGGCACACAGAAGGACGATTTTAAGGCGGTAGAACTGTATACCAAGGCCTATGAGGCGGGCTATCCTCCCGCCGCCTGTGCCCTGGGGCTGTGCTATGAGCTGGGCACCGGCGTGGAGGAGGACAAGGCGAAAGCGGTGGAGCTGTATCGGGAGGCTGCCGAGAAGGGGGACGCCCGGGCCCAATGCAATCTGGGCTTCTGCTACTACCAGGGGATCGGCATAGAGGAGGACAACGATGAGGCTTTCAAGTGGTTTTCCAAGTCGGCTGAGGACGGCTATCCCCGCGCGCTGATGCTGCTGGGCGAGTGCTACGACCGGGGCTTCGGCGTGGAGGAGGACGCAGCCAGAGCCTTTGAGCTCTATCAGCAGTCCAGCGACCGGGGGCACGTGCCTGGCATCTGTGCCTTGGGCCTGTGCTACGAGTTGGGCCGGGGCGTGGAGGAGGACAAGGCTAAGGCCAGGGAGCTCTATCTCCGGGCCGCCGAGCGGGGGTATCCCCGGGCACAGTGCAATTTGGGCTTCTTCTACTATCAGGGCATCGGCGTGGAGGAGGACAACGCCGAGGCGGTGAAGTGGTTCACCAGGGCTGCCGAGCAGGACTATCCCCGGGCACAGCAGTTGCTGGCTGAGTGTTACGAGAACGGCTACGGGGTGGAGAAGGACCTGGAAAAGGCAGCGGAGCTGTACAGGCTGTCTCACGAGGCAGGCTATGTCCCCGCCACCTGCGCTCTGGGCGTGTGTTACGAGTACGGCGATGGGGTGGAGCGCGACCTGAGCAAGGCCGTGGAGCTGTACCGTCAGGCGGCGGAGCGGGGGCTGGTCCGCGCGCAGTGCAATCTGGGCTACTGCTACTATCGGGGCATCGGTGTGGAGGAGGACGACGAGGAGGCGTTCAAGTGGTTCTACAAGGCCGCTGAGCGGGACTACCCCCGGGCCATGAGCCTGCTGGCCGAGTGCTACGAGAACGGTTACGGGGTCAAGGAGGACGACGCCAAGGCGGCGCAGTGGTATCGCCGGGCGGCGGACGAGGGGTATCCTCCCGCCATCTGCGGGCTGGGCTTGTGCTACGAGCTGGGCACCGGCGTGGAGATGGACAAAGCGAAGGCGGTGGAGCTGTACCGCCAGGCGGCGGATCAAGGGCACGCCCGTTCCCAGTGTAATCTGGGCTACTGCTATTACCAGGGCATCGGCGTGGAGGAGAACAACGACGAGGCCTTCCGGTGGTTCCAGAAATCCGCCGCCCAGGGCTATCCCCGGGCGCTGTATCTGCTGGGCGAATGCTATGAAAACGGCTACGGTGTGAAGGAGGATGTCGGAAAGGCGGCGGAGCTGTATCAGAGGGCCCACGAACAGGGCAGCGCCGGCGGCACCTGTTCTCTGGGCCTGTGTTACGAGCTGGGGCAGGGCGTGCCCGAAGATAAGGCAAGGGCTGTGGAGCTGTACCGTCAGGCAGCGGAGCGGGGGCTGTCCCGTGCCCAGTGCAACCTGGGCTACTGCTGTTACGAGGGCATCGGCATTGAGAAGGACTACGATCAGGCCTTCTACTGGTTCAGCAAGGCCGCCGAGGACGGACATCCCCGTGGCCAGTGTATGCTGGGCCTGTGCTATGAGCTGGGCCGGGGTGTGGCTGAGGACAAGCTGAAGGCCACCGAGTACTACCGTCAGGCAGCGGACAACGGCAATGTTACCGCCATGTGCAATCTGGGTTACTGCTACTACACCGGTATTGGCGTGGCCGAGGACGAGGCGGAGGCCGTCATATGGTTCCGGAAGGCCGCCGACAGGGGCCAGCCCCGGGCGCTGTTCCTGCTGGGAGAGTGCTATGAGGAGGGCAACGGTGTACAAGCCAACCTGCAGAAGGCGCTGGAGTACTACCAGAAGGCGGCTGACAAGGGTTACAAGAGCGCCCAAGAGGCCATTGCGCGGCTGAACGGCCGGCCTGCCGGCCCTTACGCCTATGCCGCGCCCGAACCGCCCAAGGCGGCCGCCCCGCAGGAGAAAGGTCCGGATAAGAAAAAGAAGGGCGGACTGTTTGGCTTCTTCAAAAAATAAAACGCGGCAACCCTGCGCTATACGCCCCGGAGGTTTGTAAATCTCCGGGGCCGCACTATTTTGGCTTTGGGAAAAAAATAATGAAATTCCCTCTTGCTATTCCTCGGGAAATAGATTACAATAAGGTTACAAAAATGACAAAGCAGTTAAAATTTACCGAAAATTCCATATAGAGAAAAGATGAGGGCCATTTGCCGATTTTTTATTTACATGGAATTTGATCTGTGATACACTAAGTGCTCGGGTGGCCCCCAGCCTTTGAAGAGAGAGATACCGCCCCGGGCGGGAGATTGGCTGAGCGGAGGAGTGGAACATACCATGATACGTCTGATAGATGTACATAAGGAATATGACAACGGGACTAAGGCCCTGAAAGGGGTCAATATGCGCATTGATGACGGGGAGTTTGTCTTTCTGGTGGGTCCCTCCGGGTCGGGCAAGTCCACCGTAATCAAGCTGATCACGGCGGAGATCGCCCCCACCGATGGGCGGGTGATGGTCAACGGCTACAACCTGAACAATATCAGTCCCCGGCAGGTACCCCATATGCGCCGGACGCTGGGCATTATTTTTCAGGATTTCCGGCTGATTGAAAAGAAGACGGTATATGACAATCTCTCCTTCGCCATGCGGGCCATTGGGGCCTCCAACCGAGAGCTTCGCCGGCGCATCCCCTACGTGCTCCAGCTGGTGGGCCTGGACCAGAAGGGCGACCGGTATCCCGGGCAGTTGTCCGGCGGAGAGCAGCAACGGGTGGCCATTGCCCGGGCTCTGGTAAACAATCCCAGTATGATTATTGCCGACGAGCCTACAGGCAACCTGGACCCTCAGCGCTCCCTTGAGATTATGATGCTTCTGGAGCGCATCAACGAGTTGGGAACCACCGTTCTGGTGGTCACTCACGAGAAGAATCTGGTCAACCGCTTTGCCAAACGGGTGGTGGCCATTGAAAACGGACGGATCATCAGCGACGAGACGGGTGGTTACTACAATGTCGAGAAAATTTAACGCGGGATACTATGTCAGCGAGGGCGTTCACGCCATCTTTACCCACGGCTTCATGTCCTTTGCCGCTGTGTGCATGATTGTGGCCTGTCTGCTCATCATGGGTTCCTTCACCCTGCTGGCCGTCAACCTGGACAGTATGCTGGGAGACCTGGAAAATGAGAACGAAATGGTGGTCTATATCGACGAGAGCCTCAATGAGGAGCAGGCCCGGGCGCTCCAGGCCGATCTGGCGAGGGTGGATAATGTATCCCAGCTCACCTTTGTCACCAAACAGGCGGCGATGGAGGACTTTAAGGCCAAGCATCAGAACCAGCCGCTGCTGGCCGATCTGCCTGACGACACCCTCCGGGACCGCTACCATGTCCACGTGGCGGACATCGAGCGGATGAGTGAGACCAAGGCCGCTCTGGAGCAAGTGAAGGGTGTGGGCTATGTGAACGCCGCTATCGAGATTGCCGACGGGTTTGTTCTGGTGCGCAACATCGCCACCGGCGTGGCTATGGCGCTGATCAGCGTTCTGCTGGTGGTGTCTCTGTTCATCATCGCCAATACCATCAAGCTGGCCACCTTCTACCGCCGGGAGGAGATTGCCATCATGAAGATGTGCGGCGCTACCGACGGTTTTATCGAGTGGCCCTTTGTGGTGGAGGGAATGCTGCTGGGCCTGTCCGGCGCGCTGATCGCCTTCTTTGCCCAGTGGGGCCTGTATCAGCTGGTCGCGAAGCTGGCTATCCAGGGCAATGGGCTTTCCTTGGTCACCCTAGTAAGCTACACCTCCATGGCCCCCACCATTCTGGGTGTGTTCTGCGCCATCGGCGCGGTCATCGGCGTGGGGGGCTCGCTGCTGGCCATCCGGAAGTTCCTGCAGGTGTAGCCCGCAGGAATTGCACCCTGTACCGTTTGAACCAACCTGCGCAGAGAAAGGATTATCATGAGGAACAGAGGAACTATCATCCGCCGAGGGCTGGGGCTGATTTTGCTGCTGGCGCTTGTGCTCCCGATGGCCGGACCGGGGCTGCTGCCCGTGAGCTCAGCGGTGACGCAGGCGGAGATCGACGCGCTGAAAAACAGCGCCAAGACGCTGGCCGGACAGAAGGCTGAGGTCCAGGCCCAGCTGAGGTCCATTCAGGCGGACAAGGACACTGCTATGGCCCGGAAGGAGCTGCTGGAGCATCAGATCAGCCTGATCCGGGAGGAGATTGCCAACATTAACGAACAGATTGCCATGTACGACCAGCTGATTTCGGAGAAGGCCGAGGAGCTGCGGCAGGCGGAGGAGGACGAGGCCGCCCAGTTCGAGCTGTTCTGCGGGCGTATGCGGTATATGGAGGAGAAGGGGGAGACCTCCTATTGGAATATCCTCTTTGCCTCTGCAAGCTTCAGCGAGCTGCTGGACAACTATATGATGATTGAGGAGATCATCCAGTATGACAACCGGGTGATCGACCAGCTTACAGCGCTTCAGGAACGGGTGGCGGCCGACAAGGCTGCTCTGGAGGAGGTCCAGGCCGAACAGGAGGAGGCCAAGCGGCAGCAGGTGGCTGCCCAGGAGGAGCTGGAGGTCCAGGAGGCTGAGGTGGATAAGCTGATCGCTGAAATCAGCGCCCAGGAGGACCTGCTGGAGGCCATGGAGGCAGAGCTGAACAAGGCGGCGCAGGATCTGGACGCCCAGATCAAGGCCAAGGAGAAGGAATATGCCGACCAGATCAAGAATGTGGTCAGCGAATCCGGCTTCCTTTGGCCCCTGCCGGGCAGCTACAACGTGATTTCCTCCTTTGCCGGCGGACGGGAGCACCCGGTCACCCATGTATACGGCAACCACGCCGGGATCGACGTGCCCGCCCCCAGGAACACCAAGATATACGCGGCCAAGAGCGGCGTGGTCACCACCTCGGTAACGGGCACCGGCGGCAGCTGGTCCTATGGCGAGTATGTGGTGGTGTCCCACAGCGACGGCACCAGCACTTTGTATGCCCACATGAACAGCCGCGCCGTAAGCAAAGGACAGACCGTCACCCAGGGGGACGTGATCGGCTATGTGGGCACCACCGGCCGGTCCACCGGAAACCACCTGCATTTTGAGGTGCGGGTCAACGGAAACCGGACTGATCCGCTGGACTACTTTAAGGACAAGGCCCTCTATGGCCGATACGACGGCGTGACCAAGCCCGTCTGGGATTGGATGAAGTGAGCGGAAACCAGAAACAAGGAGGTCGCGGAAAATGAAGCGACAGAAGAGACAGCGGGTCCTGATGTCGGTGTTGGCGGGATTTTTGGCGCTGCTGATGCTGCTGCCAATTTTGGCGAATATCCTGATCCGATGAGGAAGCCGGAGGGAGAAGCGGTGAGAATCAGGAAAAGTGCGTTGCGACGGGGGCTTGGACTGGCTCTGGCTCTGACAATGCTTTTGCCGCTGACGGGCCCCGCTGTGGTCGCGGACAGCCGCGCCGCGGAGCTGGAACTGGACGGCCTGAAAGGGGACGCCAGTGAGTTGGACAGCCAGCGAAGGGAGATTCAGGCCCAGCTGAAGTCGGTTCAGGCGGACAAGGACAACGCCATGACTCGCAAGGAGCTTCTAGAGCAGCAGATCGACGTGATTCAGCAGCAGGTCGGCAATATCGACGACCAGATCACCATGTACGGCCAGCTGATTGAGCAGAAGACGGAGGAGCTGGCTCAGGCGGAGGTGGCGGAGGCGGAACAGTATGAGCTGTTCCAGCGGCGGGTCCGGTATATGGAGGAGCAGGGCGACATCTCCTATTGGAATGTCCTGTTCTCTTCCAGCGATTTTGCGGAGCTGGTAGACAATTACATGATGGTGGAGGAGATTGTCCAATACGATCATCGGGTTGTGGATGACCTGACCGCCCTACAGGAGCAGGTGCGCACTGACCGGGCCGCCCTGGAGGAATCCAGAACGGAGCGAGAGGTTGCCAGACAGCGGCAGATAACCGCCCAGGAGGAATTGAAGGACCAGCAGGATGAGGTGGATAGGCTGATTGAGGAGATCGGCGGCCAGGAAGATCAACTGGAGGCCATGGAGGCGGAGCTGAACAAGGCGGCCCGAGAGCTGGATAAAAAGATTAAGGAGATCGAGAGGGAGCTGGCTCCCGAGATCGCCAATGTGGCCAGTGAATCTGGTTTCCTCTGGCCGCTGGATGGCGGCATTAACACCTTGTCCTCCTTCTACGGCGCGCGAAAGGACCCCTTTACAGGGAAGGCCCGCAATCACACCGGAATTGACGTCCCTGCGGTCAGGGACACCCCTATCTATGCCGCTAAGAGCGGCGTGGTCACCACCTCGGAGCTGGGCAGCGGCGGCAGCTGGTCCTATGGCAACTATGTGGTGGTGTCCCACAGCGACGGCACCAGTACTTTGTATGCCCATATGAACAGCCGCGCCGTGAGCAAAGGACAGACCGTCGCTCAGGGAGAAGTGATCGGTTATGTGGGCACCACCGGCCGGTCCACCGGCAACCACCTCCACTTTGAGGTGCGCGTCAACGGTGACCGGGTGGACCCACTGGACTATTTTCAGGACAAGCCGCTGTATTACCGCAGCGGCGGCAGTACCACCGGGGTGTGGAGCTGGATGTAAGGAGAGCGGATGCAAAAAATCAGTCAGGCAGCTGTTTCGGGAGCGGCTGCCTGACTGTGATTTTGTCACGGAGAAAATCTGTAAAATGAGTGATAATATATGCGATCAAGTATGAGGAGGCTGTCAGTATTGGGAATTGCGCTGCGGAAGGCCCTGGTGGATCAGGGCAGCTGTGTGGCCTGCGGGTGCTGTGTCAAGGTCTGTCCAATGTCCGCCATCCGGGTTGTGAGGGGAATTGCGGCACAGGTGGACAGGGACAAATGCGTGGGGTGTGGAAAATGCGCCAAAGAATGTCCCGCGACGGTGATCACCATTCAGGAGGCGGCTCTATGAAAAAAAGCTGGTATGACTACCTGTGGATCGTCTCCCTCGCCTATCTGATCCTTGGGTTTTTCAACATTTTGTTTGCGTGGCTGGGACTGCTGTGCTTTTTCATTCCGCTGATCATCGCTGTCGCGGGCGGAAGCAAGGCCTACTGCAACCACTACTGCGGCCGGGGACAGCTGTTCGGGCTGCTGGGGGGACGCTTTGGCCTGTCCCGGAGGAGGGATATCCCGAAATGGATGAAGAGCAAGCCGTTTCGATATGGATTTCTGATTTTCTTTTTTGCCATGTTCTTCCAGATGCTGTGGAGTACTTATCTGGTCCTTGTGGGTGCCCAGGGCCTGCGGCAGGTGGTGACCCTTCTGTGGACCTTTAAGCTGCCCTGGCACTGGGCTTACCACGGGTCGCCGCTCCATCCCGGCGCGGTTCAGTTTGCCTTCGGATTTTACAGCGTAATGTTGACGTCCACCGTGCTGGGGCTGGTGACGATGGTGCTGTTCAAGCCCCGCAGCTGGTGTGCCTACTGCCCGATGGGGACGATGACGCAGCTGATCTGCAAAGGGAGGAATGGTAAGTCTTTCAATGAATGACAGATAAAATGTACGCTGCCGGGCGGGAATTAATCCCCGCTCAGCAGCGTCAATTTTTTTTGGTCTGTCAGCTCCACGCAGCCCCGGGACAGTCTCACCAGGCCCTCGCTCTGGAAATAGCGGAGCATTCGGGTCACCACTTCCCGGGCAGAGCCCAGATGACTGGCTATTTTCTCGTGGGTGATGGACAAAACAGGGCTCCCCTCCAGGGCGCTCTCCCGGAGGAGAAAATCCGCCAGCCGCCTGTCGAAGCTCCGCCACATGATCTGTTCCATCAGCCACATGACCTCAGAAAAGCGGCCGCTCATCAGATCGTTGGTGTAGTTGGCCACGGCGGCGGATTCTTCCATCAGCGTCCGGTAGATATCCGGCGGAATGATCCATACCTGGGTGTCCTTTTCGGCCTCGACAGAGATTTCAAACTGAATGTTGCGCATGACGCAGGAGGCTGTAAAGAGGCAGACATCCATCTCGATCAGGCGGTAGATGGTAACCTCCCGTCCCTCATCAGAGAGAATATAGGCGCGCAACTGTCCGGACTGCACCAGCAGCAGGCCGGTACAGTCCAGGGCCCCTCTGTGGATCAGAGCACCTTTCCCGATCATTTTTCGTGTCACCGACAGGGAGAGCCTGTGCTGCTGCTCCAGGGACAGCTCGTCCCAGATGGGAAAACAGTCTTTGAATTCCATGGTCATACCCCCTTGTACACGATACTCTAAAGTATAGAGGGATATGCCTTATCTGTCAAATCATATTGTATGCCTTGGCGGACGGTTTTCGGAGGTGGATACCAGATCAGGCCTGGATTTTGGCGGCCGCGCCCCTGTCCAGCAGAATAGTGACCTCTGGATGGAGCTGAAGCAAGGTGGCGGGGACCTCGGCGGAAATGGTCCCGCCGCACATATCCGCAACGGCCTGGGCCTTATCCTCGCCGTTTGCCAGCAGGACGATTCGCTTTGCCAGCAGGATGCTGCGCACTCCCATAGCCGCATAGGTGAAGGCGGGCCGTTCCACCCGGTGACAGGCGCTGGTCAGCGCCTGGGCGGGCCGGTTCATGCCGATATGGGCGTCGCTTCCGATGCCCAGGATCTGCATGTCCAGACGGCCGTCAGGGAGGCTGTTTAGCAGCGCCTCATACCGGACGCATTCCTCCTCCACATCTTGGGAGAGCCCGTCGGGCAGGCGGAGACGCTCGGGCTTGGCGTCCACATGGTCCAGCAGGTGCTGGTGAAGGTAGCTGTGACAGCTCAGTTCATCCTGAGAGGCCACCCCCATTTTTTCTTCCAGGTTATAGAACCATGCGTTGGAAAAGGATACCCTTCCAGCTTGATAGAGCTTTATCAGCTCGGCGAACATGCCCACGGGGGTCTTTCCCGCGGTGAGGCCAAGATGGCTGTCGGGCTTGAGCAGAAGCTGAGCCGCCACCAGATCGGCCGCAGCCTGACACATCTGCTCATAGGTATCAAAAATACGGATTTTCATTGATTCACTCCCCTTTGTTCTTAGTTATTGACCGGAATGCTGCGATTTGGCGGTATTATACCTGAGCGCGGGGAGGTTGGCAATATTTCAGTGCGCCATTGTAACAAAACAGCGCTGTTTGTTACAAAACGCGGGCCGCTACAGAGGGTCGATACAGCTGAATTTGCTGATAATGCGATAGACGATGATAACCATCTCCTCAATGCTCTCCTTCATGCCGCCGCGCAGCCAGTCCGTGAGAATTTTGACAAACATGCCCACCAGGGCGGAAACCTCATAGGGGTTCTCAAAGCCGTAGGCGGAAATGACGAGATATACACTGGAGTTGAGCTGGTCCTCCAAAAGCGTGGACAGCCGGTTGGACAGATTGTGCTTCTGGATGCATTCCATCAGGCCGCAGTGCTGTTGGCAGAAGACAAAATAGCTGCGGATAAAAAAGGGGAGGTACTGCTTTTGAGCGCCGCTGTTGGCCAGCCCAAATTCTGACATCTCGAGGTAGTCAAACAGGATATCGTTCAGGTCAGTATAGTTGCGGTAGAAGGTGACGCGAGCTACACCGGCTGTTTTGGTCAGTTGTGAAATTGTGATTTCTGACAGATCCGTGTGTTCCAGAAGCTTGAGCAGCGCCATCTGCATCCACTGGCGGGCGAGTATGTTCTGCGGATTACCGGGTTTTTTCATGGTACAATTCACCACCGTTTGTTACAGTTGTGGGGAAAGCGGTTGCAATATGGATAATTGGTGATTATAATGACGAAAAAACAAAAAGTCAAGCCGAACTTCCGCATAGTATCGACAAAATTCACAAACAAAACCCCGAACAAGTTTGTGTGTCAGGCTGACCCGGATGAAAAAATACAGGAGAAAAAATAAAAAAAGGAGAGGTGTAACAGATTTATGATTCCGATTATGCTGGTAACGCACGGTGACTTCGCACGGGGAATTATAGACGGAGCGGAGATGCTGGTGGGAAAAAGCGAGAAGCTGGAGTGCGTCGTCCTCAGGCCCGGCGATGAGTTCGGGGTGTTCCAGAGGAGGATCGCCGAGCGGGTGAAGGAACTGGATGAGGGAGAAGGCGTTTTGCTCCTGGCCGACCTGTTGGGAGGCAGTCCCTATAACGCGGCGGCCCTGACCATGGAGCAGGGAAATATAGAGTGTTTGACAGGACTGAATATGAGCATGCTATTGACGGCTCTGGATCAGCGTAAATACTGCAATTTATCTCAGCTGGTGGCGGTGAGCCGGGAAGCTGGGACATCCAACATTGTCAGCGTTCGGGAGAAGTTGCTTGAGCAGATCACAGATGATGAAGAAGATTGATGGGAGGATACGACACCATGGCAAATATTAAGCTGACGCGGGTGGATTTCAGACTGATTCATGGACAGATTATCACCAAGTGGCGCGGAGTGTTTGGGATCAACAAGATTGTTGTAATTGACGATATTCTGGCCGCAGATGATTTTATGATCCGGGTTTACTCCTCAGCGGTCCCTGTGGGGACAAAGGTGAAGGTCTATTCGGAGGAAAAAGCCCTGCGGCTGTGGAACAAAAACCAATTTGGCGAAAATGCAGAGGTATTGGTTTTGTTCAAGGATATTGAAACCTGCGACCGGGTGATCAGAGCCGGTGTTGGCCTGAGGGAAGTCCAGCTGGGTGGCGTACCACAGACGGCGGAGCGCAGGCTGATTAGAAAGGCGGTGTTTTTGGGAGCAAAAGAGATGGGGCTGGTCTGTGGACTGCACGACGAGCTGGGCGTCAGCTTTTCGGTCCAGGTGGTCCCGGAGGACAGCAAAATGGGATACGATGAGATCCTGAAGATCTACCAAAACTGACAAAAGAGAGAAACGGAGGAGTAAAAAGTGAACAACATGTTAGGTGTAGCAATCTTCTGTGGACTATGGTACGCGTTCGCGGGATGGCGTCCCTGCTACCTCACCCACACCATTTGGCTTGCGCCGCTGACTGCGGCCCTGCCCATCGGCATTATCATGGGAGATATTCCAAACGCTATGATTCTGGGCTCGGCAATCGGTATGCTCTATGTGGGCCTGGTGGCTCCGGGCGCTGAGATTCCGGCGGACACCTCTTCCGCGGGTCTGATTGGCATTGCGATTGGTCTGGCCATCGGTGCGGACACCGGAACGGCCATCGCCATCGCCGTTCCCTTTGGCGTACTGGGGGTGTTCCTGAATACCCTGCGCCGGATTATCAACGCCAGATTTGCCCATATGGCGGACAAGCACGCCCTGACCGGCAATATAGACGGCATTCGCAATTGTGCGGTGTGGTGGCCGTTGGCGCTGAACCTGGCCACCAAGTTCCCTCCGATGTTCATCGCAATTTACTTTGGGACTGGCGTTGTAGAAAAGGTGATCGATGCGCTTCCCGCTTGGGTTATGACTGGCTTCTCCGCAGCCGGCAGCATGATGCCGGCAATTGGTTTCGCCATTCTGATCAGTGCCATCGCCAAGAGAAGCATTCTGCCTTTCTTCTTCCTGGGCTTCTTTGTGGTTAAGATTTTTGGTTGCTCCGCGCTGCAGCTGACCTGCCTGGGCGTTCCCATAGTGGTGGCTATTGTGCTGATGGCGAAGGATCAGGAGGACGCCACGGTGAACCGGGCCCTGGCGGGCGGAGGAAGCCTGGCTGACGACGACGATGACGACGACGAGTAAAGGGGGAACATAGAATGATGCTGAAAGAAAAAACGATGGAGAAAAGTTCGAAAATCAGGCTGTCAGATATTGTAAAGGTATTTTGGCGCTGGCAGCTGGCCGCTGAGATGTCCAATTCCTATGAGCGGATGCAGGCCATCGCCTACTGCTATGCGATGGTTCCCGTCCTGAAGGCGCTGTACCCCAACCGGGAGGACTTTGTTGAGGCCCTGCAGCGGCATCTGGTGTTCTTCAATACAGAGGGTACCTTTGGCACGCTGATTGTGGGCATGAGCGTGGCGCTGGAGGAGGAAAAAGCCGAGAGCGGCAGCAAAGTGACCGGCGAGAGCATTATCGCCCTGAAATCCGCGCTGATGGGCCCTGTGGCCGGCATTGGCGACACCATCAACGGCGCCACGCTGAAACCCATCATTTTTACACTGGCCGTTCTGGCCAGCGCGGAGGGCTCGGTCCTGGGCTGGTTTTTGATCTTCCTTTACGCAATTATTTCCGGAATCTACAGCTGGCTCCTGATGCTGATGGGATATCGGATGGGCAAGGACGCCTTGGGCAGTTTGATGGCTACCGGCTGGATCGACCGTATTGTCTCCGGCGCCAGTATGCTGGGTCTGTTTATTGTGGGCGGACTGGCCGCTTCCAACATCAACATCAAGCTGAACGGGACCTACATGAGCGGCGGAACCGAGAAGACCATCCAAAGCCTGCTGGACGGAATTGTTCCCGGCATTCTCCCCCTGGTTCTGGTGGTTGGACTGTATTACTATTTCAACAAAAACAAGGGGAATCAGTCCTTTGGAAAGATTGTCCTGCTTCTGCTGGCGCTGGGCATTCTGCTGGCGCTGCTGGGTCTTGTGTAACGGAACGCTTCGTACATGAAGGACCGCATAGTAACTGTCGCGGGTCTGTTCGGACGCCGTTTTACCGGCAGACAGAAGACCGCTTTTCTCAATTACATAATCGCCCAGGCGGAGTTGGAAAGCATTCCAGCGGTTCTGGACGTCGGGAGGGATTCCAGGAGCGGGGCCTGCCGGAATCTCTACCTGGGCAATATGAAGCGGGCGTCTCTCCTGATTGCGGTGCCCTATGACACCCCGTCCCGGCTGTTCTGGCCCGACACCCGCTATTTCCCCCTGAATCCCGGAAGAAATATGCGGCGGGACAGCGGGGAAATGGCGGCGCGTCTCCTGCTGGGAGCCGCGGCGGCTGGCGGATACCTCTTCCTTGTCCTGCTCCCCGCGGTTCATCTGGGCGGCCCGGCAGTCTGGGCCGCCGCCGCGGGGATGGCGGCAGTAGCGGCTCTTGTGCTCAGGCTGATTGCCGGCATTCCAAACCGCCGGAATCACGCCAGAAACAGCGCGGGGATTGTGGCCGCGCTGGAGTATCAACGGCGCTTTGGCGGCGGGGCGGCAGTGGCGCTTCTGGACCAGAGCTGCTGCTCCTACAACGGCTACCGGCAGCTGGCGGAATACTTGGGCGGGACGGCCCAGAACAAGCGAATAATTGTTCTGGACTGCGCCACCAGCGGCCCGGAGCTCCATGTCCACTGCGGCCAGCCGCTGGAGAAACGGCTGGAGAAGGCGGTTCGGGGCGCGGAGGTCCACGGCCTGGAGGCGTCACAGCTGGATCGGACGATGATGAAGCTGTTTCCCAAGGGTATCCTGATTACGGGGGGGGTTCCGGGAACAAGGGGAGATGGTCATCGCGGACACCCGCTGCGGCCGGGACGCCGGCATTGATCTGGAAAAAATAGAGCGGACCCTGGAGGTTATACGGGGCATAGCGGAAGATTTACAGTGAGCTAGTTCATACACTGGAGGAATGTCCATATGAGAATCGAAACACATCCCGTTCTGGGGAGCTACGAGAAGGGGCCGCTGGTTTCCTTCACCTTGGATGGGAAAGAACTGGAGGGATATGAGGGGGAGCCAATTGCCGCCGCCCTGCGGGCGGCCGGCGTGATGGTTCACCGGCATACCCTGAAAAAGAATGAGCCGAGAGGTATTTTCTGTGCGATTGGCCGGTGTACAGACTGCGTGATGATTGTGGACGGAGAGCCCAATGTCCGCACCTGTATCACGCCCCTGCGGGCGGGGATGAGGGTGCAGACCCAATATGGCGTGTCGGCAAAGGAGCAAGAGGCATGAAACGATATGATTTGATTGTTGTGGGCGCCGGCCCTGCGGGCCTGTCAGCCGCCATCCAGGCGGCCCGGCTGGGCGCCAAGACAGCCGTTTTTGACGAAAACGCCAGCCCCGGCGGCCAGCTGTTCAAGCAGATTCATAAGTTCTTTGGGTCTAAGGAGCATCGGGCAAAGCTGCGCGGCTTTTACATTGGAGAACAGCTTCTGAAGGAGGCGTCCGAGGCCGGAGTCACCGTCCATCTAAACGCTGTGGTCATGGGTCTGTTCGACAACAAGGAGATCCTGGTCAATATGGGCGGAGAGACCGTCCATTTCAAGGCGGACGCTGTTATCATCGCCGCCGGCGCCCGGGAAAATATGATTTCCTTCCCGGGCTGGACCCTCCCGGGCGTGATGGGGGCCGGTGCGGCCCAGACGCTGATGAATCTTCACGGCGTCCGCCCCGGCAAGCGTGTGCTGATGGTGGGAAGCGGAAACGTGGGACTGGTGGTTGGCTATCAGCTACTCCAGGCTGGGGTAGAGCTGGCCGCCGTGATTGACGCCGCGCCCCGGGTGGGCGGCTACGGCGTCCACGCCGCCAAAATCGCCCGTATGGGGGTTCCCTTCTACCTGTCCCACACGGTGATCCGGGCGGAGGGAGGGGGCCATGTGACCGGGGCGGTTATCGCCCAGGTGGACAAGGACTTCCAGCCCATCCCAGGGACGGAGAAATCCCTGGACGTGGATACCGTCTGCATGGCCGTAGGCCTGAGCCCCATGAGCCAGCTGGCGGGCATGATGAAGTGCCAGATGACCGACCGTGGGGGCACGTTGCCGGTGACAGACGCCAGAGGGGAGACCTCCATTCCGGGAATCTACGCCGCCGGAGACGTGGCGGGAATTGAGGAGGCCAGCTCGGCGATGATCAACGGCCGGATCGCGGGCACCGCAGCGGCGGCCCGCCTGGGCTATCTGGAGGAGGAAGAGTGCGCCGAAACAATCCAGGAGCTGAAGGCCTCCCTCCAGCAGCTCCATGAGGGCATGTTCAGCCCGGCCAACAAGGGCCGGACAGACCTGACCCAGACAGACGAGGGGATCGCCCTTTCCGCGAGCCTGCTTCGCCGGGGCTATCTGGGCGACGACGAGGTGGAGCGCTTCCCCGGCGTCAGGTCCAGGGTGGGCATCCATCCCGTCATCGAATGTACGCAGAATATCCCCTGCAATCCCTGTCAGGACGCCTGCCGGTTCGGCTGTATCCATGTGGGCAAGACCATTACCAGCCTGCCCCAGGTGAATGAGGAGGCCAAGTGTGTGGGCTGCGGTATGTGTGTCGCCTCCTGCTCCGGCCAAGCAATTTTCCTGGTGGACGAGGACGCGGAGGAGGATTGGGCCACCGTCGTCATGCCCTATGAGCTTCTGCCCTATCCCGAGGAGGGGGAGAAGGGGACGGCCTGCGGCCGGGACGGACAGCCTCTGTGTGAGGCGGAGGTTATCTCCTGCCGGACCAGTCCGGCCTTTGACAAGACGGCCCTGCTCTCCATTTGCGTACCAAAGGACATGTCAATGCGGGCCAGATTTTTCCGCAGAGAGGAGAAATAGCATGGAAATTCTGGATAGAAGCCGGGACCTGGGGCCATTTGTGGCTGGGCCGGACGACGATATGCTGGTCTGCCGCTGTGAGGAGATCACCAAGGGCGAAATCCGGCGGGCGGTCCACGAGGGCATGTTTACCATGACGGAGGTCCGGCGCTGGCTTCGGGCGGGCATGGGACTGTGTCAGGGAAACACCTGCGGACGAATTGTCAAGGGAATTATTGCCGCTGAGCTGGGCATGCGCCCGGCGGAGCTGGAGGACTGCACGCCCAGGGGCCCCGTCCGTCCCGCTATGGTTGAAGTGTTGGGAAAAGAGGTGTTCGACCGTGACTGACACCGCTGACGTGATTATCATCGGCTCCGGCATTGTGGGCAGCGCCACGGCCTATGAGCTGGCCAAGCGAGGCCTGAAGGTTATTGTTCTGGAGAAGTATGGAAACGTAGGCGACGGGGCCTCCAGCCGGAACGGCGCCGGTGTCCGTCTGGGTGGCCGGGTAGCTCCTGAATCCTGGCTGGCGGCCAAGGCCATCCGGGACATCTGGCCCACCCTGGACCAGGAGCTGGACGCAGACCTGGAGTATCAAAAGGCGGGCTCCCTGACCATGGCCCACTCTGAAGCGCAGGTCAAGGCGTGCGAGCGCAAGATTGAGAAGGACAAAGCGGCGGGGGTGGAATCCCGCCTGATCGACGGTGCGGAGGCCCGGGAGATCTGTCCCCATCTGTCCAACTATGTGGAAAAAGCGGTTTGGAGCCCGGAGGACGGCTGCGCCAACCCTATGATGGTAACTCTGGCCTATTACCGTGCGGCAAGAAAGCTGGGGGTGCGCTACATAACCGGGGAGAATGTGATTTCTCTGGAAAAGTGCCGGGGCCGCATCCGCCGGGTCGTCACTGAGGCGGGCACGGTGTATGAGGGGAACCAGGTTGTCCTGGCCGCCGGCTTCAACTCCCGCCGCATCGCCAAAACCGTGGGCATCTGGATTCCCTTCCTGAAGAGGGTGGACGAGTGCCTGATTACCGAGATTCAGCCTCCCATGTTCAAAACCCGCATCTCCTGCGCGGACGGCAACTTCTACGGCAGCCAGACCCGCCACGGCTCCTTCATTTTCGGGGGAAACACCAACCTGGAGCGCTATGAGGAGTGCTATGACGACAAGCCGATGAACACCAACAAGCAGGTGTCGGACAAGTGCCGCATCATTGGACAGTTCGTCCCCGCCCTCAAGGGGGTCAAGGTGGTCCGATACTGGGCCGGGTGGCTGGATTCCATGGTGGACCGCCTGCCCGTCATCCAGGAGCTGGAGGAGATTCCCGGGCTGGTGCTGGCCTGCGGCTTCTCGGGACACGGCTTTGCCATCGGTCCTGCCGTGGGACAGGTGGTGAGCCAGATCGTGATGGGTGAGCCCACCTGTGTGGATGTGAGTGCGCTGCGGTATGACCGTTTCAAGCCCACAGGGTGCTGAGCGAATGACAATTAAGGGAATTATTTTTGACATGGACGGGCTCATGTTTGACACGGAACGGCTTGTGTCCCAGGCCTGGAGTCAGGTAGACCGGGAGATGGGCCTGGGAATGTCGGAGAGAATGCCCGACATGATGGGCGTCAGTGTGCGCCAGGCCAATCTGATGTTCAAGGCGTGGTTTGGGGAAGATTTTGACTACTTTGAGGCCCGCCGCCGGCGCGTCGCAATTGTGGAGGAAGAGATTGCGCAGAATGGCCTGCCGGTCAAGTCCGGACTGTATGAGCTGCTGGAGTATCTGGAGAGGAAAAAGCTGCCGATGGCGGTGGCCACCTCGTCGGACCAGAGGGTGGCGGAGCGGTATTTGAATCTGTCCGGAGTCCGAAAATACTTTGCCGCCGTGGTCTGCGGGGATATGGTGGAGCGCAGCAAGCCGGACCCCCAGATATTTCAGACAGCCGCTGCTCTGCTGGGCACCAGACCGGGGGAGACTGTGGTTCTGGAGGACAGCTTTCATGGAATTCATGGGGCGTTCGGCGGAGGATTTCTGCCCTGTATGGTGCCAGACCTGCGCCAGCCAACGCCGGATCTGCGCAGGCTGCTGGTCCGCCAGTTCGACAGCCTGCTGGACGTCATCCCGTTTATAGAAGAGACACAGGGCCGGACGGTGTCCTGAATGTGACAAGGAGGAAACGCGGAATGGTCAAACAAAAAATTTGTATCCAGAACAAGACCGGGCTGCATGCCCGCCCTGCCAACGAGTTTGTGAAAACAGCCGCTCAATATCCCTGTAAGGTGACGTTTCGCAAGGGGGAGAAGGCCTTTAACGGAAAATCCATTGTCAGTGTGCTCTCCGCTTGCGTAACATGCGGGACATCAATTGAGATTGTCTGCGACGGCGAACGGGAGGAGGAAGCTCTGCGGAACTTGGTACAGGCTGTGGAGGCTGGACTGGGGGAATAAAGGACGTGAGGAAATGGCTGTGACCTATCAGGGAGTTTCAATTTCACCGGGGGCGGCCCTGGGTCGGGTTTTGGTCGTCCAGGAGAATTCAATGGAGCTTCCACAATATAAGCCGGTGGAGCCGGCGGCGGAAATAGAGCGGTTTCGGCAGTGCCATGGCGCCGCCATCCAGGAGACCCGGGAGATGCTGGAGAAAGCACGGGCGGGGCAGAACGGGGACGCGGAGGGAATTCTGGACGCCCAGCTCACCCTTTTGATGGATGAATACGCTGTGGTCGAGCCCATTGAGGAGGCCATCGTTCAGGAGGGACTGAACCTGTTTCAGGCCGCAGGCCAGGTGTTTGAGGAGATTGCCGAAACCTTCCGCCAGGCTGACGATGAGTATATGAGCCAGCGGGCCGCCGACGTGGAGGACATTTGTGGCCGGTTTCTGTCTCGGGGATTGGGACTGGGGCGACAGGATTACAGCAGTCTGCCCCAGGGGACGGTTTTGGCCGCCCGGAGCCTGACGCCGTCAGACACAATAGGAATGGATCTGGAGCATGTTGCGGCGATTATTACGGAGTATGGGGGGTACTGCTCTCATGTGGGTATTATTACCAGGAACCATGGAATTCCGTCGGTCAGCGGCCTGGAGGGAATTGTTTCCCTGCTCCAGGCGGGAGAAGAGGTGCTGGTCGACGGTGACGAGGGGGCGGTCACCGCCGGATTGGGCGAGAGCGAGCGGGAGGCGTTTTACATTCTCCAACGGCAGAGGGAGGCGCGGGAGCGGGCCCTGGACCGGTTCCGAACCGCAGAGAGCCGCGCAGCGGACGGGGAGGCCGGCTTGATCTGTGCCAACATCGGGAGCGAAGCCGAGGCGGCGGGAGCGGCCGCGGCCGGCGCAGACGGGATCGGTCTGCTGCGCAGCGAGTTTCTCTATATGGGCTATGACCAGCTTCCTGATGAAGAGAGCCAGTTCCGGGCCTACCGCAGGGCGCTGGAGGACATGGCCGGCCGGCCGGTGACCATTCGGACATTGGATATCGGCGGCGATAAGGAGCTCCCCGCCCTGCCGATGGAGCGGGAGGAGAACCCCTTTTTGGGCTGCCGGGCAATTCGTCTGTGCCTGTCACATCCGGATTTGTTCCATACACAGCTGCGGGCGCTTCTCCGGGCCAGCGTCTATGGCCGACTGCAAATATTATTTCCAATGATCTCCTGCCTGGAGGAACTTCGGCAGGCGAAAGGGCTTCTGCTCCAGGTCAGAGAGGAGCTGGAGCAAGAAGGAATTCCCACTGCGCCTGTCCAGGTGGGGATGATGGTGGAGGTTCCATCCGCCGCCCTGCTGGCTGGTCATTTCGCCCAGGAGGTGGATTTTTTCTCCATTGGAACCAACGACCTGATTCAGTATGCCTTAGCCTGTGAGCGGGGAAGCGCGAAGGTGGAGCACCTCTATTCCCCTTATCACCCGGCGGTGCTTCGGCTTATTGCCCTGGCCGCTGAAGGGGCCAGGGAAGCGGGAATTGAGTGTGGAATGTGCGGCGAAGCCGCCGCGGACCCCAGACTTCTGCCCCTGTTTTGGGGCATGGGAGTTCGGGAATTTTCCATGACGCCCGCCGCAGTCACCAGAGCCAGAGCTGTTCTGTCCGGCGTAGACACTGCCGCTTGCCGTGAACTGGCCCGCAGGGCTCTGGACTGCGGAGATGTAGAGAATGTAATAAAGCTTCTTGAGGTATAGAGAGGCGGCGCTGAAAAGCGCCGCCTTTTCCCGTGCTCTCTCTTTCGGGGAGTGGTCCCGTGCTGGTCCGTGTATTGACAGGGGAGCCACCACTCTGATATAATGATAAAATAGTAGAAACTAAAAAATACTTGCTTTTGGAGGGAGGCTGGCTCTGTGACGCTGGATCGCTTTTTTCAGGCTAATCCCCGGGGAGCGCTGGCATTTTCCGGAGGAGTGGATTCCGCCTTCCTGCTGTGGGCGGGCCTCCAGGCGGGGGCCCTTCTGCGGCCCTATTTTTTAAAAACCGCTTTCCAGCCCCGGTTTGAGTTGGAGGATGCCTGGCGGCTGTGTCAGAGCCTGGGAACAGAGCTGACTGTATTGGAGCTTGATATCCTCTCTGAGCCTCAGATTGCCGCCAATCCGGCGGACCGCTGTTACTACTGCAAGCGGCGGCTGTTCTCCGTGCTGAGAGACCGGGCGGCGGCGGACGGTCTTCCGGTTTTGATAGATGGTACCAACGCTTCGGATGAGGCGAGGGACCGCCCGGGGATGAGGGCCCTGGGGAAGATGGGAGTCCGTTCCCCTCTACGGGAGTGCGGCCTGACCAAAGAGGACATTCGCAAACGCTCCAGAGAGGCGGGACTCTTTACCTGGGACAAGCCGTCCTACGCCTGTCTGGCCACCCGGATTCCCGCCGGCCGGACCATCATCCAGGAGGACCTGAAGCGGGCGGAGTGGGGGGAGACCCTGCTGGGGCAGTTGGGATTTCGGGATTTCCGTCTGCGGCTGACTGCCGGCGGCTGCAAATTACAGGTGACAGAGGAGCAGCTGCCCCTGGCTTTTGATTCCAGAGCGGATATTTTAGCCGTGTTATCCCCACTGTTTTCGGAAATTGTGCTGGATATGGCCCCGAGGATCCCGACAGACTGAGGAGGCTGTTTCATGGATAACCGACACGATATTTTACAGCTTCTGCGGCAGGTGGCGGACGGCTCCGCCACACCGGAGGAGGCATTGTCCCAACTGAAGCGCGAGCCATTTGCGGAACTGGGCTACGCCAAGCCGGACCTCCACCGGGGTCTCAGGCAGGGGGCGGCGGAGGTGATCTACGGTGCGGGAAAGACGCCGGATCAAATCGCCGGCATTGCTGGGGCCATGGGGGAGCGGGGCTGCCGGAACGTTCTGATTACCCGCCTGAGCCCAGAAGCGGCGGACTGTGTGGCGAAAAGGGTCCCGCTGGAGTACCACGCCCTTCCCCGGCTGGCCGTTGCCTTTCCGGGGGAACGGAAATCCCTGGGGCATATCGTGGTGGCCACCGGCGGCACCAGCGACATGGCGGTGGCCGAGGAGGCCGCCCTCACCGCCGAGGTGCTGGGGAACCGGGTCACCCGGTTGTACGACGTTGGAGTGGCCGGACTGCACCGCCTGCTGGCCAATTTGGAGCCGCTTATGAGCGCCCGGTGTGTGGTGGCGGCGGCGGGGATGGAGGGGGCGCTGGCCTCCGTTGTGGGCGGGCTGGTGGACTGCCCTGTCATTGCGGTGCCTACCAGCGTCGGCTATGGAGCCAGTTTCGGCGGTCTGTCCGCTCTGCTGGCCATGCTCAATTCCTGTGCCTCCGGTTGCGCTGTGGTGAATATTGACAATGGGTTCGGGGCCGGCTTTTTGGCAAGCAGGATTAATCATATGGAGGGATTGGAGTGAAGACCTTATATTTAGAATGCGGCATGGGGGCAGCGGGGGATATGCTCATGGCCGCTCTGTATGAACTGCTGAATGAGGAACAGAAGAAAACCTTTTTAGAGACGATGAACCATCTGGGACTGCCTGGGGTGGAGGTGGTTCCCGCCGCCGCCAAAACCGGCGGCATTGCGGGTACTCACATGTGTGTGACCGTCTGCGGCGAGGAGGAGCATGAGCACGGCCATGACCATCATCATGGGCATAGTTGCCACCATGAGCACAGCCACGAGCATCACCACCACGCCACGCCGGGACACATTAGAGATTTGATCGACGGCCTGTCCCTGCCCCGGGAGGTGAAGGAGAAGGCGCGGGCGGTCTATGACGCTATTGCCCAGGCGGAGGCCCAGGCCCACGGGTGCGGCCTGGGGGACGTCCACTACCATGAGGTGGGGGCGCTGGACGCGGTGGCCGACGTGACGGGGGTGTGCTATGCCATGTACCTGCTGGAGCCGGACCTGATTTGCGCTTCCCCCGTCCATGTGGGCAGCGGAACCGTGAGGTGCGCCCATGGAATCATGCCTGTCCCCGCCCCCGCCACCGCCGCTCTGCTGAAAGGGATCCCTGCCTACGGGGGAGAAATTGAAGGGGAATTGTGTACCCCCACCGGGGCGGCCCTGCTCAGGACCTTTGTTCAAGTGTTTGGGCCCATGCCCCTGATGGATACGGAGAAAATTGGCTATGGCGTCGGCTCTAAGGAGTTTGGACAGCCCAATTGTGTCCGGGCCTTTCTGGGGGAGGAGGAACCACAGTACTCCGGAGATATTCTGGAGCTGGTGTGCAATATCGACGATATGACCCCTGAGGCTCTGGCCTTTGCCTGCTCCCGCCTGCTGGAGCTGGGAGCCTTGGACGTATATACCACCCCCGGCACCATGAAAAAGGGCCGGCCGGGCTGGGTGCTCACCGTGCTGTGTTCCCCCGACCAGGAGCAGGAGCTGGTCCGGCAGATTTTTTCCCACACCACCACCAACGGCCTGCGGGCCCGGTGCTCGGAGAAGCTCTATCTGACCCCCGGCACAGGGCAGGTCCAGACGCAGTGGGGACCGGTGCGGGTGAAGCTGGCTCAGGGCTTCGGGGTCTCCCGCTCCAAGCCGGAGTACGAGGACGTGGCCGCTCTGGCCCGGGAGAACGATCTGCCCTATGACACAGTCTCCCGAGAGGTCTGGCGGCTGCTGGAGGAGCGGCAGTGAGAAGGGAGCGGCAGACCGGCCGGTGGGCCGCGCTGGCGGTGTTCGCCGCCGCTTCAGCGGCAGCGGTTCTGCTGGCCAGCAGAATCACCCTTTACTGCGACGACTATTTCTACGGCGTCTTTTTTCGGGAAGGGTGGGACCGGTTCTGGGAGTTGACCAAATGGCACTATCTTCACTTCAACGGTCGGGCCTTTGTCCACTTTGTGGCGGAGCTTGCCTTGCAATTTGACACGGCGCTCTATATTTTGCTCTTCCCGGCGATGCTGGCCTGCGTATTTCTGCTGGGCGGAAGGCTCCAGTCCGGCGGAATATCCTGGAATCTTCTTCTGATGACTGGCGGCGTGGGGGTGATGGCGTCTCTGGCCCTTCCGCCTGTCTATCTGCGCAGCTCCCTGCTGTGGATTTCAGCCGCCTTCAATTACCTGTTCCCCCTTTGTGTGCTCCTTCCCACTCTGTGGATGTATATGCGGGAGGAGGGCAGTGCTGGGGGGTGGACGCTGACTCTTGTGCTGTCCTTTCTGTCCGGAGCGACCACGGAGCAGAGCGGGCTGGCCGCCGTTGTCTGCCTGGGCGGCTGGGGCCTGCTGGCCTGGCTGCGGCGGGAGCGGACCTTCTGGCGGGGGCTTCTGCCCGGCCTGCTGGCCTGCGCAGGCTATCTGACAGTGATTTTTGCCCCTGGCACCTGGGTGCGTATCGGAAACGAGAACAACAGCCTGATGCGCATTCTGGACCCCGCCGTTTTGAAGGAGCGTTTTTGGCTCTCTATGCACTATCTGACCGGGGGAGAGGGACTGCCCCTGCTGTTTGTCGTTTTTGCCCTGCTCACGGCGGTCCACGCCCTGCTCCGGGGACCGAAGGCGCTGCTCAGCGGGTTTGCCGCCGCTCCAGTCTATCTTCTGCTGTACCGGAGCGGGCAGGAGCTGCCCTGCGAGGCGCTTACCGTGTTCTACATCCTCCTGGCCGCCGGGGTGTATCTGTGGAGGCGGAAGACTACTGTGCGGGGACTCTTTCTGCTGGGGGCGCTGGCCGCTCAGCTGATCATGATGGCCAATGTAGCCGCTGCCCCACGAACGGCGATTCCGGCTATCCTCCTGATGCTTTCCGTGTGCGCCTCTCTTCTGGCGGAGTGTCTGGAGCCCTTTCCTGTTTGGGCCGGCGGGATGGTATGCGCGGCGGCAATGGCCGGCTGCTTTCTTCTGTTTCTGCCCACATACAAGGGCTATGCCGCCAATGCGGAGGTCCATGCGCGGAATATCGCTGCCCTTCGGGACCCACAGTCGAAAACGGCAGTGCTGGACCTGCGGCTGGACGGCACCTATCGCTATTCCATGTATTTTGAGTCCGCCGCCTACCTTGACAACGCCGTGGTCTACTACAGGGCTGAGAACAAACGGCTGTCCTATCTGGACGATCAGGGGCCGCGTCCTGGCCTGACCAACGGGAAACAGTCTGGCCTGCCAATATTTGAGGAGGAGGGCGGACCTGTTTTCCCCATTGTCAACACCATTGTGCTGTGCGGGGGAGAGGCGGAGTGGAACTATGCCCTGGGGGGCACCCAAGCCTGTCTGAATGGCGTGTCTTGCCTGTTCCGTCCCAGCGGTGAGTCCTTTTTTCTGGATCCGAAGACCGGGGAGATTGTCGGCGAGGCATTTCATGCGGATGTGTATATGCCCTGGTACACCTATTATGTGACAGGGGACACATTGCGGGAGCTGTTTGGGGTCACCTGGAGCTATCACTCCCAGGAAAATGTCTATTATGTCCAGGCAGGAGGGACAACGTCATGAGGCTAAACCGGAAACAGAACGGCTGTCCTCTCTGGATTGGCTGTGGAGTGCTGCTCCTTGCCATGGCGTTGCATCTGCTGGTGAATATCCAGATAACGGTCTATTCTGACGACTACTGGTACGGCACCTTTTTCCAGGACGGCCTAGCCGGCTTTTTGAGAAATACAGTGTCTCATTACCTGACCAACAACGGCCGTGTCTATGTGCACATCCTGATTCCCATCCTCCTTCTCTTCGATACCAAGCTCTTTGCCCTGTTGAGTCCGGTGCTTACTGCGCTTATTTTCCTGCTGGCGTTGCGGGTGCAGGATAAGTCGGTGCGGGGAGGGACCCTGTTGCTGGGGGCCGGGATGGGTTTGCTCTCTCTGCTGGGGAGCGAGATTCAGTATCTGCGCATGGCACTTTACTGGCTGTCGGCTTACTTTAATTACGCTTTTCCTCTGCTTTTCCCCCTGCTGGTGCTGTGGGGGATGGAGCGCGTTCAAGAGGAAAAGTGTTCCAGACTCGGCTTTGCCGCTCTGTGTTTGAACGCTGTTCTGGCCGGAGCCGGCACTGAGCAGTGCGGACTGGTCTCTCTGATTTTGGTGACAGGCTGGTGGCTTCTCCGGGCATGGAGGAGGGAGCCGGCAAAAAAAGGGCTTTGCCTCTTTCCTCTGCTGACGGCCACTGGGTATCTCACCATTCTGTGCGCCCCAGGAAGCCACGCCCGCATGGCCCGGGGGATCGACGGGGGAATTTTCAGCGCCCTTCACCCTGCTGTCTTTGCGGAGCGCTTCTTTGACGTGATGGGTTATCTGTGCGGCTATGAGTATTGGAATCTGCTGTTTGCCGTCTTCTGCCTCTTGACCGCTCTGGTTTGTCTGACAGACCGAAGCCTGCCCCGGCACCTGCTCAGCGGATTTCCCGTGGCCGGCATGGTGCTGCTTCTGTCTGCTCTGGGCCTGGAGAGGCCGCTGGCTGTGCTGACAGTGCTCTTTACCCTCTATCTGGCGGTGACCCTTCTGTTTTTCCCCGAGTATCAGACCACCGGCCTGTTGCTTTTGGGAGCGGGAGCCTCTGTAATGATGCTGGTTATTACAACGCTGTACTATGCAAGGACCTTCTTCCCCTGCTTGATCCTTCTGCTGGCGGTGTGCTGGAGCCTGCTGTTCCGGCTTCTGCCCAAGTGTTACGGCCCGGCTGCGGCCGGTGCGCTGATTGGGCTTGGGGTGGTGTTTCTGGCGCGGTATTTGCCCATTTATCAGGGCTATGCCGCCAACCGGGAGGTAGTGGACCGGAACTTACAGGCCATTGAGGCGGCACGGACGGAGGGGGAGTTGACCCTGAGTGTCGACCTGGAGGCGGATTATCGCTTTACCATGTTTTTTGAGGGGCACTATTTCCTGTCGAATTTCCTGCGGTATTACGGTCTGCCCCAGGACATTCCCCTGCGCTTCACCAGTGAGATTTGGGATGTCAGCGGCTTGAGAGTGGGGGAGCGGGAGAGCACCTTCCCAGCCCTGGAAAAGGATGGGGAACTGCTGATTCCCATAGAGTTCCTGTTCCAGGCGGCGGGGGGAGTCTGTGAGTTCCACTGGACCGATTACACCTTTTTCATCTCTTTTAGGGGATGGGACTACACGTTGTATGAGGATGGCAGGCTGGTTCAGCATCTGCCTAGTGGCGAACAGCGTGTGGTGGACAGCGGCTGTGTCCCACGGATGCCCTACTCCTACACCTATACCCTGCTGTATCTCCCAGCTGAGGATTTTCAGCGGTGTTTTGGCATCGTTTTTGACTATGATGAGGAGAACGATTGTTATGTGTACCGGGAAACAGTAGCTGAGGGGTGAGCATCTGTAAGACGGTGGAGCCTACAGGCTCCGCCGTTTTTCTATAAAGAAAACTAATGGCAAGGCCAGTGGTTCAAAAAAGCCTGGGGCGATGAAGGAAACGAAAAAACTCCCTTTGCTTATAATTTAGGGGTGCGGTTTTGCTTGAGTGATTGCGCCTAGCCAACGTCAATATATGCCTTATCAGCAGATAGCCGTTCTGGCTTCAAGGAGACATGGTCCTCCATAATTTGTTTGGCGGCAGGGAGGTTGTGCTGAGCCGCACCAGAAGCCATCAAGGACACCGGAATAGGGAGACGGCCCCAGTAGATGGTTTTTTGTATACTCGTAGATCGTCTTCTGCTCGAATCTCCGCTGGCTGACGCCCCACAGGTATCCCGTGATACACTCTCATCCGTAAATTGGGGACGAAAATCGTTGCTTCGATTATGCTGCTATTGTCGCAGATGGCACAATAGATCCTTATGAGATTTGTTTGCCACATTCTTGCATCTTTTGGCTTTTTTGCGCTGCTTTTCTACCTCTTTTTACTCTTGATTCGTATTACCGAAGTCGGAAGTTTTGGCGCCGAGGATATTATGTAGATACAGCAGGAAAGGACGCAGGCCGAATTGCGGAGTACGTAAAGAATCAGCTAGAAGAGGATTGTATGGGTAACAGTTAACAATGAGCTAGTACAGCCCGTTTACTGGTAGCAAGTAACAAGCCTAAGCAGTTGGCAGATCGTACTTGCGCATTTCATGCGCATGCGCAGGACAGAGGGCTTTGCCCGCATATGGACCTCACCGGCTTCGCTGCAGTGTCATTAAGCTAAGCCAATACACTTAAAATCCATTAAAAATGTTGCGTTTTTACTTATTTTTGTGGCTATTCCAAATTCTTTGAGTGGGATTTTTTGAGCGAATCCCTTAACTTTATGACATTGGGCTTCGACGGGGGATGTTTATTTATATTTACAGATCTATGGCAGTATCTGTGGCGAAGAACCACAGGACCTGACGGTTGACCGGCTTGCCCAGGACAGTGGACAGGGCCTGACTGTAAGCGGCCAGCTGTGGGCGGTATTCCTCGGCCCGGGCACGTTCTTTGCCTGGACGCACCCGATCGCTTTTGAAATCTACCACGGTGACAGCGTCTCCCTCCTCAAACCAGGCGTCGATGACACCCTGGAGGAGCACCTCCTCCCCTCTTCCCTCCGGGAAATAATCCAGTGCGGATACCAGCACCGAAAATTTAAATTCCCGGCGGCAGTTTTCCCCGGCGGCGGCCATAGCGGCGCCCAGAGAACTGCGCAGAAAGGCGGCCAGCCGCTCCGGCTCTATAGCCTGGCGCTGGAGGGGGGTGAGAAATCCCTGATCTGTCAGCCGGTCCAGCTCCAGTCCCACCGCCTCCGGACTGCCGTCCATATCCAAAGGGAGGTATTGCATGGCCAGATGCAGGGCGGTGCCCCGCTGAGCGGGAGTGAGTCCCCGGTCCTCCGCGATGAAATTGGGGCGGGTGACGGGCTGCTCCAGCCAAGAGCTCTGTTCCGTCTCCTCGGCGGCCTCCTGGTCCAGAGGACGGCCCTTCAGTTGGGTGGCGGTGAGCTTGGAGGGCAGGCCGGCCGCCGCAAGATGGGGATAGACCCAGCTGAATCGGACGGTCAGGTCCTCTTCTATTTCGCCTGCTTGAGGGGGGGCGGCACAACGGTCCTCCACTTGGGATGGTTCGGTCAGGAGGGCTCCCTCCACCCAGCGGATGTCCCAGGATGGCCCCAGATCCTCGGCACGCAGTTCAGGCAGGCCGGCCCTGTCCCGGAGGACGGCGCCCTCCGGTCGGGTGAGCGCGTGGAGGAGCAACCAGCCCCCGGCGCTCTGCTGGCGTTCCAGAGACAGAGGAGAGATGGGAAGAGAGAGACCCTCTCCGATTCGGGCCAGCTCAACGGAGCCGCCAGTGAGAGTCAAGGTAAGGATCAGCTTTTCCCGGGCGCGGGTCATGGCCACATAGAGCAGGCGCAGCTCCTCGGCCATCATCTCCCGCTCCAACTGCCGGGAGACCGCCCGGCGGGCTAGAGTGGGGTACTCCACCATTCGCAGCCGATCCAGTCCCTTGGGCCCCACGCCCAGCTCAGGATGAAAGAGCACCGGACGCTTCAGGTCCTCACGGTTCAGCTGACGGCTGAGGCCGCACACCAGGACTACCGGCTTTTCCAGGCCCTTGGACTTGTGGATGGACAGAATGGAAACGCCCGCCCCGCTCTGAGCGGCGTGGTCGGCCATCCCCAGCCTGGATCCGGTAGTTCTGAGACGGTCCAGCCGCAGAAGAAATTGAAACAGGGTGCGGCAGCCGCTGTTTTCCAGCTGACCAGCCAGGGCATAGAGGGCAAGCAGGTTGCTCTGCCGCTCGCCGCCCCCCTCCATTGCGCCGAAGACGCCCAGCAGATTGGTTTTTTCAAAGATATGCCACATCAGCTGTCGGCAGGTGCGGTCCCCCGCTCCAAAGCGCAGTTCCTCCAGCTGATCCAGAAAGGCCAGACAGTCCTGATCCCCATTTTGGGCGGCGCGAGACAGTGCGGTGTAGAAATCCCCTCCGCTGTCCGCCCGAAGCAGGGCCAGCTTATCCCCGGAAAATCCGTACACCGGGGAACGCAGAGCAGCCACGAGAGGCACGTCTTGGCGGGGGTTGTCCACGATCTGAAGAATAGACAGCGCCACATTGACCTCAGTGGTCTGAAAAAAGTCCTCTCCGCCGTCGGCGGTCCAGGGGATCCCCTCCTCGTTGAGGGCCTGGAGGTAATGATGGAGCACCGGGCCTGGGCTGCGCAGGAGGATCATCACGTCAGAGGGCCGTGCGGGCCGCAGGCTGTCTCCATCCTCGATCATCAGAGGCTGTTCCAGCAGATCCCGGATGCGCCGGGCGGCAAAGCGGGCTTCCAGCAGGTCCTTGTTGTCCTTTTCTCCCACCTTCTCTCCCAGAAAGGACAGGTCGAGGGCGTCCAGCTCCAGAGCGTAGGGGTCGAGACTCCTACACAACTCCGATGCGGGTCCTTCCAAAAATTTCTTTCCTGGCACCAGGGCCTGATCGTCGGAGTAGTCCAGCTCGCCAAAGTCCGTTGACATAATGCTCCGAAACAGGTCGTTGCATCCCTCCAGCACCTGTGGACGGGAACGGAAGTTTTGGGACAGGATACGCTTTCGGGGCGCGCCCTCCCAGGCCTGATCACCCTCGGCAAATTCCCGGTATTTTCTCAGAAAAATGGTGGGATCCGCCAGCCGGAAACGGTAGATGGACTGCTTGACGTCCCCGACCTGAAACAGTCTGCGGCCCGCACTGGAGATGGCGTCAAAGATGGCGTTCTGAACCTGATTGGTGTCCTGATACTCGTCTACCAGAATTTCGTCGTACCGAGCGGACCAGGACCAGGCCAGCGGGGAAGGGCTGCCGTCCTCGCCGGTGAGAAGCTTTACCGCAAAATGCTCCAGATCAGAGAAATCCAGCAGGCTCCGTCGGGCCTTTTCTCGGGAAAAAGCCTCCTGAAGGTCGAGAACCAGGTCCATCAGTGCCTGTACCGCAGGCCGTGAGAGGGACAGCTCTTCCAGATGGGCGGCGGTAGTTCCGTCGAAGGGCTCGGCCAGTTCAGCCAGGATTTTTTTACATTGTTCCCGGATGGCTTTCATGTGTTCGCCCACCTGGGCGGCCAGCGACTCCTCCATTGGACTGACTTCCGCGGTTCGTTTCCGCTTTCGGCCGGCACCAGGGAATGGAATGGGAAGCCGGGCACAGGCCCCGTCCCAGGTGGTCTCACGCAGGAAGGAATCCAGGCCGTCCAGGGTGGCGGAGATGGAGGGAGCGTAGTTGAGAGAGAGCAGTTCGTCCTTCTCGGCCAGGGTCAGAGCATAGAGTAGCTGAGCGGCGCAGTACCGGGCCTGCCGCCGGGAGTCCTCCAGGAGCAGTCGACCCCAGGGGGTCTGGGCCAGATCAGAGATTCCCTCCAGCTCCCACCGCGCACGCTCCTCCTGGAGCCAGCGGGCGGGGTCGGGGTGGCTCTGCACCCGGGTAAAGATGTCGACAGCGATCTGGGCCAGCCGGCTGTCGTCCCGTCCGGCGGACAGGGTGTCCACCAGCAGGGCAAAGGGGCTGTCCTCCGTCAGGTCCTCATAACGCTTGTCCAGAAGTTCGTCCAGCGTCTGTGCAAGAAGGACGCGGCCCTCCCCCTCGTCACACAGGCGAAAGTCCGGGTCCAGGTCCAGCAGATGGCCGCTCTCCCGCAGAAGGGCGGCGCAGAAGGCGTGGATGGTGGAGATGCCGGTCCGATAGACCAGGGTGGCCTGACGGCGCAGGTGGCGGTCGTTGGGGTGCTCCGCCAGCCGGTCAGACAGCTCTTGGGCGATGCGGCCCCGCAGCTCGGCGGCGGCGGCCTTGGTATAGGTGATGATCAGGAAGCGGTCGATGTCCAGGCCCTCCGCCGTCACCCGGTCCAGCAGCCGTTCCACCAGCACCCGGGTCTTGCCCGAACCAGCCGCCGCCGATACCAGCAGCTCCCCGCCACGATCATCTACGATTTTTCGCTGTTCCTCTGTCAGTGGGAAGGGCATGGGATCGCCTCCTTTACTCCGTCAATATGCTCAAATACTTCTCGATACGGATGCCGTTGTTCCGCTCGGCCACGTCCTGTTCCAGAAAAATCAGCCGTTCCAGCAGGTCCACCGCCTTCTTCACCGCCTGGGGGAGCGTCTGTCCCTCCAGGAGCTTGCCGGTGAGCAGGGAGGTAAAGATATCCCCGGTGCCTGGGAAATGGGCCTTGATGAAGCGGTAGGGCACAGTGAAGTACTCTCCGGTCTTTCCGTCAAAGCCCCAGACCGTGTGACGGCCCGTCTCCGTTTCCCGGCCGCTGGTGACGACCGCTGACCGCGGCCCCAGGGCCAGCAGGCCGTCCAGCATCCGGCAGGCCTCCCCGGCGGTTAGGGTCTCCTTCCCCTCATACACCCCGGTGAGGAATTCCGCCTCTGTCAGGTTGGGGACGATCACGTCGGCCACCCCGACGAAGCGGCTCATATTCTCCACCGTCTCCCGGGTGGAGCCGTTGTACAGCTTGCCCCCATCCCCCATAATGGGGTCGGTGATGACCAGAGAGTCCTCCTTCCGCTGGCTGTTGATGAAGTCCCGGAGCAGGTCCACCTGGGCCGCTGAGGCCAGAAAGCCAGTGGTGATACAGTCGAACTGGAAGCCAAGCTCCTGCCAGACCTGGATGGTTTCTTTCATATAATCTGTGGCATCCAGAACGGAGAATTTCCCATAATCGAAGTTGTTGGACACCAGAGCGGTGGGCAGATTGTAAATGCTGTGGCCCATGTTGGACAGGATGGGCAGCATTCCCGCCATTCCCATCTTTCCGTAACCGGGCATGTCGCTGATAATTAAAATATTCTTGCTGTGTTCCATAAAAACCTTCCTTACTCAGATAAAAAATCCAGAACGACCGGGTTAAATGCCTGCCAGTTCTGCCGGGCCACGAAGTGGTCGCCGGGAAGAATAGCCAGTTGGCTGTCAGGGATGGATTTGGCGATCAAACGGGTGTGCTTGTCCCGAATCATGTCCCTCTTCCCTGCCACGACCAGGGTTGGCATGGGAAGCACAGACAAGGCTTCCGGGTCGATATGGGGCTGGGTAGTCATCAGGTCCAGCAGCTCCCACTTAGGCTGAGTCCTTTTGTCAAGCCTGCGGATTACCTGGAGCAGTCCCCAGCCCAAAATGATCGGCGCCTGTATGGACAGCTTCACCCCCGAAGGTGACAGGTCGGCCCCGTTCAAAACCAGCTTTTCCACATATTCCGGGTACTTCAGGGCGAACAGCAGGGCGATATTGGCCCCGTCAGAGAAGCCCAGCAGATGACAGCGTCTGATCTCCCGGCTGTCTAAAAACGCTTTCAGGTCCTCGGCAAACTGCTCCAGGGTGAAAGGGGCTGTCCCCCGGGGGGACTGCCCGTGGCCCCGGGTTTCCAGGGCAATCACCTGATACCGCTCCGAAAAGGGGGCCATCTGATGCTTGAAATAGGTGTGATCTTCCCCGTTTCCGTGAAGCATCACCAGAGGGAAGCCCTGTCCGGCAATCGTATAATGAAGCTGAATATCCATCCTTCCTCCTGCTTACTACTCATTTTGTCATGGCTCCTGACTTATCTGTTTCCAAAATTCCTCTGCGCTCACGCGGGGCAGCCAGCGCTTGTGGTCGCCGCCCCGGCCCGGCTCAAAGTGGCAGGCGGCGGCATAGTCACAGAAGCGGCAGGCGTTTTTCTCCGGACCCCGCCAGAAGGGGTCGGCGGCGATACTCCCCCCTGCCAGTTCCTGACAGATGTCCTCCAGCACCCGCTGAACGTGCTTTCCCAGCTTTCCCAGCTGCTCAGCGGAGGCCAGGGCCTCGCCGGTGATCTGTTCGGTGGACCTGCTCACCTTAAGGGGCAGGAAGCGGTAGCCGTTCTCCCCCTGGACCTCCATGGCGTTCAGCACCTGGGGATCGTCCACCACCAGGCCGCTGCGGGTCAGCTCCCTGTCCACCCTTTTGCGCAGCTCCTCGTCGCTGATGGACCGGCTGCCCCGGATGACTGCCTCCCGGGCGGGGAGGTAGAGCACGCCGTCCCCTTCCACCGGCAGACCATAGAGAGCCTGCCCCTTTTCCTCCAGGGTGAAGAGGTAGAGAAGCATTTGCAGTCCCAGACCGTTCCACACCTCGGTGAGATCAAAGGTCTTTCGTCCTGTCTTGTAGTCCACCACCCGCAGGTGAAGCCGGCCGTCCTTGACCCAGCCGTCCACCCGGTCCACAAAGCCTGTAACGCTGAGAGTGACCCCGTTATGGGTTAGCTCTACCGGAGGTAGGTCGCCGCGTCTTCCAAAGCCCAGTTCAAAGGAGATGGGCTTGAATTGGGAGGACAGCAGCTCCTCCGCCACGTTGTCCACTACCGCCTGGACGGAGCGGAGCAGACGGCGGAACAGATACTGAAAGCGGGGGCTTTGTCCCTCCAGCCCGCCCAGTTCCTCTGCCACATAGCGGTCCACCGCCTGCTTCGTCAGACGGCGCAGTTTTTTTTCTCGAGCTTCGTCCTCCATGCCTGGAATGGTGGTCTGGGTGAACATCTCGTCCTGGAGGACATGCTCCAGCACATAGTGGACAAAGGTGCCGTACTCCGGGGCGGTGAAGCCTGCGGGCTTCCGAGGCTCCGCCGCCAGCCCATAGCGCATGAAGTAAGAGAAATGGCAGGACTTGTACTGATCCATCCGGGAGGCCGACATGGCCACCCGCCTTCCATAGAGCCGGTCTACCGCCTGCCGGGACAGCCGTCCCCGCTCCCAGGCGGCCGCCCGGTCCAGCCGGGCCACCTGTTCCCCGAAGCCCGGCAGGCCCTCCAGGGCCCGCCGGGCGTTGACATCCCGTCCAGCCTGTTCCAGGGCGGGCAGAGGGGCCTCCAGACGGAAGGAGCCGTTCAACTCCTCCTCCCGCAGGGGGATCAGATCGCTGAACAGAAGCCGCAGCCGCCCAATCAGAAAACTGGGGCGGCGCTCCTCCCCCGCGGGACCCTGGACAGGCCAGGATACCGCCAGCTTCCGGCTGGGCTGGGCGCAGATCTGATAGATGGTGGTCATTTCACGATAGAGAAGGTCACGCTGGGACTGGGCCAGTTCCAGGCCGTAGCCCGCCAGCAGGGCCCGGTCGTCGTCAGACAGGAGACCGGGGGCGGTCCCCACCTGGGGCAGGGAGGCGTCGTCCGCGCCTAGGAGAAACAGGACCTTCACCCGCCGGCCCGTTTGACGAGTGGTCTCACCCGCCGTCACCCGGTCCAGAGAGACGGGGATAGTGCCCACATCGTATTGGGACAGCACCAGCTTGAACAGCAGGGCGAATTCCTCCAGTTCCATGGGGGTCTCTCCCAGCAGACGGGCGCACTGCTCCAGCCCGCCGCACAGGATGTCCCACAGCTGACGGTACTCCCCGGCCAGTGCGGGGCGGTCCCGCCGGAGGAGAAGGTCCACCCGCTCCTCCAGCCGCCGTGGCAGGCCGATCTCCTCCAAAAAGGCGTAAAGCGCTGCCGCCTGTCCCCTTCCGGTTTTATTCTGATTTTTCCGAAGCGCTTCCAGGGGGCCGAATACCTGTCGTCGGGCGGCGTCCACCCGGGCCAGGAGGGCCCGATCCCCCTCCTCCCAGGGCATGCCGTAGCCCTTAGGGTGCCAGGACCAGTCCTTGCCCTGGGTCCATCGGCTGCCCCGGATGTCCCATTTCAGAATGTAGTTCTCCAGCAGGTCCACGTCCTCCCAGGACAGGTCGGTAAGGCCGGTCTTCAGATAGCGGAAGACGTCGTCGTAACGCCAGCCTCCCGCTGTGGTATCCAGAGCGGCGGTGACCAGGGCCAGCACCGGCTTTTCCAGAATATCCGTCATGGCGGAGGAGAACACCGGAACCCCGTACCGCCCGAAGACGGATTCCACCAGGTCACGATAGGTCTCGTAGCTTCGGGCCGCCACGGCGATGTCCCGGAAGCGCAGTCCCTCCTCCCGGACCAGCTGTAGAATACGGGCGGCGGTCCACTCCACCTCCCCCCGGAGGGTGGAAGCCTGAAACAACTCCACAGTGTCCCCACATGGCACCGCGGCCAAGATGTCCGCACCGAAGAGAGCCCGCTCCAGGCGGACAAGGGGCTCCGCCTTGCCGGCGCAGGAGAAAACCAGGTGTTCCACCTCACAGGGGACGCCCTCCTTTTGAGCCAGACGGAGCAGGGCATCCGCCGTTCTTCGGGCGGGAGAAAATACCCCGGTTCCCCCCTCGTCCTCTTCCAGATGGTCGCAGGTGAGGGTGACAGTCATGGAGTTGGCCTGGGCCATGAGGATCCGGAGAAGCTCTCTCTGCTGGGGGGTGAAGTCGGTGAAGCCGTCCAGCCAAAGGTCTCTGCCCTCAGCCCAACCACAGCCGAGCAGCCTGTCCGCCGCCCGGGTGAGGCGGTCCCTGGGGTCCAGGGCGGTCCTTGCGGTGAGGGCGTCGTACTCCCCAAGGATCAACCCCAGGTCCCGGAGCTTGTCCCCCTCGGGGCCGGAAGATTCCTCCCCCGCCCGGATCAGCGTCTCGGGCAGGACCCGGCAGCTCTTCAGCTCGTCAGCTGTGGCGATCAGGGAGGTGAGAAAAGCGGGCCGCTTGGAGGGCCGGCTGTACACCTTCAGGCTGGAGGCGGTCTCCCGCACTGCCCGGTACATGAGCAGGAGACGTCCGCCTCCGTCTAACTCCTCCTCCCCCAGTCCGCCGGCGGCCTGGAATATCCGGTTGGCCAAACGGCTGAACGACAAAACCTCCGCCCGCAGGTTGATCTGGGGGCCGCCCGCCTTACACAGAGCGCGCTCCGTCTCATGAGACATCTGCTCAGGTACCAACAGAACCTGGGGACGTTCCGCCCCTGCCCGGCACAGACGGTCCAGCACAGCAGTTGTCTTTCCGCCGCCAGCCCGGCTCAGAAGCAGCTTGAACATGGGCCTCTCCTCCTGTCATATTCGGTCTGTATGATGTTCTTTGCGATACTATAACAGATTTTCCTCTGAAAATCCACATGGAATTCTCTCATTCTAATCGTTTAAGCAGTGAGCTGTGAAAAAGGACGTTGACATTGCAGCCGGGCTGTAATAAAATTTTTTATATATCAGCTTACCAGAAATATATCAGATAAGGAGATTTACTATGGAGATCAAAAGGATTTGCGCCCTGTATTTCAGCCCTACGGGGGGCACGGAGAAGATTGCCTCTTTTGTGGCAGAAGAGCTGGGCCGGAGACTGGGTCTGGAACCGGAGTTGATTTCCTTTACCAGACCAGGAGAGCGGCAGAAGGAGTATCGCTTCGGGCCTGACAGCCTTTTGATTATGGCCTCCCCGGTCTACGCCGGCCGTCTGCCCAATAAGCTAATGCCGGAGTATAAGGAGAAAATTTGGGGTGACGGCACTCCGGTGCTCCCCGTCTGTGTCTTTGGAAACCGGAGCCCCGACGAGGCCCTGCGGGAGCTGGTCCTGCTTCTGGAGGGGAATGGATTCTTGACAGTGGGAGCCGCCGCCTTTGCGGGCCGGCACGCCTTTTCCGACAAGGTGGGAGAGGGCCGGCCGGACGAGGAGGACCAGGACCAGATGACCGGTTTTGCCGCCCGGGCGGCGGAGAAGCTGGCCGGGGACAGCTTGCCCCTTCTGGAGCTGGACCGGAGCGAGATCGGACCCTATTACACACCGCTGAGAAAGGATGGCGCTCCCGCCAAATTCCTGAAGGCCAAGCCGATGACCCGGTGGGAAAAATGTTCTGCCTGCGGTGCCTGCGCCAGGGCCTGTCCCATGGGCAGCATTGACCCAAAGACTTTGGAGGCAGTTGGTATGTGCGTCAAATGTCAGGCCTGTGTCCGCAAATGCACAAGAAAAGCGAAATATTTTGAGGACGGCGATTTTCTCTCCCATGTGGCCATGCTGGAGCAAAACTATGTCCGTCGGGCGGAAAATACAGTTATAATTTGAACACAATCAAAGACCCCCGGAGGTCGGGGCAGTCCGGTATAGACTGCTCGGCCTTCCGGGGGCCTTTAGCTGAGGAATTATTAGACAGGCTCAAAGTCGGAGGCAGGACGGCGGCAGATGGGACAGGTGTAGTCCTTGGGGAGGGTGTCGCTCTCATAGATAAAGCCGCAGATCTTGCAAACAAAACCCTTGGGCTTATCCTGAGCCGATTCAGTTTCAGGAGCGGGCTCCTCGCCCTTGATGGAGGCGGCCAGGACTTTTGCCAGGGCCTCCAACTCGGCCTCCTGGCCAGGGGCCAGGGCGGACTTGAGGGTGACAGGGGCCTCGATGATCTCCATGTTTTTCATCCCGCCCAAAATCTCAGTCATCAGCTTGCCGCTGGCGGGAGCCCAAGAGCCGTTCTGGATGAGGGCCGCCTTGCGGTTTTGCAGGTTGTGGTGGGCCAGGTCCCGGAGCAGGTGTTCCATGGGGTCAAAAATTCCGTTGTTGTAGGTGGGGCAGGCGAAGACGATGTGGCTGTATTTGAAGCAGTCGGACAGTACATGGGAGTAGTGTGTCACCGATACGTCGTGCATCTCCACAGGGACGCCCAGCTCGGCCAGACGGCAGGCCAGGATGTTGGCGGCGGTCTCGGTGTTGCCATAGATGGAGGCGAAGGGGATGACCACGCCCTGGACCTCGGGCTCGTAGCTGGCCCACTTCACATACCGGTCGATGATTTGTCCAAAGTCCTTGCGCCACACAGGGCCGTGGAGGGGGCAGATCATCTGAATATCCAGTTTGGAGGCCTTGCCCAGCAGGGCCATCACCTGGGGGCCGTACTTGCCCACGATGTTGGTGTAGTACCGGCGGGCCTCGTCCAGCCAGTCCCGCTCCCAGTCGATCTCATCGGCGAAGAGCACACCGTTCAGCGCCCCAAAAGAGCCGAAGCCGTCGGCGGAGAAGAGGATCTTGTCAGTGGAATCGTAGCTCACCACCACCTCGGGCCAGTGGACCATGGGGGCGGCCACAAAGGTGAAATGATGGCGGCCGGTGGACAGGGTGTCACCCTCATTCACAAGGATGGCCCCTTTAGGGTCGGCGGCGTGGAACTGGCGGATCATATTGATGGCCTTGCCGTTGCAGACGATTTTGGCCTCGGGGTGGCGGAGCATCAGGTCGCCCAGGGTGGCGGCGTGGTCGGGCTCCATGTGGTGGACGAAGATATAGTCCAGCTTGCGGCCGTCCAGGGCGTGCTCCAGATTCTCCAGAAACTGAGTCTGAACCGCCCGGTCCACCGTGTCAAAGAGGACGGTTTTCTCGTCCAGCAGGAGGTAGGAGTTGTAGGACATCCCCCGGGGGACGGGGTGGGCCGCCTCGAAGATGGGGTGTTGGCGGTCGTTGGCTCCGATCCAAATCAGGTCGTCGGTGACTTTACGGGTGCAGTACATTAAGAATGACCTCGCTTTCGTACAAAATATTATCGTCCCATATCATAGCATATTTTTGCCAGAAATGCGATAGTTTTTTTACCTGGAATCCGTTGCAAACAAGGAAGGAATCCCGTATAATATTGCCTTAAGCATGGAGAAAGGCGGAACGGATATGTACCGTATTGATATTATGACATTATTTCCCGATGTGGTAGGGGATATGCTCTGTGAGTCGGTCCTGGGCCGGGGACAGGAGCGGGGCTATATTCGGGTGGAGTGCCACCAGATCAGGGACTACACCGTGAACAAGCAGAAACAGGTGGACGATTACCCCTACGGCGGGGGAAGGGGAGCGGTGATGCAGGCCGACCCGCTATTCCGCTGCTGGGAGCACGTCTGCCAGGAAGCGGGGGAGCGGGTCCATACCATCTACATGTCTCCGGCGGGGAAAACCTTTACCCAGGCCGACGCCCGGCGCTTGAAGGACGATTACCAGCGGCTAATCCTGGTCTGCGGCCACTATGAGGGCATCGACGAGCGATTCATTGAGGAGTGCGTGGACGAGGAAATTTCCATCGGCGACTTCGTCATGACCGGTGGGGAGATCCCGGCCATGGCGGTGGCCGACGCGGTGTGCCGCCTGGTGCCCGGAGTGCTGTCCGACCCCTCCTGTTATGAGAACGAAAGCCACTGGAACGGGATGCTGGAGGCCCCCCAGTATTCCCGCCCCGAGGTCTGGCACGGCCGGGCGGTGCCGCCCATCCTGCTGTCGGGCAACCACGCCAGGGTGGACCAGTGGCGCAGGAAGCAGTCCATCCTCCGTACCAGACAGCGCCGGCCTGACCTCTACGAGAAGCTGGACCTGTCCTCCAAGGAGGACCAGAAGCTGCTGAAGGAGCTGGAGGGAGATAAACTGTGATTCTTGAAACAGAACGATTGTGCCTGCGTGAAATGGGACAGCCTGACTTTGAGGCGCTATGTGTAATTTTGCAGGACGAAAAGGCGATGTATGCATATGAGGGCGCCTTTAGCAGCACAGAGGTACAGGAATGGCTTGACAGACAGTTGGCGCGCTATCATAAATATGGTTTTGGGTTGTGGGCGGTAGTGTTGAAAGAGACTGGAGAGATGATTGGACAGTGCGGGTTAACGATGCAGTTGTGGAAAGAGCGGGAAGTGCTTGAAATAGGCTATTTGTTTCAACGGCGGTACTGGCATAAGGGATATGCCACAGAAGCGGCTCAGGCATGTAAGCACTATGCCTTTGATGTGCTGAATGCAGAGGAAGTCTGTTCTATCATTAGAAATACCAACACAGCTTCGCAGAACGTGGCTATTAGAAACGGCATGACTGTAATGGACACATGGATCAAGCATTATCGTGGCGTTGATATGCCGCATGATCGCTATGTGATTGGCAGACACTGATTTATCAGGCGGAGATTTATATTTTCTCTTTACATCTCCCCAAAGGTATGGTAAACTAATTGTCAGAATCTAATTTAAAAAACCATGTCTGGAGATGAAATACATGAGTTTCAAAATTGTAGTGGACAGCTGCTGCGACCTGACCCCCGCCATGCTGAAGGACCCCGTCTTTGTCAAGGTTCCGCTGACCATCCAGTCCAACGGCAGTACCTTTGTGGACGACGAGACCTTTGATCAGGCTGATCTGCTGTGGGCCATGCGCCAGAGCGAGGACGCCCCCTCCACTGCCTGTCCCTCTCCCCAGACCTATCTGGACGCCTTCCGAGGGGCGGACGATATCTATGTAGTTACCCTGTCGGCTCTGCTCAGCGGTTCCCACAACAGTGCCGAGCAGGCCCGCATCCTTATGGAGGAGGAACACCCGGAGGTCAACGTCCACGTGTTCAACTCCTGCTCCGCCGCTTCCGGAGAGCTGCTGGTGGCTATGGCGATTCACCGGCTGGCCTCTGCGGGGATGCCCTATAAGCGGGTGGTCACCGAGGTGGAACAGTTCATCTACCAGATGCAGACTCTGTTTGTATTGGAGAGCTTGGAGAATCTGCGGAAAAACGGCCGGCTTACCAAGCTCCAGGCGGTCATCACCGGGGCGCTGAAAATCAAGCTCTTTATGGGCGCCACCCCGGAAGGGGAGATCTGTAAGCTGGGACAGGCGCTGACCATCAAGCAGGCTTTGACCAAAATGGTGGATAAGATCGCGGCCGATGCCGCCCACGTGGGTCGCACCCTGGCCATCTGCCACTGCAACTGTCTGGAGCGGGCTTTCCAGGTGAAGGCTATGGTGGAGGCGAAATGCAAATTTGCCCATATCCTCATCACCGAGGCCGGAGGCATCACCAGCGTCTACGCCTATGATGGCGGCATTGTGGTGGCGTATTGACAGATGGTTAAAATTACGGTATAACTTACAAATACAGGGTAAGGGCAAAGCCCTTACCCTGTATGACAAACCATAACACAGAGGAGAGATATTTATGTCCATATCCCGTTCTCAGGCCTGGGACCTGCTGACCCAATACAACAAGGAGCCCTTCCATCTGCGCCACGCCATCACGGTGGAGCATGTGATGGGATGGTACGCCCGGGAACTGGGCTATGTGGACCAGGCGGACTTCTGGTCCGTGGTGGGCCTGCTCCACGACCTGGACTTTGAGATGTGGCCTGAGGAGCATTGTGAGAAGTCTCAGGAGCTGATGCGGAATGCCGGAGTGGAGGAGGCCATTGTCCGGGCCACCGCCAGCCACGGCTGGGGGCACCGGGTGGATATCAAGCCGGTGCACGAGATGGAGAAGGTGCTCTACGCCTGTGACGAGCTCACCGGTCTGATCGGTGCGGCGGCCCTGATGCGTCCCTCCAAAAGCACTGCCGACATGGAGCTGAAATCCCTCAAGAAAAAATTCAAGGACAAGAAGTTTGCCGCCGGCTGCTCCCGGGACGTCATAGCCAAAGGGGCGGAGCTGCTGGGCTGGGAGCTGGACAAGCTGCTGGATATGACGCTCAGGGCGATGCAGGCCGAGGAGGAGGCCATTGAGACGACGGTTGCGGCGTTGTGAGGAGAACACAATGAAAACGGCTGTTGTATATGTATCGGTCCGCGGCGGCAAAACCAGAGAGGTGGCTGAAGCCGAAATCATTCGGAGCGGGGTGGGTCCCGCTCTGTATCCCGGTGTCCTTGATGGCTTCCAGTGCGGCTCAGCACAACCTCCCTGCCGCCAAACAAATTATGGAGGACCATGCCTCCTTGAAGTCAGGACGGCTATCTGCTGATAAGGCATATATTAACGTTGGTTAGGCGCAGTCACTCAAGCAAAACCGCGCCCTCGAGCTGCTTACCCCTCGAAAAACCAAAAGGACAACATGCTGCTTTCTGACGATACATTTTCCTCCTTTGCCAGTTCTGTCCGCCAGCCCGTCGAGTGTTTTTTCAACGGGCCAATTGCTTGACTGATATTCAGTCTGTTTCCTTAGTCCGCACCTGCTCGGACCCGCGCCGCATCGCTGCCGCTCTTGCCAAGTCCTTGTTCAACACTTGATTCGTATTGATAATATATAGCATGGGGTCTCTTCCCTTTCAACCCCTGCCGGTGGGAAATATGGGCTGGGATGGAGAAACAGATGTAAAAAAGCCATCGGATTCAAACCAATCCGATGGCTTTTATGCCGCCGCGCGTTCCACTCAAACCGTCCGGAGGGAGCAGCGACAGCTTCAGGTGTTCCCCTCCATGTCTTTGACGAGGGGCGGGAGCTGGGAGATCATGGTGTCCATGTCCTCGAACATGGCGCTTTTGGTGGTGCCCAGACGGCTGGCGCGGTCGATATGTGTGACGACCTCCTGGTACTGGCTCTTGATCTGATCGAAAAACTGGCGGATCACTTGGAGCTCCTGCTGAGAGGCGAGGATCACACCGGCAATCTCCGTTTGCACAGACACGGCTCCCTCGGCGGCGGAGGTGATTTTGCGGAAGCTCTCGTCAGTCTGGGACACAATGCCAACGCCCTGACCCAAAGTCTCCTGAGACGTCTGAATACTGCCGCTGAGCTGGCTGGCGCGGTCTTCCACATCGTTAATGCCAGTATCCACCTCACCGGCAAGTATTTTTATTTCTTTAGCCAGCTCTTTTACCTGGGCGGCCACCACGGCGAATCCCTTGCCCTCGACGCCCGCTCTGGCCGCCTCGATAGAGGCGTTGATAGCAAGGATGTTCGTCTGGTCCGCAATGGACACAATCTTGCCCATACATTGCTGAATCGCCTTGATAGCGGCCTGAAGCTGCGTGAAGATTTCTGTCATCTCATCGTAGGATTTCTGGACCTGCGCGGAGGTGCGGCCCAGATCCTCCATCTGGCCCTGGGCTTCCGACACGTTCTGGGCAATCTCGTTCCGCACCTGAGCGAACTGCTCCGCCGTCTCATTGATGTTGGAAAAGGACAACCCCAAGTCCTGGAGCTTCGCCTGGAAGTGATCCGCCTCCTTGATTACACCGGAAAAGGAGGTGCCCACCATGCTCAGCTCCCAGAGAGAGGCCACCTCTTTCTTTACCAGCTCCTTCTGGTATTCCTTCAGGCTGTCCGCCACATGGAGCACCGGGTAGAGACAGTCTTCCTTACGGACCTTTGCCGGTTTCTGCCGGTCTTTTCTCCTAAACAACATGGCCGCTCCCCTCCTTATTATTCAAAGACCACACAGGTCATGGATTGGTTCACGAAACGATCGTTGTAGTGCTCGCCGTAGCCCACAAAGCCGGCGTGACAGCCCAGAGCCGCCATCTCCTGGAGATAGGGCTGCATGTAACCGCGCTCGGAGAACAGCTTGTATCGGAACAGGCAGTTGACGGAGAAAATGGCGGAACGGCGAGGGAAATCATGGCATATCTGCTGAATGGTGTCCCGGGTGATGGCCTGGTAGTCCCCCAACTCCAACAGAATCAGAACGTCGGAATCGTTGACCTGACGGAAACAGGCCAGGGCGTTTCCGTTGACCTCCTTAATAGAGATGATGCAGGTGTCGTCGCCGTTGAGCTTGCCGAAAGGGTTCTGAAAGGTCCGGGTGAGAATCTCTTCGTCCGTCACGTGGAGGATACTTTTGTAGACCTGCTTGGCCGGCTTGCCGTTCAAGGAGCCCAGAACATAGTTGGCACGGTCGGTGTCAGAGGCGATGAAACGGTAATTTCCCAACTGGTGATAGATGTTTTCTTTATAGGTCCTGACCCGGCCGTTCTGGTTTCGGACCAAGGCGTAGGCCACCGCGTCCTGATAGATCCGGCCGTTGGCGGATACCTTTCCTTGGTCGCCGGTTCCACCCACCAGAGAGATGCCCCGCTTCCGAAGCACGGTATAGATCGTGGTCAGCACACAGGCGTCGTTCCCGGTGCAGAAATCGATGCAGACGGTGTCACGGCTGGAGCCGCCCACTGTCTGGATATCACGCTCCAGACGATGTATGTATTTGACCGGTACGGTGGACACCTGCTCCAGCACATTTGCCGCCGCGGTGACGCCGTCGCAGAAAGCGATGATTCCAACGCCGTGCTCCACGACGCCGAGCTGGTAGCTCATTCCGATGCACCCGATGCTGGGAACGCCGGGATAGCGCTTTTCCAGGGCCGCCACATGCTCCTCAAACTGCGTGTCGTTTGAGAGCAGCATAATAAACTGGGGATTGTAGAGGCCCTGAAGCGCTTCCGTCAGGTTCCCTCTCTGACTCATGCCATAAAATTGTTTCATTCGGCCGTCTCCCTCCAAAGATGTTTCAGATTTCCAATTATACTAGAAGGAAGAAAATGTGTCAACAGCTGCGGTCAGGCAGGACGGCCGCCACGCCTTCCGCGGCAGTTTGTCGCTTCTGACACCCCTGTGGAGAAAAAATAGCTTGCAATTTTGGAGAGTATGTAATATAATAAACAAGCAGGTATAAAAAACCTGCGAATCCATCGGCAAAAAGCCCAATTGGGCTTTTTGCGCTCCCGGTATTGGGAGCGCAAAGCCAAACTGAAAAATGGAGGAAGAGAACTATGAAGAAAAAGCTCGCACTTGCGCTTGCCGCGGTCATGCTGATGGGCGTGGCCCTGACAGCCTGCGGCAGCAAGAAACCGGCCATTACTCTGGCTACCGGCTCCACCAGCGCCAACTACTACGCTATTGGCAACGTGATGGCCACCGTGCTGAATCCCGTCCTGAAGAAGTCCGAGATCACCGTCACCTCCACCGGCGCGTCCAAGGCCAATGTTCAACTTCTGCAGGACAATGAGGCTAACTTCGCCATTCTGCAGAACGACGTCGCTTACTACGCTCTGACCGGCACCGACCTGTTTGACGGCTCTGAACCTTATGAGGATTGGGGCGCCCTGTGCTCCATGTATGACGAGGTCGTTCAGGTCTTCACCCTGGACCCCAACATCAAGACCTTCAGCGACCTGCAGGGCAAGACTGTCTCCGTCGGCGCCGCTGGTTCCGGTGACAACTTCGCCGCCGGTCAGATTTTTGCTGAGTTCGGCATGAGCTTCGACGATGTGAACGCCGTTTATCAGTCCTACAGCGATTCTGCCGAGGGCATGAAGGACGGCAAGATCGACGCCGCCTTCTGCGTGTCCGGCGCTCCCACCACCGCTCTGGTCGACCTGGCCGCCACCGCCAACAAGCCTCTGAACGTGATCACCCTGGAAGATGACCGCATTGACGGCCTGATGGGCGACTACCCCTTCTACGCCAAGACTGTGATCCCCGCCGGTACTTATGACGGTCTGGACCGCGACGTCACCACCGTCAGCATCCGCGCCATGCTGGTCGCCCGCGCCGACGTGTCTGACGACGTGGTCTACGAGCTGATGTCCGCCATGTTCGACAACCTGTCCGGCCTGCAGGACGGCCACGGCAAGTTCAAGGGCATGTCTCTGGAGACTGCCGTTGACGGCGTCAGCATTCCTTATCATCCCGGTGCTGAGAAGTACCTGAATGAGAAGGGCATCACCACCAAGTAAGTATCTGACAAGATGCGACTGACAACGCTTTGTGAATAAGAACAAGGTTCTGGTAGCCGCGGCCGCAATAGCCTGTCTGGCTATTGCGGCCGCGGTCCTTTTCTTCCTCCCGGCAGAGAGGCTGACGCTGCGCAACGCGGAGACCGGCCGGCTCTATGCCGCATATCCCCTGGAAAAGGGGGAGGAGTTTTCCATCACTTTCATCCATTCCGTCAATCAGACGCCGGTGACGGACTGCTATGATGTGGGCGAGGATGGAATGATCTTTTTGCGAAAAACCATTTACTATGGCTTTGGCGCCGGAGTGCCCTCTGATCTGGACCCCAAAACGCGGCTGTCCTATGAGGAGGAGACCGGGGCAATGGTGGTTTCCGGACTGGACCAGGAAATCCCCGCGTTTTACCTCTTTGTGGGCACGGTGTCGGATCACACGCTGGACATCGGCGGCGAGGAGATCAGTCTGCGGGAGCTGTGCGGCCGGAACACAAAGGTCCATATCAGCTATGAGAGGGTGTGGCCCTTTCAGAGCTGAGTTTTCCAGAGAAAAGAACACGATGCTTTTGTCCTGAGTGGATTTGGTTGAGTCTTGGAGAGGGAAGAAGAGGAAGCCGAGTGCGGCCAAAGGCGGACCTGAAGCAGAGTTTCTTTAGTTACCAATCCAAACAATAAATCAGCAAAAGGAGGCATCTCTGTGGAAGATCAAAAGAAAAAAGCAGTCAACACCGCACCGGCGGGAGAAGTTTCTGACGTGCAGGCCGATGTAGAAGAGATCATGAAGAAATACGACCGTGAGTCAAACGTTCGTATTTGGGAGGGCATTCCGAAAAAGCTTGTCCGCTATTCCTTGGCCCTGTTCAGCGTGGGCCTGATGTGGATGAATCTGTTCTCCACCTGGAGCGAGACGCAGCGCCGTCCGCTGTTCCTGGGCCTGGTGATTCTTCTGGTGTTCATCGTTTTCCCCATGAAAAAGGGCTCTGTCCTTAAAACAAACAGTATCCCCTGGTATGATATTATTTTGGGTATTGTTGGTTCCGGCGCTTTTCTGTACTTCTTCTTTAATGAGAGAGACCTGATGATGCGGGCCACCCGAATCACCACGTTTGAGATTATCCTGGGCGTTCTGGGTGCGCTGATTCTCTTTGAGTGCTGCCGCCGCGTGGTGGGCCTGCCCATTCTTGTGGTGGCCTCCTGCTTCATCGTCTACGCTTTCATTGCCGGAAAGAGCTTGAAGAGCGTCGTTTATAACCTTTTCTATACCACCAACGGCATTATTGGTATGCCGATTAACGTCTGTTCCACTTATATCGCGCTGTTCATTATTTTTGGCGCCTTCCTGGAGGCGACGGGGATCAGCAATTTCTTTATTTCCTGCGCCAACGCCCTGGCCGGCTGGGCCACAGGCGGACCGGCTAAGGTGGCCGTCATCTCCTCAGCCATGTGCGGCATGGTGTCCGGCTCCTCCGTGGGCAACACCGTGACCACCGGCTCCGTCACCATTCCCATGATGAAGCGGACCGGCTATCCTCCGGAGTTTGCCGGGGCGGTAGAGGCCGCGTCCTCCACAGGCGGGCAGATTATGCCGCCCATCATGGGCGCCGCCGCCTTCCTGATGGCGGAAATGGTGGATGTGCCTTACAGCGACATTGTCACGCGGGCCATCCTGCCCGCTGTCCTGTACTTTGCCGGCATCTTCCTTCAGGTGCATCTGCGGGCGAAGCGGCTTGATCTGAAGGGCATCCCCAAGAGTGAGCTGCCCAAGTGGCGTGAGCTCCTGCCCAAGGTGTATCTGCTGATCCCCCTGGTGGCCTTGGTGGCTATGATTATGAACGGCCGCACCATGGCGATGGCCGCGATTATTGCTACCGGTCTGTGCATTGCGGTCAGTATTTTCAACAAGGATAACCGCATGACAATCAGCGGCTTCATTGACGCGCTGGAGAACGGCGCCCGGAACTGCCTGTCCATCGCCATCGCCTGCGGCGTGGCCGGCATTATCGCCGGCGTGGTGACGCTGACCGGTCTGAGCAATGTCTTCATCAGCGCCATCGTGGGCGTGGCCAACGGACAGCTGATGATCGCCCTGTTCTTTACCATGATTACCTGTATTGTTCTGGGCATGGGCGTTCCCACCACCGCCAACTATATTATCATGGCCACCACCTGCGCCCCCATTCTGGTGACCGGCATGGGTATGAACGCCATCGCCGCCAACATGTTCGTGTTCTACTTCGGCATTGTGGCTGACATTACGCCTCCCGTGGCTCTGGCCGCCTATGCGGGCTCCGCCATCGCGAAGGCCAACCCCATGAAGACGGCCTTCCAGGCCACCCGTCTGGCAATCGCGGCATTCCTGATTCCCTATATCTTTGCAATGAATCCGGCAATGCTGTTTATAGACGCGGGGCCTTGGGATGTGGTCCAGATTACGATTACCAGCTTTGTTGGCATGGCCGGTGTGGCCGCGGGTCTTGAGGGCTATCTGCTGAAGCGGATGGGTGCAGTCGAGAGAATCCTAATTGGGGCCGGCGGTTTGGCGATGTTGATCCCCGGTCCGCTCACCGATATCATTGGCGTGGTGATTTTTGCTGTGATTGTCGCATGGCAGATTATTTCCAAGAAGAGAGAGTCTATTGCGATGTAAGCGAAATGTTTGTTTATTAAGTTAGGTAGATTGGACAACCGGCGGAGGTTTTTTCCTCCGCCGGTTGTTATAGTTTGGAACAATTTTTCCTTGAAAGAAGATCGTTTTTATGATAAAATAGCACAATAAGCTGTTGCTGCGGCACAGTGCGGATAACAAAGGCATTTACATGATGGAGGTCACCATGAAAGGTATTGTCTTAGCGGCGGGAAAGGGGACCCGCCTGTATCCCATGACAAGGCCGGTGTGCAAGCCCCTGCTGCCGGTCTATGACAAGCCCTTGATTTATTACCCTATCGCCATCCTGATGCAGGCGGGAGTCTCTGAAATAATGATTATCGTTCCGCCGGGTGAGACGGCCACTTTCCAGAATCTGCTGGGGGACGGGAGGCAGTTTGGCTTGCACATTCAATACGCCGAACAGCCGGTAGCCCGGGGCATTGCTGACGCCCTGCTGATTGGAGAGCGGTTCGTGGGCAGCGACCGGGTATGTCTGGTGCTGGGGGACAATATCTTCTATGCGCCCACTTTGGCCGCCACACTGAAGCGGGCCGCGGCCAACGACCGGGGCGCCACAGTGTTCGGTTACTGGGTGGAGGACCCCCGGCCTCTGGGTGTGGTGGAGTTCGACAAGGAAGGAAAGGCCATTTCCATCGAGGAGAAGCCCCGCTACCCCAAATCCAACTATATCATTCCCGGTCTTTATTTCTATGACCATCAGGTTATGGAAATCGCCCACCAGCTGAAGCCCTCGTCCAGAGGAGAGTTGGAGATTACCGACGTAAATCTGGAGTATCTGCGCCGGGGAGAACTTCAGGTGATTCCCCTGGAGAGAAACTTTACGTGGATGGACGCAGGCACCGCCGACAGCCTCCTTGCTGCGGGGGAGACCATCAAGCGGATTCAAGACACTACCGGCCGGTATGTGGGCTGTCTGGAGGAGCTGGCTCTTTATGAGGGCTGGGTCAGTGAGGAGCAGGTCCACCGGATGGGCGACGAGTTGTCCATGACCCTGTATGGAAAATATCTCCAGTGCCTGTAAATCAGAAAATGGGGGCGTGGCCGGAAGCCGGTCCCCTGGAGAGGAGCTAAAGGGTTGAAACGGATTTTAATGCTGGCAACCGGGGGGACCATCGCGTCCAAGGAGAGCGGTGAGGGACTCAGCCCCGCCATCACCTCAGAGGAGATTCTTAGCCACGTCCCTGCGGTGGGGGAGTTGTGCCGGGTGGGTGCTGTACAGCTGATGAATCTGGACAGCACCAATATTGGTCCCTCCCACTGGCTGGAGATGGCCGCCGCCATACGTGACCGCTATGAGGACTATGATGGCTTTGTTGTGACCCACGGCACCGACACCATGGCTTATACCGCCGCCGCCCTGTCCTATCTGATTCAGGATTCCCCGAAACCGATTGTCATCACCGGCTCACAGAAGTCCATCGCGCTCAACGACACCGACGCCCGGCGGAATCTGTATGACAGCTTTCTCTACGCCGCTGACCGGCAGTCCCACGATGTGAGTCTGGTGTTTGACGGCAAAGTGATTCTGGGCACCCGGGCTCGAAAAGAACGGAGCAAGAGCTTTAACGCTTTCTCCTGTGTAGACTATCCCGAGCGGGCAGTGATCCGGGACGGCCGGCTGATTCGCTATTTGGCCCCCCATTCCTACTCCTATGGGGCGGAACCGGTCTTTTATGACAGGCTGGAGGACCGGGTTCTGCTCCTGACCCTGATTCCGGGGATGGAGGCGGAGAGCCTGCGGCTGTTGAAGGACAGCTATCAGGCGGTGATTCTCCAGTCGTTCGGGGTGGGCGGCCTGCCCGGCGGCGGAAGCGGCCCTTTGGCTCAGGCCATCGGGGAATGGCTGTCCGCCGGCAAGACCATTGTGATGATGACCCAGGTGCCCTATGAGGGCAGCGATATGTCGGTTTATCAGGTGGGACAGCAGGTGAAGGAGCGTTTTCAGCTGCTGGAGGCCTATAATATGACCCTGGAGGCCGCGGCCACTAAGCTGATGTGGGTGCTGGGGCAGACCCAAGACCCGGGACAGGTCCGGGAACTGTTCTGCCGTCCCGTCCAATTCGATGTGATCCGCTGATTAAATGTTTGGAGGTATCCAGTGAAGCGTTTCCGTCATATTTCCGCCTTTTTGCTGGCGCTCCTGCTTCTGTGTTCCATGCTGCCCGCTTTGGCGGCTCAGTCTGAGAATTACACCACAACTGTGCTTTTTACCCATGATCTCCACTCCCATTTTTTACCTCAGGCAGATTGGGAGGGGGGCGAGTCGGGGGGATATGCCCGGCTGAAAACTGCCCTGGACCGGGAGCGGTCTGCCCATCCCGACGCGCTGACCCTGGACGGAGGAGATTTTTCCATCGGTTCCCTGATTCAGACCCTGTACACCACTCAAGCGGCGGAACTGTGCACTATGGGCGCGCTGGGTTATGACGCCGCCGCCGTGGGCAACCACGAGTTTGACCACACGGGAACGGGTTTCGCTTCTATGCTCAGTGCCGCCGCGGCCAGCGGCGGCCCATTGCCCTCTCTTCTGATGGCCAATTACAAGCCGGCAGTGGACAACCCGGACAAGCTGGATATCCAACGGGCCATGGCGGCCTACGGGGTGCGGGACTATATGACATTGGAGAGGGGAGGGGTCACCTATGGCATCTTTGGACTGATGGGGGAAGACTCCCACGCCTGCGCTCCCTCCTCTGGGTTTGAACTGGGGGATATGGCGGCTAATGCCCAGCGGTGTGTGGATGCTTTGAAGGAGCAGGGGGCGGAATTTATTATCTGTCTGTCCCACTCGGGGACCAACGAGAAGAAAAAGCTGTCTGAGGATGAGCGGCTGGCGGAGAAGGTGCCGGATATCGACCTGATTGTCTCCGGCCACACCCACACTACCCTGTTTGAGCCCATTGTGGTGGGGGATACCTATATTGTTTCTGCCGGACCCTACTGTGAGAATCTGGGCTCCATTACTCTGACCTGGACCGGAGATGGGGATAAGACGCTGACCGACTACCATTTGACCCCTATTGACGAGACACTCCCCGAGGACCGGGAGATCACCCTGCTGGTGGACCGGTGGAAGCGGCAGGTGGGGGGGGCTTATCTGGGGCGGTACGGCCTGAGCTATGACCAGGTGCTCACCCGGACGGATTTCGACCTGCCCACCCCAGCCTCCGGGGTCCAGAACGGCAATGCCTTGGGGGAGATGGTGGCCGATTCCTTTCTCTGGGCCACGCAGAACCTGGAGGCGGACAACCCTGGCGGACCCACGGTTACCGTAACTGCCGACGGGGTGCTGAGAGCTCCCTTGGCGACAGGGGAGATCACAACGTCGATGGCCTTCGACGTGCTGTCCATGGGGGTGGGGAGCGACGGCACCTCCGGCTTTCCTTTGGTGGGGGTGTACCTCACCGGAAAAGAGCTGAAGGCCGCCGCCGAGGTGGACGCCTCGGTCACCCCCCTGATGCCCGCCGCTCAGCTCTATATGGCTGGGCTGGAGTATAGCTTCAACACCCACCGGATGTTCTTCAACCGGGTGATCGACATTCAACTGGCCCAGCGGGTGGATTTTGTGCACAGTGCGTCCGTTACCATGCCGGATGGCAACCAGGCGACTCCAACTGGAGGTAGCCACGTGTTCTATGAGGACCTGGAGGATGACCAGCTCTACCGGGTGGTCACCGGCATGTACTCCGCGCAGATGCTGAGTACGGTGAAGGGCAAATCCATGGGACTGCTGTCCTTGGAGCCCAAGATGGCCGATGGAAGTCCCGTTACCGACTTCGAGGCCTGCATCCTCCGGGATAAAAACGGAAACGAGATCAAGGAATGGTACGCCCTGGCGGCTTACCTCCAGAGCTTTGGGGGGGAGGGCGTGCCCAGCCGTTATTCCAGACCCGACGGTGACGGCCGGAAGGATGTCAGCCGCAGCTGGAACCCTGTTGAGTTGGTAAAAAATCCCAATTGGATTACCCTGGCCGCTCTGCTGGTTCTGGCCGTGGTGCTTGTCCTGGTGTCACTCCTGACGCGGTGGCTCCTGATGGCGAAGAAGCGCCGGCGCTATGGCAGGAAAAAATGGTAAATTCATGGTCTGTGCGGCGGGTGCCGCTGGCAATATTGATGAAAACAGGAAGTACTCGACAGGAGGAGAAACAGTGAAGAAGTACGAAATTGCAAAGAAAAAGGTGCTGACGCCTGAGATTTCTCAGATCTCGGTGTACGCGCCGCTGGTGGCCGCCAAGGCCAAAGCGGGCCAGTTCATCATCCTGCGTGTGGATGAGGAGGGAGAGCGGATCCCCCTTACCATCTCCAGCGCGGTGGACGGTCTGGTGACCGTGATCTACCAGAAGATCGGCGGCACCACCCTGGCCCTGGACCAGCTGAACGAGGGCGACTGCCTCCAGGACTTTGTAGGCCCCCTGGGTCTGCCTACCGAGGTGGAGAACGTGGGCCGGGTGGCCGTTCTGGGCGGCGGGCTGGGATGCGCCATTGCGCTGCCGGTGGCCCGTGCCCTCCATCAGGCTGGCAATCAGGTGGATCTGATTGGCGGTTTTAAGACCAAGGACATCGTCATTCTGGAGGAGGAGATGGGTCAGGCCAGCACCGACCTGCACATCTGCACTGACGACGGCACCTATGGCTACCATGGCTTTGTCACCGGCAAGCTGGAGGAGCTGATCAACAGCGGGGTGAAGTTCGACCGGGTATTTGCCATCGGTCCTCTGCTGATGATGAAGTTTGCCTGCAAGCTCACCGAGAAATACAACATCCCCACCACCGTGAGCATGAACCCCATTATGATCGACGGCACGGGAATGTGCGGCTGCTGCCGCCTCACCGTGGACGGCGAGGTGAAGTTCGCCTGTGTGGACGGCCCCGACTTTGACGGCCACAAGGTGGACTTCGATGAAGTGATTGCCCGCAACGCAACCTATAAGGAGCATGAAGCCAAGGCGAAAGAGAAGCACCTCTGCCGCCTGGGAGGAGGTGCCATGAATGGCTAATATGCAGATGGAAAAGACCCCCATGCCGGAGCAGGAGGCCAATGTACGCAACGCCAATTTTAAGGAGGTGGCCCTGGGCTATACCCTGGAGCAGGCCCAGAACGAGGCACAGCGGTGCCTGAACTGCAAGAATAAGCCCTGTGTCAGCGGCTGCCCGGTGGGCATCCCTATCCCCGAGTTCGTGGCCAAGGTGGCCGAGGGCGACCTGGCCGCCGCCTATCAGCTGCTGTCTGATGCCAACGCCCTGCCTGCCATCTCGGGCCGCGTCTGCCCCCAGGAGAGCCAGTGTGAAGGCAAGTGCGTCCGGGGCGTTAAGGGTGAGCCCGTGTCCATCGGCCGTATCGAGCGCTTTGTGGCCGACTGGGCCGCGGAGAACGGTATCGCCAACGTGGCCACTGCCTCCAAGAACGGTCACAAAGTGGCGGTGATCGGCTCCGGCCCTGCCGGCCTGACCTGTGCCGGAGAGCTGGCCCGGATGGGCTACTCCGTATCCGTCTTTGAGGCCTTCCACACCCCCGGCGGTGTGCTGAGTTATGGCATCCCAGAGTTCCGTCTCCCCAAAGATATTGTCAAGCGTGAGGTGGCCAACCTGGAGAAGATGGGGGTGGACATCGAGCTGAACATGGTCATCGGCAAGGTGCTCACCATCACTGAGCTGTTCGAGCAGGGCTATGAGGCCGTGTTCATCGGCTCCGGTGCGGGCCTGCCCATGTTTATGAAGATTCCCGGCGAGTCCCTGGTGGGCGTCTACTCCGCCAACGAGTACCTCACCCGCATCAACCTGATGAAGGCCTACAAGGATGATTCCCCTACCCCTGTCCTCCACAACAAGAAGGTGGCGGTCGTCGGAGGCGGCAACGTGGCTATGGACGCCGCCCGGTGCGCCAAGCGCCTGGGTGCCGATGTCCACATCGTCTACCGCCGTTCCGAGGCCGAGCTCCCCGCTCGGGCCGAGGAGGTCCACCACGCCAAAGAGGAGGGCATCGTCTTCGACCTGCTTACTAACCCCGTGTCCATCGAGGGGGACGAGACCGGCCATGTCCAGTCCATCACCTGCGTGAGGATGGAGCTGGGCGAGCCCGACGCCTCCGGCCGCCGCCGCCCCGTGGTCATCGAGGGCAGTGAGTTCAAGATGGAGGTTGACGCTGTGGTCATGTCCCTGGGCACCCAGCCCAACCCCATGAGCTATGACGGCACCCCCGGCCTGGAGAAAACCCGGAAGGGCTGCGTTCAGGCTGACGAGATGGGTTGCACCTCCTGTCCCAATATCTTTGCCGGCGGCGACGCCGCCACCGGAGCTGCTACCGTCATTCTGGCTATGGGCGCGGGCAAGTCCGCCGCCAAGTCCATCGACGAGTACATCAAGAGCAAAGGCTAAGTGTGTTAACCTCCCGTCTCATATGGGGCGGGAGGTTCTGTTTTTCCATTTTTGTCCTTGCAATGTCCCAAAAAACATGTTATAATGCGATTTAGAAGGGTACCCTTCTTTCCTTTGCAATGCAAAGGAAAGAAGGGTACCCTTCTTTCCTTTGCAATGCAAAGGAAAAGGGACCTCAAAACAGAAAGAGAGGTACAAAATCATGAAAAGACTGAAAAAAGCACTTTCCCTGACCCTTGCGCTCACTTTGTCTCTGACCCTGGCTGTTCCAGCATTTGCGGCGGGGGAGAAGCTAAAAGTTAGCATTACCTTTGACGGCTATCTGCGCACCGAATATGTGAAAGCTGATGGTGAAAACGAGTTCATGGCGGTTCAGGTGGTGAAGGACGGCTCAAATGTGAAACTGGAGTGTCCGGGGGCTGAAGGACTTGCGGTCGAGGATGAGTATGAGCGCGAGCTTGAGGTAACTTGTCTCCAATACACGAAGGGCGCGGGTTGGGCGCCTGGCTCGGCGGAACCCTTTTTGGATGGTCTGAGTCAGGACTCCGGCGTAATCATCGATGCGTCCACAAAGACGTTCGCAGCTACCTCGGTGGACGCTGGTAGTTTCATTTTTTTGATTGGCTTCCGCCCTCGATTTGACACCTTCTATGACGACAGCCGCTTCGATGTGGAGGAAACCTACTGGATGAGCGAGAGCGGTTACGCACAGCTTGCGACGGAGCACAAGGGGGTTCCGGGTCCCGGGAGCGTGATCCATGGGGGCATTGGGCCGGACCAGCCCACTACCCCCACTGAGCCCGAGCAGCCCACCCAGCCGACTACTCCTGAGCAGCCCACTGAGCCCACCACCCCCGCCATCCCTGACGTCCCGGGTAGCTACACCGTGAAGAAGGGTGACACCTGGAGCAATATCTGCATCAACTTCTACGGCACCAACGCCCAGCGTTACGCCCTCCAGAAAGCCAACAAAGGTGTGGCGCTGAAGGAGGGCACAGTCATCATTCTGCCCGAGAAGATGGGCAAGGACTCCCTGATTCCCGCCCCCGCTGCCGGAGCCGGTGAGAAGCTGTACACTGTCAAGGCCGGCGACACCCTGGGCAAGATCGCTGCCGCAGAGTACGGCAAGGCTGGCGAGTACCTGGCCATCTTTGAGCGCAACGCCGACCGGCTGAAAAACGCCAACACCATCTACGAGGGCCAGGTCATCGTCCTGCCTGTGAAACAGTAAAACGGAGCATAAAAAATAAGGGATCGGAGCGTTTGCTCCGGTCCCTGCTGTTTATGTATGAGATATTACCAGCGGCCTCCCTGCTTCAGACGGAAGGTACTGACCAGCTGACGGAACAGGCTGGCCTGAGAGGACAGCTCTTCGCTGGCGGCGGCGCACTCCTGGCTGGTGGCGGAGTTGGTCTGGACCACGGCGGAAATCTGGTCGATGCCCTCGGTGACCTGGGCGATGGCGGCGGTCTGGCTCTCCACGGCCTCCACCACAATGGACATCTTTTCGGTCACGCCGCCGGCGCTCTCGCTGGTGTGCCCCAGGGATTGAGTGACTTTCTCCACTACACTGCTGCCCTCATTGACAGAAGCAATGGAACTTTCGATCAGGTCCTTGGTGGCTTTGGCGGCCTCGTCGGATTTGTTAGCCAGGTTGCGGACCTCGTCGGCTACCACGGCGAAGCCCTTGCCGGCGGCCCCCGCCCGGGCGGCCTCCACGGCGGCATTCAGGGCGAGAATGTTGGTCTGAAAAGCGATGTTCTCAATAGTGGCAATAATCTTGGAAATCTCCTCAGAGGAGCTGGAGATTTTTTCCATCGCTGTATTGAGCTGCTTGACATACTCTACGCTGACGCCAAGCTGGGCGCCAGCCTGCTCCACAAACTGGCCGGCCTCCCGGGTGGCCTGAGCGGTCTTTTTGGCGTTTTCAGAGATTTCGTTGACAGTGGCAGACAACTCTTCCACCGAGCTGGCCTGCTCTGTGGCGCCCTGAGCAAGGGCCTGGGCGCTGTTGGAGACCTGATCAGAGCCAGCGGATACCTGCTCGGCGCTCACCTTGATCTGACTTATGGTGTCGTTCAGCTTGCTCTCGATACCATCCAGGGAGCGCTGAATGGACGCGAAATCGCCCACATAGACCTGCTGGATACCGTTGGTCAGGTCGCCGCTGGCGATGGAATCCAGCACGCTGGAGATTTCACCGATATAGGACCTGAGACGCTGTATGGTATCACGGAAGATCTGAGCCAAATCGCCCACCTCGTCATTGGAATGGACAGTAATGCTGATTTCCTCGCCGCTGGTCAGTCCCAGATCGCCCTTCTCCAGCCGGCTGGCCACCTGGGTGATCTCAGCCAGCGGGGCGGAGACAGTTTTCTTTAAGTACGGGGTCATAATCATGACGCACACGATAATGACGCCGATACTCACCAGAGAAGACATAACCACTGTCATAAAGGTCTGCTGGCTGGCCTCTTCGCTGGAAATTCCAGCGAAGATCAGACCGTTGACCTTACCCTCCGCGTCACGAGTGGGGACGTAGGAGCACAGATATTCCTCGTCCAGGATGGTGGCCTTGCCCACATAGGTCTCTCCCCGCTGGAGCACGGTGGAGGACAGGCTGGAGGACAGCTTGGTGCCCACCACCCGCTTGCCGTCCTGGATTACGGTGGTATAGGCCCGGGTGTCGCCCTCAAAAATGGTAAATTCACAGCCCATACGGCTTTTCAATCCGTCCAGCAGCTGGTCCATATCTGCGCCCTCGTCGGTCTGGCTGAGGATGTAAGCTAACATGTTGGTGCCATTGGTGCAGCGCTCCTTCAGCATTTTTGTGGTCAGGCTTCGGAACATGGTCACGCACATGACAACGGCAAAGACGACCGAAACCACCTGCATGATGACGACCATATTGCCGACCTTCTGACCAATACGCTTATACTTTTTACCACTGGCATGCTGAATCTTTTTCATACTCATTACTCCGTCCGTTAAAGTTTTTCGTGAGCGGGTGTAAAACCCAGCTTATCAATTGTAATGTGAGCCGGTGATTTTTGCAAGTCTTTTTTTCATTATCAGCGGATTATTTGTGAAACTGCCGGGCTATTGAAAGGAGAGGGGAATTGTGGTAGAATAGAGCAAATAATTAGAGCGGATTGAAGGAAAAGGATATGATTTACCTGTGGAAATTCTTTTGGAGTCACAGGGCGGTATTTGAGGGTGAAAAACCGCCATATTAGGTGGCTTTTCAGGGAAAACTTTACAGCTGGGAAGTATTGTGTTAAGATGAGCGTGGATACTCGCTTTGATGAGGTGACAGGATGAAATTCTGCGTAATGACAGGCAATCATCGAGGGAGAAACACCGTTGCGCCAAAGCGGTTCCCGATGTCTCATAAGCTCGTTCGGGCCGCCCGGGGGCCGGAGTGGTGAGGGGGCCTGAGCTGTCTCCCCGCCTGCGGATGGCAGGGGATCTGGTGCCGGCAGGCGCTCGGCTGGCCGACGTGGGCACCGACCATGCCTATCTGCCCGCCGCACTGATTCTGGAGGGAAGGATTCCCCAGGCTATCGCCGCCGACCTGCGGCGGGGTCCCCTGGACCGGGCCCGGGCCACCGTGCGGGAGTATGGCCTCGCCGGGAAGGTGGTTTTCCGCCTGTGCGACGGCCTGTCTGGCATCCAGCCCGATGAGGTGGACGCGGTGGCCATCGCCGGAATGGGCGGTGAGACCATCGCCGCTGTTTTGTCCGCCGCTCCTTGGGTTCGGGAGCGGAATTTGCCCCTGGTTTTACAGCCCATGTCCTCCTTCCCTGACCTGCGGAGCTGGCTTCAGGAGAACGGATTTTGTATTAAAGAGGAGCGGCTGGCCCGGGAGGGGGACACATTATACATGGCCATGCTGGTCCGGAGCGGGGAGACGGCCCCTATGACCCCGGCAGAGCTGTGGGCCGGAAAGAACACTGCCGACCCCCTGCGGGGGGCCTGGCTGGACCGGTGGATCACTCGGACGGGCCGGGTTCTGGAGGGGATGTCCCGAGCCAGAGGAGAGGCCACAGCAGTCCGAAAGCAGGAGCTGGAGGCGGTCTACAGGGACCTCATTCATATGAAAAGGGAGTGGGAACAGTGGCAGAGGTGAGGGGAATTTACCGGTTTATCGACCAGATTGCCCCCTTTCACACCCAGGAGAGCTTTGACAACGCCGGTTTTCTGGTGGGCCGGGGGGGCCAGAACGTGAAAAAAGTGCTGGTGGCTCTGGACATCACCCCGGAGGTGGCGGAAGAGGCGGTTCAATGGGGAGCGGAGCTGATTGTGGCTCACCACCCGGTGATTTTTCACCCGGTGAAGTCGATAACTGATGAGAGCGTCACTGGGCGCATTCTGCTGGCGCTGACGGAGCATAAAATTGCCGCCATCTGTGCGCATACCAATCTGGATGCCGCCCACGGAGGAGTCAACGGCTGTTTGGCCCGGGCGCTGGAGCTGTCTGATATTGAACAGCTGTGTCAGGCGGGGGTGGACGACAGGGGCCGGCCCTATGGCATCGGCCGGATAGGAACTGTCCATCGAAGCGGTCTGTCAGCAGGGGAATATGCCGCCTATGTGAAGGAGAGGCTGAACTCCGCTTGTGTCCGCTTTGTGGACGGGGGACGGCCTGTTCACAGGGTGGCGGTGGGAGGCGGTGCCTGCGGCTCCATGATGGAGGATGCCATCGCCCAAGGCTGCGACACCTTTGTCACCGCCGACCTGAAATACAACCAGTTTCTGAACGCCAGGGCTCTGAGGCTCAATCTGCTGGACGCCGGTCACTTCCCCACGGAGAATGTGGTGTGCGCGCCCCTGGCCCGGCGGCTGGAGAAAGCGTTCCCTCAGCTTGAGGTGGCTGTGTCCCGGGTCCATAAGGAGGTCTATTCCAATGCTTGAACGAAGAAAAACTGACTGGAGGCTGACAGTAGGTCTGGCCGCGGTTCTGTTTCTGCTGGTGATGGTTAGGTACTGTGCCTTCGGAATGGAGTACTATCACCAGCTGGACGACTATATCCAGTACCACAACTACCCCAGCTCCGGCAATTTTATGGCTCTCCAGCAGTCTACCGGTCTGTTGGCATCCCGCCCTCTGGCGGGGATTGCGGACTTCTTTGTATGGGGCCCCATGTTTGACAACATGATTGTGGGGGTGGCCTTGATCTCGGTTATGTATGTGGCCGCCGTCCTGATAATCTGGAATATCCTGGGGCGCTACTTCCGGGTCAGCGCCATGCTTCCAGTGGTCATCGCGCTGCTTCCGCTGGGGATCGAGGGGACCTACTGGATGTCGGCCTCCACCCGGGTGGTAGTGGGAATGTTCTTCGCCGCCCTGGCGGCCCGAGCCTTCCTGAGCTGGCTGGACGGGAAGGGCTGGGGCTGGCTGATCCTCTACCTGTTTCTCCAGCTGATTCCTTTCGGATTCTATGAGCAAGCTGGTCTGCTGTCCATCACGCTGACAGTGGGGGCGGCCATTCTGGAGTGGACCAGGAGAGGGAAGCCTCTGGGCCGGTGCGCCCTGTCGTTGTGGGGACTGCCTGCCATGGGGCTGTACTTCCTGGTCACTAAGCTGCTGGCGGATGGGGGTGTTTACAGCAGTCGGGCGGAAATTTTGCTCCCCTTTACCCGTTACTACTGGTTTTCCTTCCTGCCCAAGGTGCTGTGGCAGTTTTTCTGTGCATTTCTGGGCGGAGGCTTTTTCACGGCGGCCAAGGGCTTTGTCCGGGGCGTGCGGATGATCCGCTCCGGGGAACTGCTGCTGTGGACCCTGGGAGCGGCGGCGCTGTGCGTTCTGCTGTGGTTGTTGGTCCGGCGGTGGAAGCCGGAGCGGGAGCCGAAGAAAATGGAGGACGCGCCCTTCTGGCTGGCTCTGCTGTCTGGTGTACTGCTGGCGGCGGGTCCGGCAAGCCTGTTCCTGGTGCTGGGCAACCCCTGGTTTTCTCTGCGGGGGACGGTGACCTCCTTCCCTGGTATCGCCTTGCTGGCCGACACCCTGCTGCTGTGGATTTTGGACAGGCTCTCCGTCCGGAGGGGCGGACCGGCGCTTTTGGCGGCCCTGATGGCTTTTGCCTTCTGCGTGGCGGGGGCCAGCGAGATCAAGGACTATCACGACACCTATTACAACGACCAGCGCATCGCCCGGCTGGTGTTGGACACGGTGGCGGCAGAGGGAATAGACGCCTCCTCCGGACGGATCGGGGTGATGAATCTGGAGTCCTCCTACCTCCCCAACCAGAATTTCTTTTACCATGAGCATATCCACGGTTGTACAGAGAGCGACTGGGCTTTTACCGGTCTGCTCACCGCTCTGGGAGGCAAGGTGGGGGTGACACCTCTGCCCGCCGACCCCATGTATCGGGGGTGGAACCGGGCGGCCAACCACCCCTCGGGGTTCCAGGTGGTGTACTGGTTTGACGGCGAGAGCCTGACTCCGGTGGTGCTGCGGGAGCTGGCGGAGAACACCTATCAGATACGGGACCGGGAGGACAAGCTGCTGGGCGTTATCTGGGAGGAGGACGGAATCGGCTACATCCGCCGCCCGGAACAGCTCTCTCCGGAGCAGAGCTATTTATTGGCAGATTAAAAATTTTTGCTGGGAAGGAGAAAACAGCTTGCAATCCACGGTTTGCTGTGATATACTTCCTAAGTCTGAATAACGGGTGGTCCTCTGCGGCGCCCCTCGGCGAGGGGAAAACAGCTGAAATGAACGCCTATACAACAGGAGGAAAACAATCATGGATCTGATGAAAGCGTTTACTGAAAAGTACACAAAGGCCGAGCCCCCCAAGATGAACATCGGCGATACCGTCCGGGTTCACCTGCGGGTAAAAGAGGGCAACCGGGAGCGTATCCAGGTCTTCGAGGGCACCGTCATCGCCAAGAAGCATGGCGGCATCGAGGAGAGCTTTACCGTCCGCCGCATCTCTTACGGCATCGGCGTGGAGAAGGTGTTCCCCCTGCACGCTCCCTCAGTGGAGAAGGTGGAGGTCGTCCGCCGGGGCAAGGTGCGCCGCGCCAAGCTGTACTATCTGCGTGACCGCGTGGGCAAGGCCGCCAAGGTCAAGGAACTGCTTTAATCAAAAAAGGAGCGGCAAAGCCGCTCCTTTTTGCTACGCTCCCAATATCGTCCGCTGTACCAGCCCCAGCGCCAGCAGGTGTGCGGGGTAAAAGACGTACCACAGGTACTTGTCCCCTGGGAAAGCAGGCCCCTTTTTGCCATTGTAGAAAAAGGTGAGCGCCACCCCCAGCAGGGGTCCCACGGCGTTGACGCACAGCATATGAAACCAGCGATAGGTAAACAGCTGCTCAGAGAAGAACATCCAGATCAGCCCATACCGGGACAGGGGCATGAGAAACAGCCACAGCAGGGCCTTTTTCCGGGCCGGCCACTGTTCGGTGAGATAAAAGACCAGAATGAGCAGGATGTAGCGCCCTTTGCCCTCAGCAAGCGCGAAGTGTTCAGCGGCAATTACCACCCCGGCGGACAGCAAATACCCCAGCCCGGCCTTCTTTTCGTTGCCCCAGTCCATCAGCCGCAGGGTGAGCAGTCCCAGCAGCAGGGTAAACATGATGTTGCCGTGGAAGCCGAACAGGAGATAATAGGGATACTCCGCCAGACAGGCGAAGACCAGCAGCCGCAGGGCATACCGCTTGAAATTTCGGGTGTGCCGATAGCCGTTGGCGATGGAGAACAGAAAGATGGGTGCGGCGATGCGGCCGATGTAGTCGGTACACCGCCCAAGCGCCGTAATCCACGGGACAGCCTCAGCAGCGTTGGGATAAAGGAGTCCCTCCAATGTCATGGATAGAGGCCAGACGTGGGTCACATGGTCCCACAGCATGGACAGCAGGGCGATGATTTTTAAGGTAAAAAAGCTCAAAACGGTTCCCTCCTTGAAAAAATTACAGGGAGAGGATACCAGATATTTCTTACAGAAAAGCGGTCATGTCCCTTACAAATTTCTGACATTTCAGGAGGATCCTATGAACATCCAATGGTATCCCGGCCACATGACCAAAACCCGGCGGCAGATCGAGGCGGATTTGAAGCTGGTGGACATCGTGGTGGAGATTATCGACGCCCGGATTCCGGTCTCCAGCCGGAACCCGGATATTGACGCCATCTGCACGGGAAAGCCCCGGCTGATTGTCCTGAACCGGGCGGACCAGGCCGACCCCGCCCAGAACAAAGCCTGGGGAGCTTATTTCCGGAGCCAGGGCCACTCCGTGCTGGAGACTGACGCCCGGTCCGGCCGGGGGATCAACCTGTTTTCGGCGGTGGTCCAGGGGGTGCTCAAGGACCAGATCGCCCGATGGAAGGAGAAAGGCCAGGTGGGCCGGCCTGTCCGGGCCATGGTGGTGGGGGTGCCCAACGTGGGCAAGTCCACTTTCATCAACAAGGTGGCCAAAAAGAAGTCCGCCAAGGCCGGCGACCGCCCCGGCGTCACCCGGGGGAAGCAGTGGGTCCATGTGGACCAGGGCCTGGACCTGCTGGACACCCCCGGCATCCTCTGGCCCAAATTTGAGGACGAGGTCACCGGGCTGCACCTGGCCTTTACCGGTGCGGTGAAGGACGAGATCATGGACGTGGAGACCCTGGGCTGTCACTTCATGGCCCTGCTGGGGGAGCGCTACCCCCAGGCGCTGGTGGACGGCTACAAGCTCACCGAAGTCCCCGGCCGGGAGGAGGGGGAGAACGATGTAGCCTGGGGCTACCGTCTCCTCCAGACCTGCGCCGCCCGCCGGGGGATGCGTGTCTCGGGCAACGAGCTGGACACCGAGCGCATGGCCCGGGTTCTCCTGGATGAGTACCGGGGGGGCAAGCTGGGGCGGTTTACCCTGGAGGTACCGCCTGTCACGACATGATGCTATGACATCATGTGGGGCAAAAGCTCTGCCCTTGCTTTCTGAACAAAAGCAGAAACCTGTCCCAGGCAAGGGCAGAACCCTTGCCCTACATTACATACAAGGAGGAACGACCTTGGATTTCTGGCAATACGAAAGGGAAGCGATGGCGGAGGGCCGTGCCCTTATCTGCGGCTGTGACGAGGCGGGGGCGGGACCGCTGGCGGGGCCGGTGTACGCGGCGGCGGTGATCCTGCCCTTTGGAGCGGACATCCCCGGCCTGGACGACTCCAAGAAGCTGACCGGGAAAAAGCGGGAGGCCCTGTTCCCGGTGATCCAGGAGAAGTCTCTGGCCTGGTCAGTGGCCTTCGTGGAGGCAAAGGTGATCGACGAGACAGACATCCTGAGCGCCCGAATGAAGGCCATGCAGCTGGCCATTGACGGCCTGTCTCAGAGGGCGGACTTCGTCTTGATCGACGGCAACCGGGACAAGGGGCGGTCCGCCGCCATCACCGCCCCGCACCGCTGTTTGGTGAAGGGGGACAGCCTGTCTGCATCCATCGCGGCGGCCTCTATTTTGGCCAAGGTGAGCCGGGACCGGTACATGGTGGAGATGGCGGCAAGGTACCCGGAATACCGCTTCGACCGTCACAAGGGCTATGGCACCAAACTCCACTATGAGCTGCTGGCCCAGTACGGTCCCAGCCCCATCCACCGCCGGAGCTTTTTGAAAACGGCCAAACTGCCCGTGGACAGGAAGCAGACACAATGAGCGGACAGGAGAGTCGCCTGCTGGGCCGGTGGGGGGAGGACCAGGCGGCTGCTTATCTGCGCAGCAAGGGCTTTGAGCTGCGGGGAGCCAACTGGAGCTGCCGCTTCGGAGAGATTGATCTGATTGCCGCCGACGGTACCTGCCTGTGCTTTGTGGAGGTCAAGCTGCGCAAAAACGCCGTCTACGGCTCGGCGGCCGAATTTGTAGACCGGCGTAAGCAGAAGAGGCTGCGGGCCTGCGCGGAGCTCTATCTGCTTCAGCACCCCACTGACCTCCAGCCCCGGTTTGACATTGTCGAGGTTTACGCCCCACAGGGGACAGCGACAGACAGACCGGAGATTTTCCATCTAGAAAACGCTTTTTGACTGCAAAATCCCTTGACCTTATGGGAAAAAGCTGGCATAATGGGAGCCAACATCACAACGACAAGGAAGGATCGTCTATGCGTTACATCAGCACAAGGGACAACACCATCCATTATTCTGCATCTCAGGCTATCGCTCAGGGGCTGGCGAGAGACGGCGGCCTGCTGACTCCGTTCTATATCCCTAAACTGCCGGGAAAGGCGCTGGAGGACATCAGGGACATGGCCTATCAGCAGCGGGCGGTATACATTATGAAGATGTTCCTGGAGGAGTTCTCTGTCAAGGAACTGACAGACTTTGCCAATGCGGCCTACAGCCCGGACAAGTTTGACACGCCGGCGGTGGCTCCGGTCCATACGGTGGACGGGAACACACATTGCCTGGAGCTGTGGCACGGGCCCACCTGCGCGTTTAAGGATATGGCGCTTCAGATGCTGCCCCACCTGCTCACCGCTTCCTTGACCAAGACGGAGGAGGACAAGACGGTGTGCATTCTGGTGGCCACCTCCGGAGATACGGGAAAGGGGGCCCTGGAGGGCTTCCGGGATGTGCCCCGGACCAGAATTTTGGTCTTCTATCCCAAGGACGGGGTGTCTGAGGTCCAGGAGCTCCAGATGGTCACCCAGGAGGGGGACAATGTAGGGGTTTGCGCTGTGATGGGCAACTTTGACGACGCCCAGACTGGCGTGAAGCGGCTGTTTTCCGATGAGGCGGTCCGGCAGGAGTTGGCTGGCAAGGGCTGTTTCTTCTCCTCCGCCAACTCCATCAACTGGGGCCGTGTACTGCCCCAGATCGTATACTATATCTCCGCCTACTGTGATCTGCTTCGGGACGGAAAAATCACTCAGGGGCAGCCGGTGAACATCTGCGTGCCCACCGGAAACTTCGGCAACATTCTGGCCGCCTACTATGCCCGGGAGATGGGGCTGCCCATTGATCAGCTCATCTGCGCCTCCAACAGCAACAATGTCCTCACCGACTTTATCCGGGAGGGGATCTACGACCGGAACCGGACCTTCCATAATACTATGTCTCCCTCTATGGACATCCTGATTTCCTCCAATCTGGAGCGGCTGCTGCTGGCCTTGACCCAGGACACAGAGGAAGTCAAGAGATATATGGCTCAATTGGCGGAGACCGGTCGGTATCAGGTGAGTGACAGCGTGAAAACCAAGCTTCAAAAGCGATTTAAGGGCTATTTCTGCGACGACAAGGAGACCCAGCGGATGATTCGGGCTGTGTATGAGAAACACGGCTACCTGATCGACACCCACACCGCTGTGGCCTTCTCCGCTCTGGAGCAGTACCGCCGGGAAACAGAGGACGGCGCCCCGGCCATTGTGGCCTCCACCGCCAGTCCCTTCAAATTCTGCGCCAGCGTGCTGGAGGCCCTGGGGGAGACCGCCCCGGCTCACGGCCTGGACGCCTTGGATCAGCTTTCCACCAGGACCGGTCAGCCCGCTCCCGCTCCGTTGTCCAAGCTGCGGGACAAGTCCGTTCGCTTCAGCCAGGTGGTGGAAAAGGATCGTATGGCGGATGCGGTGCGGTCCCTGCTGGGGTGAGCCCATGGCCCTGTATGCCATTGGAGACACGCACCTGTCCCTGTCCGGAAACAAGCCCATGGACGTGTTCGGCGGGGGCTGGACCGGCTATGTGGACAAGCTTCGGGAGGGGTTTGCCGCTGTGAACCCGGAGGATACCGTGGTCATCTGCGGGGATGTGTCCTGGGGGATGAGCCTGGAGGAGGCGAAGGAAGATTTTGCCTTTCTGGACGCCCTGCCCGGAGGACGAAAGCTGCTGCTCAAGGGGAACCATGACTACTGGTGGATGACCGCCGCCAAGATGAAAACCTTTTTTCAGGAAAACGGTTTTTCTACCTTGGATATCCTCCACAACAACTGCCATTTCTATGGGGACACGGCCCTGTGCGGCACACGGGGCTGGTTCTATGAGGAGGACCGGGGGGAGCACTCCGCCAAAATCTTTAACCGGGAGCTGATCCGACTGGAGGCCTCCCTGAAAGCGGCGGGAGAGCGGGAGAAGCTGTGCTTTCTCCACTATCCGCCCCTGTACCAGGGCTACCGCTGTCAGGAGATCATCGACCTATTGAAAAAATACGCGGTGAAGCTGTGCTGCTACGGCCACCTTCACGGGGGGAGCCACCGTCTGGCCGTCACGGGACAGCGCGGAACTGTGGAATACCGCCTGATTGCGGCCGACTATATTGGATTCCGGCCCGTCAAATTGCTGGATTAAGGCGTGTCCACCCGGTTGAAAAGGAAAAAATCAGGGAAATTTCAAAAAAAGGCTGTTCAAACGGCTGCGTATCTGTTAGAATATCGTGGCGAAAGTAAAAGGGCCCCGCCGCCTGTGCTGGTGGGCCGGGACCGACAGGAGGAAATTGACAAATGAAGGTCACCAGTGTTGAGAAGAAAGAGAAGAGCACCGTCGAGCTCACCATCCAGGTGGAGGCTGAAGCCTTTGAGGCCGCTATCCAGAAGGCCTACCTGAAAAACCGGGCCCGTCTGAGCGTCCCGGGCTTCCGTAAGGGGAAGGCCCCCAGGAAAATTATTGAGGGAATGTACGGCTCCGGTGTGTTCTATGAGGACGCTATCAACGATCTGTACCCCGCCGCCTATGAGGAGGCCGTGAAGGAGCAGGGGCTGGACGATGTGGGCTATCCCAAGATGGAGATCGTAGAGGTGGGCAAGGAGGGCTTCACCTTCAAGGCGCTGGTCTCCGTTCGTCCTGAGGCCAAGCTGGGTGAGTACAAGGGCCTGACCGCCCCCAAGGAGGAGGTCAAGGTCACAGACCAGGATATTGACGAGGAGCTCAAGCCCTATATCGACCGGGCTACCCGTCTGGTCAGTGTCCAGCGCAAGGCCAAGGAGGGCGATACCGCTGTCATCGACTTTGAGGGCTTCGACAACGGAACTCCCTTTGAAGGCGGCAAGGGCGAGAACTACGACCTGAAGCTGGGAGCCGGCATGTTTGTTCCCGGCTTTGAGGAGCAGGTGGTCGGCATGGAGGCCGGCGAGGAGAAGGACATCGACATCACCTTCCCGGAGGACTACCACGCCGATTTGGCCGGCAAGGCTGTGGTCTTCCACGTGAAGGTCAACGAGGTGAAGGAATCTCAGGCTCCTGAGGTGGACGACGAGTTTGCCAAGGACGTGTCTGAATTCGAGACCCTTGCTGAGTTCCGCAAGGACCTGGGGGAGAAGCTTCAGACCCGGAAGGAGGCCCAGGCTCGAAGCGACTTCGAGAACGCCGTGATGGAGCAGCTGGTAGAGGGGATGGAGTGTGAGATCCCCGACGGTATGGTAGAGGTCCAGGTGGACCGCTTGATGGACGACTACGCCATGAGGCTTCAGAGCCAGGGAATCCCCATGGATCGGTACATGTCCATGATGGGCATGACTCCTGAGATGATGCGCGCCTCCGCCAAGCCCGCCGCCCTGAAGCAGGTGCAGACCGAGCTGGCGCTCGCCGCAGTGGCCAAGGCTGAGAATCTGGAGGTCGCTGACGCGGACTATGACGCCGAGATCGACAAGCTGTCTGAGCAGTATAATATGCCCGCCGATCAGGTGAAGGCCATCATCCCTGAGGCAGAGCTGAAAAAGGATCTGCTTCTCCGTAAGGCCAGCGAGTTGGTGCTGTCCAGCGCTAAGGAGGGCAAGGCCAAGAAGGCCGTCGCCAAGAGGACAGCCAAAAAGGCGGAGGAGGGCGAGGAAAAGCCCAAGCGCAGTCGAACGAAGAAGGTGGAGGAGCCGAAAGCTGAGGAGTAAATAAGATGTCCCGGGGCGGCTTCTGCCGCCCCGGGCGTGAGCCTATGCCGCACGGCACATCTGATAGGAATGAATTTCCGGACCGATGGGTATAATTTAGTATCCCATCTGAAAAAAGGAGTATCACTATGAGCTTAGTTCCCTATGTAGTAGAGCAGACCAACCGGGGGGAGCGGTCGTATGACATTTTCTCCCGTCTGCTCAATGACCGCATCATCATGCTCTCGGAGGAGGTCAACGACACTACCGCTTCCCTGATTGTGGCTCAGCTGTTGTATCTGGAAGCTCAGGACCCGGACAAGGATATCCAGTTCTATATTAACAGCCCCGGCGGCTCTGTCACTGCTGGCATGGCCATCTACGACACCATGCAGTATATCAAGTGCGATGTGTCTACTATATGTATCGGCATGGCCGCCTCTATGGGGGCGTTTCTGCTGTCCTCCGGAGCCAAGGGAAAGCGGCTGGCTCTGCCCAACGCTGAGATCATGATCCATCAGCCTTCCGCCGGCACGCAGGGCCAGATCACCGATATGGCAATCCATTTGAAGCGGCTGGAGATTATCAAAAAGCGAATGAACCAGATTTTGTCCGAAAATACGGGCAAGCCCATTGAGACAGTCACCGCCGACTGCGAGCGGGACAACTTTATGACCGCTCAGGAGGCCCTGGAGTATGGTCTGGTGGACAAGGTGTTGGACAAGCGGTAATTCCCGGGACGGCTTGCCGTCTCTGAACAATGAGGTGTATCCATGACAAAGAATGACGACAGAAGAGTCCGTTGTTCCTTCTGCGGCAAGCACCAGGATCAGGTGAAGCGGATGATCGCGGGACCTGGGGTCTATATTTGTGACGAGTGTGTCGGCTTGTGCATGGCAGCGATGGGAGAGGACGCGTTCCTGACGGATGAGATGGACCAGTTCCCTGGGGGAATTCCTGATGTGATCCCCACGCCCAAGGAGATTCACGCTGTTCTGGACCAGTATATCATTGGACAGGAGAAGGCCAAGGTGGCCCTGTCTGTGGCGGTATATAACCACTATAAGCGTATCTACTTCGGCGGGGCGGAGGATGTGGAGCTGCAAAAGAGTAATATTCTCCTGATGGGCCCCACTGGCTGCGGCAAGACCCTTTTCGCGCAGACTCTGGCCCGGGTGTTGAAGGTCCCATTCGCTATCGCCGACGCTACCACCCTCACCGAGGCAGGCTATGTGGGCGACGACGTGGAGAACATCCTCCTGCGTCTGGTCCAGGCCGCCGACTACGATATTGAGTTGGCCGAGCGGGGCATCATCTACATCGACGAGATGGATAAAATCGCTCGGAAGAGCGAAAACACCTCCATCACCCGGGATGTGTCCGGCGAGGGTGTACAGCAGGCCCTTTTGAAAATTCTGGAGGGCACTGTAGCCAATGTCCCGCCTCAAGGCGGACGGAAGCACCCGCATCAGGAGTTTATCCAGATCGACACCCGGAATATCCTGTTTATCTGCGGCGGTGCCTTCGATGGTATTGACAAGATCATTGAGAACCGTCTGGATAAGCGGTCTCTGGGCTTTGGCGCTGAGATTAAGAGCAAAAAGGAGCGGAATGTGGGAGAGTTGATGGCAGAACTCCAGCCCCAGGATCTGCTGAAATATGGCATTATCCCTGAACTGGTAGGCCGTATGCCGGTGGTGACCACACTGGAATCTCTGAATCGGGAGCAGATGGTGCGCATTCTCACTGAGCCCAAAAACGCGCTGGTGAAGCAGTATAAGGTCCTCCTGGACTACGACCAGGTGGAACTGGAGTTCACTCCCGAGGCCCTGGAGGCAGTGGCCGACCGGGCAGTGGCCCGGGAGATCGGTGCCCGGGGTCTGAGGGCCATTTTGGAGGAGGTCATGAACCAGATTATGTATGACATCCCCTCCGACCCCACCATTGTAAAGGTGGCCATCACGGAGAACTGCGTCAAGGATGGGGCCCCCCCGGAGCTGACTCGGAATCCGGAGCGCACCCAACGGCCCAAGCTGGGCAGAGCCACCGTTCAGGTGGAGCGGTCCAAGTCCGCCGGACGCTTTGGACACGCCGGTTGATAAGCAGTCAAAATCAGACGCCCCGCCCCCAACCGAGCGGGGCGTTTGCTCTATCTGATTCAGCAGGAGCCGTTGCCACAGACGGCCCGGTTTTCGATGATTTGCTGTACTGCGGAGGCACTGAAGGTGCCGTCCTCTACAGCCTTGTTTGCGAGAGGAAGTGAACTGCCATGAGCAAAGAGTGGGATATTCTGCATACCAGCACCATGCCTGTCATCGCCCTGCGGGGACTGACTGTGTTCCCCAATGTGCTGATCCACTTTGAGGTGTCCCGTGTGACCTCTGTACGGGCACTGGAGGCGGCTATGACCGCCGGCAGTCCGGTGTTTCTGGTGGGACAGAGGGATATTGCGGTGGAGGAGCCTGATGCGGACGATCTGTATCAGGTGGGCACGATCTCCGGTATACGTCAGATCCTCCGTATGCCCGGTGACAATGTGCGGGTAATGGTGGAGGGGCAGGCCCGTGGCCGTCTGATTCAGATGCTCCGCTCTGCACCCCATCTGGAGGCGGAGATACGGGAGATTTCTGCCCCTGAGGCCCCTTCCCGGGGAAATGCCCGGACGGAGGCCCTGATGCGGGCCACCTACGATCTGTTTCAGGACTATGCCGAGCTCTCCTCCAAGCTGTCCCCTGATTTGATGGTCCATGTGCTGGCCAGTCAGGACCCGGGCCACATCGCCGACTATGTCGCCCAGAACATCCCTATGCGCAACAGCGACAAGCAGTCCATCCTGGAGGAGCTGCGGCCCGTCAAGCGGCTGGAGAAGCTCTACTATCTGCTGGAGCGGGAGGTGGAGATTCTCTCCCTGGACCAGGAGATCCAGGAGCGGGCCCGGGAGCAGATGGGAGAGCACCAACGGGACTATTACCTTCGAGAGCAGCTGAAGGCCATCCAGACCGAGTTGGGGGAGGGGGCCGACGAGATCGAGGAGTACCGGGAGAGGATCGCTCAGGCCGCGTTGCCCGACGAGGTCCGGGAGAAGCTGAACAAGGAGCTGGGCCGGCTGGCCAAGCAGTCCTACAGCTCTTCGGAGAGCACCGTTCTGCGCAGCTATTTGGATGTCTGCCTGGAGTTGCCCTGGGGGAAAAAAACAAAGGAGAAAATCAACGTTTCTGCCGTTCAAAAAGTGCTGGACCAGGACCACTTTGGACTGGAAAAGGTAAAACGGCGTATTTTGGAGTTTATTGCGGTCAAGCAGCTGGCTCCTGAGCTGAAAGGGCAGATCATCTGTCTGGCGGGCCCGCCCGGGGTGGGCAAGACCTCCATCGCTATGTCGATAGCCAAGGCCATGAACCGGAAGCTGGCCCGTATCTCCCTGGGGGGCGTCAGCGATGAGGCGGAAATTCGCGGCCACCGCAAGACCTATGTGGGAGCGATGCCCGGACGGATTATCAACGCTGTCAATCAGGCGAAAAGCTGTAACCCTCTGATCCTTCTGGACGAGATCGACAAGCTGGGACACGACCACCGGGGTGACCCGGCCTCCGCCCTGCTGGAGGTGCTGGACGGGGAGCAGAACGCCACCTTCCGGGATAACTTTTTGGAGGTCCCCTTCGACCTGTCCGATGTGCTGTTCGTCACCACCGCCAACACCACTGACACCATCCCCAGGCCTTTGCTGGACCGGATGGAGGTCATCGAGCTGTCCAGCTACACCGACGAGGAGAAGGTGCAAATCGCCAAGAAGCACCTTCTACCCAAGGAGCTGAAGCGCCACGGGCTGACAAAGACCCAATTGAAGGTGTCCGACGGTGCCCTGCGGGAGCTCATCGCCGCATACACTAGAGAATCCGGCGTCCGGGTACTGGAGCGCCGGCTGGCTGCGATCTGCCGCAAGGCCGCTATGAAGGTGGTGTCTGCAGAGGCAAAGTCGATTAAGGTTACGGACAAGGACTTGGAGGAATATTTGGGCGTGCCCCGCTACCATCCGGAGCGTCAGGCCTTGGAGGAGCGGGTAGGCGTGGTCAATGGTCTGGCCTGGACCTCCGTGGGGGGCGAACTGCTGGAGGTGGAGGTCAACGTGGTCCCCGGCTCTGGCAAGGTGGAACTCACCGGCAACCTGGGGGACGTGATGAAGGAGTCGGCCCACGCCGCTCTCAGTTTTATCCGCAGTCAGGCCGGCCGGTTGAACCTTCCCATCGACTTCTACAAGGAGAAGGATATTCATGTCCACTTCCCCGAGGGAGCGATCCCCAAGGACGGCCCCTCCGCTGGTATTGCCATCACTACCGCTATGGTATCCGCCCTCACCGGTACCCCGGTGCGCCGGGGGATCGCGATGACGGGGGAGGTCACTCTCCGGGGACGTGTCCTGCCCATCGGCGGTCTGAAGGAGAAGACTATGGCCGCTTTCCGCAACGGCATTAAGATGGTTATCATCCCCGCCGACAACGCAAAGGACCTGGAGGAGATCGACCAGACGGTGCGCAAGGCTCTCCAGTTTGTGCTGGTGGAGCGGGCCGACCAGGTGCTGGCTCAGGCTCTGAACCACCCGGTGGAGGCCGTCCCGCCCCGCCGCCGGGGTCGCTCCAGAAAGAACGCGGCCCTGCCTGAGCTTCCACCCGCGCCTGGTGGGGAGGGCAGTTCCCGTATGAGCCAGTGAGGGCCGGTTGCGAAGTGAGTAGAGGCGGCCAATGGCCGCCCGTGTCCAACAAGAACCTATCCTATAAATTGCGGGCGGATAATATCCGCCCCTACAGATTAAGCAATCGCGAAGGGGAATCGTTATGCCTGTCAACCTGCAAAAAGCGGAGTTTGTCCTATCCGCCGTCTCCCCGAGAAACTTCATCCAGGACGGTCGGCCTCAAGTGGCCTTCGCCGGGCGGTCCAATGTGGGCAAGTCCTCGGTCATTAACCGGCTCCTGAATCGAAAAAATTTTGCCCGGGTAGGAGCTGCTCCAGGGAAGACCGTCCATGTGAACTACTTTGATATCGACGGGGCCTTCTATCTGGTGGACCTGCCCGGTTATGGCTACGCCAAGGTGTCCAAGGCGGAGCGGGACCGGTGGGGCCGGCTGATGGAGGACTACTTCGCCCGGCCCGACCTGCTTACCCTGGGGGTGATGATCGTGGACTCCCGCCACAAGCCCACCGCCGACGACTGTACCATGTTCCGATGGTTCAAGGACACTGGCTGCCCTCTGATTATCGTAGCCAACAAGCTGGATAAGCTGAAAAAGAGTGAGATCGAGCCCAATCTCCAGCTTATCCGGGACACCCTGGAGCTGGACGAGGCGGACCGCCTCATCCCCTTCTCCGCCGAGAAGGGGAATGGCCGGGAGGAGCTGCTGTCGGCAATTTTCGCCGGGATAGAAAAATAACTGTGTAGGATTTTAAACAAATTGGATAAGGAACTTGATTGGAGAGAGCTAGCAGAGCGGGTGTATCAATAAGTTGTTGGAGCGGCGGTTATGAACAGCAAGCTGTATTCCAAAGTCAGCCAGAGGGAGGAAAGAATGGTCAGAGTAAAAGCGTTTCTGGTCTTCCCTGTGGCTGCGCTCCATCTTGCCATTGTGTCTGGACGTGTAAGGATGGATCAATTTGTGCTGGATGCCCAACTCCACGGCGGTTTTCTCAAAAAAAGGTCTGAATGTTCTGTTTACTGTTGGAAAAACGGTTTGTAAATTCAGAGCCGTTGTCAGTCTGGACACATTCCACTCGAACACCTCTACGGGCATACCACTTCACCAATCGCTTCAAAAAATCGGCGGAGGAGTAGGTGGACCGCTCTGGACAGGCAGACAATACGCTTTTTGATGGCCGATGCCATATCGCTTATGATGCCGCCGATTGATTGGATTAAGTATCCACGACAACTTATACAGGAGGAACATAGGGACACGAGCAGGAATAGGAGGGGGAAAGTCCCTCGGCAACTCCCTAAAGCGGGGGGAGGCGGTCTATAAGGCCCACAGAGCGAACAACTGCAAGCCCCGCAAGGCTGACGTTCGGTCAAGCAGGTGCGGGAGCACAAACGGTCGCTGGACGCTTGCTGCGGCTGCGCCAAGAGACAGTGTCTGTTCTCTGAAAACGAGATGGTCTGCACCCACACCCTCTAAAATATGGTATGGGCTGGCCTGCTTCCAATCAAGGTGACGGAGATGCCGGAAGCCTTGAAGCGCGAGGTCAGGAAATCCAAGGACAGGGAGAACAAAAAGTGTTACGGCACAGGCATTTCAGACCGCCCGGAAATCGCCGCCCAGCGTATGGAAGAAGACCATTGGGAGAGCCACGATCCGGAGGGCCGGGCGGCCATCCTGTGGACGGCGTGGAGGTCTTGAAAAGCAACTACTTCACCTGCTCCTACGTCCTTTGGAAGCGGGCGCGGGATTAATCGGGATGAACAGGGACTCAACTGGCGGGAGGCATACCTGAAAGTGGACAAGACCGGTTTAGATGACGGTCTGTTTGACCAGCGGGACTTCTACATGGCCTTCCAGAAATTTGAAAACCAGAGTATTGAATCCAGCCTGACTGACGCCAACCCCAATCGTCCGTATCTTCGCCCTGCTGGACCGCCGGCTGGGCAAGCGGCGGCTGGCCGCGCTGGCGGACGTCATGGAAACAGAGCTGGACTGGGTGCGCCCCTTCTACCGCCTGCGCATGGAGGCGGAGGGGCTGAAATTACTGAGGGAGAAAGAAATATGCTGATTATCAACGGCACCGTCCACACCATGGACGGCCCGATCATTGAACACGGTTATGTGGCCGTCGCGGGAAGCAAAATCGCAAAAGTCGGCCCCATGTCGGAGTGCCCTCAGAACGGGGAGGGGGAGATTATCGACGCCCAGGGGGGGCACATCTGCCCTGGGTTTATTGACGCCCACTGCCATCTGGGGATGTTCGGGGATGGCTTGGGCTTCGAGAGCGAGGACGGTAACGAGGAGACCGACCCCTGCACCCCCCAGCTCCGGGCTATCGACGCGGTAAACCCTCTGGACCGGTGTTTTTCCGAGGCCCGGGCCGCCGGAGTGACCACCGTCCTCACCGGGCCGGGGTCCGCCAACCCGGTTTCCGGGCAGTTCGCCGCCCTCAAGACCGACGGCCGCTGGGTGGACGAGATGATCGTCAAGGCCCCGGTGGCCATGAAGCTGGCCCTGGGGGAAAATCCCAAGCAGGTCTACCACGACCGGGACGAGACTCCGGTGACCCGCATGGCCACCGCCGCCATCATCCGGGAGAACCTGCGCAAAGCGGTAGAGTACGGCGAAAAGCTGGATAAGGCCGCTCAGGATGAGGATACCGATCCCCCCGACTATGACGCCAAGCAGGAGGCCCTCCTGCCCGTGGTCCGGGGGAAGCTGCCCGTCCATATCCATGCCCACCGGGCGGACGACATCGCCACCGGGGTGCGCATTGCCAGAGAATTTGGGCTGAAATGCGTCATCGTCCACGGCACCGAGGGCCACCTCATCGCCGACCTGTTGGCCGAAGCCGGGGCGCCCGTGATCACCGGCCCCGCCCTGGGGGACCGGTGCAAGCCCGAGCTGGCTAACATGTCGCTGGAGACTCCGGCCATCCTCCGAAAGGCGGGGGTGCCCTTTGCCATCTGTACCGACCACCCGGAGGTACCCATCCAGTACCTGCCCCTGTGCGCTGCCCTGGCTGTCAAGGGGGGGATGGGAGCGGAGGAGGCCCTGGCAGCTATTACTATCAATGCTGCAAAGATCGCCGGACTGGACCATGCTTTGGGTTCCCTGACCCCTGGGAAAGAGGCGGATATTGTGGTCACCGACCGGCACCCCCTGGAGCTGCTGGGGAAGGTGAAGGCCGTCCTCATGGGGGGACGAAGAATTTAGAAAATATTAACAAAAACCAGTGGACTTTCCGGCGGCTTGTGGTATAATAAGGATAACCGGAGGGACAACTCCTCTCCGGTCTATACCAGCCCTCTGGGCGAAAGGAGCGATTCGATGAAATTCGTTTTTACGGACAAAAAGGTGACCCTGCCCGACTCCGTGCACAAGTACGCCGAGAAAAAGGTGGGTAAGCTGGACCGTTTCTTTAAGGAGGACGCCACCGCGGCCATCACATTCAGCGTGGAGAAGGAGCGGAACAACAAGGTGGAGATCACCATCCGCTCCAGCGGCACCGTCTTCCGGGTGTCGGAGAGCACCTCAGACATGCACGCTTCCATCGATGCCGCCGTCACCACCCTGGAGCGGCAGATCCGCAAGAACAAGACCCGTTTGGAAAAGCGGCTGCGCCAAGGCGCCTTTGAGCGGGCGCTGGACTCCGAGGTGTCCACCTTCGCCCCCGAGGAGCCGGAGGAGGGCGAGTACCGAATTGTCCGCAGCAAGACCTTCCCCATCAAGCCCATGACCAAGGATGAAGCCATTTTGCAGATGAACCTGGTGGGGCACAGCTTTTTCGCTTTCCGGGATGAGGAGACCGACGGGGCGTTCGCCGTGGTCTACCGCCGTAACGACGGGGACTACGGCCTAATTCAGGACGAGCAGTAAAAAGTACCGAGGGGCCGGGCTTTCGCCCGGCCCTTAACAGAAGGGGAGAGTTGCCATGAGCCGAGATCGAGTGCTGGCCCTGCTGCGGGAGCGGCCGGGGGAATATTTGTCCGGAGAGGCCATGAGCCGCACTCTGGGCATCAGCCGGGCCGGGGTGTGGAAAGCCATCGAGGGCCTGCGGCAGGAGGGCTATGTGGTTGATTCCGCCCCAAACCGGGGCTACCGTCTGGAAAACTCCCCCGACCGCTTGCGGGTGGGGGAGCTGTTTGGCCTGCTGTCCGATGCGAAGATCGGCTCTGAACTGGTGTGCCTGGATGTGATCGACTCCACCAACACCGAATGCAAGCGCCGGGCGATGGCCGGGGCCCCGGAGGGGCTGGTGATTACCGCCGAGGAGCAGACCGGCGGCCGGGGTCGCCGGGGGAGGGGCTTCCAGTCCCCACGGGGCAAGGGGCTCTATCTGTCCGCTCTGTTCCGCCCCGATATGGACCCCAGCAGGGTGAGCGACTTCACCGCCTGGGTGGCGGTGGCAGTGTGCGACGGCATTGAGGCCTGCTGCGGTATCCGCCCCCAGATCAAGTGGACCAACGATATCATTCTGAACGGCAAGAAGCTGGTGGGCATCCTTACCGAGCTGAGCCTGGTCAGTGAGACCAACACCCTGGACTACATGGTCACCGGTATCGGCATCAACGTGAACCACGCCCCGGAGGACTTCTCCGAGGAGGTGCGGGAGATGGCCACCTCCCTGTTCCAGGTCTTGGGCCGCCCCGTGCGCCGGGCCGACCTGGCCGCCCAGATCATTCTGGCCCTGGACCGGATGTACGCTGGTTATCCGGAGGACCGGGCGGAGTATTTGAAAAAATACCGGGCCGGCTGCATCACCACCGGCCACCAGGTCCAGCTCATCACCCCCACCGCCCGCCGGCAGGCCTTCGCTTTGGAAATCGATGACGACTTCAACCTGGTGGTGGAGCACTACAACGGCAAGCGGGAGACCATCTCCGCCGGAGAGGTGTCTGTTCGGGGGATGTACGGGTATGTATAAGACAGAAAGGAAGAGAGGGAGCGTATGGGTGCTTATGAGATCGTAATTACCATCTTATTTTTCCTGGTGGCCGCCGTAGGGCTGTGGAATGCCGTGAAGAACTTCCGCCTGGAAACGGCTGAGACGGAAAAGAAGGCCCGGAAGGTCCCGTTGGAAAAGGAGACGATTTGGCTGAGTGTGGGCATGATGTTCCTGCTGGCTGGACTGTATGTGCCCCTGCGGGTGTCTTGGATGATCTTCATCGCTCTGATGATTGGCATCGGCATGACGGCCTACTTCTTCGGCCTCAGTTTCTGGGCTCATGTAAAAAGGCACTGAAAACAGCCTAACAGGCCCGCCATCGGCGGGCCTGTTTTCGTTATGTCAGTTTACTTTCGACCCAAGTCAGCAGGTCCTGAAAGACCTCTTGGCGGTTGATCTCGTTGAACATCTCGTGGCGGCCGCCGGGGTAGAGCTTCACGGTGACGTCCTTACACCCCGCGGCGCGGAACATCCCCTCCACCTTGCGCACCCCTTTGCCCATGGAACCCACCGGGTCCCGGTCGCCGGAGAGGAAATAGACGGGGGTGTCCTTGTTCATTTTGGCCAGATTGGCCGGATCGGCGATGAACTGCAAACCGCCCATCATGTCCCGGAACATGCCCACCGTGGGAATAAAGGTGCACAGCGGGTCGGCCAGATAGGCGTCCACCGCCGCCTCGTCCCGGCTGATCCAGTCGGAGGAGGTGCGGTTGGGCTTGAAGGCCTTGTTATAGGCCCCCAGGGACAGGTTATTGACCAGCTTGCTCACATAGTCCGGGCCTTTTGTCCTGCAAAGCGCCCCGGACAGAGCCTTGCCGGAGGCCACCGCGGCGGCGCTCTCCTGGCCCGTGCCCGACAGGATGGCCCCGTCCACCGTACCCGGCCAGCGGATCAGGTAGGTTCGGGTGAGGAAAGAGCCCATGGAGTGGCCCAGGATCACATAGGGCAGGCTTGCGTGCTTCTCCCCCTCCAGTTCCCGCAGGCGGCGGACGTCCCGGGCCACCAGGTCCCAGCCGTTTTTGGGGCCAAAGTAGCCGAACTTGCCCCCGGCGGTAAGGCCGTGGCCCAGGTGGTCCTCACCGCACACCACGTAGCCGTGGGAGGCCAGGAACCGGGCCACGGGGTCATACCGTCCAATGTGCTCGGCCACCCCGTGAACGATCTGCACCACTCCCCGGGGGCTGCCCTCGGGGGTCCACTCCCGGGCGTGGACGGTGTGAATTTGGTTGGAGGAAGGGTAAGAGAAATCAAAGGTCTGGATCATAGCGCACCTCTATTCTGCTCCAGGGAGCGTTTTTTCTAAAGTCTACCCCAGAAAAGTCCTCCCGTCAAGACATCTGTTCCAAAAGGGACCGGATACAGCCGGCGTGGAGAGCGCCTTCCTGGGCCAGTTCCAGGTAGAGTTCCTTCAGACAGGGGTCGGCTGTGGACTGGGCGGCCTGACAGTTTCTCTGTTCCCAGGTCTGTTCCCAGACGAATTGCTGCCGCAGGGCTAGAGCCAGCGAGGCAGGCAGGCAGGGAGCGGCGCACTTGGGGACGTACCGCCTGCCTGTGATGAGAAAATAGGCTGCGGACAGCCGGCGGAAGGCCAGCCGGTGATCCCGGGCCAAGGCAGAAAGGGTCCGGGCGCAGGAAGCGCTGGCCCGCCGGGTCAGCAACTGACCGGCCAGCGCACCGGCCTGCGCCAGGGTCATCAGCGTCTCCAGGCGCTGCTTATCCCCCTGGGAGGCCTCGCCTAGACAGGGGGTGGGCGGACAGGCGTACGGTGGACAGGGGGGACAGCAGCAGGGAGAACAGCAGGGGGCCGTCTGCGGCAGACTGACGGGGCAGTCAGGGCACTCCGTCTGAGGCGGGCAGTCCGGACAATCGGGACAATCAGGACAGCTGGGACAGTCCGGGCAGGCAGGACAATCGGGGCAGACGGGGGGCTCCGGCCCCGCAGGACAGTCCGGGACTGGGGGAAGAGCGGGACACTCGGGGACCGGAGACAGCTCCGGCGACGGCTCCTCGGAGGGGACGATGGGCTCGGTGGGGTGGGCCGTGTCGGGGAGGACCGAATCGGACCGGGCGGCAGGCTGGTCGGGCATCACCCGGTTCCAGACTCGCTGGAAGGTCTCAGGGTTTATATCCTGCCCGGTTAGGGAAGGGATATCAACTTTCAGTTCCATATGAATATACTCCTTTGCTTGGATTCCAACATGTATTGCGATGGGCTGCTATATTCTATGACTTCGGCTGGAGTTTGGTCTGCGGATGGCAGAAAAATAATGCGGGCACAGAGCCGGGCCCCGCCAAAATAATCCCCCAAGGGATCAGTTTTCTCAAATGACCATTGACATTCCCTCTAGTATGTGGTATGATGTCTGAAATTTCATAGAGGATAGAGGCGCGGCGCTCATGCGTACTGCGGGACTAGGGCAGGCAGCCGTCCCGGGGGAGAGGGTGCGCCGCCGAAGGAAGGATGCGACTTGCCTGAGCCGTCCGACCTGGGCCGCGGGAGAACATCCCACGGACTGTCACGATTGAGTGGAGCGCTATCCAGGGGTCCCAGCTGAGGCTGAGGACCTCCGGTTTTGCCATGGAGCGCGCTTTACGCGCACCATGGTTTTTGTTTTGCGCAAACGGGGGTTGTGTGACCCCAAGCTGTCACCTGCGCAGGCCCCGGTTCCCTCCCCTTTGGGGAGGAGCCACAGGGCGAAGCGGGATTTTTTAGGAGGGAAATACATATGAGAACCAGAAGAAGCTTTGGCCTGCGGACCGCCATCCTGGCGATGGCGCTCTTGGCCATGATCAGCACCGTCTTTGCCGCCGACCCCACCGAGCTGACCGGCACCAAGTATATTGAGTGCCCCGACTGCGGGACTATGGGTGTTGTCCTGTCCGATGAGGGTGAGGCCGTTTTCTGTGAGACCTGCGCAGACAGTGAATATGTGGGCTATATCCAGTCCTCCAGTAATTTCTTCAACACCCCCATGTCTCTGCTGCCTCCAGTAATCGCCATCGCCTTGGCACTAATTACCAAGGAGGTCTACTCCTCCCTGTTCATCGGTATTTTGATGGGCGGCCTGCTCTACTCCAATTTCTCCTTTGAGGGGACAGTGCTCCACGCCTTCAATGACGGCATCGTGGCCTCCCTGTCCAATAGCTACAATGTGGGCATTCTGGTGTTCTTGGTCATCTTGGGCGTTATGGTGTGTCTGATGAACAAGGCGGGCGGATCCGCCGCATTTGGACGCTGGGCCAAAGAGAATATAAAATCCCGAGCCGGAGCGCAGCTGGCCACCATTGTGCTGGGCTGCCTGATCTTTATTGACGACTACTTCAACTGCCTCACCGTGGGTTCCGTTATGCGGCCCATCACTGACAAGCAGAATGTGTCCCGGGCCAAGCTGGCCTACCTCATCGACGCTACCGCTGCTCCCATCTGCATCATTGCCCCGATCTCTTCCTGGGCCGCCGCTGTGGCCGGCTTCGCGGAGGACGGACAGGGCCTGAACCTGTTCATCCGTGCCATCCCCTACAACTTCTATGCGCTTTTCACCATTGTCATGATGGTAGGCATGGTCCTAATGAATGTGGAGTTTGGTCCCATGGCGAGATATGAGAGGAACGCCCGGGGAGGGGACCTGTTCTCCGGTGCTAACCCTTACGCTATGCTGGACAATGAGGTGGAGGAGAACAAGGGTTCTGTGCTGGACCTGGTGCTGCCCATTCTGGTGCTGGTTGTGGCCTGCGTCATCGGCATGATTTACTCCGGCGGCTTCTTTTCCGGTGTGGATTTTGTCACCGCTTTCTCCAACTCCGACGCCTCCGTAGGCCTGATGCTGGGTTCCGCTTTCGGCCTGATTTTTGCCTTTATCTACTACTTTTTCCGCAAGTCCATGTCCTTTAAGGAGATGATGGGCTGCATCCCCGAGGGCTTCAAGGCTATGGTACCCGCCATCCTGATCCTTACCTTTGCGTGGTCCCTGAAAAATATGACCGATTCTCTGGGAGCCAAGTACTTTGTCCGGGACCTGGTGCGCTCCGCCTCCGGCATTCAGGTGCTGCTGCCCGTGATTGTGTTCGTGGTGGGTTGCCTGCTGGCCTTCGCCACCGGCACCTCCTGGGGCACTTTCGGCATTCTGATTCCAATTGTTCAGAACGTTTTCACCGATACCCCCGACGACCCTCTGGTTATCATCTGCGTCTCCGCCTGCATGGCCGGCGCTGTCTGCGGTGACCACTGTTCTCCCATCTCCGACACCACCATCATGGCCTCCGCCGGCGCTCAGTGCGACCATGTGAACCATGTGTCCACCCAATTGCCCTACGCCATCTCCTGTGCCGTCGTCGCAGGGCTGAGCTATCTCACTGCGGGCGTGCTGGTGACAATTGGGTTGCCGGGTGTTATCTCCCTGCCTATCGGTGCCGTTTTGATGTTAGCATTCCTGTTCTATATGAAGAGCGGTCAGAAAAACGCCTGAGCTCCTCTGCAAATCAGAAGGCCGCCCTACCAGGGCGGCCTTCTGATCTATTCGGTTGGCTTGAGATATCCGATCTCGACCTCCGGATTTTTTGCGGAGATATGGTCCAGCGTGGCCTGGCCGGCGTCTTTGTCGATGACCTGGGCCCGGCGCTCCTGGCCGTCGTCGCAGGCTGTTACCAGATAGAACTGGTCGAAATTGGCGGTGGCACAGCACATCCGGGCCTTGACCTCCTCCTGCCGCAGCCATGCCCGGAGAATCCGGCTGTATGGGAGATATGAGGTCCCGGAAAGTTTTCGAAGGAACAGACAGCTTTCACCCAGGTGAATCCTGCCCATGTTTCGGGACTGGGCGTAGTCTCGCTCCAGTATTTCGGCGGACAGAACGGCACCGGCAATCTCCGGTTTGAATTTCATGGAAAACGCCTCCTTGCTTTTTACCCATTTTATCATATAGGGAATGTGAACGCAAGCAGGGACGTGTCATGGGGCATCCCTGCGGGCGGGCCTTGGACATATGAAAAAATATCAAAAAACCGTTAAGCCCCCTTGACAACTGCCTGTCCTGCTGGTAAAATACTAAAGCCGCATCGAGACAGGCACGCAAGAGGGGAAGCCCCGCCTGGGAGAGCGAGCCCGTAATAAAGGAGTTGAATACAATGCAGGCGATCATCGTAACCGGCGGCAAGCAGTATAAGGTGGCTCAGGGCGACACCCTGTTCATCGAGAAGCTGGAGGCCGAGGCCGGTCAGTCCATCACCTTCGACCAGGTGCTGGCAGTTCTGGACGGCGACAAGGCCACCTTCGGCGCTCCCACCGTGGAGGGCGCTTCCGTGGCCGCTACCGTGGTCAAGAACGGAAAGGGCAAGAAGATCCGCATCTTCAAGTACACCCCCAAGAAGGGCTATCGTAAGCGCCAGGGCCACCGTCAGCCCTACACCAAGGTGGAGATCGGCGCCATCAAGGCCTGATGACTACCGTAACCTTTTATTCTGAGGGCAGCCGCCTGACCGGTTTTGAGCTGAAAGGCCACAGCGGCTACGCCCCCCAGGGGGAAGACATTGTCTGCGCCGCCCTCACCAGCGCTGTCCGTCTCACCGAGTGCGCCGTCAACGACGTGCTTGGGCTGGAGGCTCCGGTGAAGGTGCGGGACAAGGGCGCGCTGATTTCCCTCAAGCTCCCCAAGACCTTGGACCCGGACAGCGAGAGCACCTGCCAGACCATTCTGGCCGCTCTGATGGTCCACTGTGTCCAGCTGGCTGAGGAGTACCCTGAAAATATATCCGTCATGGAGGTGTAAGAGATGCTGAATATCGGTTTACAGTTTTTCGCCCATAAAAAGGGCGTGGGCTCCACCCGCAACGGCCGGGACTCCGAGTCCAAGCGCCTAGGTGTGAAGCGGGGCGACGGTCAGTTCGTGCTGGCCGGCAACGTCCTGGTCCGCCAGCGGGGCACCCATATCCATCCCGGCGTCAACGTGGGCAAGGGCAGCGACGACACTCTGTTCGCGCTGAAGTCCGGCCGGGTGAAGTTCCACCGCCTGGGCAAGGACCGCAAGCAGGTCTCCATCGTGGAGGAACCCGCCGCGAAGTAACATTCGCCAAGAAGCCGCAAACGTGTACCGTTTGCGGCTTTTCCATAACCCATATTCGCGTTCGTGTTCCCCCGCTGCCCACACAGAGGCCGGCGGCCCTTTGAGTGAAAAATATTTCACTTTTCCGTTGACAAGGGGTAGGTGGAGTGATATATTTATAACGCCCCTAAGGAGTTAAAAATATATCACACGGAGGAATCAAACATGAATTCGAAGGTCACCTTAAAGGAAATCGTAGGAACGAAAATTGTTTATGCGGCGCTGCTTGCCTGCTACTACTGGATGTGGGCCAGACGGGACTGGCATGATTATTACGATACCATCCAGAACGCGGTCGTCCTTTTTACCATCGTATTTTTCCTCTTGCAGGCAAACCGCATTCGGAAGTATCACAAAGAAGAAACGGATGAGCTGGCAATTCAAAATTTACGCAGAGCAGACGCAATTGGATTGAAGATCATGATCGCCGCCGCCATCGTCATTGCCTTCCCCTGCGCGGTCGGGGCCATCGACGAAAGCGCGGCGGGCTATGCGCTGGTCGGAACGATTCTGGCGCTGGCTGTGATACGATTCATCATCTTTTGCGTGATGGACAGCAAAGGAGTCTGACCTCAGTCTGTGATGCGAATATTCTGTGTGTGCCAGACGGTAAGGGAGTCTGACATGGCCCTTAAAACGAAGGTTAAAGAATATCGTGAAAAAGCGGGATTAAAGCAGAGTGAGCTGGCGGAGCTGGTACACGCCAGGCGGGAAACCATTGTACATCTGGAAAACGGAAGATACAACCCGTCCCTCAAACTGGCCATGGACATTGCGAAGGTTTTCCATGTAACAGTGGAAACGCTGTTTGAATTTACCGAAGACTGACCCCGCAGCGCCACAAGGAACACTCCCTTGGGACATTTTGAAAAGGAGGAGCGTTTTGGATATCCGTGAAAAGCAGCACGGCGGTGCGCTCTACCTCCCGGGAGATGAGTCCCTCCAGCGGGAGCAGCTGCGCTGTCTGGACCTGCTGCATGAGTTCAACCAGATCGGGCCCAACGTGGTGCTGGCCGGGACGGGACACCCCATCTGCCCTGAGCTGCGGGAGCGTGGTTATCAGTATACAGCCCCTGTCCGCATCGGCCGAAATTGCTGGCTGGGCGCCAACGTGGTGGTGGTGCCCGGCGTCACCATTGGGGACAACGTCGTGGTGGGGGCGGGCAGCGTGGTCACCCATGACCTGCCCGACAACGTGATCGCCGTGGGCAACCCCTGCAAAATTCTGCGGGAGGTAAACGACCACGACCGGGAATACTACTTCAGAGACCGTAAAATAGACCCGAAGCTGTAAGGAGGCGTACCTGTGGAACAATGGCTGTATGTGATGTTCATTGAAAAGACCAAGACCTACAACAAGCTGACCAGGGCCGCTGTGGAGCGGCATGTGGCCAATCTGAGACAGCTGGACGAAGAGGGACACATTGAGCTGGCCGGGGTGTTCAAGGGCTACCCCGGCGTGGCGGGGATGTATATCCTTAAGGCGGAGAGCCTTGAGGCGGCGGAGGAGCTGTGTAAGCGGGAGCCTCTGGTGGCGGAGGGCTTCGCCACCTATAAGCTGAAAGCCCTCCAGCCGGCGAACAAGGAAAACAACTATCTGCTCTGACAGGAAAAGTTTCTTTTCGATTCCTTTTCAACGAAGAGGAACAAAGAAGAAAGGAGGTGCCCGACATGGCAGCACCCTTTGTAGATACAGCGAAGATCACCGTCCGCTCCGGGAACGGGGGCAACGGCGTGGTGTCCTTCCACCGGGAGAAGTACGTGGCCAACGGCGGCCCCGACGGGGGCGACGGCGGCCGGGGCGGCGACATCGTGGTGGAGGTCAACGACCATATGTCCACCCTGATGGATTTTCGCTACAAGCGCAAGTACACCGCCGGAAACGGGGCCGACGGCGCGGGCAAGCGGTGTACCGGCAGGGACGGGGAGGACCTGGTCATCCGTGTCCCCCGGGGCACAATTATCCGGGACGCCGAGACCCGGGAAATCATTCAGGACATGTCCCAGACCGGCCGGTTCGTCCTGTGCCGGGGGGGCCGTGGAGGCTGGGGCAACCAGCACTTCGCCACCCCCACCCGTCAGGTGCCCCGGTTCGCCAAGGCGGGCCTGCCCGGCCAGAGCCGGGACGTGGTGCTGGAGCTGAAGCTGCTGGCCGACGTGGGGCTGGTGGGCTTCCCCAACGTGGGCAAATCCACCCTGCTCAGCGTGGTCAGCCGGGCCCAGCCCAAAATCGCCAACTACCACTTCACCACCCTCTTCCCCAACCTGGGGGTAGTGTATGTGGAGGAGGGGGTGTCCTTCGTCATGGCGGACATCCCCGGCATCATTGAGGGGGCCGCCGGGGGGGCCGGTCTGGGTCACGACTTTTTGCGGCACATCGACCGGTGCCGGCTGCTTATCCACGTTGTGGATGTGTCCGGCTCTGAGGGGCGGGACCCAGTGGCCGACTTTGAGGCCATCAATGAGGAGCTGAAGCAGTATTCCCCCGAGCTGGCCGGGAGGAAGATGATTGTGGCCGCCAACAAGGTGGACATTATGGAGGACCCCGCCCTGCTGGACAAGCTCCAGACCCACGTGAAGGGCCTGGGGTTGGAGCTGTACACCATCTCCGCCGCCGCCTACCAGGGCACCCGGGAGCTGGTGCTGCGCACCGCCCAGCTGCTCCAGGAACTGCCCCCAGTGGCGGTGTATGAGCCCACCTATGTGGAGCGCCCTCCCGAGGTGGACACCGACGGGACGGTGGATATCCAGGAGTTCGACGGCACCTGGGTGGTGGATGCCCCCTGGCTCCAGCGGCTCATCGCCAACGTCAATTTCGGCGACTACGAGAGCCGGAACTGGTTCGACCAGAAGCTGCGCCAGTCCGGCCTGTTCGACAAGCTGGAGGAGATGGGCATTAAAGACGGGGATATTGTGTCCATGTACGACCTGGAGTTTGAATATCAGAGGTAAGGGATGAAAAACGTAATTCTGAGCGCCGACGGAGACCGGATGGTCTGGTCCGTCCCGGATGCGGTGGCCGCCAACCTGGAAGAGTACTGCATGGAGTTCTGCTGCCACTGGCTCCGGGAGAGCCCGGATGCGGCCCAGTACCGGACCCCATTGGAGAGTGGAGAGGTGCTGTGCTGCTATAATGAATCCGACTTTATCAAGTATCTGGACCGATTTCTGTTTCCCAGCCAGCCCTGTGTGTTTGTGGAGAACATCGGGGGCATGAGCTTGGAGCTTCTTGTGCCGGAGCGGTACAGGGACTGCCCGGAGTTTAACTTCTGAAAAAGCGCCGTTCCGTGTTCATGGAACGGCGCTTTTATTTGTACAGATGGGGTATGCTGCCGGGTCCGACAATTTTGACCAGAATAGCGATTCTAACAGGGATTGTCGGAAATCTCGACCGTCACACCTGGCCTTCCCTGCCTTACCGTCTCCACCAGCAGGAGGGAGGGGGGATGGTCCGGTCTGTGGGCAATCAGCTTGAGGCGTTTGGGCTCCAGGTGATAGGCACGGAGGGCGCACAGGACGTCCACCAGCCGCTCCGGGCGGTGGCACAGGGCAAAACGCCCCCCATTTTTTACCAGACGACCGGCGGTGGCGCACAGCTCTGTCAGGGAGCAAAATTCCTCGTTCCGGGCGGGGCCGCCGCTTTTCCCGCTGCCCACGGGGAAGTAGGGAGGATTGGACACCACCAGGTCGAAGCTCCCGGTGGGGAATTTTTCCTGCCGCAGGTCGCCAGTGAGAATTTCCCCAGGCAGACCGTTGTCCGTCAGATTTTCCCGGGCAATGCGGGCGGACAGAGGGTCGATATCAATTCCAGTGAGGGAGAGGTTTTCCGCACGGCGGGCCAGCAACAGAAGCAGGACCCCGCTGCCCGTCCCCAGGTCGCACACCCGCCAGCCCGGTTTTACAGTGGCAAAGTCCCCCAGGGCCAAGGCGTCGGCCCCCAGAGGAAAAATACCATCCGCCCAGAACAGGGTGTAGGGGCCGAGCCGTTCACTTTTTTCCATTGCGGAGACCTCCTGAAGAAAAAGTTAAGAAAAGGATACCACAATTCCCGCGTTTGTGCTATAATATTCCAAATAACATTTTCGTCAGCGAGGTGAAGCGCGTTGAGTGGTACGCTCTATCTGGTTCCCACCCCCATCGGTAATTTGGGAGATATCTCCCGGCGGATGGCGGAGACCATGGCTCAGGCGGACTTCATCGCCGCCGAGGACACCCGGGTGACGGTGAAGCTGCTCAACCACTTGGGGCTGAAAAAGCCTATGCTCACCTATCACCGTCATAATACCGACTGGGGAGGACAGGCAGTGTTGGACCGGTTGCTGTCCGGGGAGAACTGCGCCCTGGTTACAGACGCAGGTACCCCCGCCATCTCCGACCCGGGGGAGGAATTGGTGGTCCGGTGCGCCGCCCTGGGGGTCCCGGTGTGCGTCATTCCTGGGCCCTGCGCCTTGGTCACCGCTTTAGCCGTCTCTGGACAGCCTACGGGACGGTTTACGTTTGAGGGCTTCCTGGCCATGAACAAAAAGAACCGCCGGGCCCACTTGGAGTCCCTCCGGGGAGAAGAGCGGACCATGATCTTCTACGAGGCTCCCCACAAGCTGGCCGCCACCCTTCAGGACCTGACTGAAATCTTCGGGGAGGACCGACCCCTCACCCTGTGCCGGGAGCTGACTAAACTCCATGAGGAGGTCCGCCGCACTACCCTGGGGGAGGCCGTCGCCTGCTATCGGGAGAATACTCCCAAGGGTGAGTTTGTGCTGGTGGTCCGGGGGGCGGAACTGGCACGGGAACAGGAGGCCACCTTGGAGGATGGACTGGCCCTGGTGGGCAGGCTGCGAGGGGAGGGGCTGTCCCTCCGGGACGCGGTGAAAGGGGCTGCCAAGAATCTGGGACTGCCCCGAAATGCGCTGTATGACGCAGCGGTGAAAAAATAATGTGTTTGCTACGCTGGCGGACCGGATATAGGGCAAGGGCACTATTCCGCATGAGCAAACCGTTTTAAAATGATAAAAATCCGCACCCATTTTCTGAAAAATGGATAGAATAGAGAGAAACCATAAAAGAGGTGCTGTTCCATGAAGCGCAATATTGAAGACTACATCAGGCCGGGGGCGAAGGTCCACATGGTAGGGATTGGCGGGGTGTCTATGGCCCCTCTGGCTGAGGTGCTGAAGGGCCGGGGGCTGGCCGTCACCGGCTCCGACATGCAGGAGAGCGGGACGGCGGCCCATCTCCGCTCTCTGGGCATTCCGGTGGTGATCGGCCATCTGCCCCAAAGCGTGGAGGGGGCGGACTGTGTGATCCGCACCGCCGCGGTCCACGACGACAATCCGGAGATTGCCTCCGCACGGCATTTCAGCATCCCGGTCTTTGAGCGGGCTCAGGCTTGGGGAGCCATCATGCGCCACTATAAAAATGCCCTGTGTGTGGCGGGAACCCACGGCAAGACCACCACGACATCCATGTGTACCCACATTTTTCTGGCCGCCGGCCGGGATCCCTCGGTGATGATTGGGGGAACACTGCCTATTTTGGGGGCGGGCCACCGAGTGGGCCGGGGGGATACCATCATCGCCGAGTCCTGCGAGTACTGCAATTCTTTCCTCTCCTTTGCCCCAACGGTGGCGGTGATTCTCAATGTGGAGGCCGACCACCTGGATTTCTTCAAGGATCTGGACGACATTAAGGCCTCCTTCCGAAAATTTGCGGAACTGGTGCCCGCCACTGGCAGCGTCATTGTCAACAATGACAACGTCGGGGCCCGGAGCATCGCATGCGGCCTGGACCCCTTCACCTTCGGTCTGGGGGAGGGGGCGGAGTGTACCACCGGGAACCTCACCTGGGAGCGGGGACTGCCCGCTTTTGACATCGTAGTTCATGGGGAGAAGTACGCCCATGTGTCCCTTAGGGTAGGGGGAGAACACAACGTGTCCAACGCCCTGGCTGCCGCATCCGCCGCCTATGTGCTGGGGGTGCCGGGGAGTGCGGTGGAGGAGGGGCTGAACACCTTCACCGGAGCGGGCCGGCGCTTTGAGAAAAAGGGCGTTTTCAACGGTGCTGATGTCTATGACGACTACGCCCACCACCCTGACGAGCTGCAGGCTCTGCTCACCATGGCCAGAACTCTGGGTTACGGGCGGGTGATCTGCGCCTTTCAGCCCCACACCTACACCCGGACCGCTGCGCTCTTCAACGATTTTGTGGAGGTGCTGAAGCTGGCCGACGTGGCCGTTGTGGCGGAGATTTACGCCGCCCGGGAGCAGAACACCCTGGGCATCTCCTCGCTGGATCTGGTACAGAAAATCCCGGGGGCGGTCTACTGCCCCCATCTGGAGGGGGTCACGGACCACTTGAAGGCCATCGCCAGACCCGGTGATCTTATCCTCGCTGTGGGGGCGGGAGACATCTATCTGGCAGGTGAGGCGCTGGCGGCGAAAAGTTAGATATGAAAATATCTTCTTCCGATATCTTTACAAAAGGTATCTAAAGTGATAGAATGAGCAGAACAAGTATTTTGAGGAATGGGAGTGAGCGGGCATGGCTGGGAAGAGACATCAGAACACCAAGCGAATGGCCGTGTTCCTCACCGTATGCGGCATACTTCTGCTGTCGATGCTGCTGGTGATGCTGATCGTCCGCTATCAGGCGATGGAGAAAGAATTGGACCGGATGCTGATGGAGAGCCTGACTGCTCATACAGAGGAGGCGGGTGATGGAGCCGGTTATCTGCTCCATTATGCCGAGACTGTGCTGAAAAACACGGAACTTTTGATTCGGGAGGAGTCTCGTCTGCCGGAAAAGAGCTGGGTTGCTCCTGTGGTGAAGACATTCAATCTGGTGGACGACCGGATGGACCTGAGCTATCTGGACGTCCCTGATTTGGAGACCGTCTCCTGGGGGCAGGAGGAGCCGGAACTGCTCCAACGGGTTTTGTCGGGGGAGGCGCTGGTCAGCGGTATTCTTACCGCCCCCACCTACGAGGAATATTATATTATTGCGGTCCGCCCGGTGCGCTGGGAGGGGCAGACAGTGGGAGCTCTGGTGGCCAAGGTGAACGTCAGTACCCTGCTTCAGCAGGGAAAGCATTCCACATTTTTTCACAATGTCCACAGTGTAATTGCAGGAGAGGACGGCTACGTCGTCTATGGAAGCCGTCCGGAATCCAAGGGCATCAGTTTGGTGGAATTAGGCGCAGAGAGCAATGGTCTGTCCGAGAAGAAGGGGAAACAACTGACCGATTCCTATGCGGAAAACGCTTCCGGCTGTTTCGCCTATGCCCTGGAGGGTGGGAGGAACTATACCGCCTGGGCGCCGGTTTCCTACAACGGCTGGCGGATCGTGCAATTTTCCCCATCGCCTAATGTGAGCATTGAGCGGACGTCTATGATGCAGACCGTGGCTATGCTGGTAAGCTTGGCGGTGTGTGGTGTTTTGGCCGCCCTGATGTGGCGTCAGAAGGTCCGCATGGCGGCGGAGCGGCTGCGGTATGACACTTTGTCAGAATTTAAGGACACCCTGTTGTTTGAGTATCACTGTGAAGATGACAGTTTAGAGTTTACCGCCAATGCGCTGGAGACACTGGAGATGACAGACGTCTGGGTGGAGCATGTTACAGATGAGAGCGTTGATTTCTCTATTTTCCACCCGGAGGATGTGGACAATGTGCGCCGGGCGTTGAGAAACGCATCGAACATGGCTCCTAACCAGATTGAGCACGACCGGGTGCGCATGAAGAAGCGGGATGGGAGCTACAGCTGGTACCGCAGTCAGTATAAGGCAATTTTCGACCAGGACGGCTGGGTCAGCCGGGTAATTGGCACACTGACCGATATCAGCGTGCAGATCGACCGGGAACAGGAGCTGCGAGATCAGGCCCAGCAGGACCAGCTGACAAAGCTGTATAACCGGGCGGGCGTGAAGCTGATTGACGCTCGTCTGGAGCAGATATCTCGCGGTGTCCTCTTTATGATGGACCTGGACGATTTCAAGTCAATCAACGACAATTATGGCCACGCCGCCGGCGATAAACTACTTACCGCAGTGGGCCAGATTCTGACAGAGACCTTCCGTACAGACGATATTGTGGCCCGGGTGGGGGGAGACGAGTTTGTCGCTTTCCTCTCCGGCTCCGACAGCAGAACCACCGCTGAGCAGAAGGGGCAGGAGATTCTGGACCGGGTACGGGCCCTGCGGATTCAGGGCATCCATACTATGGCCAGCGTCAGTATTGGCGCAGCCAGCGCCCCCACCTACGGGCGGAATTATGAAACACTCAGCATAGTGGCGGATGAGGTGCTGTATCAGGTTAAAAAGGGCGGAAAAGGCGGCTTTATCCTCAAGTAACAGAGAAATCCACCCCGACCAGGGGTGGATTTCTCTGTTACAGATGTTTTTCCAGTACCTGAGCAAAGACGTCTGGGGGCATGACGCCCACCTTGCGGTCGATCTCTCTGCCGTCTTTGAAGAAAATAACAGTGGGGATGTTCATCACGCTGTAGCGGATGGCCAGTTCGTGTTCCTCGTCGGTATTGACCTTGCCGACTGTAGCTTTGCCATCGTACTGTTCGGCCAGGGACTCGATAACGGGGCCCAGCATCTGACAGGGGCCGCACCACTCTGCCCAGAAGTCTACCATCATCAGCTGTCCCTCACTGAGGGCTTTGTCAAAGGTCTCTTTGTTGAAATGAATCATTGCCATCTTCCTTTCGTTTGTCTATTCCTCTCTCACTTGTAAGGTGCTCTGCGCGGCGGCTTACCGGCCCTGATCCAGATGCTCACAGGCGGACAGAGCGGCCACATGGCCTTCGCCCACCGCCTTGGATACCTGGAGCGGGGCGCCGGTGCAGTCTCCAGCTGCAAAAACGCCGGGAATATTGGTGGCCATCCGGCGGTCCACTTTGATTGCGCCCTCCTCTGTTTCCAGCGCAGGAAGCAGGTCGGTGGGAGCCACTGCCCGGCGGAGGATAAACACCCCAGAGCAGGGAAGAAAGGCACCATCCGCCTCCAGTCCGGTGACGGTCTCCTCTCCCTTGACAGCCAGCTTTCCGGCTTTCACATAGGGGATGTCTCCGTTCAGCCCCTGGGGCTGGTAGGGAGAGACATAGACCACTTGACAGCCCAGGCCGCAGAGATAGTTGGCCTCTTGAGGGGCGTCAGGGGCCAGCCCCACTACGGTGACGGGCCTGTTCCGGTAGAGCATCCCGTCGCAGGTGGCGCAGTAGCTAACACCCCGGCCCAGGAATTCCGCCTCGCCGGGGTATTTGGCGGCCCGGACAACCCCAGGAGCCAAAATCAAGGCTTTTCCTTGAAACACCTGGCTGCCCACGGTGACAGAAAAGCCATTCCAGGCCAGCAGGGAGAGCGCTTTGCCTGACACGAATTCAGTCCCAAGGGACTCCGCATGACGGAGAAACTCCTCCAGTACTTCTGAGCCCGTCCGGCCAGGGAGACCGGGGTAGTTGTCCACCCGCTCCGCACGGGCCAGCGGACTGTCCTGCCAGCGGCTGCCGATGACCAGGACGCTCTTGTCCCGCCCCCGGGCGGCGATGGCCGCAGCCAGTCCGGCGGGGCCGGAACCGATGATGAGGATATCATAGACCATAGGAGCCACCTCCTTTTCCCAAATAAGTATACCCGTTTTCTGCCGGGGGAGCAACCAGTTTTCTCGATTCTATTCCAAGTCCGCCTGATTTTCTGTAACTTTATCACAAAAGGTGTAGATTTTTGGAGAGCTTTCCCTACGACCTGCCGGAAGAACAGGATTGCTGCGGGAAATCCTTGCATTTTCCCCGGAAACAGGTGTAAAATAAGTAAGATATTTTATGCTGGTCCGTGGGCCGGCATGCCAAGGAGACAGGAGGAAACGCTATGTCGGAAGAGGTCAAGACTGTTGCTGAAGGAGATCTGACAGAGAGCCAGAACTTTATCCACCAATTTATCCAGGAGGACATTGCCGAGGGGGGCCGTTGCGCCGGAATGCAGGTGCACACTCGTTTTCCCCCCGAACCCAACGGCTATCTGCATATCGGCCACTGCAAGGCCCTGATTATCGACTTCGGCTCTGCTGAGAAGTTTGGCGGCATCTGCAACCTGCGCATGGACGATACCAACCCCGCCAAGGAGGACACCGAGTTTGTGGACGCCATCAAGGAGGACATCCACTGGCTGGGCTTCGACTGGGGAGACCGGTTCTTCTATGGCAGCGACTACTTTGAAAAGACCTATGAGCTGGCCATTGGCCTCATTAAAAAGGGCCTGGCCTATGTCTGCGAGTTGACCCCCGAGCAGTTCCGGGAGTACCGGGGGGACGTGAACACCCCCGCCCGCTCCCCCTGGCGCGACCGGCCCATGGAGGAGAGCCTGGACCTGTTCCAACGGATGAAGAACGGGGAGTTCCCCGAGGGCAAGTACACCCTCCGGGCCAAGATCGACCTGGCCAGCGGAAACTTTAACATGAGAGACCCGGTGCTCTACCGCATCCGATATATCGAGCACCACCGCCAGGGTACCAAGTGGTGCATCTTCCCCATGTACGACTTCGCCCACCCCATTCAGGACGCCCTGGAGGGTATCACCCACTCCCTCTGCTCCCTGGAGTATGAGGACCACCGGCCCCTGTACGACTGGGTCATCAACAACACCGACGTGCCCAGCAAGCCGCGGCAGATCGAGTTTGCCCGGCTGGGAATCAACTATACCGTTATGTCTAAGCGGAAGCTGCGCAGGCTGGTGGAGGAGAAGTACGTTTCCGGCTGGGACGACCCCCGTATGCCCACCCTGTGCGGTCTGCGCCGCCGGGGCTATACTCCCGCCGCCATCCGCAGTTTCTGCGACCGAATCGGTGTGGCAAAGAACACCTCCACCGTGGAGTACGGCTTTTTGGAGCACTGCCTGCGGGAGGACCTGAACGACCACGCAAAGCGGGTGATGGCCGTCCTGCGGCCTATCAAGCTGGTGATTACCAACTACCCCGCCGGCCAAAGCGAGACCCTCACCGTGGAAAACAACCCCTTGGACCCCTCCGCTGGGACGCGGGAAGTAGATTTCTCCCGGGAGCTGTGGGTAGAGGCGGAGGACTTTCTCCCCGAGCCCGTGCCCAAATACAAGCGGCTATACCCCGGCGGACCAGAATGCCGGCTGAAAGGGGCCTACCTCATCAAGTGCGTGGGCTACGAGACCGACGAGGCGGGCAATGTCACCGAGATCGCCGCCGAGTACGACCCCGACAGCCGGGGGGGCGACCCCGCCGACGGCCGGAAGGTGAAGGGGGCCACCATCCACTGGGTGGACGCCGCCACCGCTGTGGACGCCCAGGTGCGGCTGTATGATAACCTCTTTGCAGATGAGAACCCCGACGGCGGCGACAAGGACTTCCTGGACTGCCTCAATCCTGGCTCTTTAGAGGTGCTGGAGGGCTGCAAGCTGGAGGCCAGTCTGGCCGATGCACAGCCTGCCGACCGGTTCCAGTTCCTGCGGCTGGGCTATTTCTGCGCCGACAGCAAGGATTCAAAGCCCGGCGCTCTGGTCTTCAACCGGGCGGTTAGCCTGAAGGACGGCTTCAAGCCGGGAAAATAAGCGGAAAAATTGGCGGCCTCACAGAGGCCGCCAATTTTTATCTGAAATATACCAGCGGGTCGTCGGGGGCCTCCGCCTTCTCCACGCTCCGGGCGTAGAGCACCACGCCCTCGTCCTCATAGACATCGGCGTGCTCCCACCTGATCTCGGCGGTGACGGTGATCCATTCCCCTTTGCGCAGGGAGCGGGCCTTTTCATACTTGCACAGGAAGCCGAAGAAGCGGATGTCCTCCACACAGCAAGTCATAGCGTTGCGGCCCGGGACGAAGGAACCCTTGGGCAGCTTCATCCCGGTCATAGCCTGGGCCTTGTAGGTGATGGTCTTGCCCGTATAGCGCTCAGGATGCTCCTGGATGTCCAGATACCAGATGCCATAGTCGGCGTCCTCCAGGGTAATGTGGGGGTCCTCCAGGGAGTAGGGGAGGATATCCTCCACCTCCAGCTCCTCGCCCTGGACGTCCTCAAAGACAATCTCGCACATCCGGTTCACCGCCCGGACGGAGCGCTTCCAGCCGGACAGGGGCATGTCGGGAGTACAGCGGTTAAAAAGGACCATGTCCGCTCCGGTGACCATGTCGATGAACATGGACTGCATGTTGTTGAGATACATCTCAAAGGTGGAGCCGTCCACCACATGGATGGCCTGGTACAGTCCCCAGGTTTTGGGCAGGCGGCACCTGCGCAGTACGTCCACCGGCCACATGCCGTTGAACTCCAGCAGTACCCGCTCGGGCTGATAGCGGCGGTCAATCTCCTTCAAAAACTCGGTGGTCAGCCCCTCCTGGTCCTCGACGGGCACCAGGCGGCAGTTTCGCTTGGAGAGAAACTCCTGGTCGTATTCCTCCTCGCCGTCCTCGCACATGAGGAGCACGGTCCGCTGGCCGTCGTTGAAATAGTCCATGTTCAGCGTGTCGCTGAGCAGGGTGGTCTTGCCGGCATCCAGAAAGCCGGTGATGAGATAGAGGGGAATCCGTGAATCAGGCATGTTATCACCTCATTATGCCAGCAGGAACAGCTTCTCCAGCTCTTCCTCCTTCAAATCGGAGCCAATGACGCACAGCCGGCCGGTGTAATCGGCGGAGCCCTCCCGGATCTCGAATTCCTCGGGGGTGAGGTCGAAGTGGAGCCAGGAGGTCCCGTCCTCGCAGGGGACCATGCCCTTGGCCCGGAGGACGTAGCCGTAGTCCTGGGTCATGGCCAGGGCGGACAGGGCCTCCTGAAGGTCCTCACGGCTGTATCTCCGGGCGGTCTCCCGGCCCCAGGCGGTAAAGACCTCGTCGGCGTCGTGGTGGTGATGGTCGTGGCCGCAGCAGGCGGTACAGGTGTCGCCATGGTCATGGTGGTGCTCATGGTCACAGTGGTCATGGTCGTGGTGGTGCTCGTGGTCACAGTGATCATGGTCGTGATGGTGCTCATGCTCACAGTGGCCGTGCTCGTGGTCGCAGTGGGAGTGATCCTCGTGGTCGTGGTGATGATGATGGTGGTGCTCTTCGTGCTCGATCTCCTCCATCAGCTCATGGGCCAGGTCTTTGCCTCCCTCCATGGCGGAGAGGATCTGAGCCCCAGTGAGCTGGTCCCAGGGAGTGGTGAGGATAGCGGCCTTGGGATTTTTCTCCCGGAGGAGGGTCACCGCCCCGTCCAGCTTGTGCTGGTCGATCTTCTGGGTGCGGGACAGGATGATGGCGCAGGCGTGCTCCACCTGGTCGTTGAAGAACTCGCCGAAGTTTTTCATATAGACCTTGGCCTTGGCGGCGTCCACCACGGTGACGAAGCTGTTGAGACGCAGGTCGGGGCTCTCGGCCTGGACCCGCTCCACGGCGGCCACCACGTCGGACAGCTTGCCCACCCCGGAGGGCTCGATGACGATGCGGGCAGGGGCATAGTCGCTCAGCACCTGCTTCAGGGCCGCGCCGAAATCCCCCACCAGGGAGCAGCAGATGCAGCCCGAATTCATCTCGGTGATCTCCACCCCGGCGTCTTTCAAAAAGCCGCCGTCAATGCCGATTTCGCCGAACTCGTTCTCGATGAGGACAATCTTCTCCCCCTTGAAGCTCTCGTCCAGCAGCTTCTTGATGAGGGTGGTCTTTCCGGCCCCTAAAAAGCCGGAGATAATGTCGATTTTGGTCAATTTTGTCAGGTCCTTTCCTTATTTAGTCCCAAATCAGGCGGGTGCGTTCCATCAGACGGCAGAGCATGGCGGCGGCTACCTCCCGGGTGCCCGAGTCGGTGGGAGCCAGGTCGCCCGCCAGAGCGCCCAGCTCGTCCAGGTTTCGGGCGGCGGCTCTGGCCCACTCGGCAAAATCGTAATACTCCCCCCACTGCTCCATGGTCAGGTCCTCCCGGTCCAGGGCGTAGCCGTCCATGCTGACCCAGGCGGCAGCCCGGTTCAGAATGGCGGCCATCTCCTGATAGGTGACGGTGCTTTCAGGGTGGAAGGCGCCGTCGTCATACCCGGTGATGAAGCCCATACCCGCCATGGCGGACACCGGCCCGGCATACCAGGCCCCCTCCTCCACGTCGGCAAAGGCAGCCGGCTTTCCGGCGGAGGTATTCAGGTCCAGGGCGGAGGCGATCATAGCGCAGAACTGGGCCCGGGTGAGGGTATCCTTGGGACGGAAGGTGCCGTCCTCGAAGCCGCTGAGGATGCGATAGGTGGTCAGCGTGTCGATCTCCCGGGCAAATTCGCTGCCCTGCGCGTCGGGGAAGACACGGGGAGTGAAGGCGCTCAAGCTCAGCTCCCTGGCCACCTCCGCAGGCGCGATGGGCTCACATTTGTCCCAGTTCTTTCCGGTGCTGTACAACACCCGGGCGGAGAGCGGCAGAGCCTCCAGCAGCTCGGTAAAGGCGGGGCGGTTCTCCTCTTTGAGGGCCTCGCTCAGGTTGACATAGAATGTCTGTCCGGCGATCTCCAGCCTCAGGTGGTTTTCCGGGCGGAAGGGGGCGGGGCAAGAGAGCAGCATGGCCGCATTCTCCGTGTTCTCCGGAGAGATGAGCAGGGTGGGCAGTACGCCGGTGATGTAGTTGGAGGCTCCGTCGGGGGCGAAGAAGCGGTAGGCTGTGATCTTCATGGCCTCGCCGTCTTTCATATACGGGCAGTTGTCCCCGTTCAGCACGATCTGGGCGGTGCCCTTGCCAAAGGTGCGCTGTCCCAGGGTGATGCCCGCTCCGTAGGCCCGGATGTCCCCGGCGAAGAGCTCGGATCCGCTGGCGGAGTGCTCGCTGGTCAGGACGATCACCGGCTTGTCCGTCAGGTCAGGGAAGCCGGGAAGGGTATAGGTATAGTTGTAGTTCCCCGCGCCGTCCCGGAAGTAGAGCATAATGCCTCCGCCGGTGAAATGGCTGGCGGAGGTGGCGGTGGCCCCGCTGTCTCCGCCGGGATTGGTCCGCAGGTCCACGATCCACACCTGGGTGTGGTCGTCCATGGCCTTGATGGCCTCCTCGAAGGTCTCGGCCGTGGAGGAACCAAAGCTGAGGCAGTCGATATAGCCGGCGCTGCCCCTCTCCTCATAGGTGACGATGGGGATGGCCACCGCCCTGCGGGTGATGGTGAAGTCCAGCCGCCGCCCCTCGCGCAGGACAGAGATGGAGACGCTGGTGCCCTCCGGGCCCGCAATATAAGTTCGGGGGTCGGTATCGGCGGTGAGGTCTACGCCGTTCACCGCTGTCAGAATGTCGCCGGCCTGGAGTCCGGCCTCCAGGGCGGGAGACTGGGGCAGGACGGACATGACGCGGTAGCCGTTGGAAAAGACATTTTCTACGGTGGCGCCGATCCCCACCACCACCTGTCCATCGACGGATTGGTTGAAGGCGTTGTACTGTTCGGGGGTCATATAAAAGGTGTAGGGGTCGCCCAGAGCTTCCAGAATGGCGTCCAGGGAGTCCAGCTCCAGCAACTCCGGGGGAACGCCGTCCACATAGTGGATGGCAAGTAGCTCTTTGGCCTCGTCCAGCGTGAGAGCGGAGGCGGGCAGAACCGCCAGGGACAGGCCTGTCACCAGAGCCAGCAGCAAGGAAATCAATTTTTTCATGGTGTTCTCCTTTGCGTTGGGTGTTTGTAGGGAAGGTTCACAAAGCGTCTGCCGGGAACTGAACGGACATCGGAGAACGGAGGCATTGTGATGCGTTCCAGTCTCAGATTTTTGGTTTCCGGCGGGCTATTTCTTCCCGCTTAGGCCCGGTGGAGACCATGGTGATGGGTACGCCAATGTGGTTCTCCAGAAAATCCACATAGGCTCTGGCGTTGGCGGGGAGGGCGCTGTAATCGGTGCAGCCCCGGATATCACACCTCCAGCCCGGGAGCCTCTCAAAGACCGGCCGTGCCTGGAGCAGGGAGGGTGTGGTGGGGAAAGTATCCGTCACCTTCCCGTCAATCTTATAGCTGGTACAGACGGGAATCTCGTCCAGATAGCCTAGCACGTCCAGACAGGTGAGGGCCGCCTGAGTGGCTCCCTGAACCATACAGCCGTATCTGGTGGCCACCGCGTCGAACCAGCCCACCCGGCGGGGACGGCCGGTGGTGGCGCCGAATTCCCCGTGGTCGCCGCCCCGGCGGCGCAACTCGTCCCCCTCCGGCCCGGTGACCTCGCTGACAAAGGGCTCGGTCTGGGAACCCACGCAGGAGGAGTAGGCCTTGGTGACGCAGATCACGTCCTCGATAGCTGTGGGAGGGACGCTGGCTCCCACGCAACCATAGCCGGCCAGGGTGTGGGAGGAGGTGGTCATGGGGAAAATGCCCAGATCAGGGTCCTTCATGGAGCCCAGTTGGCCCTCCAGCAGGATGGTTTTCCCCTCCTTGAGGGCATGGTGAACAAATGCCACCGTGTCCCCCACGTAAGGGCGGACGCGCTCCCGCAGGGCCAGCAGCTGTTCCAGCAGCTGTTCCGGGTCCACCCTGGGCTGGTGGTACAGATGTTCAAAGAGAACATTTTTCAACTCCACGGCGGCGGCAAGCCGCTCCCGGAGCCTGGGTTCGTCGAATAAGTCGCACACCTGGATGCCTGTCTTGGCGTATTTGTCGGAGTAGAAGGGGGCAATGCCGCTCTTGGTGGAGCCGAAGGCCTTCCCGCCCAGTCTGGCCTCCTCATAGGTGTCCTGAAGGATGTGGTAAGGCATGAGCAGCTGGGCACGGTTGGAGATGATCAGCCTGGGGGCAGGCACGCCCTGACGTTCCACCTGCTCCAGTTCGTCCGCCAGTTTGGCAATGTCCAGAGCCACGCCGTTGCCAATAACATTGGTGATGTGAGGATAAAATACCCCAGACGGCAGGGTGTGCAGGGCGAAGCGGCCATAGTTGTTGATGATGGTGTGACCGGCGTTGGCGCCCCCCTGAAAGCGGATGACCACATCGGACTGCCGGGCCAGCATGTCGGTAATTTTGCCTTTGCCCTCGTCGCCCCAGTTGGCTCCTACAATCGCTTTTACCATATTGTTACCTCCGGAGACCGGGATTCGCAGCCGCAAGGGGTCTGCCTTTTCCGCCCCTGTAACAGTGGTATTATACCCCTTTTTATATGGGGTTGCAAGGGGAAATGCTACAGAAAAACAGGGCAAAGCCGCCCCGGCTTTGGAAAGGGACGGCTTTCTGATACGATTTAATAATTCTCCGCTTTCAGCTGGAAATAGGCCTGGGGATGGGCGCAGACGGGGCAGATTTCCGGAGCCTTGGGTCCTACGTGGATGTGGCCGCAGTTGGAGCACTGCCAGATCATGTCGCCATCCCGGGAGAAGACCAGCCCCTCCTTCACGTTGGAGAGCAGCTTGCGGTAGCGCTCCTCATGCTCCTTCTCGATGGCGGCCACCCCCTCGAACAGGGCGGCGATATCGTTGAAGCCCTCCTCCCGGGCCTCACGGGCCATCTGGGCGTACATGTCAGTCCACTCGAAGTTCTCCCCGGCGGCAGCAGCCTCCAGGTTCTCGGCGGTGGTGCCGATGCCGCCCAGCAGCTTGAACCAGATCTCCGCATGCTCCTTCTCGTTGGCGGCAGTCTCCTCAAAGAGCTTTGCGATCTGGACAAAGCCCTCTTTTTTTGCCTTGGAGGCGAAGTAGGTGTATTTGTTCCGGGCCTGGCTCTCCCCGGCAAAGGCGGTCCACAGGTTCTGTTCAGTCTTGCTCCCCTTCAATTCAGGCATGGTGTAGTCCTCGCTTTCATAACAATAATTATTTTTATTAAGGATAAGGGCATTATAACAGCGCTGGAGGGTTTTGTCAACGGGGAGGGGAAAATATTTTCTATTTCTCCTGAAACCGGCGCAGGCCCTGGTTGAGGGCAGCGGTGTCCAGCCTCTCCTTCAGCCAGAGGGCGTACCACATGGCTCCCAGGGCGCACTCCAGGAAGAAGATCAGCAGCAGCACGCCCCAAATAGGGAGGCCGGGAAACCAGTTCAGGCCCCAGGCGCAGCCGATGAAGATTACATTGGCCAGCACGGCCCAAAGGGCGATCCGTTTTCCCTGAGACAGTGAGTTTTTCCCGGTGGGGAAGAGCGCTGTCTCCGTACAGGCGAAGGCGAAGCAAGCCAGCAGCATCTCCAGCAGGGCCACAGCTTCCACCGTCCAACTTCCAAGCAGGACATTGACCAGCCCCTTGCAAAAGACGGCGGCGGAAAAATACAGGCCCATACGGTACTTCGTGTTGACGCCCCAGAGGTAAAATCGGTTGAATCGTTCCATCATTCGCTCCTTTCTTACAGCCCCAGCCGCTCCCGCAGCAGGGGCGCGTAGCGCCGGGATACCATCAGCCTCTCTCCGGTTTCCAGGATGGCCTCGATCCGCCCGGCCTCCCGGCTGGCCAGGCTGCGGATGTGGTGGAGGTTGACCACCGCCGACTTGCCCGCCCGGAAGAACCCCAGAGAGCCGTAGCGGCTCTCCAGCTCCCCCAGGCCCAGGGCGGTCTGATACATGGCCCGGCCGGTGTAGACGAACACCCGGTCGTCCACCGTCTCGCAGTATACCACCTCATGGGGGGTGAGGAGGGTGGTGCGGCGGCTGTCGTCCCACACGCACAGCCGCTGGAGACCGGAGCGCAGCAGGGACAGCACCCCCAGCATCTCCTCGTTCAGCGCCGGACAACGCAGGATGACCTCGTTCTCCGCCACATCGGCATGCTCTACTGTGATCTTCATAGGATCGCCTCCTGTCATGGACAGCGTATCAGAATCTGGCGCGCATCGCAAGGGCTGTACGCCCAGGGTGCATTTTTTCGGGGGCAAGGTGCAAAAAGGCTCCCTTTGAGAGGGAGCCTAAAGATAGTGATACCGGTTCCGATACCGCCAGATGAGTCCCAGGGCTACGGCGGCTCCCAAGCCGTCGGCCACCACCACCGCCAGCCAAACGCCGTCCAGGTCCAGCACTAGGGGGAGGAGAAGCACCATTCCTCCCCGGAACAGGAAGGTGCGCAAGAAGGAGATCAGGGCAGACACCGGACCGTTGCACAGGGCGGTGAAAAAGGCGGAGCCGTAAATGCCGAAGCCTACAAACAGGTAGCTCAGGGCAAAAAGACGGAAGCCATGGACCGTCAGCTCCATCAGGTCCAGGCTGTAGCCCACGAAGGCGGCCGACAGGGGCCACGCCAGCAGCTCCGCCGCCGCCACCATGGCCAGGGAGGCCAGCACAATCACGGTCATGCTCTTGCGGAAAACATTTTTCAGTTCGTCCCGATTATCCGCCCCGAAGTGGAAGCTGACAATGGGGCCGCTGCCCATGGAGAAGCCCAAAAATACCGCCGCGAAGGCGAAATCCACATACATCATCACTGAGTAGGCAGCCACCCCCCGTTCCCCGATGGTGTGCATGAGCTGGAGGTTGAACAGAATGCTCACCACCGAGGCGGACAGGTTGCTCATCAGCTCGGAGGAACCGTTGGCGCAGGCGTTTTTCAGCTCTCGCCAGTACAGCTTGGTCCGGCACAGCCGCAGGGCCCCCCTGGGGGGCTTGATGAAGTAGACCAAGGGCAGCACCCCTCCTACCGCATAGCTGAGGACCGTCCCCCAGGCCGCCCCGGCAATGCCCATATTCAGGGGGCCAATGAGAAGGTAGTCCATGACAATGTTGGTGACCCCGGCGGCCAGGGAGAAAAACAGCCCCGTTTTGGGCAGCTCGGCGGTGACAAAAAAGACCTGGAAGGCCACCTGGAGCATGAACACCGCGCTCCCGCCCAGCAGGATACGGCCGTAGGCCACGCAGTCGTCCATGAGCAGGTCGCTGGACCCGGCCAGCCTGGCAATGGGCTCAATGAGCAGCGCGCCTCCGACGGAAAATATCGTACCCAGTCCCAGTGCCACCAGAATGATCATGGAGAAGTAGCGGTTGGCAAGCTCGGGCTTGCCCTCTCCCATGGTGCGGGCCACCACGGCGCTGCCGCCGGAGCCCAGCATGAAGCCGGCCGCAGCCAGGATCATGGACACAGGAAAGACGATGTTTACCGCCGACAGGGCGTTCTCTCCCACCCAATTGGAGACGAACAGACCGTCCACCACACTGTAAATGGAGGTAAAGATCATCATAATGATGGAGGGCAGGGTAAACCGGAGCAGCTTGCCGTATGTGAAATGGTCGGATAGTTTGATCTGCATGATAAAATTATTCCTCCTGGGATGATTGAAAAATTTGCTCCGATTCCCGGAGCAGCAGGGACAGATATTTGCGCTCCAGGGCCAGCAGGCTGGCCCGCTCCTCCTCGGACATACCGAGGAAAGCCCCTCTCTCCACCTCCAGTGTGGGGCGTATGGCCCGGTCTGCCAGGACCTGCCCTTTTTCAGTGAGTTGGAGGTATTTTTTGCGTCCCGGCCCGCTGGTGAGGCAGATGTGGCTGGACTGTTCCAGTTGCTTCAGGGCGGAGTTAATGGTCTGCTTGCTGAGCATAAGCGTGCCGCCAATGTCTGTCTGGGTGACGGGGCCTGGGGCGGTTCTAATGGAGTACAGGACCCAGAAGGCGGCGTCAGAGAGCCCGGAGTGGCGGGCCAGACGGCGGTACAGGTCCTCCTCCATCTTGTACATGCGGTTGACTGCGGTAATAAATTGCTGAAAGCTTAGCTCCTCCATAGCGGTCCCCCCTGAAAATAATATCCGAAATCGGACTTTGTAAGTTTAGTCCGATTTCGGATATCTGTCAAGGGATCTCTGAAATTATTTTTTCAGTAACCTCGCCGCGATGTCAATAATCCGGGCGGCGGCGGCTTCCTTGGACATGAGGGGCAGCTCCTCCGTGCCCTCGCGGGTGATGACGGTCATCACATTGGTGTCAGTGCCGAAGCCGGCCCCCGACACTTTCAGATTGTTGGCGCAGATCATGTCCAGATGTTTCTTCTCCAGCTTGGCCCGGCTGTTTTCCACCATGTCCCGGGTCTCCATGGAGAAGCCGCACAGCACCTGTCCCGGCCGGCGGTGCTCGCCCAGATGTATTAAAATGTCCTGGGTGCGCTTCAGGGGGATGGACAAGTCGCTGTCCTTCTTTTTCAGCTTGTCGTCAGCGTACTGGACTGGGGTGTAGTCGGCCACGGCGGCGGCCTTGAAGATGAGGTCGGCCCAATCCTGTCGGGCGGACACCGCCTCAAACATCTCCTGGGCGGAGATGACGTCCACCACCTCCACAAAGGGGGGCGGGGCGACGGACAGGGGGCCGGAAATCAGGACCACCTCCGCTCCTCTAAGCATGGCCATTTTGGCGATGGCACAGCCCATTTTGCCGGTGGAGTGGTTGGTGAGATACCGCACCGGATCCAGGGCCTCCTGGGTGGGACCGGCGGTGACCAGGACGTGTTTGCCCTCCAGGTCGTGGGGCAGGGCGATCTGACGCAGGATGTGCTGGAGAAGAACCTCTGGCTCAGGCAGCTTGCCCGCCCCCACCGCCCCGCAGGCCAGCCGGCCGGAGGCGGGGGCGATGACCTCCCAGCCGTAGCGGCGGAGGGTATCCAGGTTGTCCTGGGTGACGGGGTTTTCAAACATTTTGGTGTTCATGGCGGGAGCAATGAGCTTGGGACAGGCGCAGGCAAGGACGGTGGTGGTGAGCATGTCGTCGGCCAGGCCGTGGGCCAGCTTTCCGCACACATTCGCCGTGGCGGGGGCAATCATCACTAAGTCTGCCCGATCGGCCAAGGCGATGTGCTCTACCTGGTGGCTGAAATTCCGGTCGAAGGTATCCACCATACACCGGTTGCCCGTGAGCTGCTCGAAAGTGAGGGGAGCGATAAACTGGGTAGCGTGAGCGGTCATAACCGCTTCTACATGGGCGTGCTGCTTCACCATCGCAGAGGCTAGCGCCGCTGCCTTATAGGCGGCAATTCCGCCGGTAACCCCCAGCAGGACAGTTTTTCCCTTTAACATAGCGGATTCCTCCTGAAAGACGGGCGGAACAGGGCCGCCCTTTTGTTTTGCCTCATTATACCCTTTCCTATCTCCGCAGTAAAGTTTTTTCTTGCATCCTATCCCACAATCCTGTATAATAATTGGTCGAGAGGACGGGGACGTCCTCGCCCTCTTAAAATAATGCGCTGCATCCGCAGATGACGAAGCGTTCCCAGACCATGGAAAGAGGTCCTTGTTTCTCCGCCTTTGGCGGGAAAACACAGAGCTGATCCCCATTTCGGGCGCGCCCACACAGGGCGGAGCGGCAGCAGGAGGTAATGTAATAATGAAGACCCGTAAGTACGACACCCGCTGGATAGCGCTCATGGCCCTGTTTATCGCCATACAGTTGTTCCTGAACGTCACTGGCATCGGACTGATCCCACTGCCGATCATCAAGGGCACCACCTTGCATATCCCGGTCATTGTAGGTGCGATCGTTCTGGGACCTATGGCCGGAGGTATCTTAGGCGGCGTGTTTGGACTGTGCTCCATCTGGAACAACACCATGACCCCGGCGCTGTTATCCTTTGCCTTCTCCCCCTACATCGCCGCCCAGGAGACGGGGGCAATGGGCGCGCTGAAATCCCTTTGGATCGTGCTGGGCTGCCGGATTCTCATCGGCGTAGTGTCCGGCTGGCTGTGGATCGGACTGAAAAAGCTGAGGGTCAATGACTTTATCGCCCTTCCCGTGGTGGGCGCGGCGGGAGCCCTTACCAACACCATTTTGGTGATGGGGAGCATCTACCTGCTCCTGAGCCCGGAATACGCCGCAGCCAAGAGTATCCCTGTGGAGGCGGTGCTGGGGGCGGTCATGGGCACTGTGGCCACCTCTGGCGTTGTGGAGGCCATTGGGGCCGTTATTCTGGTTACGGCCATCGGCAAGGCGCTGTTCCACCTGCCCTATGTCCGGTCCAGCGTCTCCGTGAGCGGAAATTAAACAGAGAGATCAGGTGAGCACAATGCTCCTGGCAATCGACATCGGCAACACCAATATCGTCATCGGCGGTATCGACGGCGGTGGAAAGATCGCCTTTGAGGCCCGCATCGCCACCGACCGCATCAAGACCTCCGACCAGTACGGGGCGGAGATCAAGAGCATGCTGAGCCTCTTCGACATCAAGCCCCGGGATGTAACTGACTGCATCATCTCCTCGGTTGTGCCGCCGGTGTTCAACTCGGTGCGCACCGGAGTAATGAAGGTTACCGGCAAGTCCCCCATGGTGGTGGGCCCCGGGCTGAAAACCGGGCTGAACATCCAGATGGACACCCCCTCCCAGGTGGGCAGCGACCGGATCGTCATAGCTGTGGCCGCCTTGGCGGAGTATGATCCCCCCCTCACCCTGCTGGACCTGGGTACTGCCACTACCATCGAGGTGGTGGGGAAGGGGAGCAACTACCTGGGAGGCTGCATCATCCCCGGGGTGCGCATCTCACTGGAGGCTCTCACCTCCCGCACCGCCCAGCTGCCCGGTATCAGTCTGGACAAGCCCAAAAAGATCATCGGCAAAAACACTGTGGACTGTATGCGCAGCGGCATCATGTACGGCACCGCCGCTATGCTGGACGGGATGCTGGACCGGGTGGAGGAGGAGCTGGGTTTTTCTACCACCGTCGTCGCTACCGGGGGAATGGCCCAGTTCATCGCCCCCCTGTGCCGCCGGGAGATACGCCTGGAACGGGATTTGCTCCTCAAGGGACTGAATATCATCTATCAAAAGAATAAAAAGCCTTGACAATCCCCCTGATCCTGCGTATAATTGACCGGACAAAGGCTATGTGGAAGAGGAGTATCCATGTTCGGGCGCACCAGAGAGGGGACGGTCGGTGCGAGTTCCCCGCCCGGTTTGGAGAAGGTGGCTTTCGCGCCCCGGGCTGAATCGGACAGTAAGCGCCGGCGGGACTTCCCGTTACAGAAGACAGAGTGTCCCCCGCCCGGGGGAAATTCAGGTGGTACCGCGGATTTTTTGATTCGCCCTGAGCCGGTTTGGCTCGGGGCGTTTTTGATTGTGAGGGAGACGTCCAGACATGGAATCTCAGATTAGATGTTTGGAATATACCGATCCGGGCATGCGCAGCGATATGAAACGGATGCTGAGGAGTGTTCCACAGGGACGGCGGTGGCTGAAACCTGTAACGATTGCCGCACATGTACTGACCTTCAGCCTGTGCTTTCTGTTCTGGGCTATGGCCTCCATCGTCACGGCTGGCTGGGCTTTGGACCCCGCCGCCGCAGTGGGAAATGAGTAGGTACTCCCTATTCTCTGGTGTTGTTTTGCCGCGTTTCTGGCCGGAAAGACCGGACAGTCTCTCTAGGGCTTGTTTGAAAAATGTCAGCATGTCCAAGCGGCGGTTCTTTTTCTAACACACTTTGCCAATGCTTCTTGAAATACATCCGGTATTTCTGCCTCAACTTGGCTTTGACTGGTGAAAAAATGCCTTGACGTTGGTCATATTTCCATTGTTTAAACAGTGCCTGATTGCAGGAGGACCGTCACAATGATGATAATTCAGACGACAATCGACCAGAAAAGCATGACAGCCCTGGCCAAGATTACCCGGAGGACCTTCCGGCGGGGGCGGAGCGGACCGGTGCGTATGTTCGCGTGGTTTGTGACAGTGGCGGAGCTGTTCCTGACAGCAGTCTACATCCGGGCCGGGGTGGGAGGCTGGGGGACCAATATGTTGTTGGCCGGTATTATGCTGTCCTGCATCCTGTGTGAGGACTACGTCAACGGTGCGGTGGGCCTGCGGCAGATTTCCCTGGCCAGCCGGACGGTGAACACTACCTTTAAAGAAGACGGCTATATCCACCGCACCCGCTCTGGAGAGAGCTGGCGGCCCTACAATCAGATTAAGTATATCAGCGAGAGTGAGGATTACTTTGCCCTGTTCCAAGACAAAACCCATGGCCAAATCTATGACAAAAGGGGCTTCACCTGGGGAAGTTCAGAGGAATTTCGGGAGTTTATCCAGCGGAAGACAGGGCTGAAAATACAGACAGTTGGTCTAATGTGCGTGAAGACAAAGCCTCAGAAGAAAAAGTAGACATTACAGAACAGGAGAATGAACATGAAAAAAGAACTGCCCAAGGTTTACGAACCCCAGGAGGTAGAGGGGCGAATCTACCGGACCTGGGAGGAAAACGGCTGCTTCAAGGGCCGCCGGGACCCGAAGAAGAAGCCCTTCACCATCGTCATGCCGCCCCCCAACGTCACCGGCCAGCTGCACATGGGGCACGCGATGGACGACTCCCTCCAGGACATGCTCATCCGCTACAAGCGGATGCAGGGCTACGCCGCCCTGTACCTCCCCGGCACCGACCACGCCGGCATCGCCACCCAGGTGAAGGTGGAGGAGGAGCTGCGCAACAACGAGGGCCTGAGCCGCTACGACCTGGGCCGGGAGAAATTCCTGGAGCGGGTGTGGGACTGGAAGGCCAAATACGGCGCCCGCATCGTCCAGCAGCAGAAGAAGCTGGGCATCTCCGCCGACTGGGAGCGCTCCCGCTTCACCATGGACGAGGGCCTCTCCCGGGCGGTGCGGCATGTGTTCGTCTCCCTCTATCAGAAGGACCTGATTTACAAGGGCTCCCGGATCATCAACTGGTGTCCTCACTGCGTCACCGCCCTGTCCGACGCGGAGGTGGAGTATCAGGACAAGCCCGGCCACCTGTGGCACATGCGCTACCCCCTGGCCGACGGGAGCGGCTACCTGGTCGTCGCTACCACCCGCCCCGAGACCATGATGGGGGACACCGGCGTGGCCGTCAACCCCAACGACGAGCGGTACAAGCATCTGGTGGGACAGAAATGCATCCTGCCCCTGATGGACCGGGAGATCCCCATTGTGGCCGACGACTACGTGGAGATGGACTTCGGCACCGGCTGCGTGAAGATGACCCCCGCCCACGACCCCAACGACTTTGAAGTCGGCCTGCGCCACAGCCTGGACACCATCCGCGTCCTGGATGACAACGGCGTGGTCAACGCCAACGGCGGCAAATATGAGGGGATGGACCGGTATGAGGCCCGGAAGGCCGTGGTGGCCGACCTGGAGGCCCTGGGGCTGATGGAGAAGATCGAGCCCTATTCCCACAACGTGGGCACCTGCTACCGCTGCCACAGCGACGTGGAGCCCCTGATCTCCGCCCAGTGGTTTGTCCGGATGGAGCCTCTGGCCAAGGAGGCCCTGCGGGTGGTCAACGAGGGGGAAGTGAAGTTTGTTCCCGACCGCTTTGCCAAGACCTACACCAACTGGATGGAGAACGTCCATGACTGGTGCATCAGCCGTCAGCTGTGGTGGGGCCACCAGATTCCCGCCTGGTACTGCGCGGACTGCGGCCACGTCGCCGTCTCCGAGACCGACCCCGACTGCTGCGAGAAGTGCGGCTCCAAGCACATCCAGCGGGACCCGGACGTGCTGGATACCTGGTTCTCCTCCGCCCTGTGGCCCTTCTCCACCCTGGGCTGGCCCGAGAAGACCGAGGACTTCGACTATTTCTACCCCACCGACGTGCTGGTCACCGGGTACGACATCATCTTCTTCTGGGTGGCCCGGATGATCTTTTCGGGCTGCGCCCACACCGGGAAGGCCCCCTTCCACACCGTCTTCATCCACGGCCTGGTCCGGGACGACAAGGGCCGCAAGATGAGCAAGTCCCTGGGCAACGGCATCGACCCGCTGGAGATTGCCGACAGGTACGGCGCCGACGCCCTGCGCTTCAATCTGGTCACCGGCAACTCCCCGGGCAACGACATGCGCTTTTACACCGAGCGATGCGAGGCCATGCGCAACTTCGCCAACAAAATCTGGAACGCCAGCCGCTTCCTCATGATGAACCTGACCATCGACCGGTGCATCCTGCCCGAAAAGCTGGAGCTGGAGGACAAGTGGATTCTGTCCCGGCTGAACCGGGCTATCGCCGAGATCACCGAGAACATGGACCGGTACGAGATGGGGGTGGCCGCCCAGAAGATCTACGACTTCATCTGGGACGACTACTGCGACTGGTATATCGAGCTGACCAAGACCCGCCTCCAGGGGGAGGACGGGGACAGCAAGGTCCGCGCCCAGCAGGTGCTGTGCTGGGTGCTGACTGAGATGCTCAAACTGCTCCACCCCTTCATGCCCTTTATTACCGAGGAAATCTGGCAGGCCCTGCCCCGGCAGGCGGCCCCCGCCCGCGAGGGGGACTTCCTCATGCTCCAGGACTGGCCCAAGGCCAGCCCGGAGCTGGACTTCCCCACCGAGGAGAAGGCGATGGAGCTCATCATGGACGCCATCCGGGCAGTCCGCACCCGCCGCAGCGAGATGAACGTGCCCCCCTCCAAAAAGGCCCGCCTCACCGTGGCCACGATGGAGACCGAGACCTTCACCCTGGGCGTGCCCTTCCTGAAGAAGCTGGCCTACGCCAGCCAGGTGGAGATCGTCCCCTTCGCCCAGGCCCGGGCCGACGCTGACGCCGCCCAGGCCGGACAGGTCTCCATCGTCACCCATGCCGCTCAGCTGTCCATCCCCCTGGGGGAGCTGGTGGACCTGGAGAAAGAGAGGCAGCGGGTGGAGAAGGAGCTGAAAAAGCAGTCCGCCGAGCTGGACAAGCTCAACGCCAAGCTGAACAACCCCGGCTTTGTCAGCAAGGCCCCCGCCCAGGTGGTCCAGGCCGAGAAGGAGCGGGCCGTCCAGCTTACCGCGCTGGTGGCCAAGCTGGAGGAACAGCTGAAGGGGATGTAAGACCCTGTAGGGGCGGCTATCAGCCGCCTGCGGGCGCATGATATGCGCCCCTACATCACAGAAAGGGAGGACTACCCATGTCAAAGATACAATTAGGTTCCACCGGCATTACCATCGAGAAAAATGGCTTCGGCTGTTTGCCCATTCAGCGGGTGACAAAGGAGGAGGCCGCCTATTTGCTCCGCAAGGCGGTGGACGGCGGGATGAACTACTTCGACACCGCCCGGGCCTACTCCGACAGTGAGGAGAAGGTGGGATACGCCTTCTCCGGTATGCGGGACAAAGTAGTGATTGCCACCAAGACCGGCGCTCAGACCGCCGAGGGAATGTGGGAGCATCTGGAGACCAGCCTGCGTCTTTTGAACACCGACTATATCGACATCTATCAGTTCCACAACCCCGCCTTCTGCCCCAAGCCCGGCGGGGAGGACGGCCTGTACGACGCCGCCCTGGAGGCCCAGGCCCAGGGCAAGATTCGCCACATCGGCATCACCAACCACCGCCTGGCGGTAGCCCGGGAGGCCGTCGATTCCGGACTGTACGCCACCCTCCAGTTCCCCTACAGCTACCTCTCCGGCCCCCAGGAGCAGGAGCTGGTGGAGATGTGCGAGAGGGCAGGCATGGGTTTTGTGGCTATGAAAGGGATGGCGGGGGGGCTGCTCCGGGACGGCACAGCCGCCGCCGCCTTTATGGCCCTGCAGCCCATCGTAGTGCCCATCTGGGGTGTCCAGTACGGGTGGGAGCTGGACCAGTTCCTCTCCTGCGTCCCCGACGCCCCCGCCATGACGGAGGAGCAGCTCGCCCTCATTGAGAAGGACCGGGCCGAGCTCACGGGCAGCTTCTGCCGGGGCTGCGGCTACTGCATGCCCTGTCCCGCCGGTATCCAGATCAACCAGTGCGCCCGAATTAACCTGATGGCCCGCCGGGCCCCCGCCGCCGAGTGGCTCAACGACTACTGGCAGGGCGAGATGAAGAAAATCGAGAACTGTCTGCACTGCGGACAGTGTGCCGCCAAGTGTCCCTACAGACTGGACACCCCCCAACTGCTTCAGGACAACTACAAGGAGTACTGGACGCATTTTTAAGTAAAAAGCTGCCGTGGACCAAACTGGTTCACGGCGGCTTTTTTCAGTACAAGCGCTGTACGCAGATGCTCTGCGCACTGATTTGGGGCGGGATGCTGGTGGTCATGATGCCGTCATAGACGATACGCACCTGATCGCCGGCGTTCAGGTTGCCGGTGAAATAGTTAGTGTTCACCAGAACCTCCTGCCCATTGCTGTTGTCAGTGACCAGAACTTGGGAGCCCCAGGCCTGGACAACGGTGGCCAGCATAGTTACCACGGAAGTCACCTCCTGTTGGATCAATGTCCGTGATATCCTATGCACCAGAGGGGCGGGGGGTTACCTTGGGCGGTACAGCGCATCCCACTGTGCCAGACATTCTTCGATCCCGGCCCCGGTGTTGATAGTGCGCAGATGGGGCAATTGCGCCAGCCGCTCCTCGGAAAAGTCGGTCTGGTCGGCCAGAAAGCGACGGCAGACCTCGGCATAGTCAGGGTGCTTCTGCCGGCTCTCCCGGTCGATATACCGCAAGAGCCGGGTGCGGTCGTCTAAAAAGAGATAAATTACCACCACGGCTTCCGGGCCGTAGAAGTTCATCAGGGTGCGGGCTCCCTCCAAGGTGGTGATAAGCAGGCGGTCGGTATCCAGTTCGAAGCGGAGGGTGAAGTAGGTCCATGGCCCCTGGGTGGTCTGATATACTCGTTTTTCGATGACCTGTTCCTCCTCCTCGTACCGGCGCAGCTGCTCCTCTGTAACGAAATGGTAGGTCTGGCCGTCCACCTCTCCCGGCCGCATGGGGCGGGTGGTGTGGAGGATGACCGGGACCAGCTCCGGATTGCGCTCCAGGATGCGGGTGTAGAGGGTGTCCTTGCCGGAGCAGCTCTTTCCGACAATACAAAAAATTCTGTTCACAGCGTTGTCACCCCGTGTTGATAGAAGGCCTCGATTTCCGTCCGGGTGGCCTGGACAGAGCCCTGGACGAAATCCGGCTTGCCGCCACCACGCCCGCTGAGGACCTTGTTCAGCTCCTTGACGAAGTCCCGGAGATTTCCGTTTTGCTGGCCGACGGCATACTTGTAGCCGGAAGAATCGTCTCCGGAGAAGCAGGCGCACCGACCGCCGCAGGTGTGGAGCACCGCGTCGCACAGCCGGCGAAGGGAGTTGGAGGACAGGCCATCCTCAAAGAGGAGCACATCCCCCGCCCCGGCATACTGCAGGGCCAGAGCCTGGAACCGCTCCTCCTCCAGAGACATGAGCCGGGATTTGAGGGCGGCGTTCTCCGCCAGCAGCCGCTCCACCGCTGCCCCCGTCTCAAAAACCTTGGCGGACAGCAGATGGGAGACCTGAGCGTTCTGCTCCAGCGCTTGGCTGAGATAGCGGAAGGCCCGGCCGCCGCACACCAGCTCGATGCGCACGCCCTCCCGGAATTTCTGCATGGACAGCAGCTTGACCAGCCCCACCTGAGCGGGATATGTGACATGTGTGCCGCAGCAGGCGCAGCAGTCCGCCCCAGGAAACTCCACGATCCGCACCTGACCGGTGAGTTCCTTTTTGCTCCGGTACTGGATGTGCTCCAGTTCCTCTGGGGAGGGATAGGTGATGTTTACCGGCAGATTCACCCGCCAGATGTGCCAGTTGGCGGTCTGCTCCAGCGTGGCGAACTGCTCCTCGGTGAGGGGAAGGGACAGGTCGATGGTGACCATATCCGCTCCCAGGTGGAATCCCACATTTTCGCAGCCCCAAAGGGCGTGGGCCAGTCCGGAGACGATGTGCTCCCCCGAGTGCTGCTGCATCAGGTCGAACCGCCGGTCCCAGTCGATGACGCCGGTGATTTTCGTTCCCGGCTCCAGGGGGTGGTTGCAGGTGTGGACGATTTCTCTGTCCCGATTGTGGACTTCCAGCACCTTCACCTTGCCCAGGGTGCCGGGAATTTCCAGCCGCCCGGTGTCGTAAGGCTGGCCGCCCCCCTCGGGGTAGAAGGCGGTACGGTCGAGGATCACGTCAAAGCCCCTCTTACCCTTAGCGCAGGAGAGGACCTTTGCCTCAAATTTCACCAGAAAGGCGTCCTGTTCGTATAATTTTTCTGTCATAAATAAGATTCATCCCTCTCGGACCGCTTGGCCCGCTGCATCAGGTCGTCTACCACGGCGTGGACGTCCCGGCCCTCATAGAGAACCTCATAGGCCGCCTGGGCAATGGGCATCTCCACCCCCGCCTTCTGGGCCAGGGTACGGGCGCTATTGGCGGCGTAGTAGCCCTCTACCACCGCGCCGATCTCCTTTACAGCCTCGTCCACCGGCTTGCCCTGGCCGATCAAAATGCCGCACCGGCGATTCCGGGAGTGCATGGAGCAGCAGGTGACGATCAGGTCGCCCACGCCGGCCAGGCCGGTAAAGCTGTCCTTCCGGCCTCCCAGAGCCACACCCAGCCGGGCCATCTCGGCTAGACCACGGGTCATGAGCAGTGCCTTGGTATTGTCGCCGTACCCCATGCCGTCACAGCAGCCGGCACACAGGGCGATGATATTTTTCAGGGCAGCGCAAATTTCCGTGCCGATCTTGTCGTCGCTGGTGTATACCCGGAAGCGCTGGTTCATAAACAGGTCCTGGACCTGTTCGGCAATCTCCAGGTCGTCGGCGGCTGCCACCACGCCGGTGGGGATTTTCCGGCCCACCTCCTCGGCGTGGGAGGGCCCAGAGAGGACCACCACGGGGCACCTGCCCTGGACCTCCTCTTCAATGACCTGGCTCAGGCGCAGGGAGCTGTCCTTCTCGATACCCTTGGACACCGACACCAAGATGGTGCCCGGGTCGGCCAGTTCCCTGAGCTGCCGGGCGGTGGAGCGTACAGCGAAGGAAGGGGTGGCTACCACCACCAGCCCGCAGCCCCTGACGGCGGCCATGTCGGTGGTGAATTTCAGGTCCTCAGGCAGAGTGACCCCCTTCAGCATGGGGTTCTCATGTGTCTCCCGGAGGACTTTCGATTCCTCCTCTGTGTAGGACCAAAGGGTCACGTCGTTGCCGTTTTCCAGTAGCAGGAGTGCCAGGGCCGTCCCCCACGCGCCGCTGCCAAGGACTGTGATTTTCATTGTGTTTACCTCCCAAATCAGTGTTTTTTGTGGAGACTGAACTTGTTTTCCGTCCCGGTGAGCAGTCGGTGGATATTAGCCCGGTGCATGTACAAAATCAGTCCGCCGATGATGACAGCTAAAATGGTGAGCGTCACGTTCTGATAGACAAACCAGGTGGCGAAGGGGAAGGACGCCCCCGCCCAGCAGGAGCCCAGGGAGACATACCTTGTCAGCACCGCCAGAATGATAAACCCGCCCCAGACCACCAGGGCGATGCGCCAGTCGATCATGATGGCGATGGTCCCGCCGGAGAGAATCCCCTTGCCCCCCTTGAAGTGGAACATACAGGGGAACATATGCCCCAGCAGGCACCACAGGCCCGCCCAGTATTTGGCGAGATTCACCGCTTCGGACGGTGTATTAACAATATCCTTGGCAATCCAAATTGCAATAACCGCTTTCAGCACATCGCACAGAATGACTACTAACGTCAGAAAACCGCCAAAAGTGCGGTAAAAGTTGGTCAATCCGGCATTTCCGCTGCCGTGGGTGCGGATGTCGTCCCGGAGAATATACTTGGAGACGATCACCGCCCCGTTGAAGCAGCCGCAGAGGTAGGCGCACAAGGCGATGGTAGCAAAGAAAAAGGGGGCGTTTTCAGGCAGATAGTCAAACATCTCTACCCCTCCTTTTCGCCCCGCTCCCGGACGGTGAGGCGGACAGGGGTGCCCTCCAGGCCGAAGGTGGAGCGGATTTGGTTCTCGAGATACCGCTGGTAGGAGAAGTGGAACAGCCGCGCGTCGTTGCAGAAGCAGACGAAGTGGGGGGGCTTGATCCCCACCTGGGTCATATAGTAGACCTTCAGCCGCCGGCCCTTGTCGGTGGGGGGCTGGACCCGGGCGGTGGCGTCGGCCAGCAGGGAGTTGAGCATTCCGGTGGTGATCCGCATGGCGGCCTGGTTGTTCACGTAGTTGATCAGCTCAAAGAGCCTATCCACCCGCTGGCCCGTCAAAGCGGAGATGAATACGATGGGGGCGTAGGTCATATAGCTCAGGTCCCGCATCACGTCCTGGCGCATCTTGTCCATGGTCTTGCCGTCCTTCTCAATGGCGTCCCACTTGTTGACCACGATGATGCACGCCTTGCCCGCCTCGTGGGCCAGACCGGCCACCTTGGTGTCCTGCTCCGTGACCCCCTCCTGAGCGTCGATCATGATGAGGCACACATCGCTGCGCTCAATGGCCATGGTCGCCCGGAGGACGGAGAACTTTTCAATGCGGTCGTCCACCTTGGACTTCTTCCGCATTCCGGCGGTGTCGATGAACAGAAATTTGCCCTGTGCATTCTCAAAAAAGCTGTCCACCGCGTCCCGGGTGGTGCCGGCGACATTGGAGACGATCACCCGCTCCTCCCCCAGAATCCGGTTCACCAGGGAGGACTTGCCCACGTTGGGCTTGCCGATGACGGCCACCTTCACCACGTCGTCGTCCTCGGGCTCGTCGTCCTCGGGGGGGAAGTGCTCAAAGCAGGTGTCCAGCAGGTCGCCGGTGCCGTGGCCGTGGACAGCGGAGACGGCGATGGGGTCGCCCAGGCCCAGGTTGTAAAACTCATAAATGTCCGGGTTTTCCCGGCCCGTCTGGTCGGCCTTGTTCACCGCCAGCACCACCGGCTTGCCGGAGCGCAGCAGCATATTGGCCACCTCCTGGTCGGAGGCGGTCATGCCGGTTTTGATGTCGCAGACAAAGACGATCACGGTGGCGGTCCCAATGGCAATCTCCGCCTGCTCCCGCATGAAGGACAATATCTGGTCGTCGGTACCCGGCTCGATGCCGCCGGTGTCCACAATGTCGAACACGCGGTTGCGCCACTCGCACTGGGCGTACAGCCGGTCCCGGGTGACGCCGGGGGTGTCCTCTACGATGGACAGCCGCTGTCCGCACAGCTTGTTAAATAACATGGACTTGCCCACGTTGGGCCGGCCCACGATGGCAACTAGGGGTTTCATAGGCTTCACTTCCTTTACGGATTATACCGGTAAAATTCTTCATTCTCCCAGGCGGCTTTCTGGGCCTCCGGGGTAAGCTCAACGCCTAATATAGCGTCCAGCAGCTCGTAGCCGTCCTGGGGGACGGGGACCACGCTTACGCCCAGCTCCCGTTCCACGTCATCTGTGGTCACGTCGTCCAGAAAGACATTCTCCCCGGAGCGGAGCATGGAGGCGGGAATGAGCAGGCGCTTGCCCAGGTCTTTGCCCCGGAGCTGAGAAATCAGGTCGCCTCCGGTGACCAGCCCGGCCACCGTGATGGTCTCGCCGAAAAAGCGGTTGACGATGGGGTAGACCTTCCCCTCTATTGTACCACATTTTTCCCGGGCCTGGGCCACCAATTTTGCCAAAAACGGCGCGGCGGACACCCCGGTGGCGATGGAGAAGGGGAGAGTCCCCTCCAGCTCCTCGGGCTCCATGAGGTCTAAGGCCCGACCGAACTCCTTCATCAGCAGAGTGAGCATCCCCACCCCGTTGTCCAGCTGGGTGAAGTCCTCAAAGTAGTCCTCCCCGGGCAGCTCCCGCCCGGCCAGCAGGTAAAACTCATCGGAGCACCAGACCAGCCTGGTCCCATGCTCCGCCAGGTGGCGGGCGGCAAAGGCTTCCACCTGGCCGATGAGGGCGGTAGCGGTCTCATGGGTGTAAGTTTTGAGGGGGTACAGCCCCTCCCGGTATTTGGTCACCCCCACCGGCACCACCGACACGCTGTTCACCGCCGGGAACAGGTTGGCCAGGTCGGACAGGGTCTTGTCCAGGGCGGGGCCGTCGTTGACGCCGGGGCAGGAGACAATCTGACAGTTCATGGTGATATTTGCCCCGGCAAAGCGCTCCATAATGTCAATGCCCTCCCCAGCCCGGGGATTTTTCAGCATCTCCGCCCGCAGGGCCCGGTCGGTGGTGTGGACCGAGACGTTGATGGGGGAGATGCGCAGGTCGATGATGCGCTGGACCTCCCGGGGGGAGAGGTTGGTCAGGGTGAGGTAGTTGCCCAGGAGAAAAGACAGCCGGGCGTCGTCGTCCTTGAAGTAGAGGGAGGGCCGCATGCCGGGAGGCATCTGGTCCACAAAGCAGAAGATGCAGTGGTTGGCGCAGGACCGGGCCCTGTCCATGAGGTAGGTCTCAAACTCCAGCCCCAGGTCCTCCCCCTCGGATTTGCGCACCCGCAGGGTGCGGACCGTCCCGTCCGGGCCCCTCAGAGTCAGCTCCAGCCGGGGGTCGTAGCCATAAAACTTATAGTCCAGCACATCTACGATTGGGTGGCCGTTGATGTGGGTGAGAGTCTCCCCGACACGGACCCCGGCCCGGTGGGCGGGGCTGCGGGGGTCCACCGACTTCACCGACGTCATGCTCATGGATGGCCGCCTCCCATTTCCAAAATCAGTTTATTCTACTATAAACGCAGAAGTATTGCAAGAGGGGGACGGGGAAAGCTTCCGGCGCATAGGATGGGATAAACGGCGGCGCTCCGCCGTTTTAGGAGGTATTTTATGCAAGCAACAGGAACATTAAGCGTCCGGGTCTACACGTCCCAGGCGCAGATACCCCTGGAAGGAGCCACGGTGGTAGTGGCCGCTCCAGGGGCGGAGGGCAAGTGGAAGCTGCTCTCCCTTCAGAACACAGACAGCAGCGGTATGATTCAGACGGTACAAATCGACGCCCCGGCGCTGGGGGAGAGCACCGCTCCCGGCGGCCTGCCGGGGCCCGGCGCTCCTTTTGCCCAGTGCAGCGTGTGGGCGGAGCAGCCGGGCTACGCCATGCTTCAGATAGAGAATGTGCAGGTGTTTCCTGGTGTGGAGACGGTGCAGAACATGGAGCTGGTCCCTCTGCCCCAGGGACTGTGCAGCCTCCAGCAGCGGGACCAACGGGACATCCCCGCCCAGAACCTTTGAGGTGGAGCCGTGCCGATCATTCTTCCATACGTACCCCGCACCATCACGGTGCACCTGGGCCTACCCGACCAGTGGGCGGAGAATGTCACAGTCTCCTTCCCTGACTATGTAAAAAATGTGGCTTCCAGTGAGATATATCCCACTTGGGAGCCCTCCGCCATCCGGGCCAATATTCTGGCTATCATCTCCTTTGCCCTGAATCGTATATATACGGAATTTTACCCCAGCCGGGGATATAATTTTCAAATCACCTCCACTACTCAGTATGACCAGAAATTTATCCGGGGCCGGAATGTTTTTGAGAACATCAGCCAGGTAGTGGACGAGATTTTTAATGATTATATCCGCCGCCGGGGCTATGTGGAGCCTCTGGCCGCCAAATTCTGCAACGGCACCACTTCCACCTGCGCCGGCCTGTCCCAGTGGGGCAGCCAGGAACTGGCCCAGCAGGGCCTCAACTCTATGGAGATCCTGCGTCACTACTACGGGGACAACATTGAGCTGGTGGTGGATGCCCCCATCCAGAACATCACCAACTCCTATCCGGGCACTCCTCTGCGCATGGGCTCTGTGGGGCAAAATGTGACGGTGGTGCAGGCCATGCTCAACCGGATTGCCCAGAATTACCCGGCCATCCCCAAGATATCCCCGGTCACCGGCATTTTTGAGGAGGATACCCGCAGTGCGGTGACCACCTTCCAGAGGATCTTCAATCTGACCTCCGATGGCATAGTGGGAAAGGCCACCTGGTACAAGATGGTCTATCTATACTCAGGAATCCTTCAGTTGGCCGAGTTGGTGAGCCAAGGGCAGACCTTTGTCACTGTGGAATTTCAGTTCAGCGGCCCGCTGGAGGAGGGGGACGGCGGCCCGGAGGTGGGAATCCTCCAGTATATGCTGTCCCTGCTGGCCCAGTTTTCCGACGCACTGCCCGCGCCCGCCGTGGACGGCGTTTTCGGGCCCGATACCACCTTGGCTGTGCGGAGCTATCAGCAGCTGGTGGGGTTGACCCCCGACGGCTATGTAGACGAGACCACCTGGAACTCTATCTATGGCAACTTTGCCCTGGCCGACTACTTTCTCCGACGGGACACAGTGCGCGCCCAATCCCTGCGGGAGAACGCCGTCCCTGTCATGGCCCGGGGGAATGAAACTCCGCCGGCCCGCCCGGAGCGTTGGGATGACACCCCGCGTGTAGGACAGTACCCGGGAAGCCCTGTCCATCTGGGCCAGAAGGACGGCGGGGAGAAGGGACAGAGAGGAGTGAAGATATGAGAGACACCTCGACTCAGAGAGAGCTTATGGAGCGGGAGTTGCTGGCCAAGCCGGTAAGCAGCTTGCAGTATATGCTGCGGCAGCTCGCCAGAACCTATCAGTTTTTGCCGGAGCTGGTGGTGGACGGGGTCTTTGGTGAACGCACCTTGGAGGCGGTAATGCGCTTTCAGCGGGAGGCGGGCCTGCCTGTTACCGGGACGGTGGACCAGGCCACCTGGGACGCCATTCGGGACTGCTGGCTGCGGCAGCAGGCTAAGGACAGCTATTCCCGGGCCACCCGGATTTTTCCCTCGGAGGGCATCCAGGTCCACGAGGGAGAGACAAAGGAGTATTTGATCGTCCCTCAAACTATGTTCAATATTCTGGCGGAGCACTTTGAGGGTATTATCCCCTGTCAGGCGGACGGCTGCAACGGCCCCGTTTCGGCAGATAATATCCGGTGGCTGCAGAAGGCAGCCGGCCTGCCTGAGACCGGCTGCATGGACACTTCTACCTGGGATGCCCTGTCCCACCTCTATGAGATTTTCGTTGTTCAGGACACCGACTGCCAGCCGGAATTTACCGGTGGGTGGGGATAAAAGCAGCGCCGCCCGCCCTGAGAGGGGCGGGCGGCGTTCAGCTTATCGGACAAGCCTATAGTTAACGCATGATAATCTATATAGAGCCGCCTCCTTGATAGTCTGATTGTTAAGAAAAACCTAACTATTTCAAAATGCTGTACACACATTCCAGCAGTGTGAGCGCCAGGATAATATTGATGGGCCGGTAGTGCTGAAGATAAACCTTCTGGATCACCATTCCTGCCCCAATCCAAGACGTGGTAGCGATGGTGCCTATAGTGGCGATCACCACCTCAAAGAATACCAGCACCCACAGGGCCGTACTGTAATTGGTCACATATCCGGTTAGGGCCGTAATACCGAATAAGTAGATTTTTACATTGACGAATTGCAGCATAAACCCCTTCCAAAAGGACGCCGATTTTTCTCTGTTGCTCCCATCCGGACGGCTGAACGCAATATGAACAGCCAGCCAGAGAATATAGGCCGCGCCGACATACTTCATTACCTCCAGCACATCCGGTAGAAATGTACTGACGCCGTAAACAAACACCGCACAGATCAGTTGGACAACGTAGTAACCAGCGAAGATACCCAGGAAAAGCGGACTGCCCTTTTTCCATCCATAGTTGGTCACTGTATTCAGTGCCAGAATGTTTCCCGGACCTGGAGTAAACGCGTTAATAAGTGAGTAGACTAAAAAATTACCTATCACATAGCCAGGCATCGTAAAGCCCCCTTCTGCTGTCCATTATACAGCGGAACGTTATGAGATAGGTAATACTAATTTTTTATGCTAAAGCATAGGCTGAATCTATACCTGTTTGTTTTTGTACTGCATCAGTGCTTCAATATAAATTCTGCCCAATTCAGATAATTCCCGGTCTTTGTTCAAAAGATACCCTATCCGCATGGTTTCCTGTTCCGCAAGGGGAATGGAAACAATGGAATCACCATGTAGGTATCGGGGAAAAATCCCGCTTGAGATGGTGTAGCCGTCCAGCCCGACCATAAAATTGACAATGGCGGCCCGATCACTGATTTTAATACTCTTGTCTGCCATTTCGTTACTGAATAGTTCCTCCGCAAAGTGAGAGGATTCATAGGCCCCTTGGACAAAGTTCAATCTGGGATACGACTGTAACTCCTGCAACGTAATCTTTTTGCGGCCTGCTAATGGGTGTTCCCTCCGTAGAAAGACGTGGGGAGCCGCTGTGAATAGTCCATGAAAATTCAGACCATATTCTTCAAAGGTTTTTCTCAGGACGCTCTCATTGCTCTGGCTGAGGTAGAGAACACCCAAGTCGCTGAAACGGTTTCTTACATCCTCGATAATCTGGTGGGTCTGTGTCTCATTCAAGATAAATTCGTACCGCTCCTGTCCAAACTGCTGCACCAACTCCACAAAGGCGTTGGCCGCAAAGGTATAGTGCTGGGTTGATACACAAAAACGTATTTTTTCCGGCCGGTTGTCGATGTATCTGGATTCCAGCAATTCCATCTGCTGGACCACTTGCCGGGCATACCCCAAAAACTCCATGCCCTCGGTAGTCAGGGCAACACCGGCGCGGCAGCGATTGAAAATGGTAAAATTCACCTCTTTTTCCACCTCTTTAATCGCACCGGAAAGACTGGGCTGGGAGAGGTACAAATCTTTAGCGGCTTCTGTAATAGATCCTTTTTCGGCAACGGCTATCATATATTTTAGCTGCTGCAACGTCATAGTGTCACCTCTAGCTGAATTATTTGCCTATATCATAACAAAATATATTCCGCTATGCAATATTCGCCGTGTCGGGGTCCGGGATCATCATTTTCGTGCGGATGCCCTGGATGGTGGTGGGCTCCAGCTTGAAGCCGTAGGGGGCCGCGCCGCTCATGTGGAAGCCCCGCTGACACCGGGAATAGTAGGCGTCGGTCACTCGCTTCTGGATCGTCTCGCGCTCTAACTGAGCGAACACGATGCAGATATTCAGCATAGCCCGGCCCATTGGCGTGGAGGTGTCAAACTTTTCCGTAGAGGAAACAAACTCCACATTGTACTGCTGGAACAGCTCCATCATGGTTGCGAAGTCCAGAATGGAACGGCTGATACGGTCCAGCTTGTAAACCACCACACGGCGGATCAGGCCCCGCTTGATGTCGGCCATCAATTCCTGGAAACGGGGACGGTCCGTGATCTTGCCGGAAAACCCCTTGTCCTTGTAGTCCTTGAAATTCCCTCCTCGCAGTTCGTACTTGCAAAACTCGATTTGACTTGGATAGACTTTCGGATGTTGCTCTCGTCTGCCTTTTCCGCCTTGGCAATCTGTCCCACGCTCTGCCCCAGGATGAAACGGGCGTAGACGCGCCGGGCCTGGACGGGCGGGAGGCGGTCAAGGGCGGCATAGAGGGCGGCGTGGCCCTCGGCCTGCTCCATGATCTCCTCCGGGGTCAACGGGGGATAGGTCACGTCGGCCTCAAAGCCAGGGGTCCCGTCCAGGGAGCACTCGTCATGCTCCCGCTTGCGCCGCTTATAGCTGTCACACTGGCGGCCCCCAATGGAGAGGGTCACGGCGATCTCCTCCGACACCTCCATGGTGATACACTCGGTCAGGTGGGGGTAGTAGTTATTCAATTTGATGGTCGTCATAAGTGTCAATGCCAATTTGAAATTGTAAGAAAACGCCGAAGAAATTTTGTAGTTTTTCGGCGGGGGGGGGTAACAAAACTAAGCGTTTCCTTGCTCAAAAAGAGTGTTCACGATTTGCTGTTTCTGACGCATAAATTCCT
>JBCLQX010000001.1:0-217759 GCA_041223805.1 Oscillospiraceae bacterium 44-34 | reverse complement strand
CCGCCTGAAGGAGCGCAAGGAATTTATGCGTCAGAAACAGCAAATCGTGAACACTCTTTTTGAGCAAGGAAACGCTTGATTTTGTTCCCCCCCCCCTTGCCGCCGAAAAACTACAAAATTTCTTCGGCGTTTTCTTACAATTTCAAATTGGCATTGACACAAGGAACAGGAGCGTTTCGACCAGCGCAAACATGACCACCAACATATCGGGCTGTGCGCTCATAGCCACCGCGGGCTTGAACATCACAATGAACGGATGCACCATCAGGACCGCCGCGCCTGACGAGGCCAGGGCCATACCGCTCAAAAAACCGGCAACTCCCACGCCAAGGGGAACCCACATATTTTCAAAGCGGGAGGAAATCAGCACCATAAAGGACAGCACCGGCATGGATGTGAGGAACGAATAGGCCGTAAAGCGGAGCAGCGTTCCCATTTCAAATGTTCCTTGGGGCAAATCGTTCATGCCAATCTGCATCAACGCCAGGTTTTCCAGCGCAACAGCGATAAAAAGCATGACGGTCAAGATCAGGAATTTGCAGAGATACATCCCCGGTACGCTCATGGGAAGCATATACATCTTTTTGATTGCGCTGCCCTTAAACTCCATGTTGTAGACCATACAGGCCGCGACAACGATACCGAACAGGTTCAGTATCATAATCATGCCGTAAAGCTGGGTCAGCAGTACGTCCATCGGGGCCAGCGGAAGATGGAGCAGCGTATCTTTTCGGACAAGGAAGTTGACAAAGGCATAGGCCGCGCCTAAAATACCGACAGCCAGCAGCACCGGGATCACCCCTGTCCGCTTCTCTTTCCGAAGTTCGATCACAAGCGCCCTCATAGCTTTGCCCTCTGCTTTCTGGCGGCGTTGTCCTGCTCCACGATGGAGAGGAACACATCTTCCAAATTGTCAGCGGACATTCCCGCCTGCCTTGCGCTGCGGCGCAGATCATCCAAGCTGCCCTCAAACAGCAGCCGCCCATGATTGAGGATGCCAATGTCGTCCGCTATCAGCTCAATCTCCGACAGCATATGGGAGGAAATGAGGACGGTGCAGTCGTACAAATCGGGCAGGGATTTTACCAGATTGCGAATTTCATGGATGCCGGAGGGGTCAAGGCCGTTGGTCGGTTCATCCAGAATGAGGATAGGCGGACGGCCCAGCAGCGCCCCGGCGAGGCCAAGCCGCTGTTTCATACCCAGGGAATACTTCTTTGCGAGGCGATCTCCAAATTCGGACAGCCCCACCAGCTCCAGGGCGTCCTCCACGGTGTTTTGACCCAGGCCCAAAATCCGGCGTATCACATCCAGGTTTTCCCGGCCCGTCAGGTTGGCATAGAACGAGGGGGCCTCAATAAAAGAGCCGATCTCCCGCAGAATTTTCAGCCGATCATTTGGAAAGTGTTTTCCATCAATGGTGAAGCTGCCCTTCGTGGGGGCGGTCAGCCCCAGGAGCATCTTCATGGTGGTGGATTTGCCCGCTCCATTGGGGCCTAAAAGTGCGTAAATACTGCCCCTGCGGACGTGGATGGAAACACTGTTGACGGAGGTAAAGTTTTTGTATTTTTTCGTCAACTGCTCTGTGGTGATGATATAGTCCATAGACACATCTCCTTTCTGCCCCTATGGTACAGCATCAACCTGACTTCTGCATTCTCTCGTCCTTACTTTTACCTTACTTTTCTATGGTAACGTTTACAGGGTAAAGTTACCGTGTTATAATTGGGCTGACAAATCGGTGCTTGTTTACAATACAGGTCATGTCGTTGCAGAAGGGATATGAATAAGATGTCTAAATACAGCTTAAACATAGCAATTAAATACGGGGAAACTTTAAGAGAATTCAGTAATAAATCTGAAGCCGAAAATTATTTTATTTCATATAAAGACAATTTGCTAAACAGATTAAAAGCGATCAGTATCCAAACATCTGCGTTTTTTCTTGACTATACGATTGAAAGCCTAAAAAAATTAGAAAAATGGTATTTTGATTTATATGAAAAGCAATCGTTCGGTCAGGTGGGATTGACACAAGAAGAATTTGAAAGCTTGATGTCTGTTTATTGGGGCGAAGTCGTTATTAAAAATAATGAGGACGCTAAATGGGTGGTTATGGAATATCCTTTTTCGCAAAAAAAGTATGAATTCTTAGTGAACAAAGGACTTTGCAGCGTGTCGGTAGTGAATAAATTTCATGACTTGTATAACAGGCAGAGTAACAAACGAAGAACTCTGTTATTTAGAGAATATAATCGGTATTTCGCAAAGTAATTCCTGGTTTGCCGAGGAGGTGTCACGATGGACCATTCCTTTTTACACAGCAAAAAGCTCCTGCTGGTCGATGACGAGCCGGAGCTTTTAAAAATGGTATCGGCTATTTTAGCGGACGAGGGCTTTGGGCGCCTTGTGACCGCCGCCAATAGGAAAGAGGGTCTTGCCGCCGCCAAGGCGGAAAAGCCTGATCTGGCGATTTTGGATGTGATGCTCCCGGACGGCGACGGCTTTTCCCTGATGGAGCAGCTCCGGGCCTGGACGGACATTCCCGTAATTTTTCTGACGGCCCGTGACGAGGCGGCGGACAAACTGGCGGGGCTTGGCCTTGGAGCGGACGATTATATCCCGAAGCCCTTTCTGCCCCAGGAATTTCTGCTGCGGGTTTACGCCGTTCTGCGCCGGTGCTATAAAGAGGACGCAGCTGTTTTGAAGCTGGATGCCTGTACGGTGGATTTCAGCCGGGCCGAAGTGGATAAGGGCGGTGAGTTACTTCCCTTGACAGCGATGGAGCATCGGCTGCTGGAAACTCTCGGGAGGAATGAGGGCCGCATTGTGACCGTGGACGCGCTCTGCGAGGCTCTATGGGGCGACAATCCGTTTGGCTATGAAAACAGCCTGAACGCCCATGTGCGGCGCATCCGGGAGAAGATCGAGGCGGACCCGTCAAAGCCTGTTTCCCTGCTGACGGTCAAAGGGCTGGGCTATAAGCTGCTGGCGAGGAAATAATGCGTGGGAGATAAACAAGGGCCATGAAAAAAAGCCATTTCAAAACACATTTGCTTTTCTATGTCCTGATAACAATGCTGCTTGCCTTGATCGTATGGACGATTTGGGGAAATACAGCGTTAATGGCAAATTCAATTACTCTTTCCGGCAATCAGATACCCTCGGAGTTTTCCGGGTTTAGAATTGCACAGGTTTCTGATCTGCATAACGCTGAATTTGGAGAAGAAAACTCGCTTTTATTAAACAGCCTTTCCGAGAGCAAGCCGGATATGATTGCAATAACGGGCGATCTGGTAGATGCACAGCATACGAATATAGATGCTGCTCTTTCTTTTGCTGAAAAGGCGGTTCAAATTGCGCCAGTCTATTATGTGACGGGCAATCACGAAGCCAGCCTGTCACAGTACAGTGAGCTTAAAACAGGTCTTGAAGCCGCTGGCGTGATCGTTCTTGAGGACAAAGCAATACAGCTTGAACACAACGGCGGTATTGTCACTTTGATGGGACTTTCAGACCCTAATTTTACCGTCAAAAGTAATATCTTCGATGAAGTCCCCGCTATGATAAGTACCAAGTTGAATGACCTGATGGAAAATAAGGTTGGCTATACGATTTTGCTTTCACACAGGCCGGAATTGTTTGATACCTATGTAAGCTGTGGTGTTGATTTAGTTTTAAGCGGTCACGCACACGGCGGGCAATTTCGGTTGCCGCTGATCGGCGGGCTGGTTGCTCCCAATCAGGGATTTTTCCCAAAGTACGATGCTGGCCTCTATACAGACGGCGGCACAAATATGGTTGTCAGCCGTGGCCTTGGAAACAGTATCATACCGCTCCGCTTCAATAATCGGCCAGAGATTGTATTAGTGGAGCTTAAAGCAGATTGACAAGCAAAGGGGTGAAATAACCGATGAAAGCATTTGGAACATATATATCAAAGTATCTTCTCTCCTTTTTTGCCTTTGCGCTGGTTCTCCTGCTTATCAATATTCTTGCGTTTGCCTTGACGTTCGGGGGTATCGTATTCAGGGAATACGGTTCGGCATCACCGGCAAATATGTTAGAGGCCGTGGCCGCTGATCTGTCAGCATCCGACATATCAGAAGAAAGGCTGCAAGAGTTAAACCGCAATCAGATTTGGGCTATGCTATTGGATGCAAGCGGGCGTTGTATTTGGGAAGTGTCTTTACCAGAGGAAATACCGACACAGTACACCATTCAGGATGTGGCTGTGTTCTCAAAAGGCTATCTGCAAGACTATCCTGTTTTTGTGCGGAACACAGATAATGGCCTGCTGGTGTTGGGCTACCCAAAAGACAGCTTTATGAAGCTGACAGGAAACTATTTCCCAATACGGGCGATTAGGATTTTCCCGCTCTTTATAACCGGCATTTTGGCAATAGACATCGTGCTTCTGTTTTTGGTCTACTACCTATCAAAACGAAAAATTGCAAAAAATACGGAGCCGATCATGGCCTCTATCAAAACACTGTCCACAGGTAAACCTGTTGATTTGTCCATTCAAGGCGAGTTGTCGGAAATTGCGGACAGCGTCAATCAAGCGTCCCAAGTGTTGAGCAGACAGAACCAGGCCCGTGCCAACTGGATCAGCGGCGTTTCCCACGACATCCGCACACCGCTCTCCATGATTATGGGATATGCCCAGCGGATTGCTGGAGATCACGAGGCCAGTGGGAATATTCAGCAAGAGGCAGAAATCATCCGGGCGCAGAGCGCAAAAATCAAAGACTTGGTGCAGGACTTGAATTTAGTATCGCAGTTGGAATACGAAATGCAGCCGCTCCATAAGGAGCCGGTTCGCCTGTCCAAGCTGCTGCGCTCTTATGCGGCGGATTTGCTCAATGCTGGTATTCCTGAAAAATGCTCATTAGAAATGGAAATTTCAAAAGACGCTGAAACTGTGGTCATAGAATGTGACGCACGGCTAATCTCACGGGCGATCAACAATCTGGTACAGAACAGCATCAATCATAACCCGCAAGGCTGTACCATCAGCCTGGGCCTTATCCGTTCGGACACGGCCATTTTTCTCACCGTTGCCGACAATGGCGTGGGCCTATCCGCCGAAAAGCTGCGGGAGCTGGAAGAAAAACCGCACTACATGGAGAGTACCGATGAACGGCTGGACTTGCGGCATGGGTTGGGGCTACTGTTAGTAAGGCAAATTGTGGAGGCACATGGCGGAACAATAGAAATGGAAAGCACACCACAAAATGGATATAAGACTGTTTTGACATTTTAGATAGCGATTATGTGAAAAAAAAAGCTGACAGACTTACACCGTCTGCCAGTTCTTTTTTCAGTCTCATTTACGGATATGCTGTACTCAAATCAAGGAAATCGGAACAATCAAATTGTCCTTGTCAAACGCCCCCAGCCTTTCGGCCATGCACAGCACCGCGCCGGTTCCCCGCTCCAGAGGGGACTTGCCGATCAGCTCAAATACCTTTGTCAGCTTTTTCGGCGGCGCGGCCATCTTCTTGATCTCAATGGGAAACAGCTTCCCATCCTGCTCCAGCAGCAGATCAATCTCCCGGGCGTCCTTGTCCCGGTAGTAGTACAAGAACGGCTCCTGTCCGGCGTTTTGATAAGTCTTGACGATCTCCGACACTGTGTAATTCTCCAGCAGCGCCCCGTTCATGGCCCCATTCATGGCCGTCTCCGGGCTGCTCCAGCGGGTGAGGTAGCAGACGAGGCCCGTATCGTAAAAATACAGCTTGGGCGTAGATACCGTCCGCTTCAATACATTGTTAGAGTAGGGCCGGAGCAGGAACACAATGCCCAAGGTTTCCAGGATATGAAGCCAGTTCTTAGCTGTAGCCTGGTCAATTTCCGCGTCATCCGCGATGCCCTTGTAATTCATCTGCTGGCCGGCCCGGGCAGCGGAGGCCCGGAGGAAGCTCAGAAACTTCAAATCGTCAATGCCGGCGGAGAGCCGCCGCACATCCCGGTCCAGGTAGGTGCTGATGTAACTGGAATAGAAAATGTTGGGATTGGCATACTGCCCGCTGACCAGTGCCGGCATCCCGCCGGTAAAGATCCGCTGAAAGACGGCAGGGGTATCCAGCACTGTCCGGCGGTCCTGCCTCTCTGTCAGGGCGGACAACTCCACCCGGAAGGGCGTCGTGTTGTCATCCTCCATGATCTCCCCATAGGACAGCGGGGAGAGTTGTAACAGCGCCACCCGGCCGGCCAGGGACTCCTGAACGCCCTCCATCATGGAAAAGAGCTGGGAGCCGGTCAGCCAGAAGTCTCCCGGCTGGCGGCGGCTATCCACCATCATTTTGATGTAGGGAAACAGCTCTGGGGCATACTGCACCTCGTCGATCAGCAGCGGGGGCTTGTGGAGTTGGAAGAACATCTTCGGGTCGGTCTTTGCCAGTTCCCGAACCGTCAGATCGTCCAGTGTGACCGTCTCCCGGCCCCGGCCCTCTTTTTGGGCCAGGTGCTCCAGCATGGTGGTCTTGCCCACCTGCCGGGGGCCGGTCACCAGGAGAACAGGATACTGCCCGGTGATTTGCTCCAACAACTGCTCCATGTGACGTTTGATATACATTGTACTTTCCTCCCGTTCTCGGCTACATTCTTATTATGGTCCTATTATAGCCGAAGTATAAGCGTTGTGCAAGGCCCATTTTGAGAACCGTCTGCCGGATAAGCTCAAGGTTCTCGCCAAGTACAGGATGCTCATCATCGACGAGATCGGCTACCTCCCCATGGACATCCAGGGGGCAAACCTGTTCTTCCAACTCATTGCCAGACGGTATGAGAAAACGTCCACCGTTTTTACCTCCAACAAGACCTTCTCCCAGTGGAACGAGGTCTTTGCCGACGTCACCATCGCCTCCGCCATCCTGGATCGTGTACTGCATCACTGCACTGTCATTCACATCAAGGGCGAGTCTTACCGCCTGAAGGAGCGCAAGGAATTTATGCGTCAGAAACAGCAAATCGTGAACACTCTTTTTGAGCAAGGCAGCTGCTGATTTTGTTACCCACCCCCGCCGAAAAACTACAAAATTTCTTCGGCGTTTTCTTACAATTTCAAATTGGCATTGACATAGAAAGGGGAGCTGTATATGGAAAAATATGACGCAATTTATGGCCGGCAGTCCGTCGATAAGGTGGACAGCATCAGCATTGAAAGCCAGATCGAGTTCTGCCAATACGAAACACGTGGAGGTGTATACAAGGTCTTTCAGGACAAAGGGTTCTCTGGAAAAAATACCGACCGTCCCGATTTTCAGCGAATGATGGATTGCATTCGTGGTGGGGAGGTAAGCAGAGTCATCGTCTACAAGCTGGACAGGATCAGCCGCTCCATTTTGGACTTCGCAAATATGATGGAAGAGTTTCAGAAATTCGGTGTGGAATTTGTCTCCTGTAATGAGAAGTTCGATACTTCCACACCAATGGGGCGGGCTATGCTTAACATCTGCACTGTGTTTGCCCAGTTGGAGCGTGAGACAATCCAGATGCGTGTGACCGATGCCTACCTGAGCCGAAGCCGGAAAGGTTTTTACATGGGCGGGCCAATTCCCATGGGGTTCAAGCTGGAACCGTATATGCTCGACGGCAAGAAGACCTCCCGCTATGTTGTTGACCCTGAGCCAGCAGAGATCATCAAGCTGATCTATTCCATGTATGCCCAGCCCCAAACTTCCTATGGTGACATCGTTCGCTATATGGAAGCTAATGGGATAAAGAACCCTGTCTCTAAGGACGGCTCATGGGGACGGACTCAGTTGGGAGACACCATTAAGAACCCTATCTATGTGCAGGCCGACTTGGAGCTATACCGATTCTTCAAAAACCAGGGGACGGAGATCCACAACAGCCCAGAGGATTTCATTGGGACAAATGGCTGTTACCTCTACGAGGACAAGAGCGCCGGCAACAAAGCTCGTGTGCTGAATGGGCAGCACTTGGTTCTTGCTCCGCATGAGGGGATCGTCCCGTCCGACGTGTGGATCGCGGCCAGAGTAAAGTGCCTCAACAACAAGTCAATCTCCAAACCCATAAAGGCACACAACACTTGGCTGGCAGGAAAAATCAAGTGTGGGAATTGTGGGCACGCCCTGGTTGTCCGCAGAGGCAACAAGGGTAGGGTTCGATATCTACGCTGTGTTCACAGGATAGGTTCACACGGCTGTGTGGGAGCCGGTAGATTGTTCGCCGACCTTGTTGAAGAGAATGTGTTACAGCGTATGAAGGAGCACGTCAAGGAATACGATGTCACGTCCCAGCCAGTAGGTCGGCAACAGAACCCGCTTGTTCACGAACTGAATATCAAGCTGGAACAGATAGCCGCTGAAATCAACAATCTCATGGACAAGGTATCCAGTGCTAACAGCGTTTTGATGGAGTACATCAATAAGCGTGTCAGTGAATTGGATGCTCAGAGCAAAACCTACCGACAGCAGTTAATTGAACTCTCCGCTACCATGTCAACACCAAGACATGACATGATCGAGCTGGCTGAACGCCTCGACCGCTGGGAGGATCTTGACTACGATGACAGGAGAGTAGTTGTGGACGAGCTTATTCAAAAGGTAGCTGTCACTGATCAGACCGTTGATATTCAGTGGAGATATTGATGTTTCACCTTGTAAGAAACGGTTTGACGATGCTGTAGCCCCCGTCAAATCCCATCTCCCGCAGCTTCTCCAGTATCCGCAGCGCCGAGTACGGCGCCTCCTCCAGCCACTCGTCCACGATCTGCTTGTACGGGTCCATCTTCGTGGGCTTCGGTTCGCTTAATGTGTACTCCGGCTTCTGCGGCGACTCCGCGTACCGCTTTGCCGTCCGCGGGTCCATGTGGTACTTCCGGCCCAGCTCCACATAGCTCAGCCCTTTTTGTCTGTCGCTTCGGATATCCATCCACTGTGCTCCTTTCATTTCCTGACTCCCTTTCTGGGCTCTTTTTCGCCCTATTGGGAGTCTATCTTTTTTTCGCCTCCTCCGCCACAAAACTACATTTTTTCCTCGGCGTTTTTTTACATTTTATCACTGGCGATGACATAGCTCATGATGAGAAGTTTCGAAATCTGAACGGAATGAAAATGATGTTTCAAAATGTTGCTTTTATTGCAACTGGTGGACAACAAGGCCTGTCCGCAGTGAGTGTTGCGATGCGTAAAGTATATGAGATGCTGTCGGTTGCCCCAGAGGTGTTTGAATTAATCCTAAATGAATTTGAAGCACACTATGGTAAGCTGAAATAATGGTGTCATAGTAATTGAAAAGCCTATTGGCCAGTGAAGACCTCACTGGCCAATAGGTTTCATTCGGTCATAAATTTAACATAGTTAACTAATGCTGAAAAATTGACCTTTGTATCATGGCTCCAGGAAATACGAATTGCCTCACTCACTCGTGCTTCATCAAGCCCCATAGCTGTTAGTACATAGCTTGGTGCATGGTTGCCGGAGTTGCATGCCGAGCCATTTGAGAACGCATAATCTTGTTTCATAGCGAGGAAGATACCTTCTGCATCAACACCGTGGAAGCTGATGTTAATTGTAGACGGTAAACAGTATTTTTGATCTCCATTCAAAGTGTAGTTCAGGCCCTGTACCGCATCCAGAAAGCTTTGCTTAATTACCCTGCACTTTTCCATATGGACAGCAGCATCCTTGTCACACAGCTCTGCTGCGAGGGCGAAGCCTGCAACCAAAGCAACCGGCGTAGTGCCTGGACGATAACCACGTTCCTGCCGACCTCCGTACATAAGCTGCTTGATGGGAGGCCGTCTATATGCGCGGTCACGTCGCATGATAAGTGCTCCAACACCCTGAGGGCCGCTGAGCTTGTGGGCGGTGATGCTGAGCATATTGTACTTAGTCTTTCGCAGGCTATCATTAAGCTTACCAAAACCTTGCGTGGCATCAACATGGAAGTATGCCTTTGTCCCTTCCAATGCTGCGCCGACCTCTTCGATTGGCTGAATGACGCCGGTTTCGCTGTTGACATGCAACATTGAAACAAGCAGGGTTTTGTCGGTAACAAGGCTGAGAATCTGCTCCGGCTTGATGCGTCCAGAGGCATCCGGGGAAACAAAGTCCACGATACAGCCCTTTTCCTGCAGATGCTTCATAGCCTCCAAAACGGACTTGTGTTCAATGGATGTTGTGATAAAGTGGTTTCGCCCACTCTCAAGCGCATAGTCGAGCAAACCGAGGATGACCATGTTATTACTCTCGGTGGAGCCGCTGGTAAAAAACACATCCATGCTGTCCACGGCCAGAATCTCTGCAATGGTTATTCTTCCAGAGGACACGATCTCCTTGGCATCTGTGCCAAAGATATGCGTTCGGCTGTCTGCGTTGCCATAGTGAGAGCGATACACTTCAACCATTCTCTCCAAAACTTTTTCGTCTATTGGAGCAGAAGCGTTGTAGTCCAGATAAACAGCCATTATGCTTCCTCCTTCGGGAGAGCAGATTTGAGAAGATCGGAGCAGTTTTTCAGAACATCCCTTGTGCTGTAATGGTTAATCCCTCTGTTTAAATGAAGTCTGAAATATTTTGCCAAGGTCTTTTCATCATCACCAAGGCCATCATTGATGCAGCGCTGCCGGATAATAGCCTCGTATATTTCAGAGTATTCACCGGCAAAGGTAGACCAATCCATTTCAACATTGCTATCAGATAAGGGGTCGACGCCTCCGGGCACAGACGGCTCAGACAATGACCAACAGAGTGCCCACCGGCAAAGAACATTCCAGTTCTGAATGCCGGTCCTGGCCTTGACGCGGATAAGCCTGTCCTTTTCGGGTTGTGATAACTTGAAATGCTTTACGATCATGGATTACACCTCCCCAAAATAACCGTAAACGATCGAGGTACACTGTTCCTCTTCACGGTAAAGGAGCGTATAGTAATCAGCCACATTGTCTCGGATAAGATCGAGGTAACGACCATTAACTTCTTCGTCCGTAGACAGTACCATTACCTGCGAGCTTGCTGCAGGCAGATATTTGGTTACAAAGTTGGCTCTGTGAGAAGAATCCAAACGGGCCATTGGCGTGTCGATGATAACAGGTGCTTTGTATCCAGAAGTCAGGGCCAAAGCCCAAACAATAGCTACTGCGAACATCTGCTGTTCACCGGCAGAAAGCTGGCTCTTCAGAAGCTCATTACCGTCCAAGTCAAGGATCGTAACATCCAAACTGGTGGGGTTAATCTTGATTTTGCTTACCAGGGAGTCCTTTTCGACAAGCTCACGGAAACAGTTTGTCGCTGTGCTGGACAGTTTGGCTACCTTCTCACGCTGTAGGCGAATCTTGAACTCTTGTAGAACTTCGATAGACATAGCGGCGTACTTTACGATACGCGCATTATCATCATTTGCGTGCTCATTTTCAGCGATAGCTTTAATCAACTGGATACGCTTCGATACAAGGGTTTCTCTCTGGCGCTTCAAACTTTCAATAGATTCCAGTTGACGCTGATACTCAGCATCAGCAAGGGCTTTTTCCGCTTCGATGGATTTTAGCGCATCGAAGAGCTGCATAGCCAAGGCCTTTTCGTCTGCGGCGCCTAGGTGCGCATCCAGGCTCATCAGTTCGCTCTCGTGGGCATCTACATGGTTTACGAGCGTACCGATCCTCTGTGTGACATTCTGGAACACCTCTCCGATTAGCCGCTGGTAGAGCATCATGCTTGTCGCAGACATATTCTTTACAGTTTCAGTTGTTGCGCCTGCGGGGGCACGCCCAACCAAGACTTCATTGATAATGTCTCGAACTGTTTTGAGATCTGCTTGGCTCAGCCCACACGTAACGAGCCTTTCAAGAATTTGCTGATGGAGATCCACAATGATTCTGTCAGAGTATAGCCTTGCTTCGGATTGCTGAGAAGAGATCTCCTTGTCATAGGACTGAGAAACTAAGTTACGGCACATAAACAGAGGGGTAGAAGCGTCCACAGCCATCTGCATGATTTCCTCTTGAACTCTCTTAACCTCAGAGGAGATCTTCTGCATTTCCAGCTTAATTGCATCTCGGTTACGGCTCAAATCACCACCAGATGACCAAAACTCCTTTTCCTTTGCTTCAAGCGTTGCCGCTAAGGTCTCACATTTGCGTTCCAAGGTGTTTGCTTGCTTAGTGGCCTCGGCAAGACGGGCATCAATGTCGGTAATCTGCCGTTCCACCTCTTGATAACCTACATTCTCTTCGCTGCTCTCAAAGGCAGCAAGGGCGTTTTTCTTACGGCGAATAACCTCATCAGTATGTTCAATGGCTTTCTCAATAGAAGAAATGCCAATCGCGGATTTGATCGAACTCTTGATCTGCTCAAAGGATGTGTCATCGGCAAGCTGTGTGATCTTCTCATTGTTAAAGAAGAAAAACCGGGCGATACCAAAGGGAAGGAGTTCTTCAATGTAATAGCTCCAACTCTCGCCAAGGTACTTGTCGACCACGCCATCCTTTTCAACGATAGTCTGTTGCTCTACCTTTTTGCCCTTTGCTGTCCATGTGCGTTTCACACGCAGGGATGTACCATCGCATAGGCATAAGGACACCGCAACATAAGTCTCGTCATCGGTGGCATGTTTGTTGATATGGTCAAGCAGTAGCTTATCATATGACCGGGCTTTTTCCTGTATGTATTTCAATGCTTGTTTGCCATAGAGGGCAATTAAAATGCCATCATGGAAGGTAGTTTTGCCTCTGCCGTTCAAACCACCAATCAGTGTAATATTCCGATCGCCGATTTGATCAGTAAGGCACATCTCGTGAGTGCCCTTGTATATACCGAAATTATGCAGTTCAACCTTCGTAAAATACACGTTCACTCACCTCAATCCACGAAATCATCAGGACTGGACTCATCTATAATGCCGGAGATTCTATGAGCACGTGTAGATGCGATAGCCTCTGCATCGGCCTCATCTCGGTAGAATGCCTTTTTGATTTCCTTTTCAAAATTTAGAATAACATTGCGCTTATTGGAAATGGCAGCGGCCTTGGCTTCGGTATCCAGAAGTGCTCTTTGCATTTCTGCAAGTAGCTGCTCATCGGGATAAAGTTCAGCACAGACCTCTTTAAGCAGTTCTGCTTCTAGTGCTCCAAAATATTTGTTTTTACTGATGATCCCGTCTGAGTATTTCTTGCCAGTTACTTCTTCATAGATCCTGGGCAGAGAATCGTCGAACTCGTGGAACTCATCAAGCCAAAGCTGTCGTATAAACTTGAGTTCTTCCATAGTAATCAAAGAAACATCCTTGATTTCGTCCGGTCCAATTTCATGAACAAGTTTTTCAACTTCAAGTAATCTTCGGAGAAAATACTCACGGGTTTCTTTTGTGTATGGGCCATGAACAAGGCGGTTGTTGTGCCATTGTAGGTGACCATCTCTCTTGCGAAAATCACGACGGTTTCGGTCTGTCTGCCAATCGCCATGCCCGGCAATTTCGTTACGGAATTCAAGCATTGGAAGCATCCATGCTTTTTCTTCGTCGTTCTGAATCATGGCAGCCATTGATTTATCCTCAGTAACCATCGTGCAGACCCAACATCCAAAACGACTGCTGCCGCAGCTTGGCGTGGAGGAATCAATCACGAGAGGACATTCACCATCTGCAGAGGCTCCGCTGTACATTGCAAGCAGATCCTTGTTGGAATGTCCCCAGGGATTCGGGACTTGGACAAGATACTGCCAAACATTGTCATTCAACCAGTTTTCGATGGGCGTGAATACATAGGAGTTTGGGAAAGAACCATTTGGACTAAGATGCGCTCTGTAACGCTTCTTCTCGTATCCTTCCAAGACAGCTTTACGGGCAGCGCTTTCAGCTTTTCGGGAGCCAAGTATCATGATGGCCTCACTCTCAGCATCGAGAATACTCTTGATAAAGCGATTAGAAGCATCAATCTTCATTCTGTCAGTACACCAGCGGAAGTCCTTGCGAGGATAAGGGTATCCTCGCCCAATTAAATTAACCCAAAAAGTATTCGTTGTTGTAGGGGTGAGTCTGTGGGGAACAATGGGCAGCCCCTGCTCCTTTGCCTCCTGTTTCATTTTCTTGAGGGATTCTGTTGCCCAAATTGCAACCACAGGAGACTCTACTAAAGTATCTGTGCTGATAACATGTACAATCTTTTTGAGCTTTTCCTTGGGCAGTTCTTGGAGGGCGTACCACACAAGCTGAACAACAGCAGTAGAATCCTTACCACCGCTATATCCGCAAATCCAAGGAATCATATCCTCCAGATACAGTTCCTTAATGATTTCTATAACTGATCTAATATCTTCTTTTGTTAGGTTAACCATTGTTGATACCTGCCGTTCCTGTCAATATTTCCCGCATATAGCTTGACATAGCCTTCTGAGTTGACCTGTTTGCTGCAACTCTGCCGTTTACAAATACGAGATTTTCCCAATCAGGATTTGTTTTCCGCCAATCAATATCGGCAAGTTTCTTCAAATGCGATTCCCATGTATCCGGACTTTGCTGAATGATGGCATTTCCGGCGTAGCCCAACGCAACAAGCGTGATGCTGAGCGAGCAGATGTAATCCTTGCGGATGTCTGCTGACTTCACCTCACCGGTTTTGACTACATTCCACTCAGCGATATACTTGCCTACCATACTCCAATATTGCTTAGCAAGGTCAACCTTTTCCTGCAGAGGGAGATTAAACCCGGTGAGCAGTTCATTGGTTGCTGTACATATTGCGCTGAGGGTGAACAGAGCCTTGGAACGATTGGAAATTGCAGTGCGCTCTTTTTCAACCAATCCCTTGAATACATCAACTTCTTCGATGATCCGCTTCGCGATAATGGAAGATTCTTCACGGGAGTTAAAGAGAATGTTGATCGACTTGGTGGGTCTTATCGCGTAACGGTTCAAATCAGAGAACATCTGCTGAGAGCGAAGCAATCCCTCATCCCGGTAGAACACAACGGAGATATGCTCGTTCTTTAGAGTCGGGTCGATCTTTATTGCTTCAGCAATAGCTGCTCGTCTGTGTTGGCCATCGTTGATTAAAAATCGGGAGGTCATAGAGATGCCAATAGTCCCAATCTGTGGCGTATCCTCGCTGACCGCTTGAAACTCCATCTCTCCATCTACGGATACAGTCAAAGCAGAGAACACATAGTTCTCCGGGTTGGATAATATGTAATCCCTGATTTCGGGAATACGAGCCTTGTTCAAAACCCGCTGCGCTCTAATTTCAGGAGGCAGTTCTTCATCGGCAAATTGGAAAATCTTTGCCATGACATCCAGAGGCACCATAGAAATATAGTATTCTCGCTGTGCTTGGATTCCTTTTACCGCAGGAAAAACAAAAGCTGCGCTACTCATTTGGTAAGTCCTTTCTTTGTCACTTGCGTCGACTCGTATTATAATAATTATATACCCCAAAAGAAGTCTTGTAAATAGAGTCGGATATTTTTTGTTTGTTTTTTATCAGACAAACAAAAGACAAACACACGTAAAATGGCGGTTCGTTTTTTTACATAAGATAGCATAGAATATACAAAGGAAATAACAGAGATAATGTATATCTGAAAAGTATACGAAATAGAGAAAAGACACACCCATCAGATTCTTTGCTTGATAGGCATGTTTCCGATTATGCGAAAACCACTTCCGGATAAACCATTTCTCATACGCTTGCCCGAACAACAGCATAGTTCAACTTTAGAAAAATTCCCTCAGACTGGATTGAGTATAATACCCTCCCTCCCCATCTTCCTGGCATACCTCACCATCGTCACTATCTCACCCTGCCACTTGCCATTGTAGACAGCCAGAAGACAGGCGGCGCAACCAACCAGATAGCGGTTGCGCTCCAACATACAGCTGTGATGGTATTCCCGGCTCACATACACAACATCATCAGCTCCTCCGCCATGCTGGAGAAGAAGTCCGTATATTCGGTGCCCACCAGCTTGGCAATATCTCCGGCAAATGCCTTTTTCAGAGTAACATACCAAGCATCGACCTCGTTATAGCCTCAGTGCTGGACTGCCGCCTGGAGAACATCGTAGAGTACGTCCCGATGAATAACAACTCTGCGGGTCTGCGAGTGCAGAACTGTAGAGCTTTTTGCAACGCTATGCGTATAAACTCCGCCTTACGATACCACTTTATACGCATAACCAAAACCGTTTTCATGTTATGCGTATAAGAACCGTATAAAATGCATATTAAGGATAGTCAAGTTCCAACGAAACGGAAATGATACGGCGTTAATACGTACAGGTATTAAACTGTACCCCAAGAAATGGACAGAAAGACATTACGTCACAGTCAGAAATCCCTTAAAATGGACAGGGACAATACGCTGCCAAAGATTGTAATTACGCAGGAATCCCAAAAAATGGACACATACTTTGCGGAGATTCAAAAGAAACCCAAAGTGTGGACATTTATTATACGTAAATAAAAAGGAATCCTGGAAAATGGACAAATTCTTATGTGTATAGTCGTTGGCAAGCTGTGTGTGATGTCATCCTAAATGAGATTGATGTATAATCAATTCAATAAGTTGGGAGGGATCCATGTGGGTACAGGCCGAAGGGAATTTACGGAGGAAGAGCGCGCTATCTTAAAGCAAAATCCATATACCTATCGGGTCTTTAAGAATAGTATTCGCTTTACCATTGAGTTCAAGGAAAGCTTCATGCGTCAATATGAGGCCGGTATGTCTCCAACAAAAATCGTGGAGGGCATGGGATATGACGTAGAAATGCTTGGAAAACGGTGTATCAATTCTCTTTATCGTAATCTTCAAAAACAGCAGGCATCTCCTGCGGGGCTGCATGAGGGTTCTGTACGGAGCAAAAAGATTCGTCCAGGTTCAACAGACTATGACGCTGTGACACCGAAGAGAGCGATGCAGCTTATGCAGCATGAGCTTTTGTATCTCAGACAGGAGGTGGAATTTCTAAAAAAAATTATAAATGCAGACAAGCCGCCAAAGAAAGGTGGACAGTGATGGGAACTTCGTCATCCAAATTCGAGATCATTCAAAATACTCTGTCAAAAAGCGGCAATAGGTTAAGCATGTCCAGTCTGTATGAGATCGCTGGAGTATCACGCTCTGGCTACTATAATTGGCTCAAATCGGAGGAAACAAGACGTAAGCGCGATGAGCAGGATAAAAACGATTTTGAGCTTATCTTGGCTGCATACCACTTCCGTGGCTACCAAAAAGGAGCACGCAGCATTTATATGCGCCTGCTCCATCAAGATCCGCCAGTTAGAATGAATATCAAGAAGATCCGGCGCCTCATGGACAAATTCGGCATAGCTTGCCCGATTCGAAAAGCAAATCCATACCGAAGGATGCTAAAGGCAATGCGGACAAGCCATATCGCAGAGAATCTTTTGAACCGGGATTTCACAGGGCTCGGGGCCAAGAAAGTCCTCCTGACAGATATTACATATATCCCCTGCAATGGAGTATTCTTCTACCTGTCCACAATCCTCGACGCCTTTACCAGGCAGGTGTTGGCATATGTGCTTAGTGATTCCCTTGAGGTGGATTTTGTCCTTGAAACGGTTAACAGACTTCTTGAGCAGCACAGGATTTCCCTCAGTACAGAGACACTGATCCACAGCGATCAGGGCTGCCATTATACAAGCTGCCGCTTTATCCAGATCGTAAAGGATGCCCAACTTCGCCAGTCAATGTCTCGAAGAGGAAACTGCTGGGATAACGCACCCCAAGAGAGCTTTTTCGGACATATGAAAGATGAGATCGACCTTTCAAAATGCAGCTGTTTTTCTGAGGTTAAAGCGGTCATTGACGACTGGATCAACTATTATAACAATGATCGTTACCAATGGCAGCTCGCAAAACTGTCTCCAAACGAGTATTACGAATATATTACGACTGGACAATATCCCTTACAGTTAACCCCCTCCGGCGAAATCTGAAATAGGCACAATTCCATTTTACCCCGCCGGCCTTGGCAAACTGCTGCCAGACTGTTGAAAAAATTGTGGCGAGGGCACTGACAGGGTCAGATCAAGCGTCTATTGGTGTCCTCGTTCGCAACAGTATAACAGTCTGACAGCGGCTTTTCAAGGCGACCTGCTTCGCAGGCAGCTACCTGCTGCAACACTTAAATTGTTGGCTCAGACCCCAAGCAAGGTCAGTTTGTTCTGGTGCTAAAAAGTATTATCCAACATCAATCTCAAATCTTACGTAAAATATTTTGTCCTTGACTAAGGGGACTCTTTAGTATAGCGAAGCATCCCATTACACGTATTAATGCTGTATTGTATACGTATAAGTATATTTTGTGTTTTTGCTCCGAAAATTTCCAGCTAAACACAATATATAGAAAATATTTCTTGACATACAGAATATTTTGCGGTATTATCCTATCTGTAATTGATTGTTTGTGCGTCACGGTGAAAGTCCGTGGGCAGGCCATTGGTCTGTTGGCAGACGTAAGAGCTGCATTGCATACGTTGTTAAGGTTGTACGCTTCAGCTGATTTAAGAAGCGATCTAAAGGGCGTATTATGCCCATCGGCTGAATTTTGATTTCAAACTGACCGGCACCAGCCGGGGAATGACTTGGCCCTACGGGCAAAAATGGAAGAATGCTTGTACTCCAATGAGAGTGCGAAAGGTTTGGATGACTTTTCGTACTCTCTTTTTGCGTTCTTACGTTTTCGAGCAACCAGCGCAGCCGACGACCTTGCCAGCTGTCGGCGGAGAAATCAGGATGCCGCACAGGTCCGCTATGCCATACCCTCCCCGTTTCGAGGCTTGCGGGGGCGCAGGGTGGATAACCTCGGAGGCCACTGGCAGCGGCCTCACCTCTCACGGTCTCCGACGCCGCGTCGGTCCGGCAGCGTGAGAGAGGCACATCCCACGATCCCAGCCGGAGGGATCACAGGACACACGCGGCCTATGCCGCAGCCGAGTTGAGCGGTTGTGTCAACAGCGGTCCAATACGGACAGGGTGCAGTCACCCCATGCTGTATCGTACTCACCATCATACAATTCCAAACAGAGACAGACTTTCTCCGCACATTGTTCAATGCCCTCAAAGTTCTGCAATTTCAGGGCTTTCAGCGGCATAGACGAGGGGGAAAACGGTCTGTTTCATCAGAAATCAGGCAGAAACAGCTGCCTGTGACACCGGGCAGACTATGCCCATTTGAACATCATCTGTAAAAAAGGAGCAATGCTATGACAATAAAAACGCGAAATCCTGGTATCTATCAGACCCTCATCGCTCAGCTGGACAAGACCGCCCGGCACAACCGACAGGGCAGTTTTCGGACCAAAGAGCGGTATTACGAGGCTATGCAGCGGTTCTGCAAATTCCTTTCGGAGGAATATCGTCTGCAAAAGCTGGTCAACATCAACGGCAAGCATCTGACCGCCTATGTGCTCTATATGCAGGAACGGGGAAAATCCGCCTCCACTATTAAGACCGACTTGGCGGCGATCCGCTTCTTTCACGACAAGATGGAGCGGACAAAATACCGTCTGCCCTCCAACAATGAACTGGCGGTGGAACTGGAGCGCCGGCGCTTCGGCGGGGTAGACCGTACTTGGAGCGTCCGGGAGTTCCACCGGTTTCTGGCGATCTGTATGGCGGACGGCCACGAGGACTTTGCCGCTATCGCCTGCCTGACCTGGTACGCCGGACTGCGCGTCCACGAGTGCTTCCGCATTGAAACTGCCACTGCGGAACAGGCTCTCCGGGAGAACGCCATTACCATTAAAGGCAAAGGCGGTAAGGTTCGCACCGTGCCCATCAACGAGAGTATTTCCATTGAACTAAAAAAGCTGCTGGCTGTCACGTCACGAGGGCACAAGCTGTTTGTCCCTGATGGTGTCCCCACCGACGCTGCTATCGCCCGGTTCCAGCAGTACATTTATACTGTGCGCCCCCAGATTCAGGACGGAGCCTCCACCCGCCCTCTGACCCACCACGGCCTACGCCACAGCTACGCCGCCCGGACCTATCAGGAGTTGATCGACAGCGGCATGAATTCCCTCAATGCCAGTCTGCGTGTTTCTCAGTTTTTGGGTCACGAGCGGCCCAACGTCACCCGGGGCTACTTGGCCTCCATTCCAAAGGACGGTGCCGATGGGAAATAGTGGGATAAACCGCCCTGTTCTGGCGCACAATAACCCCGGAGGCGATGCAATGGAACAGCAGACCATCACCATAGGCCAAGTTACCTACGAGCTGCGGCGGGTCTTTCAGGGGACGCGCTCCCTCCCCGAGCTGATGGCGGAGCGGATTGTCCAAAATATTCCAGCTGCCCCGCCCGTTGACGGAGGCGGCGGCCATGGGGTATAATCAAGTCAGTGGGCCGGTTCACCGGAGGAGGCGAGCATGAAAACCGGCAGATTCACACTGGCGTTTGCCTACCTGCGGCTGTCCAACGAGGAGGCCCAAGGCGGGGAATCGTCCAGTATCACCAATCAGCGCATGATCGTGCAGAATTACTGCAAGCAGAACAACATTACTCTCGTCCGGGAATTTGTGGACGACGGCTACTCCGGCGGTAACTTTGACCGGCCCGGTTTTAAGGAGATGCTGAAGCAGCTGGAGCAGGGTAAGGCTAATTTGGTTATCACGAAAGACCTGTCCCGGCTGGGCCGCGATATGCGGGAGGCCAGCTACTACGCCGAGCAGTTCTTCCCGGAGCACGGCATCCAGTATATCGCCATCGCGGACAACTTCGACACGGAACACGACAACATCATGGCGCCGTTCCTCTTTGCCATGAACGAGGTCTACCTCCGGGACGGCTCCCGCAAGGTCAAGGACGTGCTGAGAAGCAAGCGGGAGAGCGGCCAGTACTGCGCCTGCCCGCCCTACGGCTACCGGAAGGACCAGGAGAACCGGCACCGCTTGGCCCCGGATGAGATGACCGCCCCGGTGGTGGAGCGCATCTTCCGGCGGGCGGCGGCGGGGGACTCCTCCCGGAAGATCGCCCTAGACCTGAACGCCGACGGGGTGATCCCGCCGCTGAAATACCGGGTGCTGTACCGGGACGAGTTCAGCGAGGAGGGGGCGGCCCGGGCCTCCGATGTGTGGAACTACACCACGGTGAAGCGGATTTTGAAAAATCCGGTGTACTTGGGCCACACCCTGCTGGGCAGGAGCAAAAAGGTCAGCGTCAAGTCCAAGAAGAAGGTGGCAGTTCCCCGGGACAACTGGGCGGTGACTGAGGATACCCACCCGCCGCTGGTGGATGAGGCTCTGTTCCAGCGGGCCCAGGAGAACCTTGGACGGGGCAGCCGGGACTACCGGGCCTATGACCATGTGCGGAAGAGCATCTTCGGCGGCGTGGCGGTGTGCGCAAAATGCGGGCACGCCCTGTGCTCCTGCGGTACGGTGTACAAGGGGGAGCGGGAAAAGTACTGGTATCTCTCCTGCACCCACCAGCGCCAGGACATCGCCGAACCCTGCGAGGGGGTACGCATCCGCTATGCCGACCTGGTGGAGCTGGTGCGGCAGGATTTGAACAGCCTGATCTCCATGGACGAAGCTGAGATGACTGCTTTGGTCAACGAAGTGATCCGCCGCCGGTTCAGCGAGGAGAGCCTGGAGACGAAAAAGCTCCGGCGGGAGAAAGCGGAGGCCCGGCTGGCGGCTATCGACAAGATCGTCACCAAGCTCTACAACGACAACGGCGAGGGACGGCTGGATGATGACCGCCTGGATCGGATGATTGACGATCTGGAGCGGGAATCCGGGGAACTGAAAGCCCTGCTGGACAGCCTGCAAGCCCCCGCCCAGGTGGTGGAGACGGAGGAGCGGTTTGCGAAGTTCTTCGCCTTGACAAAACAGTATGTCCATCTGGAAACCTTGGACCGGGATACCCTGCTGACCTTCGTGGAGCGTATCGAGGTGGGTCCCAAGGAGTATGAGGACGGCAGGCCGCGAGGGGCCAGAAGCACAGACCCATACCGCCAATCCGTCCGTATCTTCTACAAGTTCATCGGCGATTTGGACGAAGAACAAGCACCGAATTTGGACGAAACGACGGAGATTTCCGCTTAAGATGGAGAAGGAACACCAAGGCCCCCGATTTTTGAGATTTTTGAAACCCTTGCGCCGCAACGGGTTTCAGACGCTCAAGTTGGTGTGGGTACACCAAGGGAGGTGGGCGTCAACCTGAAGCAGGGCTACAACGGTGACCTGACCAGCAAGCAGGCCGGTTCTGTGGGCGGCCAGATGGTCAAGAAGATGATTGAGTCCTACGAGAACGGCCTGAAGTAATCTGCCCGATTCCGGGACGGATTATCACCGTCTGACGAACCAGGATGAGGACCGGGCGCGCGTCTGCTTGGGGGACGCTGTCAGAGGGGACTGGGGATTCCAGTTCCTGGGACAGTTTTCCCCGGGGAGCGCGCCCGGCCTTTTGGTCAAATATGGAATGGACAAGCCCGGAGCGGAGGCTCCGGGCTTGTGTTTATTTATCCTTCAGCAGCTTGTTCAGCTCGGACAGGAAGGTGTCGATGTCTTTAAACTCCCGGTAGACCGAGGCGAAGCGGACATATGCCACCTCATCCAGCTTTTTCAGCCGTTCCATCACCAACTCTCCGATCCGAGCGGAGCTGATTTCCCGGTCCATCTGGTTCTGGAGTACCTGTTCAATCTCCGACACCAGGCCCTCCATATCCTGATAGGGGACGGGCCGTTTCTCACAGGCCCGGATGACGCCGCCCAGCACCTTGCTGCGGTCGAAGCTCTGGCGGCTTCCGTCCTTTTTGACCACCATCAGGGGCAGACTCTCCACAGTCTCATAGGTGGTGAACCGCTTGTGGCAGGACAGACACTCACGGCGGCGGCGGATGCTGGCCCCCTCGTCGGCGGGGCGGGAATCTACGACCTTGCTCTCCAAATAGGCGCAGTAGGGACATTTCATGGCACATACCTCCTGTCGTGTTTGGGGGTCCTTTCAAGGGAAGTATAGCATAAGACGGCTGATTTGTCAAAAAGAGGAAGCGCCCTTCCATTTGAGCCAGTGGATGCCGGGGTACAGCTGTCCCGTTCGGGCAAAGCAGTCGACGCACAGGGCGGTAAGCTCCAGGTCGTCCAGGGCGTACCGCCTGGGGATGGGGGTCTGGCCGCCGATCTGAACAACGGCATCCTCCCCGTCCCGGATATATTTGCCGTTGAGGGGCTGGCAGTTGTAGCGTCCGTCCGCCTCATCCCAACCGTTGAAGAGGACGGGGGCGGACCAGCCCTCCTCCATGTCCACGGTGAAAAACTCTGCTCCGTCGGCTTCCCTCCGCTCCATGGTGACGCTGACCGCCTGTCCAGCCCGGACCAGCCCGAGCAGCTCCTCCAGCACCTTGAGGGTGATCTCCTCCCCAGCGAAGCTGTGGCGGCTGCACTTGTACTGCGACCCGGGCGGGCACAGCCGGACGTACTCCAGGCTGCGAATGGCGACAGTGTCAGGCAGGGGGTCTGGAACCTGTCTGGTGGGCATGGGTTCGCCTTGGAGGATGGTCCGGTTTTTCCAATGGGGCTCGTTGGTGCGGATCTCGCAGGACAGCCCATCCAGCGCCTCGGTGTGGACCAACTTGCTCCGGGCGGGGAGGTACAGCCGCTTCAGATTGGTCAGCCCAGCCAGCAGGGAGCAGTCGGAGAAGCCGGTGTAGGTCAGGTGCAGCTGCCGCAGATTGGTCAGCTTGGGCAGGAAGGAGAAGTCGTCGATGACGCCGGCCGGGGTGCGCTTGGGAAAGTCCAGCACCTGGAGGGCGGTCATCTCCCCCAGCAGGTCCCAGTTCCCCGTCCGGGACTTCAAAAATTCCTGGATGGGGGCCAGCTTCTTCTCGGTGTAGTCGCTGTGGGGGACGGGAAAGTCCTTGTCGGCCAGCCGCTTGATCCTTTTCAGGTCGTAGAGGCCGGTCAGGCGCTTGGGCGTCATGGCCAGGTCGATCCAGCACAGCAGATAGGGACTGGTCTGCTGGATTCTCTCCTCAAATGTCATCGTCATTCCTCCAATTCCAGGCATGCCGGTCCCGGCGGGGGACCAGACGGGCCGGCGCTGTGCATATCATAGCATACGGGGAGACGGCTGACAAGAGGGGCGCCGGGGCGGGGAATTTGTGAGAAATCACAGCTGTTTTGTCCCCGAAGCTGTGCTAAAATAAAATAAATTTACTGTGAGGAGGAACGCAGCGTGATCAGAAGGGCGGAGGAGAGGGACTGGAGCAGGGTGGCGCAGCTTTGGCTGGAGGCCAATATCGATGCGCATGATTTTATCCCGGCCCAATATTGGGAGGCGAATTTTGAGGCGGTCAAGGACATGCTCCCGCAGGCGGAGGTGCTTGTCTGGGAGGGCGAGGACGGGATACAGGGGTTTGTGGGACTGAATGGGGACTGCATCGAGGGGATCTTTGTCCGGAGCGGGTCTCGTTCCGGAGGCATTGGAAGGGAGCTGCTGGATCGTGCGAGGCAGGGCAGAGAGCAACTCGCCCTCCAGGTCTATAAAAAGAACGCCCGGGCGGTCAGCTTTTATCTGCGGGAGGGCTTTCAGGTCCAGCAGGAGCAGCTGGATGACAATACCGGAGAAACAGAATATCTGATGCTGTGGCGTCGGTGACCAGAGGACCAGTCCGTCCTCTGGTTTTTCTTTTGTCATAACCCCATGCTTGTCCTCATATAGTCAAGTGAGTGAAAAAGGCGGTGAGGATGATGGCACAGATGAAAGCGGCGGACAGCTATGTCCAGGCGGTGCAGGCCCTGCCCCTGCGGCTGCGTCAGGAGGCGCTGTCCCTGACGGAGGGGGAACGGGCCCGGACGGAGGAGCTGCGCCTGCGGGCGGGGCGGCCCATGACGGCGGTGCTCGATGGGCGGGAGCGGGACCTGGGCGGCCCTCCGGTGGAGGGGGCGGAGCTGGACCGGCTGGTGGAAATCGCGAGCGGGGCCTCCCTCCACACGGTGCTGGACCAGATATGCCGGGGGTATCTCACCTTCACCGGCGGCCACCGCATTGGATTGTGCGGGACGGCGGTCCTCAGGGAGGGGGCGGTATGCGGCCTGCGGTCCATCTCCTCCGCCGACGTGAGGATTGCCCGACAGGTGAGAGGAGCGGCCGTTTCGGTGGTGGACAGGCTGTGTCCGGCGGGGCGGCTGGCGGACACCCTGATTTTGGCCCCGCCGGGGCTGGGCAAGACCACACTCCTCCGGGACTTGATCCGGTCGGTGTCAGAGGGGGAGGGGTGTGCCCCGCTGCGGGTGTCTCTGGCCGACGAGCGGGGGGAGGTGGCCGCCATGTATAACGGCCTGCCCCAGCTGGAGGTGGGCCGGCGCACCGATGTGATGGAGGGGTGCCCCAAGGCTCAGGGGCTGATGCTTCTGCTCCGGGCCATGAACCCCCAGGTGCTGGCGGTGGACGAGATTACCGCCCCAGAGGATGTGCGCGCCCTGACATCGGCGGCGGGCTGCGGGGTCACCCTGCTGGCCACCGCCCACGGAGAGGGCCGGGCCGATCTGGAGCGCCGTCCCCTGTACCGCCCCCTCCTGGAGGAGGGCCTGTTTCGGTATTTGGTCCGTATCCGCCGGACGGGGGAGGGGCGGACCTATGATGTGGAGGAGCTGAGGTAGATGATTAGATTGCTTGGTGCGGCCCTGGTGGCCGCGGGAGGGGCCTTTTGGGGATTTCAGGCGGCGGAGGGCCTGCGGAGACGGGGACGGGCCGTCCGGCAGACGGCGGAGGGCCTGGCCGTGCTGGAGCGGGAGCTGGAGCTGACCGCCCCGCCCCTGTCTCAGCTGCTGGACAGAGGGGCGGCGCACAGCCGGGGGCCGGCACAGGCCCTGTTTCAGGGCTGCGCCCGCGGGCTGGCCGCCCTGGACCGGGAGGACTTCGCCGCCCTGTGGGAGCGGCTGACCGGCGGACTGGAGGAGCTGGATCCGGCAGGACGAGCCGTCCTGGCCCCTTTGGGCGATACCCTGGGGCGGTGCGGCGCGGACCGCCAGCGGGAGGTCCTGTCCGCTGCCCGCCGCCGCCTGGAAGAACTGGCCGCGCGCCTGGAGGAGGACAGCCGCCGTCAGGGCCGGGTCTGTCAGGCCCTGGGCCTGTCCGGCGGGGCGTTCCTGGTGATTTTATTGCTGTAGGGATTTGACGTGTGCAGGGCGGAGCCCTTGCCGCGCTTAACGAAACGAATACGAAAGAGGGCAAGTGTTTTTATGGAGGTAGATCTGATCTTTAAAATCGCGGCAATCGGCATTCTGGTGGCGGTGCTGAACCAGGTGCTCAGCCGGGCGGGGCGGGACGAGCAGGCCATGATGACCACCCTGGCGGGGCTGGTAGTGGTGCTGATGATGGTGGTCCAGGAGATCGCCAGCCTCTTCGACCTGGTGAAGGACCTGTTCGGGCTGTGATGGAGGCCATGGCGAAGCTGGCCGCCGTGGGGGTGACGGCGGTGGTGCTCAGCGCGGTGCTGAAGAAGAATACCCCGGAGCTGGCCCTGCTGCTGGTCCTGGCCGCCGGACTGTGGATGACGTTTTTGGCGGCGGCCGGACTGGGGGCGGCGGTGGAGCTGATGGAGGAGCTGGCGGAGCAGGCCGGCCTGTCTGAGGCTCTGCTGGAGCCGGTGGTAAAAACAGTGGCCCTGTCCATTCTCACCAGACTGACGGCGGAGATATGCCGGTCGGCGGGAGAGGGGGGCGTCGCCGCCTTTGTGGAGACGGCGGGGGCCGCCCTGTCCCTGCTGGCCGCCCTGCCCCTGGTGCGGGCGGTGGCCCAGCTGATGGGGGAGCTGCTGATATGAGACGTATGCTGATCTTCTGCCTGCTGGCAGCCCTGTGTGTGGTCCCCGTTCTGGGAGCGGAGCTGGAGGTCCCTGGCCTGGACCAGGTGTGGGAGGAGGCGGAGGGCTATGGGGTTGCCCGGGAGGGCTCGCTGGACGCGGGGCTGTCCAGCCTTTTCGCCGGCGCCCTGGGGCAGATCGGGGGCCTGCTCCGGGACAGTCTGTCCACGGCGGCGAAGCTGGTGGCAGTGGTGCTGCTGTGCTCCCTGGCCCACAGCGTCAAGGCGGGAGAGGAGAGCGGCCTCCAGGCCGCCAACATCGCCGGGGCGCTGGCCGTCACCGCACTGACCATGACGGACATGGCAGTGATGATCGGCCTGGGCCGGGACACCCTGGGCAGGATGGAGGGCTTTTCCACCGTCCTCCTGCCGGCCATGGCGGTGCTGACGGCGGCCACAGGAAACGTCACCGCTGCCGCCGCCCGGCAAGGGGCCACGGTACTCTTCTCCCAACTTCTGATTGCCGCCATGGACCGCCTGCTGGTCCCCATGGTCTACGCCTTTGTGGCGGTGAGCTGCGCCCATGCCGCCGCGGGCAATCCGGGGCTGAAAAAAACAGCCGACCTGATCAAGGGGGCGATCACCTTTTTCCTCACCGCCCTGCTGCTGGCCTTTGTGGGCTATCTCACGGCCAGCGGGGCTGTCGCGGGCAGCGTGGACGCCGCCGCCGTCAAGGCGGCCAAGCTGGCCATCTCCCGGGCCATTCCGGTGGTAGGGGGGATTTTGGCAGATGCCTCTGAGTCGGTGCTGGCCGGGGCTGGGGCGCTGAAGGGGACCGTGGGCGCGGCGGGGATGCTGGTGGTGCTGGCCATCTGCCTGACCCCATTTCTCCGTCTGGCCGTCCAGTATCTGGTGTATAAGGGGGCGGCCGCCCTGTGTGCCACGGTGGCCCAGCCCCGGCTGTCCAGCCTGATTGATGCCATCGGCTCCGCCTTCGGACTGGTTCTGGGGATGACGGGGGCGGGGGCGGTGGTGCTGCTGGTGAGCCTGGTGTCCGCGGTAAAGGCGGTGGTCCCATGACGGCGGTCCGGAGCTGGCTGTTGGCCGTCATTGCCGTCTCACTGCTGTGTGCGGCAGCGGAGGCCCTCATGCCCCAGGGGGCGGTGAAACGGGTGGGGAAGCTGGTGTGCGGGCTGGTGCTGCTGGCGGCCATTCTCTCCCCACTGACCGGTCTGGACCTGTCCGGGAGCCAGCGGTGGCTGGAGGACTATCTCGCCGCTCTGGACCTCCGGGAGGCGGAGCTGGAGGAGACGGTAAACGGGCAGATGAAAGGTATCATAGAACAGGAATACGCCGCATATATTGTGGACAAGGCGGCACAGCTGGGCCTGACCTGCGGCCTTCGAGTGGAGTGCCGGATTTCCGAGGAGGGGCTCTGCCTCCCGGTCCAGGCGGAGGTATCCGGCGGGCTGACAGAGGAGGAGCGGATCCGGCTGGCCCAAATCATCGAATCGGACCTGGGGATTCCGGCGTCGGAACAGATTTACATGGAGGAGGAGCGTGTGCCGTGAAAGGAAAGTGGCCCAAGGCGGCTCAAAAATGGAAGGAGGCGCTGGGGAAATATCAATATGTGATACTGGTGATGGCGGTGGGGGCGGCGCTCCTGCTTCTGCCCGCAGGCGGGCGGGACAGCCCGCAGACAGAGGAGCCGGCCCGGGAGGAGGGGGTTACCTTCGACCTGGAGGCCTTTGAGAGAAAGCTGGAGCGGACCCTCTCCCAGGTGGAGGGGGCGGGGGAGACCCAAGTGGTCCTCACTTTGGACGGGGGCAGCCGTCAGGTGCTGGCCCGGAACCAGGACAGGGAGGGGGACGGAGGGACCTCCAACACAGTGGTTACGGTGGGGAAGGGCTCAGGACAGCAGGATATTGTCCCCATTCAGACGGTTGCCCCCCAGTTTCGGGGCGCGCTGGTGGTGTGCCCCGGAGGAGGCAGCGCCCAGGTGCGTTTGAAGCTCATTGAGGCGGTGTCCGCCCTGACCGGCCTGGGCAGCGACCGAATATCGGTGTGTCAGGGGGGCGGATCATGAGGAACTGCGCCCTGCCTGGAAGGATACCTATAACAAAAATTTGCAAGGAGGAATTGTCATGAGAACAAGCAAAAAAGGGGCTGATTGGTCCCAGCTGTGGAAGCGGAATATGGTGGTGGCGGCCATCGCCCTGTTTGTGTGCGCGGCGGTCTACCTCAACTGGAACTATGGCAAGGACGGTACCAGCGCCGACGTGGGCAAGACCCTGGGACAGTCCACAATGGTGGGGGGCAAGACCCAGGACCCCCTGCTGGGCGGGGACAGCTCCGCTCCTACGGGGGGAACGGCAGGGGAAGACAGCGGCGACGCCAGTACTGCCGGAGACATCCAGACCCCTGAGGCGGGCAGCGCCTACTTCGCCACCGCCCGGCTCAACCGCCAGCAGGCCCGGGACAGCGCACTGTCTCTGCTCCAGGACGCCGCCGCCCGGGAGGATGCCGATGAGACGGTAAAGACACAGCTCAACGACAACATCCAGACCATGGCCAACTACACCGTCACCGAGGCCCAGATCGAGAATCTGGTGGTGGCCAAAGGCTATACCGATTGCGTGGCTTTTATTGGGGAGGACACCCTCTCCCTGGCTGTCTCCGCTCCGGAGGGGGGGCTGACCGAATCTGACACCGCCAGAATTGTGGATGTGGCCCACCAGACAGCCGGCTTCACCGCCAACCAGATCACAATTATTGAGGTGGAGTAAAGTTTTTCTCTGCCGCGGTTGTCAAAGAGAAAAAAATGTGGTACAATACCGTTACCATTTGGTAATACCGGGAACAGGAGTGGTAACACATGAGCGACAGCAGGGATTACGTCTCCCGCTCTGACGAGCTGGGCAACATCCATATCTCAGAGGAGGTTCTGGCGGCCATCTCCGCCGCCGCTGCTCTGGAGGTGGAGGGAGTCAGCAGTCTGACCAACCCCAACAAAAAGAATTCCACCCGAGGCATCCATATCAAGCTGGAGGACGAGAAGGTCGTGGTGACCATGTCCGTTCTGATGAGCTATGGCCACACCATTCCCGAGATGGGAAAGGCCGTGCAGGAGGCGGTGAAGAACGCCATCGAATCCATGAGCGGACTGGAGGTGGCCGCCGTCAACATCAGCGTGGGCGGCATCACCTTCCCGCCCAGGGAGCAGTAAAGGACAGCGCCGGAAAGCTTTTGCTTCCGGCGCCCTTCTTTTTTGCGCGTACGCAGTCAGGACCACCCGTAAAACGGGTGGCCTGCACTCGCCCTATAAGGGCGTGATATTGGCCGCGCCTCAAGGCGCGGTGAAACGGTCTGCCGACCGCATATTCTTACAAGCGGCCCCACAAAGTGGGGCTCAGCTTGTCGAAAAAGTCTGCCTCTTGGCAGACTTTTTCGACAAGCTGAATGGCCGCCCGTAATGGGCGGCCATTTTTGTGCTTACCGGTAGCTGAGCAGCGTGCCGACGTCCTTGCGCTTCGGGGCCTGGGGAGCGTCCGCAGGATAGCCCAGGGCAATGAGAGCCATCAGCTCTTGTTCCTCCGGGATGCGCAGATACTCCTGAAGGCCCTGGCGGTCAAACACGCCCATGATGACGGTGGACAGTCCCAGGTCGTGTGCGGCCAGACAGAACGTCTGAGCGGCGATTCCGCAGTCGTAATACTGCCAGCCCTCGTTCCGGTCGGTGGTAAAGGAGCCGTCCCGGTTGAAGCCGCAGCGGCCTTTGACAAAGGTCTGGGCGACTAACGTCGGACAGGAGCTGATAATAAAGGCGTTATTCGTACCGGGAGGACAGAATCTTTCGCTGATTTCCCGCTTGATCTGCTCGTCCTCGATGGCGATATAACGGCTGATCTGGGTGTTCTTCCAGCTGGGAGCGAAGGCGGCCAGAGATATAATTTTTTCCATATCCTCATGACTGACCTTCCGCCCGGTGAATTTGCGTACGCTGCGCCGGGTCAAAATACAGGTCTGGGCGTCCATAGAGAGTTCCTCCGTTTCAATTGATTTTCGGGGGCGGCCATGAAGGCCGCCCCCGGACAAATTCGGCAACGCTATGTTATCCCAGAGCTGACGGTTTGTCAAGACCGGGGGCTGTAGGCCGGGGTGTCGGCGCCGTCCTCCTCGGGTGCGGAATCTACTCCAAAAGCGGGCAGCTTGTGCTGAGGCAACTCTTCGGGGAGGTTATCCACATCGTAATGGGCCCCGTCGTACCAGGGCTCCACGGCGGTGAGGTCCTCGTCATCCGGAATGGGGACACCGCCGGGCATGACGTGGTGGACCGCCGGGTCCTCGCCCTCGGGGATGACAGACGGTTCACCGGCGGCGAAACCTGTGTTGGCCCGCTGGCCCACCTGAACGTAGATGGCGTCGTCGTCGGGGTCCAGCCGGGCCAGGACGGACAGAATGTGGTCGTTGACCTCGGTGAGGGTCAGTTCAATTCGGTTGGCCTCCTCGTTAACCCCCCAGCCCGCCATCACTTCTTTGCACTGCGGGTCGGTGCCGGGGAGGGCGTTGAGCTGGTCCATCAGCTCGTGCAGCTGGGCCAGGGAGTACTTGCAGGAGGAAAACATCACGGTATCACTGCCCGTCCAGTCCAGCACTTGGAGCTCCAGGGTCTTGTCCCCGGGGTCCTTGTCCTCCACCAGCTGGACCACCAGCCGGCCGGATTGGTCCAGATAGGCCCCGCCGTACCAGTCGGGGTATTGGCCGTCGAAGCGGTCCATCAGCTTCTGATAGTCCTCAGCCCCCACTTGGGCGGGGACGTCCCCCACATAGGCCCCGCCGGGCAGGTCGCCGGTGTTGGGGGCGGGGAGGGCTCCGGTGTTGACATACAGCTCCTTCTGGGAGAAAAGTTTCAGGTCCTCCAAATTAAAGGGGTCGGCCCCTTCGCTGTTCTCCTGCTGGTGGACAAACTTCCACCAGCTGGCCCAGGTCACCTGGTAGCCAATGGACTGGTACTCGTCGATCTCCTCCTGGGTGTAGCCCACGTCCAGCATGGCGGCGGTCAGGTCCTCCGGGGTCATGCCCGTGTCCTGGTCCCGGACGGCCCCTTCGCTTCCGCCGGTGGCGGTGGTGGCGTTTTCCTGAACATAGCCGGTCACGCCGTCCACCATCACATAGCTGTGGAGAGCGGTCTTGCCCTCGGGCCTTCCGGCCTGATAGACGGTAAACGCGCCGACCATCAACGCCGCGCAGGCGGCAAGAGCGGTGTACTTTTTCCAGGGGACGGGCCGCTTCTTCACTGGCTGGGCCAGCTTTTCGCTCAAAGCCGCCCGGGCCTCGGGGGAGGGGGTCATCTGCTTCTGCATATTGGAAAACAGTTCTTTATTCATCAAAATACGCTCCTTTCAGCATTTCCCGGAGCTGCTCCCGGCCCCTTGTCAGCCGCATTCGGACGGCCCCAGGGCGGATGGCCAGCACCTTGGCGATCTCCTGGGTGGACAGTTCCTGGAAGTAAAACAGATAGATGGGCAGGCGGTAGTCCTCAGTCAGGTCCTGGAGGGCCTCCCACACCTGGTTTTCCTCGGGTTCCCGGAACTGGACCGGGGTGTCCTCCCGCTCCGACAGGGGGACGGTCTTCTGCCTCCAACTGGAGGAGGTTAACCGCCGGGATTGGTTTATGGTGGTGCGCAGCAGCCAGGCCTTCCGGTGCTCCTCCTCCCGAAACGTCTTGCCGCACTGGCAGTAGGCCAGAAATACCTCCTGAAACACGTCGTCGGCGTCGGCCCGATTACCAGTCCGGGTCAGGGCCAGGCCGTACACCATATCCTGATAGCGGTCTATCACTGAATCCATCTCACCGCCCGCGCGCAGCGGCAGAGCTTCCATACGCAAGACCTCCTTTCACATGTAACTCAAAGAAGGAGCGGGAATTGTCACAGAGCACCGAAAAATTTTTCTTTCCTATTTTACCATTCCTGTGCTATAATTACTATGTATTATTATGGGCAGGGGGGAGCGCATGATTATTCTGGGCATCGACCCGGGAGTGGCCACCATTGGCTTTGGGGTCGTCCGGGCGGACCGGCAGAAAAATACCCTCCTGCGCTACGGGGTGATCACCACCCCGCCGGGCATCCCCCTGTCACACCGGCTGCTCCAGATTTCCAACGACATGGAGGAGCTCATCCACACCTTTCACCCCAATGAGATGGCGGTGGAGGAGCTGTTCTTCTCCAAAAACATCACCACCGGCATCGCCGTGGCCCACGGCCGGGGGGTGATTCTCCTGGCGGCGGAAAAGCTGGGGGTGCCCATCTTTGAGTACACCCCCATGCAGGTGAAACAGGCCGTGGCCGGGTACGGCGGGGCGGACAAGCGTCAGGTCATGCTGATGACCCAGCGCCTGCTGTCCATGAGGGAGGTCCCACGCCCCGACGACGCCGCCGACGCTCTGGCTATCGCCATCTGTCACGCCCGGTCGGCCACCAGTCTGCTCAACACTGAGCGGGTCTTTGACCCGGAAAAATATGATACACGGTGATTGCTTTATGTGTAGGGCGCGACGACCCCGGCGCGCCGCGTTACAATATGAGCACTTAGATTTTCGGGCGGATGATATCCGCCCCTACAACAGAAGCAAGGAGAGCCAAATATGTTCTATTATCTCAACGGTACCGTAGCCCACATTGAGCCCTTTCTGGCCGTCATCGACTGCGGCGGGGTTGGCTACGCCTGCCGCACCACCAGCTACACCCTGTCCGCCCTGAAAAAGGGGGACAAGGGAAAGCTCTTTACACATCTCAACGTCCGGGAGGACGCTATGGAGCTGTATGGCTTTTCCACGGCAGAGGAGCTTCGGCTGTTCCAGCAGCTTATTTCCGTCTCCGGCGTGGGCCCCAAGGCGGCGCTGTCCATCCTGTCGGCCAGCACCCCGGCCAACCTGGCGCTGTCCATTATCACCGGGGACGAGAAGGCCCTCACCTGCGCCCAGGGGATTGGGAAGAAGATCGCCCAGCGGGTCATTCTGGAGCTGAAGGACAAGCTGGCCAAGGGCCAGTCTATCAACGCGGCGGGGGAGACCTACGCCGGCACCGGCGTCACCGTCATCCCGGAGAACAAGCTCTCCGAGGCCACCGCCGCACTGGCCGTCCTGGGCTACTCCCAGGGGGAGATTAACATCGCCTTGAAGGGCGTTGACATGGACAGCCTGCCCCTGGAGCGGATTATTAAAGAGGCGCTGAAAAAGATGGTGAAGGGGTGAGACGATGGCGAAATTTGAGTGTACCCTCCAGGGCGACTACGACCAGGCCCTGCGCTACTTCCACGACGGCATCCTCAACGGCAGCATGTCCGCCAGCTTCGAGGAGGAGAGCTACTTTCAGACCTTCGGCGTGCGGGTCACTGTCCGGGTCTACGAGCGCTACAGCATGACCGGCGGCAACCGGCTGTCCATGACCCTCACCCTGGTGGGGGACGGGGACAAGATTTATCTCTCCGGCATCACCGCCGGGGGCAGTCAGGGCATGTTTTTGAAGTTCAACACCTTTGGCGAGGAGGCCTTTCTGGATATCCTCCGGGAGCTGGCCCAGCGGTGGTAGGGGGCGGAATCCCCAGTCACGGCTTCGCCATGCCACCTTCCCCTTCAGGGGAAGGCTTTGCCCTGTGGGGGACGAAGAATAAGGAAGTGACATTTTGAGCATTGATTTTTCGGGCGGCGGCTTCGACCTTGAAGAACTGGAGCCCCAGGAGCCCCTGGTGACCACCTCGCTGACCCGGGAGGACGAGGGGGAGTATTCCCTGCGCCCCAAGACCCTTCGGGAGTACATCGGTCAGGAGAAGGCCAAGGGCAACCTGGAGGTCTTTATCCAGGCGGCGAAAATGCGCAGCGAGCCGTTGGACCATGTGCTGCTCCACGGCCCGCCGGGGCTGGGCAAGACCACCCTCAGCGGCATCATCGCCAACGAGATGGGGGTCAACGTGCGCATTACCTCCGGCCCGGCCATCGAGAAAGCGGGGGACCTGGCCGCCCTGCTGACCAACCTGAACGAAAACGACATCCTCTTTGTGGACGAGATACACCGCCTCAACCGGGCGGTGGAGGAGATTCTCTACCCCGCCATGGAGGACTACGCCATTGACATCATCATCGGCAAGGGGCCGTCGGCCAACTCCATCCGGCTGGACCTGCCCAAGTTCACCCTCATCGGGGCCACCACAAGGGCGGGACAGCTGTCCGCCCCTTTGCGGGACCGGTTCGGGGTGACGCTGCGGCTGGAGCTGTACTCCCCGGAGGAGCTTTCCTGGATCGTCACCCGGTCTGCCGGCATTCTGGAGGTGCCCATCGAGCCGGACGGTGCCATGGAGATCGCGCGCCGGTCCCGGGGCACCCCCCGGATCGCCAACCGGATGCTGAGGCGGGTGCGGGACTTCGCCCAGGTGCGGGCGGGAGGCGTTATCACCAAAAAGGTGGCCGATGAGGCCCTCACCGCCCTGGAGATTGACCATTTAGGGCTGGACGCCATCGACCACCGGATGCTGCGGTCTATCATGGAAAATTACCGGGGCGGGCCGGTGGGGCTGGAGACCCTGGCCGCCACCATCAATGAGGAGTCCGTCACCCTGGAGGACGTGTACGAGCCCTATCTCATGCAGCTGGGCTTCCTCACCCGGACCCCCCGGGGCCGGTGCGTTACCCCCAAGGCCTACCAGCATCTGGGACTGCCCGTCCCCGGCGGGGACGGCGGGCTGGACCAGCTGAGCTTTTGAGGGGGCATTATGGAGTATAGAAAAGCAGGTCAGGCAGATTTTTCCGCTGTGTTGGCTCTGATTCAAGACACCATCCGAGCCATTTACCCCCGATACTACCCGCAGGGCTGTGTGGATTATTTTCTAAACTGGCACAGCCAAGAGCGGGTGTCCGCCGCCATAGAGGCCGGGCAGGTGTGTGTCCTGCTGGACGGCGGAGAACTGGTGGGCACAGGCAGTCAGGAGGGGGACCGCATTACCCGGGTGTTTGTCCTGCCGGAGCGACAGGGCAGGGGGTATGGGCGTTACATTCTGGAGCGGCTGGAGGAAGCCGTCGCGGCGGATTACGACACGGTCCAGCTGGACGCCTCGCTGCCTGCCGTTCATCTTTATGAGCGCCGTGGATACCATACCGTGGAGCACCAGAGCGAGGAGACAGAGAGCGGCTGTGTGCTGGTGTGGGACGTGATGGAGAAACGGCTGGGGGAGGATTGAATTATGGACCGGAATACTCTGTTCTTTTTCAACCAGCACCCGGAAGCGATTCCCCTTTATACCGCCTTTGAGGAGCGGCTTTTGGCCGAGCTGGAGGGGGTGGTCATCCAGCCCCAAAAATCTCAGATCACCCTGAAGAACCGGCGGGTGTTCGGGGCGGTGTCCTTTCTCAAGGCCCGGAAAGCCAAGGCCCGGCCCGACCCCTATATCACCGTCACCCTGGGGCTGAATCGCCGGGAGGGCTCCCCGCGCATTGACCAGGCCTCTGAGCCCTACCCCGGCCGGTGGACCCACCACCTGGTGATTGGCTCTGTGGAGGAGATCGATGCTGAGCTCATGGCCTGGGTGCGGGAGGCTTACGATTTTGCGGCGGCCAAGCGGTAATTATTTGCCCATCGCCCGCAAAATGTCTTGACGAAGACCCAGCCCATAGAGATAATAGAGGTCGGCGGTACGGTACAGATAGGCCCATAGACCTTTTTCAAATGCGTCGTACAGGTCAGGGCTCGCCAGCGTTTCGATTTGATCTGTAATCTTATAAAATTCCTGCTTCGCACGCATAAATTCCGGATCACTGGCGCAGAACGCCTCAATTTCAGCGTCGATGGTATCGTTGCGGAACAGAGATGGCAGTGCGTTCATAGAATGAGACCTCCGAATTAAAAGAAATTATAGTACAAGTATTACTAGCAATTTATTGTAGACCCTATTTTCTCCTTTGTCAAGGGGAAAGGAGATATTTATGGAGGAATTTCCAAAACGCTTAAAAGCAATTCGTAAAGAGTTTGGGTTGAATCAGGAGGAAGTAGCGAGGGATTTAGGGCTCTCAGCCGGTGGATACCGGCTCTATGAACAGGGGAAGGGTTACCCGGATGTCCCGCGGCTGTACGAGTTGGCGGAGTATTTCAATGTCAGCGTCGACTACCTCCTGGGCCGGACTGACAAGCGGGAAGTGAATAAGTAAGAAAGGATGCGGCAACATGGGCAAATTATTTGGAACAGACGGCATTCGGGGCGTGGTAAACGCTGGGCTGGACGCGGACCTGGCCTATAAGGTGGGTCTGGCGGCGGCCACAGTGCTGGCCAAGAAGAAGGGGGGAAAGCCTCTGGTGACCATCGGGAAGGACACCCGCATTTCGGGGGACCTGCTCAAGGGCTCGCTGATCTCGGGACTGTGTACCGCCGGAGCGGACGTGCTGGACCTGGGCACCCTGCCCACGCCGGGGGTGGCCTGGGTGACGGTGGACGAGGAGGCCGACGCGGGCATCGTCATCTCGGCCAGCCACAACCCCTTTGAGCACAACGGCATCAAGATCTTCAACGGCAAGGGCTTCAAGCTGTCTGATGAACTGGAGGAGAAGATCGAGGACATCGTCCTCTTCGGCTCCAACAATGTGCCTATGAAGACGGGGGCGGACATCGGAAAGGTGAGCTACAGAGCTCCCAAGGCCAGCGAGGACTATATCGACCATCTGGAATCCACCATCGACTCCACCCTGGGGGGCCTGCGTATCCTGGTGGACTGCGCCAACGGCGCCGCCTCGGCCACCGCCGCCCGGCTGTTTGACCGGTTCTCCAAGCTGCGCACCGATGTAATCAACGCCGACCCCGACGGGGTGAATATCAACGACCAGTGCGGTTCCACCCATATGGACGCCCTGGCCGCCATGGTAAAGGCCGGCCATTACGACATGGGCATCGCTTTTGACGGCGACGCCGACCGGTGTCTGGCGGTAGACGAGCAGGGCAGCCTCATTGATGGCGACCAGATCATGGCCGCCTGCGGCCTGGACATGAAAAACAAGGGCCAGCTCCCTGGCAACACGGTGGTGGCCACCGTCATGTCCAATCTGGGTTTCCATACCTACTCCAAGGAGAACGGTATCGCCCTGGAGTGCACCGACGTGGGGGACCGGAATGTGCTGGAGCGGATGGTGGAGAAGGGCTACCGCCTGGGCGGCGAGCAGTCGGGTCATATGATTTTCCTTGACCACGCCACCACTGGAGACGGTCAGCTCACCGCACTGAAAATTCTCGCTCTGCTGAAGGAGAGCGGCAAAAAGGCCAGCCAGGTGTTCAGCGCATGTCCCCGGTATCCCCAGGTGCTCATTAATGTCCCCGTGGCGGACAATGACGTGAAGAAGGCCGCCATAGCAAGCCCCTTGCTGTCCCAGGCGGTGGCCCGGGAGGAGGAGGCACTGGCCGGAGAGGGCCGGGTGCTGGTGCGCCCATCAGGCACCGAGGCTTTGATGCGGGTGATGGTGGAGGCCAAAACGGAGGAACTGGCTCGGGAAACCGCCCAGCGGCTGGCCGATTTGATTCCGGAGCTCTGAGAAAAACGGCATAAATTGGGAAGCGGGAAAAATCAACAAACTTTTTTGGGAAAGCCCTTGACAAATCTGAACATTTTGTTTATGATAAATGATAACCGGGATAATAGTATGGAAGAAAAATTTCTGAATCCCTCGGATGAGGAATTATGCTTGAGCGCGGCCCGGGGAGATCCTTCTGCGGAGACGGAACTGGTCCGCCGGTATGGCCGGCTGGTTCGGGCCTGTGTTTGTCCCCTGTTTTTGGTGGGGGGAGACAGCGAGGACCTGACTCAGGAGGGTATGCTGGGCCTGCTCACCGCCGTCCGGAGCTTTGATCCCGGGCGGGATGCCTCTTTCCGCACCTTTGCGGAAATATGTATTCGAAGCCGTCTGCTCACCGCCGTCCGGGCGGCTCAGGGCGGCAAGCACGCCCCTTTAAATCACAGTGTTTCCTACGAGCCCCCTCTTTTTGACGGAACCAACGCGTATTTGTTTTCCAGTGCCGAGAGCCCGGAGGACGTGGTCATCGGCAGAGAGGAACTGAAAGAGCGTCTGGAGGCGCTTAAGGGCCGGTTATCCAAGTTTGAAGCACAGATATTACCCCCCTACCTGAACGGTCTTTCCTCCGGGGAGATTGCGCAGCGGGTGGGCCGCTCACAGAAATCGGTGGACAATGCGATTCAGCGTATTCGCCGAAAAACGGCCCTGTAAATTTTATCCGGCGTATCCAGCGAGAGCTGATCGCAATATCACACGCCCAGGCCGGAGAGGCCGGGCAAAAGTCAAAGAGAGGGAAAAATCCATGTACGAAGACAAAATCCTGGTATGCAAAGAGTGCGGCAACGAGTTCACCTTTACCGCTGGTGAGCAGGAGTTCTACGCTGAGCGGGGCTTCCAGAACGAGCCCCAGCGCTGCAAGCCCTGCCGTGACGCCCGCAAGAACGCCGCCCGTGGCCCCCGTGAGTACTTCACCGCCACCTGTGCCGCCTGCGGCGGTGAGGCGAAGGTTCCCTTCGAGCCCAAGTCTGACCGTCCCGTCTACTGCAGCGACTGCTTCGCCAAGATGCGTGAGCAGCAGGGCTGATTAACAAGCCAGGAAAAAAGTCCGCCGAGAGGCGGACTTTTTTTCTTTTGTGTTGCTAGCTGCCTATGCTCTTCTTTCTTCGTCAAAATGGCGGAATGGGCAGTAAAGGGCCTCGGATTACTGTCTAAGAGATTCTATAAAAATCCGCGTAAACGACAAACTTAGACAGATCAGGCTGGACAGCTTACGGCCCTGTTTACCGGTGATAACCTACTATTTTCTCTCGTTCTTCCGCACTTTCTCTGCAATGACGTGCCCTATCTGCCGCCTTACGACATCGCCAACACACGTTGGGCAATACTTTGAGCGGCCACTTGTCGGTACAAATTCCGTACCGCATTCGGCGCAGGTCTTCTTTCTGAATGTCATTTCTCGCATTGTTTGGATTTCCTTCCAAAAATTTTTTGGTACTTATATATCTGTATAGTACATTATTAACGTGCTACCGATAATAGGTGGACGCCCTCATACATATACATCTTCTTCAACTAAAAACAAAAACGCAGATACAACAAGACCGACGAAACATTGTTTGCCACCGCCAATCTTATTATGCCGGCAGAACATTCCGCTTCAAGCTGGTATATGCCAGCAGAATGTAGATGGCATAGATCAGGAAAAAAATCCCCAGTGAGATTGCCACAATGGCTCCAGGGCTGTTGATCCCCACCATCACCCCCGGCTCCGGGAGGCTGGCCAGGTGGAGGATGAAGGATGCCCCGATGAGCACCGGCGGCACGGCGGGCAGAGCGTAGTAGATGGCAAACTGGGTGCGCAGAGCCTTTGCCATCTCCCGGCGGTCCATGCCCAGCTTTTGCAGCAGGGAAAACTGCCGCTTATACCGCTCGCTCTCGCTGAGCTGCTGGATGGTGAGAATCGTGGCGGCGGTCATGGTCAAGGCCAGGGCCAGGTAGTACAGCGGGAACACGCACAGGGCGGTCTGGACGGCCACCTCTGCCTCCTCCTGGGCCCTGGTGGTGATGGCATTACTGGCAATCCCGGAGCTGGTGCGCTCGTTGATGTCCCACAGGTCATAAAACTGCGCCCTTGTCACCGGCTGAGCCGTCTTGGCGGCGTAGGCCCAGTGGTGAACCTCCAGCCCCTCCACCGCTTCGTCCGGGACCACCAGAATGTAGCCCCGCCCGTTGACAGTACCGCCGCGCTGGGACAGGTGCTCGGTATACACGCCCCCGGGCTGGAGGGTGATGTCCCCGAAAGTCAGGGGCCGGTCATAAGACTTCAAGACGTCCTCCAGATAGGTCATGCAGTGAAACAGATACTGTCCCTCCGGAAGCTCCACCGCCCGGTAGCCGGCGATGGAGCGCAGAGCGGCGTAGTCGCTCCAGCGCAGGACAGGCTCCTGTACAAAGTTGAAGTAATAATAGACGGTTTGAGATTCGATATAGTCCCGCACGGTGTGGGCGCCGCTGAGATAGACCTGATATTCCAGGGAGCGCTCCACCGGGATATTCTCCTCGATGTAGTCCGTATAGACAGTGGGGTCCCGACCGTCTCCCACGCCAAGATACAGGTCAAAGCAGGCGTTCTCCGCCGCCCGGCCCTCAAACAGTCCCCGGAAGACCAGCCCGCTGCCCTCGGAGAGGATGGTGGCGGTCAGGATCATGGAGATGGTGGCCATGAGCACCCCCATGGTGGCCAGCTTTGCCGTCAGGGTGCGGAACACCAGCAGGGTCATGCCCCGATACTTCCGGGCGGGACGTTTGTCAAAGAAGGCGGGCACCCCGGAGGCGAAGCTGAGGAAGAAGCCGAAGAGAAACAAAATCAGGCACCCCGCCCCGGCGGTGGCGACGGCAAGGTCCCGGACCATAATCAAAAATGTCCCAGCAACGCCCAGCAGGATGGAGGCCCCGAAAATCCAGCGGCGCTTTTTCCGTGTCTGGATGACCACGCCCTCGTTGAGCCGGTCGGAATAAATCAGGTCGTGAATTTTAGCCTTGCGGATATACCTGCGGCTCCGGCGCAGGGCAAAGAGGTAGATCAGGGCGAAGCAGGACGCCGTCAGCCCCAGGGCGGGGAGAGAGAAGCCAAAGGAGAAGCGGTAGGGCTGCTTGAACAGGGCGAGGGTCAGGGCCCGGAAGGCCTGGTAGAGCAGCCCGCCCAGGACGGCGCCCAGCGCCAGGGCGCAGCCCCCCACCGCCAGGTTTTCCAGAAAAAACAGCCGGGCCACCTGCCGGTTCTCCAGGCCGATGAGCAGGTAGGTGCCCAGCTCCCTGCCCCGGCGCAGGAGCATGAATTTGGTGGCGTAGGCCACCAGCCAGCCGAAGACGCACACCACCACCACCGTGGCCAGGGCAATCATGAACGGCAGCATCTCCATGGATTGGGACAGGGTGCTGATTTCTTGGGAGAAGGTCAGGGCGTTGAAGGAGTAGAGCAGAGCGGCGGCCATGACCACTGTGACAAAGTAGACCAGATAGTCCTGGGCCTGGCGCTTGGCGTTGCGCAGGGAGAGCTCAGATAACGTCACTGACATCACCCCCCAGCGCGGCCAGAACATCCAGAATCTCGTGGTAAAACACAGACCGTCCCCGCTCTCCCCGGAGCAGCTCGTTGAACACCCGCCCGTCCTTCAGGAAGAGCACCCGCTTGGCGTAGCTGGCGCTGTAGGCGTCGTGGGTAACCATGAGAATGGTAGCGCCCATGTCCCGGTTCATAGCGGTCATGATTTCCAGCAGATTCTTGGATGCCTTGGAGTCCAGGGCCCCGGTGGGCTCGTCGGCCAGCAGCAGGGATTGTCCCGCCACCATCGCCCGGGCGCAGGCGGCCCGCTGCTTCTGACCTCCGGAAACCTGATAGGGAAATTTCGTCAGGACGTCGGTGATGCCCAGCCTTCGGGCCACCTCCCGCACCTGGTTCTGTACCGTTCCGGGGTCCTGGTGATTCAGGGAGAGGGCCAGACCGATGTTTTCCTCAATGGTGAGGGTGTCCAGCAGGTTGAAGTCCTGAAACACAAAGCCCAGCCGCTCCCGGCGGAATTTGGCCAGTTCATGTTCCGACAAGTCGGCCACACTCACCCCGTTCAGGAGAATCTTCCCGGCGCTGATGGTATCTATGGTGGAGATGCAGTTGAGCAGAGTGGTTTTTCCGCTCCCTGACGCACCCATGATGGCCAGGAACTCCCCAGCCTCCACGTCAAAGCTCACCCGGTCCAGCGCCTTAGTGACGTTGTTTTTGCTCCCATAATATTTTTCGATATTTTGTACTTGTAACATGGCGGTTTGCCTCCTTTGCTTGTGGCTCTATGGTACACCAAAAGCGAAGGCTGTTGTATCGAAGTCATATTGATTTACCTTACGGTTTTGTAAGGTTTTCCTTTGCGGGAAAAGTCAGCGTTACTGTAGTGCCAGCCCCCTCCTGTGAATCCATGCGCAGTTCCAATTCCAGGAAAGCCGCCAGCTTCCTGCACAGATACAGACCTATGCCGGTAGAGCCGCCTCGAATCCGTCCATTACTGCCGGTAAAGCCACGCTCAAACACACGGGGCAGCTCATGGGCGGGGATACCAATGCCATTGTCTGTGACAGTAAGCTGTACCTGTTTTCCGAGCGGCTTGGCTGAAAGGGTGATGACCGGTTCCGGTCCCCGATAGCGGGCGGCGTTTTGCAGCAGCTGACCCAGGATGAATACTGCCCACTTTTCATCGGTATAGACCGTGCAGTCCAACCCCTTTGTCTCCACCTGGATGCCATTTTGAATCAGCAGGGAGCGATGGTTCTCAATCGCCTGGGCAGCGATTTTCTCCAGCTTCACCTGTCGAAGCACGCAGTCTTGCTCCGGGTTCTCCGCACGGGCGTAGAACAATGCCCGCTCTACATGGGCCTCGATTTGACTGAGTTCCGCTGTGAGCTTCCGGCGGGTGCCCCCGTCCAACTCCCGACAAATGAGCCGGGCGGCGGTGAGAGGGGCTTTGATCTCATGCACCCAGCGTTCCACATATTCCCGGTACTCCCGCTGGGATGCCTGGGCGTCAGATACGGCGCCAGTCATATCGCGGCCAGCCAGGCGGGTCAGGTCAAAGAGCCGCCGTTCAAACAGCCCTTTTGGCTGCGGAACGCACTCCGTAAACAGATATTTACGGTCCAGACCGTCCAGAATAGAGTTCAATTCCAGGAGGCGGGCGCGCTGCTGAAAGAAATCAAACATATTCACCGTCAGGAAAACCAGCAGGAACACAATCAGCAAAATCACCAGAACTCCTGGCTGGGTTCCTGTGGCGAAAAGGAACAGCGCCGCCAGTCCGGCGCAGATCACTTGGAGCGCGCTATACCTCAGCCGGTCCGACAAAAATTCCCGCAGTGTCATAGTTGATACCCCATTCCCCGCCGGGTCTTGATGGCGTCCGGCAGACCGATCTCCGCCAGCTTTCCCCGCAGCCGGGTCATATTAACGCTGAGGGTGTTGTCATCAATGTAAATCCGGTTGTCCCACAGAGCGTCAATCAGATCGGCCCGAGAAACAATCCGCCCGGTGTGAACCATCAGGCAAGCCAAAATTTGCAGTTCATTCCGGCTGAGTTCCACGGCTTTTCCGCTGGACGACACAACCCCTTTTGTCAGGCTTAACCGCAGTTCACCGGCCTCCAGTAAATCAGCCTGTTCCGGTCCGCCGCCGCTCCGGCGCAGAACCGCCTTAATCCGGGCCAGCAGAACGGGAACACTGTATGGCTTGGTGATGTAGTCGTCCCCGCCCAGGCTCAGCGCCCGTACCTCGTCCGTACCAGCATCCCGGCTGGTAACAAAAATTACTGGCGCAGGAACGGCCTTCCGCAATGCGGCGCACAGGGAGAAGCCGTCCCGCCCAGGCAGGCCGATGTCCAAAAGAATGAGGTCCGGGCGTTCCCGCGCCGCCTGACCCGGTACATCTGTAAACTCCGTAATTGCCAGAGGCGTATACCCCTCGTTTTCCAGGAGCAGCGCCAACTCTTCCCGAATGGCTGGGTCATCCTCGATTATCATAATTTTGGGCATACCATTCCTCCTGCTATTTTACTTACATTTTAGCACAGGAAAGGCAGATTATCAATTATGGACACTGTTCCCTACTTAAAATCAACCCACTCCAAACGGTACATTTAATAGTCCCCGGTGGAGGCCGGGCCTTTTTTGACAAGTCAAGGGCTCTCAGATTGTGTCAAATGACTGTGTACTTCATAGCGGCTGCCCCCTATCAGCCGCCATACCCGAAGAATTACTGTATTTTTCCCGTGGGAAATAAAAGAACGGCGGCTTTAATTTCTTAAAACCGCCGCATGAAACAAATAGGTATGGGAAATCAATCTACCCAGCAGCAGTTTTTTCTTTTCTGTCGCTGGGCAGATTCTTTTTTACCGGTTTGCCTTACTTATTCCGCAAAGGGCGCAGTTCTTTCAAGCTCTCCTGCGCGCCGCACTCCAAAATATAGGGAGCAATTTCTTCGTAAGCCTTTTCTGGCGAACCTGCTTCCGAAGGAATATAGGTCCACTGCGTCAGAAAGCTGTGAGCATAGTTGCAGTGAATATTCCCGGTATAAATCTGTACCAGCGGGTCGGTGATCCAGCTTCCGTCAGCAGATGCACAATCACTCCGATAAGTAAAGTACCTCTGGCCATCTTTCACATAGATAATGTTCACTGTCAGTTGATTTTCTGCGATATCCAGCCGTTCTTCGCTGCCAGCTAATTCATTGTAATCGTTCTCGGCTTCCACTTTTTCAAAATAGAAATATTCCCTCCAAGCGGCTAATATTTCCTGCTCCATATCACGGTACTGCTCCGGTACAAGCAGATTCAGCGTCAAGTCATCCAACACGATCTGTTTTTCCAGCTCCGAACCATCCGCTGTTTCGATGGGATTCCATTTGAAATATTCACGGCTCACCTGTATAGACATTCCAGCAGGAGCGATCTCGATTGGGACTTCTGGATTATTCATGGTATATAGGGGCGTACCCTCATCATCCATCGTCTGATAATTGTATGCGTCCATGACAAACGCCCCTGCTTTTTCCTCCAGCAGAGCCAGCAGTTTTTGGCTGCGCTGTGCGATCTCCAAATATTTTGCATCGCTTTCATTTTCTCCGCTGTTATAGACCACCGTGCGGTAAAGGGCATCTTCCCACTTGGGTTCCAGCGGTTCCTTCCCTGCGCAGCCTGCAAGTGTCAGCAGTGCAGCCAATAATGCCGCCCAGATCAATCGTTTTCTCATGTTACATTCTCTCCTTTTGTTGAACGATTCGATTTCCAGAACAACTGGCTTTTTTATCCCTGCCGCAGCCGCTCAATAATGCTGGCCCGGGCGATTTGGCGGTACAGCAGCGCCGGTATCGTCACAGTCAGGAGAATCAGAAACGGGTAAATCACCAGCATAGGCCACATAACAAAGCGATAGGTGAAGAACCAAATCCCGCTGGAAATTCCCCTTACGACTACCACAGAAAACAGAACGCCAAGGACGGCCGATGTAAGGATCGTCCCCACCGCGTAATACAGACCCTCAAAGGAGAGCATGCACTTTAACTGTTTCCCTGTCATACCGATGCTTTGGAGCATGGCAAATTCTTTTTTTCGAGTGATAACGCTGGTCAGGACAGAGTTGACAAAGTTTGTGATGCCGATAACTCCGATGATGATACTCAACGCACCGCCGATGGTGATGATAAGGGACGTAAGGTCGTCAAAGGAGCTGGTATAGGTCGCCTTGGATTCAAAATCCATGCTTGGCTCCACACTGTCGATATAGCGGTTCAAAAAATCTGCCATTTCTGCTTCCGTTCCCGCTTTTACATCAAAGGTGAAATTGACCAGATGGGGATTCTTACACAGCGGCAGGAAGATTTCCGTTGGGAGATAGAACCGGGCTTCGCCTGTGTTGCGGGTAGTGGCCGTGTTCTCGTTGGCCCGGACCTTTGCCATGATGATAAAATCATAGCCGCCGTCCATGATAGAGGAAAGACCGCTCATTGTCAAGTGGTTCATCCGCACCGTATCTCCAACGCGGATATTGGGGTTCTCTATGACCGTTCCATCATCGTTGCACTCTACGCTCAGCAGGATATATTTTCCCGTTTTCAGCTTCTCCAGGTCAACGGTCCCCTCTATGACTTCCAGACCATTCAGCAGAAAATCGTCCGCGCCATACAGGCGTACAAAGGGATTTCCGTTCTGGTCCTTGTTATAGCTGAAAAAAGCGTTGTGCTCCGTGGAAAACGGTTCTTCCAGCATCCAGGAGGAATAGAGCCTGCCGCCGTCCTCAAAACTGCTGCTTTGTTTGACGGCCTCAATGAAGGTCTCGGACAGATCCTGTTCACCTTTTTCAACCTGGTACTGGAAGTAGTCCGCGTTGGAGATTACAAAGTCTGTATCCATGAATTTAGCGATATACTTGTCAATGTCAAAGCCGCTGGACAGGGTGAATACTGTGTTGAACAATACCAAACTCAATGTCATAGACACGATCACCAGCACGGTACGCTTGCGGTTGCGGCCCAGGTTCGCCAGCGCCATAAAGTGGAGCTTTGCGCCGCGGGTCGATTTTTTGTCCTTGGACTTGCGCTTTCCAAATGCCGCCGTATCATTTTCCGTATAGCGGATGGCCTCAATGGCGGAAACCGTACCGGCGATTTTCGCGGGCTTGCGGACGCTGACAAAGACGGTAAAAAGGGCGAAAGCGGCGGAGCCGATGAAGATCAGAGGATTTACCGTTACTTTAATCCCGGCGTCCGCGGTATAACTTGTTCCGTTCATCAGGAAAGGCACCAAAGCCCGGCCAATGAAGAAGCCTACCAGCAGGCCGATGGGAATCCCAACCAGAGACAGCCGGAGCGCCTGCCGGTTGATCAGCCGTTTGATTTGCCGCTTTGTTGTCCCCAGCGTTTTCAGCTGTCCATAGGACTGAATATCCTGAATGACAGAAATCTGGAAGATGTTGTAGATAATCAAGTACCCGGTTACGACAATCAGCGCGACGCCGACAATGCCGGAAACCAGCATGGCGGGATTGTCCGTTAACGCGCCGCTCTGATAGGCCGGACTGACACGGGCAATCACATAATTGCCGTCCTCCTTGCTGCCGCCCATCGTGTCGCAGGTATAGCCGGTTTCGGAAAGCAGCTGATGGAGCCGGGCCTCTATATCGCCCCGTCCTCTGAACATCACATAGGCGGAGACGACGCCGGAATAATCATTGTCCACAGGATAGGTATAGGTCAAAATATCCGAATGGGCGTCCACAAAGGCTTTCGACACGATCAGCCGCCCGATGTTGCTCAAGCTGTCCGTTTCCCAAAAGCCGCAGAGGGTGAAATCGGTGGTATATAACTTCCCCTTTACTTCATAGGTCAGAGAAACGGTTTCCCCGATCCGCGCCGGTACGCCCAGGGCGTCCAGCGTCTTTGTGTCCGCGATGATCTCGTTTGACCCTTCGGGCCGGCGGCCTGTTGTGGGGGCGTAGCGGGCAAATTCCAAAGCGGTATCATCCATATACCACAGGTCAGACCGCCAACGCTCCAAGCCCGGATTTTTCAGCCGGTAGGACACCGCTTTGGTATAGGCGATACGGTCAATCAGGGGACTTCCCGCCATATCGTTGTAAACCTCGTCGCTGATATAATTTAAGACCGCCTGTCCCTCGCCGCCCGCCTTGCGGATGTTCTGATCGTGAACGGTGTCCATCAGGCCGGACCCAAGGGTGAAGATGGTGGTAAATAGTATAGTTGTCAGAACGATTGCGACAATCGCAATGATATTTCTGCTTTTGCTGGCCTTGAAGTAACGGCCTGACAGCTTTTTGATGACCGCACCGTTGTTGTTGCCGAATAAAATGTCATTCATCGCCAGCGCCCCCTTACTCAAAAATCCTGCCGTCCTCAATGCGGATAATGCGGCCGGCAAGCTGGGCGATCTCGTTGTTGTGGGTGATCATCACCAGGGTCTGATGGAATTTGCTGCTGGTCGCTTTCAAAAGCCCCAGCACGTCGCCGCTGGTCCGGCTGTCCAGGTTGCCGGTGGGTTCATCAGCCAGGACGATGGCGGGCTTGGAAATGAGGGCGCGTGCGATGGCCACGCGCTGCTGCTGTCCCCCGGACAGATTGTTGGGCATATTGCTCAGCTTGTCCCCCAGGGCCAGCAGGCGCACCACTTCGTCCATAAATTTTTTGTCCACTGTATCCCCGTCCAGCTCTACGGGCAGGACAATGTTTTCATAGACATTCAGGACAGGGACAAGGTTGTAATTCTGGAAGATAAATCCGATGTTGCGCCGGCGGAAGATGGTGAGCTGTTCGTCGTTCAGCTCGGCCAGCTCTTTTCCTTTGATCTGAACGCTGCCGGAGGTGGGTATATCCAGACCGCCCATCATGTTCAGCAGAGTGGACTTGCCGCTGCCGGAGGTTCCCACAATGGCGACAAATTCCCCCTGTTCAACGGAGAGGGTCACACCGTCCAGCGCCTTTGTGATGTTCGGCTCTGTGCCGTAGTATTTTTTGAGGTCAGTTGTCTGCAAAATGCTCATGGGCTGCACCATCCTTTCTGTGATGCCGCTATCATAACAGCCAATTCTCACAGAAATGTCACGGGCCGCATTTTTTCTTAATCATATTCCGCACAGATATATTTGAAATCCGCCGTCCTGTTTATCGCTGATAATGCGTGTTCCTCAATGTGTTTTGACATAATTTCCACAGCATATTGGAAATTCTCGCATGGATGGCCCATAGCACAGCGCACCATTGTGATCAGTCTCTTGTTATCGCCTTCGACGTTTTCAGACGGATAGTTGCCGGCACAGTTGCAGGAATCCTCGTCACGGTATTTCTGCCTTATCGCTTCCATTTGATCCGCTGTGCCAATCACGGCGTGGTAATCCATGTTATCGGAATCACAATAATACTCAATGAAAAGCCTTGCCACAACATCTGTGCATTGTCGAATCTGTTCAATAATGGCATCTGCATTCTGGATAGCAAATCTCCGGATTTCCTGTCTGGCGTGTTCCTCATTTTCATAGCGGATGTACAAAAGCGTCTCATGGCCGCCCAATATGGCGGTGATGTTCTGGAGTGCTCCATCTTTACCATAGACGGCACGGAGTGTCCGGATGAGATCGTCCTCCGGCACATTGTACAGCGTCATCCCACGCCAGTCCTTCCCGACAGGAATGTCATAGGTGAGCATTTGATACTGCGCGTCATAATCAAAGGAAATCGCGTTGTCACAGTCAATGTCCTTGCTGAAACCGGCGAGGCTGTACGTGCCTGCTTTGCAGATGAGTGGAATGTCGTGCAATTCTGACATTTAGGTGTCCCCCTTTTTATAGTGGCCGTACTTGAAAGCAAGTAAGGTTTTTGAAGCAAAATGTCCACACAAATTTATAGTTTCAAACTATATCGCAAAAGATTATATTGGTGGCCATCTTTGCTGTCTGTTTTAGCTGCTGAAGAAATCAATGAAAAGCCGAATGACTTTGCTAATCGGTTGGAAGCTGTGTTTTCATCCCTCGCTGAATAGATAAACTCTTTTGCGCCAAATCGCTCCCTGCAATATTGAATCAAACCTTGAAGAATCTGCCTGCCAAATCCTTTCCCCACATAGCTCGGGCCCAAACATATTCCGGCCTCCTGATATATGAGAGGTTCGATTTCCTCTACACCCGCAAATCCAATCGCCTTACCGCTTGTTTTTTCATAAACCAAATAAGTATCGTGCTCCTTCTGAAACGCGATGGTCTTTGTGATTCTTATTTTGGCGGCTTCTTCGCTTGTGGTAATCGTCCACTCCATATACCGTGCGCTTTCCGGCTGTGACCAGACATTGCGGTACATTTCTATCCAGTCCGAAAACTTTGCTTTATCCAAAATAAGATTCTCCGTTTCAATCATGCTAAAAACCCCCAATCTTGATTGAACTGCAAATTATTATCCATGAGGAAGAAATACAGAAAATGTGGAACCGCTGCCCAATGCCGAAGTCACCTTGATATAACCTCCCTGCATGGAAATGATCTCACGGGCAAGATACAGCCCTATACCGATGCCCTCAATGTCGTGTACTTCTTCTTCCCGGTAAAAGCGTTTGAAGATCATGCCTTGCCTGCTCTCCGCGATCCCTTTTCCGCTATCGGTGATGTCAATCTTCACATAGAACTCCCAGCTTTGGACGGAAACCTGAATATCGCCGTCTGCCGGGGTGTACTTCACCGCATTGTCCAGTATATTGAACAGGGCTTCGCTTGTCCACTTCCTGTCGTGGGCGAGCACAATATCTGCCGGACATTCTACACTGACATGGATGTTTTTCTTTTCAGCGTTCAGCAGAATACCGCCCAGCGCCGCCGCCAGGGTATCATAAAGCGGCTGTATTTTTTTATCCAGTGAGATGACGCCGGTTTCCAGCCGGGAGGTCTTGATCATAGCCCGCATAAGAAAGTCCAGCTTTTCGAGCTGGCCGCTGGATGCCTGCAAGAATTCCTGGCGCTTTTCTTCTGCCATAGGTTGTTCCAGTAGGGTGGCGGTTACCATCTGGAGATTTGCGATGGGTGTTTTTACCTGATGGGAAATGTCGGAGATCAATTCCTGCAAACCGGCCCGTTCCTTTGCCGCGCTTTCCCGATTTTCCCGCATAACTTCATATAGCCGGATAAGCCGGTGGTTGATTTTATAAAACAGATTTTCCTCCTCGCAGACCTGCGGCGGAGCTGATGTCCCGTCCAGCATACTGTCTATTGTTTCGCACAGCCTGTCCGAAAACAACACTAGCTTCCGGCGCAGAAAGGCCACGAAAAGGACTACACAGATGAACACCAGCAGGATAAACAGCAGGTCCAGCCACACGATTGCCGGATTTCTGGTAAAGAGGAAAGCCGCTGTAATGGTCATAATGGAGAGCAAAGCTAAAATGGCTGCCCCTACCGCACAGGCGCGGTTGATGGAAACATTCACTTCTTTATCCCCCCAATCCACATATAGCCCATGCCATAGACGGTCTTGATATATTGCAGACCGTCTATTTCAATTTTCCCCCGGATGCGGCTGATTGCAACAGTTAGGGCGTGTTCATCTACAAAGTTTTCGTCCGCGTCCCACAGCTTTTCAAGAAGTACCTGCCGGGTCAGAACGATTTGCGGATTTCTCACCAGCACCTTTAGCAAACGGTATTCCATTGGAGTGAAGATTACCGGCTCCCCCGCAAGGGAGGCGGTCAATTCCGAAAAATGGATGGATAGTGTGCCGTCTGTGTAGCAATCGCCGCCTGTCTGTTTCCCGATGCGGCCCAGCAAAGCCGAAACCTTTTTTCGGAATACACTGATTGGAAACGGCTTCGTCACATAATCGTCCGCTCCCAGCTCAAAGCCTTTCAGCATATCGCTCTCCAGATCGTTTGCGGTCAGGAAAATCACAGCGGTATCTGGACGGCGCTCTTTGATTTCCGCACAGAAGTCAAACCCGCTTCCATCAGGCAGGTTGACATCCAGCACAATCAAATCATAGTCCTGCGCTTCACAGAAATTGACCGCCGCTGATTTTGACATAGCGGCGTCCACGGTGCAGCCCGCCGCCGAAAGATTGTAGCAAAGTGTATTGTTCAAAAGACGGTCATCCTCAACAACTAAAAGCCTCATAACTTCACTTTCTTTCCCTTATTAGGATAATATGAAAATGTTACAGAAACCTCACAACAGTTTTCGTATTGCAATACGCAGTCTTATTTTACGGAGATACGGCGAATAAATCAACACCCAGAATGTTAACAAAAAGATCAATTTCTGTTCTATATTCTTTAATTTTATACCAAATTTTTGATATTCGACGAAAACAAAATATACTCTTGCAATGCGGTCCGATTTGTGATAGTATAATATCACAATAGTTGCTTTTATCAATTATTGATATTAGAAAGTCCGTTGCTGTATGCCCTGGTAGGGGGCGGTATCCTCGTAGTGCTGGCCATTTCCGTGATTTTCTTCCTGCGCGGCAGAAAGCGCGCGCTGGAGCTGGGCGTTTCCAAGGAGGACTTCAACGCCGCCATGCGGGGCAGCATCGCCTTTTCCATTGTCCCTTCCATTGCCGTGATTATCGGCCTGTTCTCTCTGGCCCCTCTGCTGGGCGCTCCCTGGCCCTGGTTCCGTCTGTCCGTGGTGGGTTCGCTCCAGTATGAGCTGATGGCGGCGGATCTGGCTGCGACAGGAGCCGGCTATGAAAGCCTGGCCTCCTTTTCCGCCGCGGACGATCCCTCCGCTCTGGGCACCATTATGTTTGTGATGAGTATCAGCATTATGGCCGGTATGGTGTGTAACATTTTCCTTACCAAACGAATCTGTATGACGGCCAACTCCCTCACCGCAAAGGGAGGTGCCTGGGGCGCTCTGGCGATCTCCTGCTTTACCCTGGCTATGATGTGTACCTTCAGCTCGGTACAACTGATTTCCGGCGTGACTCCAGTGCTGGTATTCTCTGTAAGCGCCGTCATCACAATCGGTCTTTCCAAGCCGGCTACGGCAAAGAAGATCAGTTGGCTTGATGACTACATCATGTCGGTCGCACTGATTGTGGGAATGGCCTCCGCTGTACTGTTTACCAACATTTTGGGCTGAAAGGAGCTTGTCTGAGCTATGAAAATGAGCGATTACTTATACCGCACCCATACCCTGGGGCGAATCTCCGCCATCATCGCTATGGCCGTCACGCTGGGTATCCCCACGGTAATATGCACTGTGTATGACATTTGGCCCACCTTGTCCAGCGTCGTCGCCACAGCCGGTCCCCTGCTGGCCATGTTCATCCCCAGTGCCCTGTCCGAGGTGATCAGCTTCACTCCCATTACCGGTTCTTCTGGATACATCGCTTCCATTATGGGCAACGTGTCCAACATTAAATTCCCCTGCGCCATCGGCGCTCTGGAGCGGACCAAATCCAGTTCCGGCACCGAACAGGGCGAGGTGATTGCCACCTGTGCCATGTGTATCTCCGGCATTGTCACCACACTCATTGTGGCCCTGGGCGTGGTTCTGCTTATTCCCCTTCAGCCGGTGCTGACCTCCCCGGTTGTCGCCACAGCGGCCAAATATGTAATGCCCGCGCTGTTCGGCAGCATGGCCACCTCCTTCTTCCTGAACAAAAACGCCGGCACCTATGTGATTCACGGCAAGATGAAGCTGAGCATCACCATTCTTCTGTTGCTGATGGCCCTGTTCCTGATCTTCCCCATGCTGATTCCTCAGCAGGGCTATGTGCTTATGTTCTCCATTCCGGTGGTCATTCTGGTTGCCCGAGTTTTCTATAAAAAGGGAATTGTGACTGTGACAGAGCGGTAAAAGTCCGCATCAACAACGCCAGTGTATCCGCCCTAATCCTCTCCCTGGCAAATTCTCTGGCCGCGATTCTAATGGTGCATGATATGGATAATCGGGGCCGTTTGGTAACGATTGCGTTTCTCTCCTCCACCGGGTGCGCTCTGGACGACCACTTGGCCTATACCAATCAGATTACTCCCGAACTTTGCGTTCCTGTTATGCCGGGAAAGCTTGTGGGTGGACTTTCCGCTCTTTTCGCCGCCTTGTTCCTTATGAAATTCCTCCCTTCCGTTGCGAGCCAAGAACCTGATTCCAATACATAGGTTGCCAATCCTACCAAATATGTGTTATAATAAGAAAAATTTTTATTCGTTGATTCAAATGAAAGGATACGTTATGGATCAGGCATTAAAGACTCAATGGAAGCAGCATGCCGCCGTCTGCGGCTGGTATATCTCCTATTTGTACCGAAAAAGCTTTTCTGAAATGAATACCTCAAGCGGCATAGGCATTTCCGGAAACCAATCCATTGTGCTGGTCGGTATCTATCGCAATGAGGGAACCAACCAACGCACCCTGGCGGACACCATCGCCATGATGCCGAGCGTTATATCTCGTATTTTGCGGGAACTAGAAGATGCTGGTTATGTAGAAAAACGCCGGGATGAGCAAAACCGCCGCAACTATATGCTCTATCTTACTCCTGCCGGAGAAGCTGTGGCAGAACACAGCCTTCGTTTCCAGCAGGCCTATTGGCAGCATATACTTCAGGATCTTACCTTTGAAGAAACAACCCAGTTGAATGAGCTGTTGGAAAAACTGGAGCTCCGGGCTGGACAGCCTTTTACGGGATGAGTAGGATTACATGTTGTTTTGTAGTTGCTATAAAATCACCTTATCCACAACCAGCGGTTGTGGGATCGATTCCCACCATCAGTTCCAAAACCTGCGGGAATTTTAAAATTCCCGCAGGTTTTTGCAGCTTTTTCTCCGCACTAAATTCAGTGCCCTCTTTGAATAGTGTATCACGAAGGTTCAACCTCCGCCAGTTACTCAAAAAGCCTCATTTTCATCTCCCATTTGACTGGTGAAAATTTGGAGGTCAAGATCCCCGGAAAGCACTGATGCTGTAGACATTTAGCCTACAGCATCTACAGTGGGCAGTTACTTTGGGGACGATGAGTATCACTATGATTTTACCGTCAGTGACAAAGCCGCAATCCGTGAAATCTTAACAGCATATGCAACATCTCGGCAGATTGTCAGAAGCTTATAAAAATTTTCTTGCCGCCGGCCAAAAATGACAGTATAATGTCTCTGCTGAAAAAATTTTTTTATCCCGGGAACCTTTTTCGTTTTTCTGCGTCAAACCCCACAGAACCCAATCAAGGGTCTGATATCAACCCCAACAGAAAAGGAGTTTACTTACTATGAAAAGACGTATCTTCGCGATGGTCCTGGCCTGCGCCATGGCCCTGTCCCTGGCCGCCTGCGGCAACAACAACGGCGGAGGCTCCTCCAACCCGGGGAGCAGTTCCTCCGACAACTCGGGCATCAGCTCCAGCCTGCCCGACGGCTCCACCCCCGATGGCTCCCAGCCCGACGGAAGCGTTGGGGATACCTCCGAGCCCGGCGAGATCACCCTCAACCTGAACAAGACGGAGGTCACCCTAAACAAGGCGGGGGCCACCTTCCAGCTGCGGTACACCACCGACCCCGAAATTGACGCCGCCCCCATCTACCTCTCCAGCGACGAGAAAATCGCCACCGTAGACGACATGGGCACCATCACCGCCGTGGCCCCCGGCAAGACCACTGTGACCCTGGAGTGCGGCGGTGCCATCGCCGTGATCGACGTCACCTGCGACTGGCAGGAGGAGGTCAAGCCCGATCCCAAGCCCGAGCCGAAGCCCGATCCCAAGCCGGACGGCAGCGGCAGCGGTTCCTCCGGTGGCTCCTCCAGCGGCGACTCCAGCAGCTCCGCCTCCAAGGTGGACCTCCAGGCCTTCTACGACACCACCACCGGCAAGTATGAGTTCGGTATGCTGGAGCTGGCCGACAGCACCATTCTGGACCAGTGGTATACTGGTCTCACCGGTATCAGCACCGAGCAGATGCTGGTCTATGTCTGCATGATCTCCATGAATAACGGCGAGTTCGGCCTGGTCCAGGTGAAGGACAGCAAGGACGTAGATGCTGTGAAGGCCATCTTCCAGGCCCGCATCAGCTACATGGTGGGCGACGGCAACGGTCCCGGCGGCGCTCAGTACCCCATGGCCATGGACCAGTGGGAGTTCAATTCCCGCGTCGTCTCCAACGGAAACTATGTGATGATGATCGTCCACGAGAACTGCGACGACATCGTCAACGAGTTTAACGCCCTGTTTTAAGGCATAATATCAGGGGGCGGCACAGGCCGCCCCCTTATTTTAAGCTGCGAGGTGTCCTTGATGGTCTTTTCCACCCCCATTTTTATGTTTTATTTCCTGGTGTTCACCCTGGCGGTATACTATGTGGTCCCCCGGCGGGGGCGCAACGTGGTGCTGCTGCTCTCCTCCCTGATTTTCTACTACTGGGGAGAACAGATCTATGTGGTCATCATGTTCCTGTCCACCGCCATCGACTTCACCCACGGCCTGCTGGTGGAGCGGTGCAAGGCGAAGGGAAATGACAGAGGTGCCCGAATGGCGGTGGCCTCCTCCATCATCTTCAACCTGGCCCTGCTGGGCTTCTTCAAGTACTGGAACTTCATCGCTGGCAGTCTTGCCGGCGCAGGGCTGGAGTTTCTGCCAATTATTGAGTATATCCGCCTGCCTTTTATGGACCCCATCCCCTTCCACCTGCCCATCGGCATCTCCTTCTACACCTTCCAGACCATGAGCTACACCATCGACGTCTACCGCGGGGATGCCCGGGCGCAGCGGTCCATCCTCAACTTCGGCACCTTCGTCACCCTGTTCCCCCAGCTCATCGCCGGACCCATCATCAAGTACAAGGACCTGGGAGATCAGATCAACGAGCGGACCTGCTCCGCCGAAAAATTCGCCTCCGGCGTGCAGATTTTCATGGTGGGTCTGGCCAAAAAGCTGCTCATCGCCAACAACGTGGGTGCGCTGTGGGACAGCTATAAGGCAATGGCCCTGTCCGACCTGACCGTGGCCGGAGCCTGGCTGGGCGTACTGGCTTTCACATTCCAGATCTACTTCGACTTCTCCGGCTACTCCGACATGGCTGTAGGCCTGGGACGGATTCTGGGCTTTGAGTTTTTGCCCAACTTCAATTACCCGTATATCTCCAAGAGCATCACCGAGTTCTGGCGGCGGTGGCACATCTCCCTGAGCACCTGGTTCCGGGAGTACCTCTATATCCCCCTGGGGGGCAACCGGTGCTCCAAGCCCCGGTGGATGTTCAACCTCTTTGTGGTCTGGGCCGCCACCGGCATCTGGCACGGGGCCAACTGGACCTTCCTGTTCTGGGGGCTGTACTTCTTTGCCCTGCTGATGCTGGAGAAATTTTTCCTGCTCAAGCCTCTGGAGAAGGCCCCCGCCATTGTGGGCCACGTGTACACCCTGGTGCTGGTGATGGTGAGCTGGACCATCTTCGCCATTGAGGATCTGGGCCACCTGGGCGGCTACCTCAAGGTCATGTTTGGCCTGGGCGGCGTCCCTCTGACCGACGGAGCCTTTGGCTACTATTTGACCAGCTACCTGCCCGTCTTGTGTCTGGCGGCGGCGGCCTCCACCCCCCTGGGCCAGGCCGCTTACCGCAGCATGGGAGCCAAGCTCCAGTACGCCGTCTGTACGGTTTTGGTGGCCGCCGGGCTGCTGATCGGTACCGCCTACCTGGTGGCCAGCACCTACAACCCATTCCTCTACTTTAATTTTTAAGGAGGCGCGAATATGTCAAAAAAATTCAGCGTGTTTCTCACCGCCCTGTTCTGCGCCTTCATCGGGGGCGTGTGCGTCATCAGTCTGCTGCTGCCTGACAAGGACTTCTCCCCCCTGGAGAACCGTTACCTGCAAAAGCCCCCTGTGGTGTCCGCGGAGAACCTGGGCAGCGGGAAGTTTATGACAGACGCGGAGAAGTATGTCTCCGACCACATCGTGGGCCGGGACTTCTGGGTGGCCATGAAGGCCTGGAGCGAGCGGCTGTCCGGCAAAAAGGAGAACAACGGGGTCTACTTTGGAAAACAGGACACCCTCATCAACCGGGTGGACGAGCCCGACCTGGCTGAGCTGGACAAAAAAATGGGCTATGTGGACGCCCTGGTGGGCAATGTGTCCGTCCCGGTGTACTTCGGCCTGATCCCCTCGGCGGCGGAAATTTGGAAGGACCGCCTCCCCGCCGGGGCCCCCACCGCCGATGAAAAGGCCATCATTGACAAGCTGTACTTCTCCACCGGAGCCTCCGTTATCGACCTGTACCGGCCTCTGGAGACCCACAGCGACGAGGACATCTACTACCGCACCGACCACCACTGGACCAGCCTGGGGGCCTTCTACGGGGCCAACGCCATCCTTGAGGCCCTGGACATGGAGCCGCTTCGGCTGGAGGACTATCCCAAAACCACCGTCACCAATCAGTTCTACGGCACCAGCTTCTCCACCTCCGGGGTGCGCTGGCTGCCCCCGGATTCCATCGACACCTATGTCCCGGAGGACGGCGTCAAGGTGACCTCCTACTTCAACGGGAGCCCTGAGGAGGGCAGCCTGTATGTGGACAGCAAGCTGGAGGTTAAGGACAAATACGCCTACTTCCTGGGGGGCAACCAGCCCCTGTGCGTCATTGAGACGGAGCAGACCGACGCCCCCAAGCTTTTGATCGTCAGAGATTCCTACGCCGATTCCCTGTCGCCCTTCCTCACCCAGCGCTTTTCGGAAATCCATCTCTTCGACCTGCGCTACAATATGAACAGCGTTCAAAAGTACGTGGAGGAAAACGACATCGATTCCGTTCTGATCCTCTACTCCTTCTCCAACTTCGCCTCCGACGACAAGCTGGTCCTTCTGTCCCGATAAAAGGGAAGCGCCGGTCCCCTCCGCCATGAGGGGGCCGGCGTCTGATTCTGTGTCGTCTGGTCCTTCGCCCAGATCAAATTTCATCGTCGGGATGGTAGCTTTCGCCAAACTGGAGGTCCTGGCTGACCACCTCCGGCTCAAAGGGCCGTTCCGGCGGGGCCAGCATGGTGCTGCTGCCGTCCAGACGGCCGTTCTCCACAATCAGAGAGGTGGTGGCCACATCGCCGTGGATGCCGCCGGTGCGCTCCAGGCACAGGTGCTCCCGGGCTGTGATGCTGCCGGTGACGTCGCCGGCCACACGCACCGCGTCGGCCACAATGGGACCCTGGACCGTCCCGCTGACGGCCACGGTAACTCCGCCCTTCAGGTCGATTTCCCCCTCCAGACGGCCCTCGATCTGCACGTTCCCCTCGCCCCGGATCACACCGGTAAAGGTGATCCCCTTGGCAATAATGGTAGTGCTGTTCGCCTTGGGCAGAGGGGGCAGCTCGTCAAAGGGCTCCTCCTCAAAGAGAGGTGCGCTGACCGGCTCCTGCTTTGGCTGTGTTCCAAATAAACCCATACTTTACCACTCCTTATTGTCATTGCAGTTCATCTGCCAGATACCGGGACCTTGAAAGTATAGAAATTATAGCAAATTTCTTCTGTCGGCGCAAGTAAAAAAATCACAAAAAACCGAGGGGCCGCATTGTTCTTTTGTCCCTAATTCCCCGGCGGACAGCAGACGGCCCGCACCGTTTTCGGTGCGGGCCGCAGTCAGAAGCTTCGCAGCAGGCACAGGATCAGACCGTAGATGACGCTGGCACTGATGCCGAAGACCAGCACCGGTCCGGCCACGGTAAACAGCTTGGCCGCCGTGCCGGTGACCAGGCCCTCGCTTTTGAACTCCAGGGCGGGAGACACCATGGCGTTGGCGAAGCCGGTGATGGGCACCAGGGTGCCCGCCCCCGCCCGCTTGGCCAGTTTGTCAAACAGCCCCAGGCCGGTGAGCAGGGCGGCGACGAAGATCAGCGTGACGGACACCGCCGTTCCCGCCTGCTCCTTGTCCAGGCCATAGCTCTGGAAGAGGTTCATCAGCCCCTGCCCGACTGTACAGATGGCTCCCCCCACCAGAAAGGCCCAGACGATGTTCTTCCCCATGGGGGAGGGCTGAGACCGCTCGTTGACCAGCTTGCCGTAGTCCTGATTGGTCATGCTCAAACCATATCGCTCCTTTTTTGACCGTATTGTCCCTTAGCTTTTCCCCCCGGGAAAAAATTATGCGGTCCCGTATGAAAGCCTTTCATTCCGCATAAATTGTACCGAAAGGAGCGAGAAACATGATCTATCCCAAGCGACAGCTCATTTTGACCTTTGCCGCCGCCCTGCTGGCCGGCTGCGCCCTCCATTTTCTGTATGAGTGGCTGCCCAACGCCGCTGCCGCCCTGTTCTCCCCGGTGAACGAGAGCCTGTGGGAGCATGTGAAGCTGATCTTCTGGCCCTATCTGGGGGCGGCGCTGGTCCTGAACCGGGACCGCCCGGGAGGTGCGCGTCCCTGGCTGCTGGTGCTGCCGCTGCTGTGCGCCCTGACGCTGGCTCTGGGCTGGATGTATCATATCACCCTGGGAGGCGAAGCCATGTGGGTGGACATCGCCATTTTTGTGCTGGTGATGGCCCTGGGCTTCTGGCTGGCCACCCGGTTCTCCGGGCCTTTCAAGGGCGTAAAGTGGCTGCTGCCCATCCTGATTGCTCTCCTCCTGGGCTGCCTCATCGCCTGGTTCACCCTCTATCCCCCGGAGGGGCTGCTCTTCCGGGACCTGGCCGCCGTGGGCTCCTGGCTGCCTCTGCCCTGTTAAGGTTTGTTTGAAAAATTAAAAATTTAAGCTATTTTTCCCCCCCCTCTTTTCTGCTATACTGAGAGAGGAGGGGATCTTCATGGTCATTTACAGCGCAAACGGACTTACCCGGCGCAGTCAGGCCCGGGAGCTGCTGGCTTTGGCGGCCAAAGAGCACTGGGGGCTGTCTCTCCTGCCCGAAATCGCCCGGCATGAGGGCGGCAAGCCCTTTTTTCCGGGATATGAGGACCTGCATTTTAACCTCAGCCACAGCGGGGAGCTCGCTCTGTGCGCCCTGGACGGCGCTCCCGTGGGGGCGGATATCCAGGTGGTGAAGGAGTGGCGTCCCTCCCTGCCCCGGCGGGTGTGTTCCCCGGCGGAGCTGGCCTGGCTGGAGGATCAGCCGGAGCTCTGGCCCGCATTTACCCGCCTGTGGGCCCTGAAGGAGGCCCGGGCCAAGGAGAGCGGGAAGGGACTGACCGCCCTCATCCGGAACATCCGGATCCCTCTCCCGGCGGAGAGGGCCGTCCGGCTGGACAGTCTGTGGTTCCGGAGCTGGTCTGGCCCGGGCTGGGCGGCGGCGGTGTGCGGGCACAGCGAGCCGCCGGAAAAAATTTTTAAAAAAGTGCTTGACATTCCCCCTGTGTGAAGGTTTATCCTGACTTCAGGAACCGGTTCTCACAACAATTTTGGAGGAATGTCATGCTCACCATCGGCGATTTTTCCCGGCTGAGCCGGGTCACCCCCCGGATGCTCCGCCACTACGACGCCCTGGGCCTGCTGCGTCCGGAGGCGGTGGGGGAAAACGGCTACCGCTACTACCGGCAGGAGCAGTTGTCCCACCTGGTGCGTATCCAATGGCTCAAGGGCTACGGTTTCTCCCTGGGGGAGATCGGGCCTCTGCTGGAGCTGGAGGACGGCCGTCTTCTCCCCCTTTTGCGGCAGCGGCGGCTGGAACTATGCCGGGAGCTGGACGGCCGACGGGCGCTGATCCACCAGCTTGAGGAGGACATCCTCCGTATGGAGGGAACAATTATGGAAAAAGCGTATCATGTCGTTCTGTTACAGGACCCGGAGCAGAAGGTCTTCTCCATCCGGGAGACCATCGGCGTGGACCGGTACCACGACTTTTTTGAGCGCTTGTACCGGGAGGCGGAGGCCCGGGGACTGACCCAGGCGGGTCCCATCCAGATGCTCTACCATGACGAGGCGTTCAACCCGGAGCGCTCCGACGTAGAGGCACAGATGGTGGTGGCCCAGGACGGCCCGGATGTGAAAGTCAGGCCCGCCTGTACCTGCGCGGCGGTACAACACAGAGGTCCCTATGAGGACCTGCACCTGGCCTACGACGCCCTGTGCACCTGGCTGGGAGAGCACACCGAATATCGGATGTGCGGCCCCGCCATGGACCGCTACTTTGGCGACCCGGACAACACGCCCCCCGACCAGCTGGAGACCGGGGTGCTCTTCCCGGTGGAGAAGGTATAAGCAAAGGGACGGCCCTGGGGGCCGTCCCTCTTTTGCCGCTAAATCGCACTCAGACAGATGTTCAGATATTTGGGGAACTCCTGCTCCGCGTCGGAGAGGTAGTACCAAACAGCGTGAAACGCGCCGGTGTACTCGCTTCCCGCCCCGTCCAGCCCTGCGACCATGACCCCGATGGCCGCCAGCACTCTATTTATTTTCCAGGCTTTCCCGCACCATTTTAACCCCTTGGACGATAACCTCTGTTCTTGTCGTGTTCAAGGAATCAGCACATTCCTGTATCAAATCTGCTTCTCCCCTGGTCAAACGGAGATTGAGGCTTACATTACGGGGATTTTCTTTGGGGGGGCGCCCTGTCCGAGGGCTCATTTCACCACCTGCTTTCTATCCTCGCAATAAATATAAATCAGCACGCGCAAAAAGTTAAGAAAAATTTTAAGGAACAGCCGAAAAGCTGTCCCTTTTGTCAGTGCTTCTGGAAGAAGGCCACGGCGATGGCGCCGGGGCCCACGTGAGTGCCGATGGTGCCCCCCACGGTGCCGGTGGGCAGCTGGTCCACGTGCCCCTCCCACAGAGTGGCGCTGTCGGCGATGTACTTTTGGAGCAGAACGTCGTCCAGGCCGGCGTAGCCCAGCTTGTAGGGCCGGGAGAAGTCCACGCCCGTCTTCTGGATCTCCTGGACCAGCAGATTATTGCCGTTTTTGGAGCCCCTGGCCTTACCCAGCACCACCACCTCGCCGTCCCGGACGGCCACCACCGGCTTGATGGCCAGCAGGCCGCCCACCAGAGCCACCGAGGCGGACACCCGGCCGCCCCGCTTCAGGTACTCCAGGGTGTCCAGCAGGGCCACCAGGCGGATGTCCTGCTTCTCTTCCTCCAGCTGTGCCGCAATGGCGGCGGCCTCCAGCCCCTGATCCATCAGCTGGACGGCCCGCTCTACCAGAATGCGCTCCCCGATGGTGGCGTTGGCGCTGTCCACCACGAAGACCTTCCCGGGGAACTCCTCCGCCGCGATGCAGGCGCTCTGGTATGTTCCGGACAGCTTGGACGACAGGACCACAGCCACCACCGTCTCCCCTGCATCTACGGCGGCCTGGAAGGCCTTCTCAAACTGGGCGGGGGCGATTTGGCTGGTGGTGGGCAGCGCCTCCCCCTCGATGAGCTTCTCGTAGAACTGGCGGTGCGTCAGGTCCACCCCGTCCAGGAACTGCTCCTCCCCGAAGGTGATGGTCATGGGCAGGACGGTGATGTCCGGCCGGTGTGGGGCCAGCAGGTCGGAGGCGGAGTCGGTGATAATACGAATTTTCATAAAATTTCCTCATTTCTCACCCTGGCTCTTGCAGGGTCGGCCAATCATACCACAGACCGGACAGGAGATACAAGGGCAAAAACGACGAAGAGGGCGGTGAGGGCGTCGGCCCCGGACTGGCAGATCCACAGCGCCTCCCGCTCCAGAATGGCGGGCAGGAGGAAAATCAGTGCCGGAGGCAGGATTACACTGCGCAGCAGGGCAAAGACCAGTGCCCGGCCGGTCCGCTGGGTGGCCTGCCAGAAGGAGATCATCAAAATGTTGAAGCCGGTGAGGAAAAAGCCGCAGAAATAGGGGACTGATTTCTCCGCGGCGAAGGCGACAAGCTCAGGGTCCTCCGGGGCAAAGAGAAGGTAGAACCATCGGGAACACAGAAAGATCAGGGAGCAGCTGACCAGTCCCACCCCCAGGAACACCCCGGCGGAGAAGCGGCGCATAGCCCGGTTCCGCTCCCCCTCCCCCGAGGCCATAAAGCGGCTGAACACCGGCTGGAGCCCCTCTGCCATCCCCAGAAACAGGGTAAGCAGGATCAGCATCAGGTAACCCATCATCAGGTAGGCGGCCAGGCCCAGCTCACCGTAGCCGTGGCGGGTGACGGCAAAGTTGTAGAGGAAGGTGACGATTCCAATGGAGAACTCCATTACAAAGGAGGGCAGGCCACAGGCTGCAATGTCCCCCGCCTCCCGCAGGCGGGGCCGGCAAGGGGCAAAGTACAGCGCTCCCCGTTTCCTCAAAAAGTGGGGCAGGAGGATCAGTACGCTGAAAATGGGGCCCAGGGCGGTGGCCAGGGCGGCCCCCCGGATGCCCATATTCAGGGGATACATGAACAGGTAGTCCAGCAGGATGTTGGAGGCCGCGCCAGCAATCATAGCCGTCATGGCCAGACGCGGCCGGCCATCGTTCCGGGCCATTCCCCCCAGCAGAAAGCTGAACAGCTGGAAGGGCGCAAAGGTGACAATGAACCACAGATAGCTGCAGGCCGGTCCAAGCACCCCGTCCGACGCGCCCAGCAGGCGGGCCAGGGGTTCCAGAAACAGATTGCCCAGCACACAGACCAGCAGACCGCCCACCCCCAGCAGCCAGACGGAGGTGCCGAACAGCCGGCGGGCCCCCGCCCTGTCCTCCGCGCCCAGCCGGGCGGCGATAAGCACCCCCGCCCCCGCACCGGCGGCAATGGCTACGGAAATCAGGATCTCGATCAGCGGCACCGCCACGGCGGCGGCGGCCATAGCCTCCCGGCCCAGGCGGTGGCCGATGAAGACCCCGTCCACGATGGTGTACACCGAATTAAACAGCAGCCCGATCATCTGCGGAACGGCGAACCGGAGGAACAGCGTATGTGATTTACCCTCGAACATGGAAACGACCTCCAAAGCAAAAAATAAAACGCCCCCGTCCGCTCCTTCTACGGCCTATTGGAGCGGCAAAGACGTTAACCAGGTTACCCGGCGGTAATATTCAGTTTTCGGTCTGTACCCAGAATGTGTAATCAGGGGGCAAAACCGATTTTCCAAATCATGATGTTCAATAAACTACAGCCTTGTCATTTTTGAATGGTATTAGTTCCACTAAATGATTCATCGGACATAATCCATTATCCATGTCAGAACTGCCTGTTCCTACGTTTTCCTCAAAGGTCTCCAGTTGATGTTCTTTCGGAAACTCTGTGGCGGTCGTTTCAGGCACCATATTCAAAACTAACTCCAGTGTAGACATATTATCACAGAGATTCTCTTTTATCAAGCTCTTGGAGGGAAGGAATTCACAAAGTTTTCGTTTGATCCAATCCAAAAAGTGTTCAATGGGGTTTCACTCAAGGGAATAAGGAGAATAGCAGATAAGGATGATACCCGCTAAGGGGCAGCAGAAAATAAGCGTGTTTGGGTTTGTTACCGCCACGCTCGATACTTCAGACTGTACACCGCAAAAAGCCTTTTCCCGAAGCAAAGAACCGAACCCCCGCCTTCACGGCAGGGGTTCGGCGATATGATGGGGTGAATCTTAGAAAATACCCTGCGCCATCATAGCGTCGGCCACCTTCTGGAAGCCCACGATGTTGGCGCCGGCCACCAGGTCATAGCCCAGGCCGTAGCGCTCGGCCACCTCAACGGAGGACTGATAGATATTCTTCATAATGCCCTTCAGCTTCTCGTCAACCTCCTCAGCGGACCAGTACAGCCGCTCGGCGTTCTGGGCCATCTCCAGCTCAGAGACGGACACGCCGCCGGCGTTGACGGCCTTGGAGGGGGCGACCACCATGTGAGCCTGCTTCTTCAGGAACTCCAAGGCGTCGTTGGTGGTGGGCATATTGGCCACCTCGATATAGTACTTCACACCGGAAGCGGCGATCTTCTCGGCCCAATCCATGTTGACGTCGTTCTGGGTGGCGGCGGGCATATAGATGTCAACGTCCTTCACGCCCCAGCACTTCTGGCCGGCCACGAACTCACAGCCGAACTTCTCGGCGTAGGAGGCGCAGTGCATGGGATCCTTGGCCCGCATCTCCAGGATGTAGTTCAGCTTCTCCTCGGTGTCCACGCCGTCGGGATCGTGGATGTAGCCGTCGGGACCAGCGAAGTAGGTCACCTTGGCGCCCAGCTCAGCGGCCTTCTTCATAATGCCCCAACCCACGTTGCCGTAGCCGGAGATGGCGATCCGCTTGCCCTTGATATCCTCACCGTCGTGCTTCAGGGCCTCCACCAGATAGTACACCGCGCCGAAGCCAGTGGCCTCCGGACGCATCAGGGAGCCGCCGGTGGCCACGGACTTGCCGGACAGAGCACCAAACTCGGATGCGCCCACGATGCGCCGGTACTGTCCATACATGTAGTTGATCTCACGGCCGCCGCAGCCCAGGTCGCCGGCGGGGCAGTCGATGTCCTGACCGATGTGGCGGTACAGCTCGGTGATGAAGGCCTGGCAGAAGCGCATGACCTCGGAGTCGCTCTTGCCGCGGGGATCGAAGTCAGAGCCGCCCTTGGCGCCGCCGATGGGCAGGCCGGTCATGGCGTCCTTGAAGGTCTGCTCAAAGCCCAGGAACTTGATGATGGACAGGTTGACGGAGGGATCAAAGCGAATGCCGCCCTTGTAGGGGCCGAGGGCTCCGTTATACTGCACGCGGTAGCCGCGGTTGACCTGCCACACGTGGTTGTCGTCCTCCCAGGTGACGCGGAACTCGATAACCCGCTCGGGCTCCACCATCCGCTCCAGCAGGGCGGCCTTCTCATATTCGGGGTGGGCGTTGATGACGGGCTCCAGGGAGGTGAGGACCTCCTCCACGGTCTGCAGGAACTCGGGCTCGTTGGCGTTCTTGGCCTTGGTGTCGTTCAGGACCTTCTCAATGTACTTGTTCATAGCGGCATTCCTCCTAAAAATATATGTGGGAACAATTGTTTTGACGGAAATCCTTCATCAACCGGGCTGGAAGGCTCCGTTGGTGCTCTGATATGTATATCATACCATAAAATGGCCCAGTGTAAAGAACTTATTTTGTGGAGGTCACCACAACGAAACGGCTGTGGCGGAGGCCGAACAGCACAAAAAACAGCCGTTTCCACAAAAAGAAACAGCCGTTTTTGTTCATTATGCAAGATCTCAGTCAAATGCCAGCCCCAGATAGCCCACCACGCCCCAGTCCCAGGCCTGTTCCAGCTCCAGGTCCAGCCACTTGAGCATTCCGAATTTACCCAGATTTCCCCGGAGATCAGGCCGCTCGTCCTGAGGTCGGGGACCCCGTATCTCCCACCGCTGGGCGGGGGCGATCCGGGGCAGGTCGGGAAAAACGGCGTGGCCCATTCCGGCGGGCCCCAGCAGTTCCTTGACGATGACCAGCTCGTCCCCCGCCCGCTCAGCGCACAGGCAGACGGTGCCTGCAGGGGTGTCCCCCACGAACAGCCCGCCGTCCCCCAGGACGCAGCACCCCGCCTGGTAGGCCAAAGCGTCCTCCGGGTAGGCGATGTGGGGGATGTCCTTCAGCAGCTCCTCCCGCACCTGGCTGTACTCCACCGGCGAGGCGGGACGCAGGACGTTGGAGGGAGGGACAGGGATCTCATCCCGTCGCAGTTTGCCGCCCAAAATACGGAAGCACTCCCGGAAGCCGTTGGCCCCGAAGAAGTTGTGGAGACTTGGCTCGGCTGGAACAGTGGTGACGGCGGGGATGCCCAGAGAGCGGAAGTATTCGTCCGCCCCGGCCAGCAGCTTGGCCGCCAGCCCCCGGCCCCGGCGGTCAGGGTGGGTGGCCACGGCGTAGAGGTAGGCCGCCCGGTACTCCCCCTGACCGGGAACCACGAAGACGGTGTCGAACCAGGCAGTCATGGATCTGACCACGCCGTCCTCCTCCAGCACCACCACCCGCTCAGGGCGGTAGTAGGTGCTGTAGAAGTTGTCGATATACTGGTCGCTGTCGCCGAAGGCCAGCTTCCACAGCTCCCGCTGGGCTGGGATATCCCCGGTGACGGAGGGGCGGACGGTGAGCATAGCAGAACCTCCTTAGTTAAACCGGCAAGGCCCCCTTGTAAAAGGGGGCTGGCATTCGCAAAGCGAATGACTGGGGGATTCCGACATACAATAAGCGTTGCCGTTTTACGGAATCCCCCCGCCACCGCCTCCTGCGGCGGCCCTCCCTCCTTTGATTAAGGGAGGCTTTTTAATAATCCGGGTAAATATCGCTCTTCTTGGGCATGATGAGGGCGCAGATCAGATAGGCCCAGAAGCCGAAGGTGCCGCAGAAGAAGGCGATGACCCAGAGAACCCGCACCAGGGTGGGGTCGATGTCGAAGTACTCCGCAATACCGCCGCACACACCGCACAGCATCTTGAAGGGTCCCTCGGTCCGATACAGTCTCTTGCTTCCCATATTATCTCGCTCCTTTTAAAAAGTATGTCAGGGTCTGTTTCTGAACTATATCATACGCCCTGAGGATTGAAAATACCATAGGAAAAGAATGAAGAAATGATTAAAATTTCAACAGCAGCCAGACCCGCCGGACCAGCAGGGCGGCGGAGATGGTAAAGAAGACCTCCAGAGCGGTGGTCACCATCCCGGGGAGAAGGAACAGCACAGCGCAGCCGAACACCATAAGCCAGCAGAACCGCAGCGCCCTGGCCCACCGTGCCGGGTCCCGCCGGCGGGAGACCAGGATGATAAACTGCAAATCCACCATCAGCAGCACACAGGCCCCGGCAGCCAGCAGCACATGGAGGGCGGCGTATTTGGGGAAGTAGGCGGGCAGGTAGGGGATAGCCAGGGCGTAGGCCAGGGAGAGGACGGCGCACACCGTCAGCAGCCGCGCCAGCCACCGCATCCACCGCCTGGGAAGGCGGAATGCCATCCGGCTGAGCATGACGAAGAAATACCCCCCGGCCAGGATACCCCAGTAGACGAAGCCCCGGTAGTGGTCTGGCCCGGTGACAGCAATCACAGAGAAGTTGGTACCGAACCACTCCACGCTCCCGGCGAAGAGGAGGGTGTAGGCGGGGATGAGGAAGCAGGCGAAAAAATCCAGCCAAAAATGTGTGGGCTTTTTGCTCATTTGTTCTCCGCGGCGGCCACCAGGTCGCCCTTCTCGTTAAAATAGACCGTCCGGATTTGACTTCCCGTAGACTTCACGATGTCGTCCAGCCGCAGGCCCTCAGTGATGGTGGACACCAGTGAGAAAGCCACCCCGTGGCGCTTTGCCCGACCGGTGCGGCCGATGCGGTGGATGTAGTATTCATTCTCGTCGGGCACGTCGTAGTTGAACACCGCGTCCACATCGTCGATGTCCAGCCCCCGGGCGGCCACGTCGGTGGCGGCCAGCACCCGCAGCTTGCCGTCCCGGAATTTTTGCAGGGTCTTCTCCCGAAGGGACTGGGTGATGTCACCGTGGATGGCCTCGCAGGAGACGCCCCGCATCTCCAAAAGTCCGGCCAGCCGGTCGGTCATGTTCTTGGTGTTGCAAAAGGCAATGACCCGTTCGTAGTCTCCCATCTCCAGCAGGCGGGCCATCACGTCCGCCTTCTCGCCCCGGTCCACGTCCAGCCGGTACTGGGCAATGTCGGGCCGGTTCTCCTGGTCGGCCTGGACGGTGATCTCCACTGGCTCACGCTGGTAGACCCAGGAGATGTCCAGCACCTCCCGGGAGATGGTGGCCGAGAACATGCCCAGATTCTTTCGCTTGGGCATGGCGTCCAGGATGTGGGTCACGTCCCGGACGAAGCCCATGTCCAGCATCCGGTCCGCCTCGTCCAGCACCACCGTGTCCACCTTGTCCAGCCGGATGGTGCGCCGCTTCATGTGGTCCATTAGCCGGCCCGGGGTGGCGACGACGATCTGAGGCTTTTTCTTCAGCTGGTTGATCTGCCCGCTGATGGGCTGGCCGCCGTAGAGGCAGACCACCCGGACCCCCTCCTTAAAGGCGCACAGGTCCCGGATCTCGTCCCGGATCTGGATGGCCAGTTCCCGGGTGGGGGCCAGCACCAGACCGGTGACGTCGGTGCCGGCGGGGTCGGTGTGCTCCACCATGGGGATACCGAAGGCGAAGGTCTTGCCTGTCCCGGTGGGGGCCTTGGCGATGACGTCCTTCCAGTCCATAAACCAAGGGATGGCCCCGGCCTGGATGGGGGTGGCCTCCACATAGCCCTTTTTCTCGATGGCCCGCATCAGCTCGGGTGACAGGCCCATCTCGTTGTAGCGGCTGGTCCCGCTGATCGTTTGTCCGTTTATCTCCATAGTTGTATCCCTCTTCTGTATAGTCTGTCATTTTATATTATACCTGTTTTTTCGGGATTGTCTATGGTTTTATCAAAAAGCCCAGAGAACAGTCGTTCTCCGGGCTGTGGCGTTTGACAAAAATCGGTACTGTGATATAATGGAGCTGCCCGTCAGACAGGCGGGTCGGAAGGTGCGCTGTCATAACGGTAGGTGGTTTGTCCCCCAACAGGGGGCGCTTCTGCCCCCTGATTCTAGAAAGGGGGGCTGCCCAGTGAGTACATCAGAAGTGCTGCAATTGTGTCTGGTTATCATCGGTATTTGCAGCCTGTTCATCCAGGGTAAAAAGAAGTAACCGCCCCAGCTCCAACTGTGCGGTTACTTCGCTAACCAATCCAGGGGGCTAGCCGCTTATCGACAGCGCCCTTCTGCTCTTAATTATAGCATCCAAAACGGATTTGTCAAGGTTTTTACCACGGGAACACACCGTAGGGCCACTGGTAGTAATAGCCGTTGTCCTGATTGCCCTGACTGGGCTGCTGCTGGTTGTTCTGCTGGAGCTGGTTGTTGGCCTCAGTCTGGGCGTTCTTCTCGTCGAAGGTGATGGTCAGCTTGATCTCCTGCTGACTGCGGATAACGGTGAGGGTGGCGGTGTCACCGGCCTTGTAGCCGGTGGCCAGGGCAGCGGTGAGAGCGGGAGAGGAGTCGATGGCGGTATCGTCAATGGCGGTGATGATGTCGTTGACCTGGAGGCCCGCCCTCTGGGCGCAGGAGTCCTCGGCCACATAGGCCACCGCCGCGCCGGCAGTGATGCCGTAGCGCTGGGCCTCAGAGGAGACGTTCACCACCTGGACCCCCATGTAGGGCTTGCCGGTGACATAGCCGTGCTCGATGAGGTCGGCCAGAATCTCTTTCACGTCGTTGATGGGCAGGGCGAAGCCCAGGCCCTCGGCGCTGACGCCGGAGGAGGACTGCGTATACTTGGCGGTGGTGATGCCGATCACGTTGCCGTAGCTGTCAAACAGCGGCCCGCCGGAGTTGCCCGGGTTGATGGCGCAGTTGGTCTGGAGCACATTGAGTGTGGTGCTGGTCTGGCGGCCGTTCTCATCGGTGCCGGTGGTGGTAATCAGCCGGTCCAGGGCGGAGACGATGCCGTCGGTGAAAGAGTAGGTCAGCTCGCCCAGGGGGTTGCCGATGGCGTAGACCGCCTCGCCCACCACCAGCTTGGAGCTGTCCCCCAGGGTGACACGGGTCAGGCCGGTGGCCTCAATCTTCAAAACGGCCACATCGTTGTCCTTCTCGCCCCCCACCAGCTTGGCATCGTACTTGTCGCCATTGGCGAAGGACACCTGGATGGTGACGCCGGAGTTTTTCACGGCGCTCTCAATCACGTGGTAGTTGGTGGCGATATAGCCGTCCTGGCTGAGGACAAAGCCCGAGCCCGAAGCGGCGGAGGTGGTGGTCTGGCCCCAAATGTTTTGGGTGGTGTTCACCGTAATGCCCACGCAGGAGGCCAGATTGGCGGCGTAGAGCTGCTCGGGGGTCATGGGCTGGCCGTTGTTGGTGTTGACTACTGTCCGGACCTGGGGCCGGTCCTCCTCATAGATCACAGTGGTGTTTTGAGGAACGGCCAACCGGTTGTAGAGGTAGGCCCCGCCCACCCCCGCGCCCCCTCCGGCGATGGTGCAGGCCAGCACCAGGGCAATTACCCTGCCTGCGCCCCGCTTTTTCTTCGGGGGCTGCGTCCCGCCGGTGCCGAAGGGGGTGTTGGGCACAGCGGGCTCCGGGTCCATATAGCCGCCGAGGCCGCCCCGGTAGCCGTCGTTTTCGTTGTTGTAGAAATTGAATTCGTCCATAGTGAAACGCTCCTTCCGAAACGGATTTATGTTAGGTGTTCCCTTGAGCTGTGCCTATCATAACTCCAAAATATGAAAAAAGCATGAAGAAAAACAAATATATTTTTGAATTATACCAGAGAAATTTGATGAATTTATGAACAGCCGCCGGAGGTCAGCCGGGCCTTTCGCTCAAGACGGCGGCGATGTCTCTGGCCGCGGCCTCCACATCCAGCTTGAAGCCCCGGAACATCCCCATTCCTGTCAGATTGAGAATTACCAGCAGCACTACCGGCCCCAGAATCATACCGGCCACCCCGGCCAGCTTCATGCCCACATAGATGGATACCAGCGACAGCAGGGGGGACAGCCCCGTCTGGTCCCCTACGAATTTGGGCTCCATCACCCGGCGGAACAGAGCGATCACCCCCCAGATGGCCATCAGCTCCACGGCGGCGGGCAGGTCGCCGGTGAACAGGGCGATGAAGGCCCAGGGGACCATAACGGTGCCCGCCCCGATGATGGGGATGAAGTCCATCACCGCAAGCCCCAGTGCCAGCAGCAGTCCGTAGGGCTGCCGGGTGACAAAGAAGCCGATAATCAGGATGAAAAACACCCCCACTGACAGGAGAAACTCCGCCTTGAGATAGCCGCCGAAGGCCCCCAGGGCGGTGGCGCGCACCTGCCCCAGGAAACGGAGAATCCCGTCGTCCATGTGCTGGACGGCCCGGCTGCGCAGATAGGGGTAGTCGGCGGTGAGCAGGAAGGTGGCCATGACGAAGATGATGAGGGCCACCAGGAAGGATGGCAGGCCCATAGCCTTCTCCCCGGCCTCCTTTCCCAGACCGGCCAGCAGATCGGGCACCACGTCGGACAGCCACTGGAACAGCTCGTCCCCGGTCTGCTCCACAAGCTTGGTGATCTGGGGGGGCACCAGGGTGAGGAAGCGGGCAAAGAGGGCCTCCAGCTGGTCCATGGCGGACTGGAGGCTGTCCAGCAGGCCGCTCCAGTTCTGGACCAGGGACACCAGTTGTCCCGCGGCGGCGTAGACCAGCAGGGCCAGCCCCCCGCCCGCCAGGCCGAAGAGGAGAAGCAGCACCAGAGCGGACAGTATCTGTCGGTTCCACCCCAAGGCCTTTTGCAGCCGCTTCACCAGGGGGTTGAGCAGGGCGGCGGCGGCCAGGGCGAAGAGGAAGGGGGCAAAGAGAGACAGCAGCGGCCGCCCGAATCTTACCGTGAGCCATATCGCCAGCGCCGTCAGCCCCAGCCGCAGGCCCAGGCGCAGCCAGAGCTGCCCCCGCTGCCGCCATGTGAGTTGTTTGTTGGTCATACTTGTCACTACTTTCGTACCTGCACCGAAGGCCCCCTCACAAAGGGGGCTGTCAGCGAAGCTGACTGGTGGTTAATCCCTCCGCCACCGGGCTTTTCCCGGTGGTCCCCCTCCCTTTTTCAAGGTAGGCTTTTTAGGATAGCATACCACAAAAGAGATGAATAATCTGTAAAATAAAAGCTCAGCCGCAAAAAAGCGGCTAAGCGGTGTAAATTCAATCGCGGTAGATCAGCCCGATCAGGTTGGGGCCGGCGTTAATGGCGATGACACCGCCGATATGGTAGCTGAGAGCGGGTCCCTCCCCCAGCTCCTGTCGGCAGAGGTCCAGCAGCTTTTCGCTCTGCTCGGCGTTGTTCCCCCGGATCATCAGATAGGGGGTGCCGGCCTTGCGCTGGGTCTTGCACAGCTCCGCCAGCTTGGCCACCACAGCTTTCTCCCCCCGGACCTTGGCGAGAATCTTGGATTCCCCGTCGGTGAAGGTCATCACGGGCTTCAGCCCCAGGGCCTCCCCCACAAAGGCGGCGGCGGCGGACACCCGGCCCGACTTCTTGGCAAAGCGCAGGTCCAGCGGGGCGAACACCACATGGACGTGGTCCACCCAGTCCCGGATGAAGTCCACGATCTGCTGAGGCTCCGCCCCATCTTTGGCCATCCCGGCCCCCTGGATCACGGCCCAGCCGTAGCCCATGGTGTAGTTCAGCGCGTCGATAATGTGGATATGGAAGGTCTCCTCCGCTTCCGGGTGGTCCCGATAGAAGTCACCCCGGGCCTGAAAGGCGTTGGAGCAGGTGGCGGAGCCCTTGGAGTTGATGGAGGTGTGGATCAGGTCTGTGTACCCCTCCTCCCAGGCCTGTTCGAAGAGCTCGGTAAAGACATAGGGGTTGAGCTGGGCGTGGGTGGGGATCTTGGGGGCCGCCAGGAGCATTTCATAAAACTCCTCCGGCGTAAAGTCGAAGCCGTCGTCATACTCCCTGTCCCCCATGGCGATGGGGAAGGGGAGCACCTGAATGCCCAGCTCCTCCCGCAGGGAAACGGGGACATCGGCGGCGGAGTCGGTGGTAAATTTAATACGAGACATAAATGAGCCTCCTTCACAGCAGTTGGAATACTCTGACATTATGCCGGATCATTGTTGAGTTGTCAATTAAAATCCGGTTAAGATTCAGAGCCGCTGTTTTTTCAGCTTCTTCCGGGTGCCGTCCGGGTACTGGATCACCGTACTGTCCAGCTGGGCGGTGAGATTGGCCCGGACGGCCGCCACATACTCCTGGCGCAGGGCGGCCTGCTCCTCTCTCTCCTCTGGGGTGAGTCCCGCCTCCGTCTTAGACTTCCGGGCCAGCTCGTTGATGCGGTCGATCTTTACCTGTTCCATTACACATACCTCTCTATTACCAGCATAGTACGGCCCTTCTTGGACTGGCCGGGGACCTCTTTCACCACGCACTTGCCCAGCCCCCGGCAGGTGAGCACGTCCCCCTCCGCTACCTGGCGGTCAGCCTTGAGGCACTCCCGATGGTTGAGGGACACCTTCCCCGCGGCGATGAGAGCGGCGGCCTTGCCCCGGGACAGGGAGAAACCGGAGGCGGTCACCGCGTCCAGTCTGGGGGTGGCCACCGTGTCCCGGATGGTCTTTACCTGGGCGGGCCTGGGGGTAAGCTGCCGTAAGGATATCTCCGAAAGGCTCACCTTATACCGCCCGGCGCTTTCCCACTGAGACAGGAGGATAGAAGCCGCCTCCCGGAGGACCACGACCTGACACAGCCCGGGCTGAGGCAGGAGGATATCGCCAATCAGCTCCCGGCCGATGCCCAGGCCCATGAGGGAGCCCAGGATATCCCGGTGGGTGAGGGGGGCGTCGGCGGGAAACTTGGCCTGAATGGCGGTCAGTGGTCCCTCAGGGTCTGAGAGGACGCCGTCCTCCTCCTGCCAGTCGGCCAGAAAGAGACAGACATTCCGCTCGCTGTCCGGGTAACCGCCCCAGAACAGATGCCGGGACCTGCTCCAGGCGTTCAGCAGGCCGGTCACCGACGCCTGCTCCCCGGGGGAGAGGAATGGGGTATGGGCGGGGACGCCCCGGCCCTGGGCCAGCTCCAGCTTGTCCAGCACCCGGGCCAGCATAATGCGCTCCTCCCCGTCCCGGGCGCAGCGGTCCAGCAGCTCCTTTTTGGTCATGGCGGCTTCCCCCCTTTTTCTGTGGGGTACAGTATATCGGCCGCAAGGCGGAATGTCAAGGAAAAGGGTTGACAAAACCGCTTCTGCCGCCTAAAATAAATATCGAACCGCAGTACAATCGAACACAGGGGCGCTGGGAGCCTAGTTCCCGGCTGAGATGCAGAGGCAAACACAGCTGTCTCCGGTCCCTTGAACCTGATCCGGGTAATGCCGGCGTAGGAAGTGGAAGAGAGATCTTGCCGTCGTCTCCTCTAAGACCGCACTACACCCGTCCGGATGTAATGCGGTATCTTCGCTTATTGGAGGAAACGATTATGACAAAAAGCAAAGCCACCCGGATGCTGGCCGAGGCCGGCATCATGATCGCCCTAGCTCTGGTGTTGGGGATGATCAAGCCCTACGAATTTCCCAACGGAGGCTCGATCTCTCTGGAGATGCTCCCCCTGTTTCTGTTCTGTGTGCGTTGGGGCGTGGCCCCTGGCCTGGTAACCTGCACCGCTTTCGGCGTGCTTCAGGTCTTTGTCCAGGGGGCGGTAGGCTATGGCTGGGTGTCCATCATTCTGGACTACATTGCGGCCCCTATCCCTGTCGCCTTGGCGGGACTGGGCAAAGGAAAACCCGGCGGAATTTACTGGGGCAGCGTTCTGGGAGCGGCCGGCCGTTTCCTTGTCCATTTTATCAGCGGCATTACCGTGTACCGCATCCTGGTCCCCACTGAGGTCATCGGTATGGTCTTTGATAACCCCTACCTCTATTCCTTTGTCTATAATATCAGCTATATTGGTGTTGACCTGATCCTCTGTCTGGCGATTTTTGCTCTGGCATCCAAGGCTATGGGGAAATACTATCAGGGCGAGGACCTGAAATAAGCCCCCACCGGGGCGAAAGGAGGCCCCATGGGGAAATTTGACGGCATTTTACTGGCCAGCGACTTTGACGACACGCTGTATGATCTGACCCACCATCTTCCGGAGCGCAACCTGGAGGCCATCCGGTATTTTATCGGGGAAGGGGGGTACTTCTGCGTCTCCACTGGCCGGGCTCACCGCACCTTCGCTCCCTTCGCCCCCCTGGTGCCCATGAACGCCCCGGCGGTGCTGTCCAACGGTGCGGCCATCTACGACTTCCAGACGGACAGAATGCTGGAGCAGACCCAGCTGCCAGAGTCAGCCCCCGCCGATCTGGCGGGGCTGATGAGAGAATTCCCCTCCCTGTCCCTGGAGGTCTACCACGGGGAGGACATCTATATCTGCAACCCCAACGAGATCACCCTCGCCCACCTGAAAAAGGTAAACTGCGACTACACGGCTTGCCCCGTCGCGGATATGCCCGTCCCCTGGGTAAAGGCAATCTTTCACCAGGAGCGTGAGGTGCTCCTCCCGGTTCAGGCCGCTATGCTGGAGCGGCTCGGGGACCGATATGAGGCCATCTTTTCCAACCCCCGCTATCTGGAGCTGACGGCGAAGGGCAGCAACAAGGGGGGCGGGGTGGCCCGGGTGGCCAGGCTGCTGGGCATCGCCCCGGACCGCATCTACTGCGTGGGGGACAACCAGAACGACATTCCCATGCTGGCTCTGTCCGACATTCCCTTCGCCCCCGCTAACTGCGCTCCGGAGGTGCGTGAGTGGAGCGGGAAGGCCCGTATTCTCTGTCACTGCGACGACGGCGTGATTGGGGATATTGTGGACATTTTGGACGGGCTGTATTAAAAATCAGGCCCCCGGCGTAAGCCGGGGGCCTTTTGCGTCACATATCCATGGCGTCAGCCAGGTGGTCCACAGCCTCGTTGACCCGCTTGGCGGCTTTATGGGCGGCCCGCTTGATCTGCCGGGTGGACGACGGTGTCATGGTGGCGGTCAGGGCCGCGCCGGCGGCCATGCCAGCCATCGCGCCCATCAGAAACACACCGGTGCCATGGCAACTGTAGGAGTTATTGCACATAGTTTTCCCTCCCTTTTCCCGGAGAAACTTAAAACTTCTCCGTCGGACATAGCATACCCCGAAAATCAGAAAAATTCGTTGCTAAATCCTGCATCTTCCGTTATAATTTAATATCAGAGCATATTAGAGTATTGTGCTCTGACTGCCGCCTTTTCAAACGCGGGCGGAGGAAAAACCGGCGCGCGCCGGAAATATCGCGGAGGAATCTATGCGACTTTTGATTCAAAACGGCCGGGTGATCCACCCGGTAACGGGAAACATCCAGCTTCAGGATATGTTGCTGGAGCACGGCCGGGTCGGGCTTCTGGAACACGGTCTGACCTGTGAGGCTGACCGGACCGTCGACGCCTCCGGGCTGATGGTGGCCCCCGGGCTGGTGGATATGCACGTCCACCTGCGGGACCCAGGCCTGACCTATAAGGAGGACATTTTCACCGGCTGCGCCGCCGCCGCCCGGGGAGGCGTCACCTCGGTGGCCTGTATGGCCAACACCAGTCCTGCGGTGGACTGCCCGGAGCAGATCAAATATGTGCTGGATCGGGCGGCACAGGCCAACGGTGTGGGGGTGTATCCCATCGCCGCGCTGTCCAAGGGGCTTCGGGGAGAGGAGCCCACCGACGCCGAGGCGCTGAAAAAAGCCGGGGCCGTGGCCCTGTCTGACGACGGCAGCAATGTGGACAACGCCAACCTCATGCGGGACGTGCTCATTCGGGCCCGGCAGTTGGAGCTTCCCGTGCTCTGCCACTGCGAGGACACCTCCATGGTGGCGGGCCGGGCGGTGAACGAGGGCAGCGTGTCCCGCCAGCTGTGGCTGGAAGGCCGGCCCGCCATCGCCGAGGAGATCATGGTCATGCGGGACGCCATGCTGGCCGAGGAGACCGGCGCCAGGGTACATATCTGCCATGTCTCCACCGCCCGGAGCGTGGACATCATCCGAAAGATGAAGAAGAAGGGGGTGCCCATCACCTGCGAGACCTGTCCCCAGTACTTCACCCTCACCGAGGACGAGGTGCTCACCCAGGGGGCCATGGCCCGGGTCAATCCCCCCCTGCGCACCCGAAAGGACGTCCAGGGCATTATCGCCGGGCTGAAGGACGGCACCATCGACGTGATCGCCACCGACCACGCCCCCCATTCCGCTGAGGAAAAGGCCCGCCCCCTCAGCCGTGCCCCCAGCGGCATGATCGGCCTGGAGACCAGTCTGGCCCTCACCCTCACTCAGCTGTACCACACCAAAAAGCTGGACCTCCCCGGCATTTTCCGCCGTATGTCCACCAACCCAGCCGACATCCTCCACCTGCCCCGGGGCCACATGTCCATCGGAGCCATTGCCGATCTGGTTATTTTCGACCCGGACGAGGAGTGGACGGTGGACCCGGAGCAGTTCGCCTCCAAGGCCCGCAATACCCCCTTCGCCGGCTGGAAGGTCAAGGGCCGGGTGAAGTACACCATCGTCAAGGGCGAGGTCATCTATCGGGACGGGGTGTAGGGCCGTGTTGTAGGGGCGGATATTATCCGCCCGAAAAACAACTGTATATAGAGCGGGCGGATGATATCCGCCCCTACATTACAAAAGAAAGGATTCAATGAAATGTCATTCGACCTTTTACAGGATAAAATTCGGGCGATGAAGAACCCCACCGTGGCGGGGCTGGATGCCCGCATTGAGTATGTGCCGGAGCACATCCGGAAGGCCGCCTTTGAGGCGCACGGCGCGGGCCTCAAGGGGGCCGCCGAGGCCATCTGGCAGTTCAACGCAGGTCTCATCGACGCGCTGTGCGACATTGTCCCGGCGGTAAAGCCCCAGGCGGCTTATTACGAAAATCTGGGCTGGCGGGGGATGGAGGTGCTGGAGCGCACCATTCGCTACGCCAAGGAGAAGGGCCTCTTTGTCATCGCCGACATCAAGCGGGGGGACATCGGCTCCACCGCCGCCGCCTACGCCGAGGGCTGGCTGTCCGGGGCGAAGATCGAGGGGGAGCAATTCAAGAGCTTTGATGCCGACTGTGTGACCCTCAACGGCTACATGGGCTCCGATTCAATCAAGCCCTTCCTGGAGGCGGCGAAGGAAGAGGGCAAGTGCGTCTTTGTGCTGGTGAAGACCTCCAATCCGGGCTCTGGAGAACTGCAGGATATTGTGGCCGGGGACCGGCTGGTCTATCAGGTGATGGGGGATCTGAACGAGCGCCTCGCCGCCGGCACCGAGGGCAAGTACGGCTACACCATGGCCGGGGCGGTCACCGGGGCCACCTACCCCTCCGATATCCGGGCTCTGCGGAAGCGGCTGGAAAAGACCTTCTTCCTGGTCCCCGGCTACGGGGCCCAGGGGGGGACCGCTGACGATGTGCGCTTCGCCTTCGACAAATACGGCCACGGGGCTATTGTCAACTCCTCCCGGGGCATCATGTGCGCCTGGCAGAAAACAGGCGGGGACGGCCGCGATTTTGCCCAGGCCGCCCGGAACGCCGCCCTCAAAATGCGGGATGACATCAAACAGTTTGTGACCATTGTATGACCCTCCACAGGTGTCAAACCTTCTATTGGGCAGGTGAGCAGACAGTGATACGGACCAAAGACAGCCCCTGGACCTACTCCACCGCCACTGCCCTTCAGACAGGGTTGATGGTGAGGTGTCCGGCCTGCGGCGGGCCGGGGGCGGTGACGGCGGGTACGGATGCCTTCTATTTTAAATGCCAGCGCTGCCACCGGGTGATGAAAAAGCCCCGGGCCGCCTTCCGCCGGAAGGTGGAGAATTTGTGCCCGGCCTGCGGGCGGTATTACCGGGCCGACATCCCCGAGGGCGAGGGGAATTTCCCGGTCCTCCGGGTGGCCTGTCGCTACTGCGGCTGTACGGCGCCGGGACGGGTACAGCAGGTCCCCGGCGGCTGGTATACCAACTATGGGGACGTCTGGCGGGGCCGGGAGCCCTATTTCGGGCTGGAACTGTGGTTTTTGTCCAGCTTCCGGGGAAAGCCCGTCTGGGCGCTGAACCGGGAGCACCTGGCCTGGCTGATCGACTATGTCGCCGCGGACCTGCGGGAGCGGCCCCCGGTGGGCTACCTGGGCAGAATGCAGTCTGACCAGCTGCCTACCTTTATGAAAACGGCCAAAAACCGGGCCGGGATTTTGAAGTGCTTAAAACGGATGCAGGAGAAACAGAAAGCGGTGAAACGATGAAGGTAGAACAAAAATGCAGAGTCGTTAAAAAAACGCGGATGGGAGACGCCATTTATATGGTGTTGGCTGTAGGGGACATGGTCCGCACGTCCGGCGTGCGCCCTGGACAGTTTATTCATATCAAGTGCGGAGACGCAAACCTTCTCCGCCGCCCCATCTCTATCTGCGAGTGGACAGGGAGCAAGGACGGAGACACCCTTACCATCGTCTTTGAGGTCCGGGGTGAGGGCACCGCCTGGCTGGCCCGCCGGGAGGAGGGCGACACCTTGGATGTGCTGGGCTTGCTGGGCAACGGCTTCCAAATGGACCGTGAGGGCCGGTATCTTCTGGTGGGCGGCGGCATCGGCGTGCCCCCCATGCGGGGCTGCGCCCAGTACACCGGCGGACGATCCACCGCCATTCTGGGCTTCCGCTCCAAGGACCGGGCCATCCTGCTGGACCGGTTTGAAGAGGACTGCATCGACGTTCAGATTGCCACCGACGACGGCTCCCTGGGCTATCACGGCTTTGTGGACGCCCTGGTGCGCCAGGAGCTGGAGAAGGACCACCGCTATCAGGGTGTGCTGGCCTGCGGGCCGAAGCCTATGCTAAAGAGCGTGGCCAAGGCGGCGGCGGAATTTGGGGTGCCCTGCCAGGTGTCCATGGAGGAGCGGATGGGCTGCGGCGTGGGGGCCTGCCTGGTGTGCGCCGTGACCATGAAGGACGGCACGGTGAAGCACGTGTGCAAGGACGGGCCGGTATTCAACGCGGAGGAGGTGGACTGGGATGCCTGATATGTCGGTCAAGCTGGCGGGTGTGACGCTGAAAAACCCGGTGGTGGTGGCCTCGGGCACTTTCGGCTTCGGCCGGGAGTACAGCCGGTTCTATGACCTGGGGGCGCTGGGCGGCATCTGCGCCAAGGGGCTCACCCTCCACCCCCGGACGGGCAACCCCGCCCCCCGCATCGCCGAGACCCCCATGGGCATCCTCAACTCGGTGGGGCTGGAAAACCCTGGGGTGGATGTTTTCATTGCGGAGGAGCTGCCCTTCCTGCGGCAGTTTGACACGAAAGTAATTGCCAACATCTCCGGCAATACCCCGGAGGAGTACGGCATCATGTGCGAGAAGCTGGCGGAGGCCGGGGTGGACATGATCGAGGTGAACATCTCCTGTCCCAACGTGAAGGCAGGAGGGCTGGCCTACGGCACCCGGCCCGAGCTGGCCGCCGAGGTCACCGCGGAAGCAAAAAAGCACGCCGGAAGCGTGCCTGTTATGGTGAAGCTGTCCCCCAATGTAACGGATATCACCGAGATCGCCAGGGCAGTGGAGGGGGCCGGGGCGGACGCCCTGTCCCTTATCAACACCATCCGGGGGATGCGCATTGACGTGAACACCCGCCGCCCCATCCTGCGGATGAACACCGGGGGACTGTCCGGCCCCGCCGTGCTGCCGGTGGCGGTGCGGATGGTGTGGGAGGCGGCTCAGGCGGTCTCCCTGCCCATTCTGGGCATGGGGGGCGTGTCTAAGGGGGAGGACGCCGCCCAGATCATGCTGGCCGGGGCCTCCGCCGTGGCGGTGGGCACCTCCCTGTTCACCGACCCCTTCGCCCCGCTGAAGGTCCGGGACGAATTGGCGGACATCGCCGCGAAGCAGGGCCTGGGCGCGGTGTCGGAGTTGACCGGCGGGGTACGGGCGTGGTAAAATGCCTGGACAGATATCATCTGTCTGTTTTGACCGGGTTTCATCATTGCGGGCGGATATTATCCGCCCCTACATACGATTAAAGGATCTGATACCCATGACCACCATCTATCTAGTCCGCCACGCTGAGGCGGAGGGCAACCTGTACCGCCGTATCCACGGCTGGTACAACTCCCTGATTACCGAAAATGGCTTCGCCCAGATCAAGGCCTTGGAGGACCGCTTCCGGGACATCCATATTGACGCGGTATACTCCAGCGACTTGTACCGCACTATGACCACCGCCCGGGCGGTTTACATCCCCAAGGGCCTGCCCCTGAACACCGACCCCGGCCTGCGGGAGATGAACCTGGGGAACTGGGAGGATTTGTCCTTCGGCTTTGTCCGCCACCGCTGGCCGGAGGAAATGGAGCGTTTCAACCGCAACGACCCCACCTGGCAGGCCCCCAACGGGGAGGACTTTTTCCAGCTGGGGGAACGACTGGAGGGGACCGTCCGCCGGATTGCCTCACGGCACCCGAATCAGACCATCGCCCTGTTCAGCCACGGGATGGCTATCCGGCAGCTGATTGCCGTGATTAAGGGCGTTCCGCCGGAGGAGTGGCACACCGTCCCCCACGGGGACAACACGGCGGTCACCCGCCTCACCTTCGACGGGACACGGCTGGAAGCGGAGCTGGAACTGGATAACTCTCACCTGCCCGAGGGGATTTCCACTCTGGCCCGGCAGTCCTGGTGGCGGAAGGACAAAATGGCGGCGGCCGACGTCAACCTGTGGTACGCTCCTCTGAGCTGGGAGACAGATCAGGCCCTCTATCTGGAGGCCCGCCGGGAGGCGTGGACCTCTACCCACGGTCCCGGCGTCCCCTTCGACGGGGAGGGCTTTCTCCAAAACGCCCGCCTCCACCTGTCCCGCACCCCCTGGGGGGTGACCCTGGCCCTGGCCGGGGACCGGCCGGCGGGACTGCTGGAGCTGGACCCCGCCCGATACGCGGCGGACAACGCCGGCTACATCCCCTTCTGCTACATCGCCCCGGAGCGCCGGGGGCTGGGCCTGGGCGTTCAGCTCATCGGTCAGGCCGTAGCCGTCTTCCGCCCCATGGGCCGGGACAGGCTCCGCCTGCGCTGTGCCCCCTATAATCAGCGGGCACAGCGGTTCTATCTGAAATACGGCTTTACCAAGATTGGCGAGGAGGAAAACAGCCGGGTCCCCCTGGATATTTTGGAGAAATACATCGGATATGAGCGGTAACCACATTGAAATTGCCCCTTGCGGGGGCGGGTGGACTGTGCTATAATAGCCTTGGCGAAAGCCAAAACTGATAATCATTCCATGCATCCACCGCAAAAAGCGGCCCCCCGGAAGAGATGGGAGCTCTCCGGAGGGCCGCTTTTTGCAATGACAGGCTTACTGTTCCCTGTGATGTCTGTCAAGCCACTTGCTCACGCAGTGGGAGACTACGTTCGCTGCGACAGACACTATGAAACTGATAAACATATCCATGCTTCCACCTCCTCCCGCTGCCGGTGTCGGTGGGGACAGCACAGCCATTATACCAAAATCCGGCAAGCCCCGCAAGACGCATTGACGAGACCTGCGGAGGCTGATATACTTGTTGGTATTCCAAGAGAAAAGAGGGCAAAGCATGCCTTTTGACTGCGATTTATTTCTTCCGGTGGACCGGGAGAACATGGTCCGCCGGGGATGGGATTATTATGACTTCCTCCTAATCACCGGGGACGCCTATGTGGACCATCCCTCCTTCGGCCCAGCCATCATTGGCCGGATTTTAGAGGCCGAGGGCTACCGGGTGGCCGTGCTGGCCCAGCCGGACTGGCACAGCGCGGAGGCCTTCGCCGCCCTGGGGCGTCCACGGCTGGGGGTGCTCATCGGGGCGGGGAATATCGACTCCATGGTGGCCCACTACACCGCCGCCAAAAAGCGCCGCCATGACGACGCCTACTCCCCCGGGCGGAAAGCCGGCCTACGCCCCGACCACGCAGTAGTGGTCTACTCCAACCGGGCGCGGGAGGCCTTTGGGGACATTCCCATCGTCATCGGCGGGCTGGAGGCCAGCCTGCGCCGCTTCGCCCACTACGACTACTGGGAGGACAAGGTGCGCCGCTCTGTCCTCTTCGATGCCCAGGCGGATATCCTCACCTACGGCATGGGGGAATACGCCACCCTGGAGATTGCCGCCCGGCTGGCCTCGGGCATCCCTGTCTCGGAAATCACCGACGTGCGGGGCACCTGCGTCGCCGGCAAATACCCCGGCCTGTGCGCCTATCCCAGGGTGGAGGTCCCCTCCTTTGAGGAGGTGTCCGCCTCCAAGGAGGCCTACGCCCGGGCCAACATGGTGGAATATCAGGAGCACGACGCGGTGTCGGGCAAGGCGGTAATCCAGCGGCACGGGGACCGGTTTTTAATTGTCAATCCCCCGGCCCTCCCCCTGTCCACGGCGGAGCTGGACCGGGTGGCCGAGCTGCCCTATGTCCGGGAGCCCCACCCCATGTACGATGACATGGGAGGCGTGCCCGCCATTGAGGAGGTACGCTTCTCCGTCACCCACAACCGGGGGTGCTTCGGGGCGTGCAATTTCTGCTCACTGGCCTTCCACCAGGGGCGGACCATCTCCTGCCGCAGTCACGACAGCGTGATTCGGGAGGTGCGGGCCCTCACCGGGCACCCCGGCTTCAAGGGCTACATCCACGACGTGGGCGGGCCCTCGGCGACCTTCCGCCGGCCCTCCTGTCAGAAGCAGCTGAAGAGCGGCATGTGCCGGAACCGGGCCTGTCTGGCCCCGGAGCCCTGTCCCAACCTGGACGCCGACCACACCGATTACATGATGCTCCTGCGGAAGCTGCGGGAAATTCCCAAGGTAAAAAAGGTGTTTATCCGCTCCGGCATCCGGTTTGACTACCTGATGAAGGACCCCAGCGGGGAGTTCTTCACCGACCTGGTCCAGCACCACATCTCCGGCCAGCTGAAGGTGGCCCCGGAGCACTGCGTGGCCCACACCCTGGACTTTATGGGGAAACCTCATATTGAGGTCTATGAAAAATTCAAGGAGAAGTACTTTAAGCTCAACCGCCGCTACGGCAAGGACCAGTATCTGGTGCCCTACCTCATCTCCTCCCACCCCGGCTGCACCCTGGAGGACGCCGTGCAGCTGGCCGAGTGGCTGAACAGGCAGGGCCATATGCCCGAGCAGGTCCAGGACTTCTACCCCACCCCCGGCACCCTGGCCACCTGCATGTGGTACACCGGCATCGACCCCCGGACCATGAAGCCGGTGTTCGTCCCGAAAACGCCCCACGATAAGGCCCTCCAGCGGGCCCTGATGCAGTGGCGCAAGCCCCAGAACCGGAAGCTGGTGCTGGAGGCCCTCCGCAAAACAGGCCGGGAGGACCTGATTGGCTACGGCAAGCACTGTCTGGTGAGGCCGGACAGAGGCGGACCTCCTGTAGGGCGCGACGGCCCCGGCGCGCCGTCCTCCAAAAACCGGCCAGCGAAGGGTAAAAAAAACCGCGCCGACACCAGGACCCGCATCGAGAAAAAAGAAAGCCCTGCCCGTCCCATCAAAAAAGCGGGCTGGGCGAAGGCAAAGCCGAAGAAAAAGAAATAGTCAAAATAAGACCTCAAGAGATATTGTTCTCTTGAGGTCTAGTCCTTGTTATGTTTCGTTACTTTCTTCTGCCTGCTTAATTAAAGCATTCACATTAACAGCTGGGATAACCAAGGGCTCAGTCTCTGGCTGCGCGGTGAGCAGCGTCATCTGGGCACGAACATAGGGGAACAAAATCGCAACTGTATTTTCCGATAAAATCTTATCTTTGTATGGAGTATTTTCATCAATTTCGCAATATCCGGTGATAGTTACTACAGCCTCATACTCTCTTTTTTTAATAGCCCTCAAAGAAAGAGAAACCTGGTACTTGCCATCACCGGTTTTCTCCTTATGGGCAGCGATCCCAATTTGCGCCTCGTTGTGGCCCATGGTTGAAAAGCCTATCCTCTTAAAATGGATTTCATCAAATACAATATGCGTCAGCTTTAACACGCTGGAAATCGAACTGTCTTTAAATTCAGTAGCCATAACTATGATTTCCTTTCATATCAGGTCATGAAGCTAAATACAGGTGATCATCATCTCCGGATATGTCAGACGAAAGCATAGCATAACTGTACTTAACATGATTTCTGGGGCGGTACGTGAAACGGCGGAAGGGAGCTTTCTTTATAGTATACTCTGAGTAGTCCACCAAATCAAACACCTGAGGGTCCAGCAAGGGAGTCTGTCCAAAGCCGCCGGGAGCTTCTTCGTAAGAAATTCCCAAGTCATCCAAGCTCTCTTTTACCATCTGGAGCAGTAAATCCGCAGAATAATCATCAACTGTTTTTTTACGCAAGGTCGACATATCTATCCATCTCCTCTTAATTTACATTATGTAATACCCACTATAATTTCATGTCTGGAAACACACAACTGCTTTTCATTGGGACAAAACCCTGACGCCCCCACCTTTTTCTTGCTCTGTGGAAATGTATAAGAGATAATCCCAATCTCCGGGTGCAGCTTGCGATATAGATTGCACCCAAGACACCAAAGCTTCCATAGTTCTTTTCTGTCCAGAGGGCCGACGCGGATATGGGGCCCAATGATCTCATTCAAACGGGCCATTTCCTGATTGAGCGCTTCAAAATCGTCTGGATCATCCAAATCAAGTATTTCCTCGCTCGTAAATTGCAGCTGGACAGTCAAAACAGTTCCCTGCTTCAATCGGCGGTTCACAATCCAAAATTCCGCATGGCGCTGATAACCGAAAAAGTATGCCCCGTGCCCCAGCCACTCGTTGTCTTTCCGGCTCTCACGAAAGCGTTGTTCACGACGAATGCTCTCTGCTGCCGCACCGGAAGTGCCATGGTACACTTTCATCCTATTCTTAACCATTCCGTCACACCCTATACTTATGCTTCAGCAGCAGAAAATTTGCATAAAGAGAAAATGGAGGACACCCGGAAACGCGGGCAGAAGACGATAACAAGATAGACTTAGCCATTACAATCTGAAGGATCGTACCTTTTAAAACGATACGCACGAAGACGTGTACACCCGGACTGTAAAAAAATAATACCTCATAATTTTTGAAAAGTCAAGTAAACAGGTTGTCCATAAAATAAATATCCGACTATTCCGCAAATGCTTTAAAGACCGGGACGGGCAACTGCCCGTCCCGGTCTTGGTTAATAGCGGACCGCGCTGGAGTCGGGCTCCCAGCTGGGGGTGCCGGAGTAGGTGCCGTTGCCCATGCCGGTGATATCCCGGGCCGCGTCACCGATGCCCCGACCGATGTCGCCGATGGCGTCGCCGGTGTCCCGGACGATATCCCGGGCGTCCCGAGTCAGGTCCCGGGTGACAGAATTGCTGTTATTTCCATAGACCTGCCCGTTGGAGCCGGCGGCGTAACGGCCATCGTCAAAATAGGTGCGGCCGTTGTAGACCGACTGTCCTCCATACCGCCGGCTGACTGTGCCGGGGGACCCGGAGGCGGAGCCGCCGGTAGTCCCGCCGACAGCGCCGGAGGCGGTGCCGCCGTTGTTTCCTGTGTTGTTATTGTCGGGATTTTCGGTGCTGCAGGCCGCCAGCGAACCCACCAGGGTGAGTGCCAGGGCCAGAGCAGTCAGGCTCTTTTTCATCGCTGTATCCTCCCGTTTCTCAATTTCTTGTCCCCGTTTTGCAGTTTAGAGGGCAGTTCCCTCTCAAAATTTCCAATCCCTCTGGATCGGAAACGCAAAACAGAGTCAGGATTCTTGCACGGAGGTTCCATCCGAGGTCTAGTATGTGCCTGATTTCACGCCATCAAACCGGAAAAGGACGGCTGATTTGGTTATTTTGACCGTTTTTGACGGAAAAGCTCTGGAGGATCAGGACTTTTTTGGAAAAAACTTCGCCGTTTGCCCTTGCAATTTTCTCAGCTTTGTGGTATAGTATGGTTGAATGATGGTAGTATTGGTGAGAGTGGGGTCGCGGCTCCGCTCTTTTTGATTGGAATGAAGCGCCAAAGAATAAGGATGTGGCAGTATGGCAAAAGTGACTGACGCCGTGGCGGCCCTGGCCCTCCCCGTGGTGGCGGAGGCCGGCTGTACGCTGTGGGACGTGGAGTATGTGAAGGAAGCGGGGGCCTGGTTCCTCCGGGTCTATATCGACAGGGAGGGCGGCGTGTCCATCAACGACTGCGAGGCCGTCTCCCGCCCCCTGTCCGATCTGCTGGACGAGGCCGACCCCATCGAGGGCAGCTATACCTTTGAGGTCTCCTCCGCCGGGGCCGACCGGGCGCTGAAAAAGCCGGAGCACTTCGCCAGGTATCTGGGGGCGGAGGTGGAAGTCAGGCTCTACCGCCCCAGAGAGGGCCGGAAGGAGTTCGTGGGGCCGCTCCTGCATTATTCGGACGGGGCCGTCACCCTGGAAATCAGCGGGGAAGAAATCGTCTTTACCAAACAAGAGATTGCGCTGGTACGGCTGTACCTGCGGGTTTGACTTTTAGGAGGAAAAGCACCGTGGCTAAGAGAGCGACAAAAAAGAATGTCAACACCAATGAGATGGACGGCAAGGAATTTTTCGAGGCCATCCACCAGATCGAGCAGGAGAAGGGCATTAAACCCGGCTATATGCTGGAAAAGGTGACTCAGGCGCTGCTGTCCGCCTACCGCCGGGACCACGAGGGCGTGGGGGACAACCTGGTCATTGAGGCCAATGAGGAGGCGGGCACTGTTCGGCTGTTTCTGAAAAAGGATATTGTGGAGGTTGTGGACAATCCCGCCACCGAGATCGCTCTGGAGGAGGCCCGCCGGGCCCTGCCCCAGGCGGAACTGGGCGACACGGTGCGCATGGAGGTAAAGGCCCGGTCCTTTGGCCGCATCGCCGCCCAGACCGCCCGTCAGGTCATCATCCAGGGCATCCGGGAGGCGGAGCAGGGGATGATCTATGACGAGTTCTCCACCAAGGAGCACGAGCTGCTCACCGGCGTGATTACCCGAATCGACCCCCGCAACGGCTCGGTGTCCCTGCGGCTCCACGCCGGCGACCAGTTTACCGACGCCTACCTGGCCACCGGCGAGCAGGTGAAGGGGGAGCGGTACACAGAGGGCCAGCGGCTGAAAATCTATGTGGTGGAGGTCCGCCGGGCCACCAAGGGCCCCCAGGTCCTCATCTCCCGCACCCACCCCGGCCTGGTCAAGCGGCTGTTTGAGCTGGAGGTCCCCGAGGTCTACGACGGCACAGTGGAGATCCGCTCCGTGGCCCGGGAGGCGGGCTCCCGGACCAAAATGGCCGTTTGGGCGGCGGAGCCCAACGTGGACCCCATCGGCGCCTGCGTCGGCCCCCGGGGCCAGCGGGTGAACACCATTGTGGAGGAGCTGAAGGGGGAGAAGATCGACATCATCAAGTGGTCGGAGGACCCGGCGGAGTATATCGCCGCCGCCCTCTCCCCCGCCGACGTCATCTCCGTGGAGGAGATCCCCGCCCCCGGCGACGCCAAAAGCTGCCGGGTGGTGGTGCCGGACGACCAGCTGTCCCTCGCCATTGGCAAGGAGGGACAGAACGCCCGCCTGGCCGCCAAGCTCACCGGCTATAAAATCGACATCAAACCCGCCTCCGCCCCCCTGGAACCCATTGAGGAGTTGGCCGCCCGGGCCGAAGCCGAGGCGGAAGCCGACGCCCTGGAGGCCGCTATGACCGAGGCGGAGGAGAACGGGGAAATTCTCAAGGAATAAAAAGCCTCCCTTCGCGAAGGGAGGCGGTGCCAGAGGGTTTTCCCTCTTGGTGCGTCAGCCCTCTATATAGAGGAAACCCCCAGTCAGCCTTGCGGTCTGGCAGCCCCCTTTTCGAAAGGGGCTTTTAGGAGGAGGAAGAGCTTTGCCCAAAAAGATACCCATGCGCCAATGTCTTGGCTGCCGGGAGATGAAAGAGAAAAGAGCGCTGATCCGGGTGGTCAAGTCCCCGGAGGGCGCGGTGTCCCTGGACTTCAAGGGCAAGCTGCCCGGCCGGGGGGCCTACGTGTGTCCCAACGGCGAGTGCCTGAAGCGGGCCCGGAAGAGCCGGGCCCTGGAGCGGGCCTTTTCCTCCCCCATGCCGGACGAGGTGTGGGAGGGGCTGGAGGCGCAGATGAAGGAGGTGCCCCCAGATGCCTAACGACCCTGTTCTCCATCTGCTGGGCCTGGCCAAAAAGGCCGGCCGGCTGGAGATTGGCGAGGAGCCAGTAGGGGCCGCCTGCCGGGCCCGGCAGGCCCGTCTGGTGCTGCTGGCGGCTGACGCCGCCCCCAACACCCGCCGCCGCGCCGCCCACTTCGGCGAGGCGGGCAGCGTGCTCTGGCTGGATATCCCCTTTGACAAGGCCCAGCTGGGCTTTGTTCTGGGCCGCTCCTCCTGCGCCATGCTGGCCCTGACCGACGCGGGCTTTTCCGCCGCCGTGGTGGAAAAGCTGGCCGCCCGGGACCCGGACCGATACGGGCCCGCCGCTCAGCAGCTGCGGACAAAGGCAGACCGTGTCCTCCAGCGTCAGAAGGAGCAGCGGCAGCACGAAAAAAATCTCCGACAGGGCAGGCGGAAGCCATGGGCTCCGCCTCCGAAGGAGGAGGAAGCCCCGCCCCAGAGGGGCAAAACCGTAAAACCCGGCCCAGGCGGCCGCCGTCTCACCGGAACATTCCGGAAACCCTAGGAGGTGCATCCATCCATGATGATCAAATATCCCGTCCATAAGCTGGCCAAGGACTTTAAAAAGAACGGCAAGACCCTGCCCTCCAAGGAGGTCATGGACATCCTGACCCAGTATGGCCATCCCCCCAAGAACCACATGCAGCCCCTGAGCGACCAGGAGCTGTCCATTGTATTCGAGTACCTGACCCAGCACAACCAGATCGATTCCATCGAGTCGGTCTACGCCGACGTGTATCACGAGGAGCCCGCCGCCAAGCCGGAGGCCTCCGCCGCCCCCAGGGAGGAGAAGAAGGAGCCCCACAAGCCGGCTCAGAGCCAGCCCGCCAAGCCCGCTCCCCAGCAGCAGGGCGGTCCGGCGGTCAAGCAGCCGGTCCAGCAGCCCGCCACCCGGGTGCCCCAGAAGAAGGTGGTGGACACCCGGGGCGGCCCGGCGGTCAACCTGGAGAAGTATGACGAACGGCTGGAGAGCTTCACCGACCAGCGCCGTCAGGACGTCCGCGGGGGCAAGCAGAAGATCCAGCAAAAGAGTCAGCAGCGCCGCCAGCAGGGCGGCCGGGGCCAGTCGGGCAAGCGCCGCCAGGAGGAGCAGGACCGGATGCGCCGTCTCCAGCTGGAGATTGCCAAGAAGACTCCTCTCAAGGTGCTCATCCCCGACGAGATCGGCGTGGGCGAGCTGGCCTCCCGGATGAAGAAGACCGGGGCCGAGGTGGTGAAGTGCCTCATCAAGAACGGGGTCATGGCCTCCCTCAGCGACATCATCGACTTCGACACCGCCGCCATCATCGCCGAGGAGATGGGCTGCAAGGTGGAGAAGGAGGTCATCGTCACCATCGAGGAGCGCCTCATCGACACCGCAGAGGACAAGGAGGAGGACCTGGTGGGCCGGGCTCCCGTGGTGGTGGTTATGGGCCACGTGGACCACGGCAAGACCTCCCTCCTGGACTATATTCGAAACGCCAACGTCACCGCCGGCGAGGCCGGCGGCATTACCCAGCACATCGGCGCCTATCAGGTGGATGTGAAGGGCAATACCGTCACCTTCCTGGACACCCCCGGTCACGAGGCCTTTACCGCCATGCGGGCCCGGGGCGCTATGATCACCGACATCGCCATTCTGGTGGTGGCCGCCGACGACGGTATCATGCCCCAGACGGTGGAGTCCATCAACCACGCCAAGGCGGCCAACATTCCCATCATCGTGGCCATCAACAAGATGGATAAGCCCGCCGCCAACCCCGACCGAATCATGCAGCAGCTCACCGAATACTCTTTGGTTTCCGAGGACTGGGGCGGCGATACCATCGTGTGCAAGATCTCCGCCAAGACGGGCATGGGCATCGACAACCTTCTGGATATGGTGGTGCTCACCTCCGAGGTCCAGGAGCTGAAAGCCAATCCCAACCGCACCGCCCACGGCGCGGTCATTGAGGCCCGGCTGGACAAGGGCCGGGGCCCGGTGGCCACCCTCCTGGTCCAGAACGGTACCCTGAAGCAGGGCGATGTCATCATTGCGGGCACCGCCGTGGGCCGTGTCCGGGCCATGACCGACGCCCGAGGCCAGAAGCTCACCGAGGCGGGCCCCTCCGTCCCCGTGGAGATTATCGGCATGGGCGAGGTCCCTGGCGCGGGCGACGACTTCCATGCCGTGGCCGACGAGCGCATGGCCCGGGAGCTGGTGGAGCAGCGCAAACACGAGCAGAAGGCTGCCTCCGCCTCCCCGGTGGGCAAGGTGTCGCTGGAGGATCTGTTCAGCCAGATCCAGGCCGGCGAAATGAAGAATCTGAACGTCATCGTCAAGGCCGACGTCCAGGGCTCTGCCGAGGCGGTGAAAGCCAGCCTGGAGAAACTGTCCAACGAGGAGGTCCGGGTGCGGGTCATCCACTGCGCCGTGGGCGCCGTCAGTGAGAGCGACGTCATGCTGGCGGGCACCTCCGGGGCCATCATCGTGGGCTTCAATGTCCGCCCGGACAACAACGCCAAGGACTCCGCCGCCCGTATGGGGGTGGATATGAGGATGTACCGGGTCATCTACGACGCCATCAACGAGATGGAGGCGGCTATGAAGGGGATGCTGGCGCCCAAGTTCAAGGAGGTGGACCTGGGCCGGGCCGAGGTCCGGAACGTGTTCCGCATCACCGGCGTGGGCATGGTGGCCGGCTGCTACGTGTTGGACGGCAAGATGCAGCGCAACGCCCAGATGCGCCTGCTGCGGGACAACATCGTCATCTACGACGGGGCTATCGCCTCCCTCCAGCGCTTCAAGGACTCTGTCAAGGAGGTCGCCGCCGGCTATGAGTGCGGCATCACCTTTGAGAAGTTCCAGGACATTAAGGAGGGCGACATCATCGAGGCCTTCCTCATGGAGCAGATCGAGGTATAAGCTTTCAACTGACGGGGCGGGCGTTTTCGCCCGCCCCGCTTTGCATTGGGAGGACCTGATGGATACGTTGGATTACCCATTTTTCCTGAATCTGCTGAAAAACAATGGGACCTGGCTGGACGAGACGCACTTCTATTTTGCGGATGACCCTGAGCAGAAGGAGCACTGGCTGGGCTGTATCCCCAAACGGGAAAAGCCTTACTGGCTCAGCGATTGCGACGTTCCGGGCGGGGCAGAATATGATACAGCGGAAGAACTGTTGACGGCCCCAGTCCCCGCAGCGGGCCGGTGGACATGTGAGACCACCGGTAACTCCCCGTCCCGCCCGCAGGCGCCCCACCTCCTTTTGAAAGGAGGTGCCCCAGTGCGCACACTGGGGCGGAGGATTGTATTTTGGCGAAACCAAAATGTACGAAGTAAACCAAGTCTGCAAAACTTTATTTACTTCGTATGTTCGTTTCGCGAACGCAATCCCCACCGCCCTTCGGGCGGAGCCCCTTTCAAAAGGGGCTTGGTCCGCTGCGGCGGGGACAAAAGACGAGGGAGGCGGCCGATGTGGCTTTTTTGCCCCGGAATAAAACGCAAAGACCCCACTCCACACAACTGCGCAACGAACTGACACCGGCGGAAAAAAAGCCGTGGTACAGGTTTCTGCGCACCGCTTCCCCCCAATGGAACCGCCAGAGGATCATTGGAAGCTATATTGTAGATTTTTTCTGTCTGAAAGCCAGGCTGGTCGTAGATCTGGATGGAAGCCAGCACTATGATGAAAACGGTCTGGTGGAGTATGACCAGATACGGACGGAATATCTTGAGGCTCTGGAACTGAAAGTCCTGCGGTTCACAAACTCGGAAATCGAGCATCACTTTTCGGAGGTCTGCCGGATGATCCAGTCCGAAGTGAGGCAAAGATCGACCGAAACAGCGCAGGAGAAAGGCGGGATCGCATGAGCCGCGTCTACCTTTTAGCCGCCGACAAGGAGCTGCCCCTGTGCGACTTTCAGAAGCCGCGCGCTTCGCACGCCGGTGGGTACGCCGTCACCCTCCAGCGGGGCTTCAAGGTGGAGTCCCTGCACTATTACCGCCATGCGGTGGAGGAGCTGGGCTATCCCATGAAGCCATTCCGATATGACTTTCACTGGAAAAAGAGGAAGAAGGCTTGACGAATTTGCGGGCCTGTCTGGAGGCAAACTTTTCCCCGGGAGAAACCCTGGAGCTGTGGAACGTCTGGGTGGGGGACGTGGACAAAAAATGCCCGACCCGTTTCCGGGGCAGGCTGGAGGACTTCGACATGGAAGCACTGGAGCAGTTTTTGCCGGCGGAAGAAATTTGTTTCGATATTACAATATAAGGAGAAGCATTATGGCAGGCAATCGAATCGGACGCATCAACGAGGAGGTCCAGCGGGAGCTGGCCGCCCTCATCCCCACCGTAAAGGACCCCCGGGTGACAGGGATGATTTCGGTGACGGCGGTGGACGTCACCCCCGACCTGAAATTCGCCAAGGTCTATATCTCCGTCCTGGACAAGGAGGACAGCGATCAGGTTCTGAAGGGCTTAAAGTCGGCCGCCGGGTATCTGCGTCGGGAGCTGGGCCGGGCGCTGAACCTGCGCCACACCCCGGAGCTCACCTTCTGCCGGGATGACTCTATGGCTAAGGGGGCCCATATCCTGGAGATGCTCCGGGACCCGGAGGTGGTCAAGCCGGCCAATCCGGCCAATGAGCACATCATTTTGGAGGACGAGGAATGAACACCATCACTACGGCCCAGGCCGCCGCATTTCTCCAGGCCCATGACAACTATCTGATCCTCACCCACGTCCGCCCCGACGGGGATACCACCGGCTGCGCCGCCGGACTGTGCCGCGCTCTGCGGCAGGCGGGCAGGACCGCCTATATCCTGGAAAACCCCGAGGCCACCGAGCTGTTTACCCCCTATTTCCAGGGGCTGACCGCGACCGAGGGCTTTGTCCCCAGCACAGTGGTATCGGTGGATATAGCCGCCCGCTCCCTCTTCCCGGAGCCGGCGAAAGCCTATCTGGACCAGGTTGACCTGGCCATCGACCACCACCCCTCCCAAGAGTTTTTTGCCAAGGCCACCTGTCTGGACAGCTCCAAGGCCGCCTGCGGGCAGATCATCTATGAAATTGTGAAGCAGTTCGCTCAAATTACCCCGGAGATCGGCAAGGCCCTGTATGTGGCGGTCTCCACCGACTGCGGCTGCTTCCAGTACAGCAACACCGACGCCGCTGTCCACCGCATCGCCGCCGAGCTGTTGGAGAGCGGCTTCGACCCCTACCCTGTCAACCGCCTTCATTTCCGAACCAAGACCTTTAAGCGACTGAAGCTGGAGAGCCTGCTCACCGCCGGCATGGAGCTGCGGGACAGCGGGACCACCGCCCTGGTCTTCCTCACCCGGAAGATGATTGAGGATGTGGGGGCCAGTGAGCGGGACATGGACGACATCTCTGCTTTCGTGGGCCAAATCGAAGGGGTCAAGAACGGCGTTACCCTCAAGGAGACCGCCGGCGGCCATGTGAAGATCTCCCTGCGCACCGACCCCGGCGATCTGAACGCCTCAGCCGTCTGCGCCCTTCTGGGGGGCGGCGGCCACGCCGCCGCGGCGGGAGCGATGATGGAGGGGACCGTGGATGCGGTCCGTCAGGCCGTCATCCATGCGATCGAGCAGGTGCGCAATGGCTAGCGGCATTCTCATTGTTGACAAGCCCGCCGGTTGGACCTCCATGGACGTGTGCGCCAAGCTGCGAGGAGTGTTCCATGAGAAGCGGGTGGGCCACGGGGGCACCCTGGACCCTATGGCGACGGGCGTTCTGCCCGTCTTTATCGGCCGGGCCACCCGGGCGGTGGAGTTCGCGGAAAAATCCGACAAGGAATATATTGCTGGTTTAAAACTAGGTGTTATTACAAATACCCAGGATACCTCCGGCGAGGTGCTGGAGGAGCGCCCTGTCCAGGTCAGCCGGGAACAGCTGGAAGCGGCATTGGAAAAATTCCGGGGGGATATCCTCCAGGTGCCCCCCATGTACTCGGCCATCAAGATCAACGGCAAGAAGCTCTATGAGCTGGCCCGCAAGGGCCGTGAAGTAGAACGACCTGCCAGAGCTGTCACCATAAAGGCCCTGGAAATTCTAGATAAGCAAGGAGATAGCCTTTACACGATCCGGGTCCGCTGCACCAAGGGGACCTATATCCGCACCCTCTGCCACGACATCGGCCAGGCCTTGGGCTGCGGAGGGTGTATGGCCTCCCTGCGGCGGACGATGGCGGCGGGCTTTACTCTGGAGGACGCTGTCAGCCTGGAGCAGATTCGGACAGAATCGGACCCGGCGTCCCTGCTGCTTCCGGTGGACTGCCTGTTCGCCGGCAGGCCGGTGCTTGTACTGAAAAGCGCTGAGGCAGAAAAAAAAATCCGCAACGGCATGACCGCAGTGCTTCCGGAGCTGCCCTCTGGAGAATACAGAGTGTATTCTCGGGACGAAATTTTCCTGGCGCTGTGTCAGGCCAAGGGCGGCAAGCTGACTACCATCAAGAGCTTTTTTGAGGTGTAATTTCCAATGGAAAAACAACGCAGAGTTATTGCCCTGGGCTTTTTCGACGGAGTACATCTGGGCCATGGGGCGCTGCTCCAGGCGGTGAAGGAGACGGCGGACTGTTTGGAGGCCATCCCCTGCGCCTTTACCTTTGACAAGAGCCCCACCGCCGCCCTCACCGGGCAGAGTATCCCTCTGCTTTCCACCGTGGACGACCGGACCGCCCTGATGAACCAGCTGTACGGCATCCAGGAAATGGTGGTCGCCCCCTTCGACGCCATGCAGCGCATGGACTGGGAGGAGTTTATCACGGACTTCCTGGTTAAAAAGCTGGGGGTGGTCCACGTGGTGGCCGGTCACGATTTTCACTTCGGCCATATGGGCAGGGGCAACCCGGAGCGGCTGAGGGAAAAGTGCCGGGAGCTGGGTGTGGGCTGCGATATTATCCGGAAGGTTGAGCGAGACGGGATTACCATCTCCTCCACCTACATCCGAGGCCTGATCGCCCAGGGAGAGATGGAGCGGGCGGTGGAGTTTCTGGGCCACCCTTACCGCCTGACAGACACTGTGCGCCACGGCAAGCGCCTGGGTTCACGGCTAGGCTTTCCCACAGTGAACCTGTCCTTTACAGAGGGGATCATTGTCCCCGCATTCGGGGTGTACGCCACCAGAGTATGGGTCCTCCCCCTCTGCCCCGACAATCACGAGCCCCCCGGCCCCCGGCACCTCCCTGGAGAGGGGCCCTATCCGGCGGTGACCAACGTAGGGGTCCGGCCCACAGTGGCCGACGGAGACCGGGTGACAGTGGAGGGCTTCATCCTGGACTTTGACGGCGATCTCTACGGCCGCACAGTGCGAATGGAGTTCTACAAGCGCCTGCGGGAGGAGCGGAGGTTCCCCAACCTGGAAGCCCTGACGGAGGAAGTCCAGCGAAACGCAGCGCAGACGCGGGAGTTTTTTATGGGAGCGTGATGGCCAATGGGAGTATTCCACCTTCTGCACCACGAGCATCAGGCCCGGTACGACCGGATGTTCCCCTATCTTTGGGCCTATGTGGTCCTGCTGACCCTGGCCGGCTTTGCGATGGACAGCCCAGGCAGCATTTTCAGAGGACTGTCCATCATTGTCACTACCGAGGACGCCCTCATCACGGACTACGTACTGGTGGCGGGACCAGGGGCGGCCCTAGTGAACTCCGCCATTGTCACCGCCATCAGCATCTGTGTGCTCTACCTCGCCCGGGACACCCTCAACGGTATGACCCTGGTGGAGATGGGGCTGATGTCGGGCTTCTCCCTGTTCGGCAAGAATTTTGTGAACATATGGCCCATCCTGGCCGGGACCTGGCTTTACACCAAATTCCGCCGGGAACCGGCGGGAGGCTACATGGGCATCGGCCTGATGGCCACCGCCCTGGCCCCCATCGTCAGCTACATTGCCTTAGACAACGGCTGGGGCGGCCCTGTCGAGGGGGTGCTGGTGGGGCTGGTGATCGGCTTCATCATGCCGCCTCTGGCCACCTACACCTACCGCATTCAGAACGGCATGAATCTGTACAACGTGGGCTTCGCCTGCGGGCTGACAGCCATGGTCTGCGTGCCGCTGATGGCCTCCTTGGGGGCCGACCCCACCACCTATTACCGCTGGGCCAAGGGCTACGATCTACCCTTCGGCGCCGCGCTGAGCGTGCTGTGTGTCCTGCTCATTGTAAGCGGGCTGTTCTTCGCCAAAAGGCCGGTTTGGGCGGCCTGGGCGGGCTACCGCCGGCTGCTCCAGACCAGTGGTCGGGCTCCCAGCGACTACCTGCGCATGTTCGGCCCCGCCCCCGTCCTCATCAACACCGGAGTCAACGGACTCATCGGCATGCTCTATATCCTCCTCACCGGCGGGGACCTGAACGGTCCCACCGTGGGGGGCATTCTCACCATAATGGGCTTCTCCGCCTTCGGCAAGCACGCCTTCAACATCCTGCCGGTGATGGCCGGGGTGGCCCTGGGCAGCCTGGTGATGGACTGGTCCCTCACCGACTCCGCCGTCCAGCTGGCCTGCCTGTTCTGCACCACCCTTGCCCCCATCGCCGGCTATTTCGGCTGGGCCTATGGAATCCTGGCCGGATTTCTCCACTCCTCAGTGGTGCTGTACACCGGCTCCCCCGTGGCGGGGATGAACCTGTATAACAACGGCTTCTCCGGCGGGCTCATCGCCATTGTCCTCTACCCCACCATTATGGCCATCGCCCGCCACCGCAAGCCAGTGCTCCAGGAGGAGGACTACTTCGACCAGCTGGAGGGCGACCGCCCCGTCGTCCCTCCCGACCCTCACACCATCAAGGAGGAGGAATAAAACAAGCCGCCCGCCTCTCACAAGGCGGGCGGTTTTCAATCAATCGGAGGGCTTGTCCCCCTCCTCCCCCAGAACCTCGTGGCACAGGGCCAGAGCCTCCTGGAGCTGCCGGTACATGTTTTTGTCGATGATGGTCTCTTCGCCGGCCTCATAGGCTGCGATGGACCGATTCACGTTCACCAGATGCCGCCGCTCCCCCACCGGCTTGTTGTTCCGGTGGACCATGTAGTAGGGGGTATACCGCACGTCGGTGAGCGTGGTGTTCCCCTCAGTGTCCTTTGTCAGCTCCAGGTCCAGAATCACGGTGGTCTTGGTGGCCAGGTCCTTGCTGTGGTCGTCGAAGTTCTGGTTGGAGATGAAGTTGCCTAGGGAGTAAATGACAAAGCCCTGCCGCTCCTGTCCGTCCTCCCCGGCGGCGGTGATGGTGCCGTAGGGCTGAAGGACGTGGGGATGGCCCCCCAGCACCAGGTCCGCCCCCTGCTCCACCAGGAACTGGGCCACCTTTTCCTGGTGGCCGTTCTGCTTGGTGCGGTACTCAATTCCCCAGTGGGTGATAACGGCGATAAGATCGGTGTCCAGTGCCCGAGCGGCGGCCATGTCCTCGGCCAGCATGTCATAGTCCGGGTTAGAGACGCTGGTAGTATAATCAATGTTGAAGACGTTGGCGGCGTATGGCTTGCTGTCGGGCAGCTTGTGGCCGTTGAGACCGTAGGTATAGGCCAGGAAGGCCACCGAGATTCCCCCCACGTCGGCCACATAGATGCCGTTGTTCTCATCCCGCTCCTCCTGGGAGCGATAGGTGCCCACATGGGGGATATTGGCCTGGTCCAGCACATCCAGAGTACGGTTCAGGCCGTCGATGCCCGTGTCCAGGGTGTGATTGTTGGTGGTGCACAGCAGGTCGAAGCCTGCGTCCTTGATATTATAGGCCAGCTCATCGGGGGAGTTAAACCGGGGGTAGCCAGAGTACTCCGGCCCGCCGGCCAGGGTAGTCTCCAGATTTCCCACGGCAAAGTCGGCCAGAGCCAGCTGCTCCGCCGCCTCCCGGAGGACATGGGTGTAGTCATAGGAATCGGTCTCCGCCACATAGCAGTCATTGGTCAAGGGCATGTGGCTCATAATATCTCCTGCCACCATCAGGTGGGCGACGACGGGCTCCGGTTCAGGCTCGGGCTCCACTGGGGAAACGGGGTCCGGCTCAGACTGGGCGGGGGGCTGAGAAATGCCGGCGGACTGGTCCGCATCCACAGGCTGACTGGGGGCGCAGCCTGCCAGCAGCAACAGGGTCAGCGCAAGGGAAATCAAACGTCTCATACCGGCTCATCCTCCATTCTTTGATAAAGCAGCTCCATCAGGTCATAACACAGGGCATACATGCCCCGCTCATTCATGTTCCGGGGCGTGCCGGTGGTGATGACCACCACGCCGTTTCCGGTCTCCGGATTATACGTCATCAGGGAAAAGACGCCATAAGCGCTTCCGGTGTGATAATAGAGCACCTCCTGCCCCATCACATTCTCCTGCCGGCGGAGGATCAGGCACTGCTCAAAGGGGGTATAGCCCTCCAGGCTCACGGTAAACCGTGGGGTCTCCATGTCCTTCACCGATGCCTCAGACAGCAGGCGGGTCTCCTTGAACTTGCCCTCCATAGGCTCCGCCACCACCATCTGCGTTCCGCTCTCCGCGTCCGCTACCTCGGTGTAGGCGTACACCGGCTCCTTATACACCCCGTCGTTGGCCAGCACGGCCACCAGCTTGGCCATATCCACCACGCTGGTGGTATAACCCCCGGGGAAGTAAGAGGCGGTCTGACCGATCTGGGTGGGGACGGACTGACCGGCGTGCTCGGCAGCGGAGCGTCCCACGCCCCCTGTGGTGTACAGAGTGGCCACCTCGCTCACGTCCATCTTTCCCCCGCAGAAGGAGGCCTTAGCCCCAATAGGTTCTAAAAACCGCTGCTGTAAGTAATCGTCCAGCAGACCGTCATAGGCCAGTTCCAGGGTTGTGCCCAGAATGCACATGCCAAAGTTGCTGTAGGACCAGTAGCCCCCGTTTCCCGGCTCCATGCTCCGCCAGGAGGACTTACTCTGAAGGATGCCCCGCAGCTTGGACAGGCCCCGGGTAGTGTCCAGATTCTTAATGGAGGAGGTATGAGTCAAAAAGGTCCGAACGGAGGGCTGCGTCTTGCTGTAGGGGTTGACGGCTCCCGCTCCCCAGTAGTCGCTGATGGGGGCGTCCAGGTCCAGAAGGCCGTCCTCCGCCATGGCCATGGCGCACATGGCAATCACCACCTTGCTGATGGAGGCGATGCGAATCTTGGTGTCGGAGGTCATCTCCCGCTCATTCTTCACCGCCCAGCCCCAGGCTCCGGCCTGACTGAGCTGCCCCAGCTCCACAGTCGCCACCGCCACCCCGACGGCCTGATAGCGCTCCATCACTTGGGCCAAAGCCGTGTCCACGTCCTCCTGCGTAAGAACAGGCCGTGGCTCCGGCTCGGGCTCCGGCATCACAACGGGCAGAAACTCCTGCGGCCCGGGCCCGCTGACGCCCGGAGTGCCCGGATTGGACCCGGAGATGTATCCGGAGGAGCTGGACGCGGCGGACCCGCACCCGGAGAGACAGATTGCAAGGGCGGTAATCAGCGCCCCCATACGAGAGGGTAATCGCGGCATATCAGGCGCTCCTTTCAGCCTTTTTGTCTGTTTATGTCGTTTGTACTGATAAAAAACACTGGAGCAAAGCGAACTTTGCTCCAGCGTGGCACGCCCGAAGGGACTCGAACCCCCAACATTCAGAACCGGAATCTGACGCTCTATCCAATTGAACTACGGACGCGTATCTCAAAGGCGCTACGTTAGTATAGCACCTTTGAGCCGTTTTGTAAAGAGGAAAATTCCCAATTTGAGTCAAAAATTGAGAAGTCAGGGCCGGATGTCCCGATAGGGGGCAAGCTCCTCGGCGTCCGGGTCGTCGAAGACCTTGGCGAAGGTCTCGGCGTCCATGGTCTCGTGGTCCAGCAGATACCGGGCGGTGACCTCCAGCTCATGGCGGCGCAGCTTCAAAATTCGCTCGCAGTCGGCATAGGCCCCGTCGATGAGGGCGCTGACCTCCTGGTCAATGCGGGCGGCCACCTCTTCGGAGTAACTCTTGGCCTGTGCCATGGACCGGCCGATGAACACCTCGTCGTGGCCCGTCTCATAGACCACGCTGCCCAGCCTTTCGCTCATGCCGTAGCGCATGACCATGTTCCGGGCGATGGAGGATGCCCGCTGGATGTCGCTGCCCGCACCGGTGGAGATGTCCCCCAGCACCAGCTGTTCGGCCACCCGGCCGCCCAGGCAGCGGGCGATCTGCTCCATAAGTTCCCGCTTGGACTGATAGGCCCGGTCCTCGTCGGGCAGGGAGATGGTCATACCTCCCGCCTGTCCCCGGGGGATGATGGTGATCTGATGGACCGGGTCGGCGGTGGACAGCTCGTGAATGACCACCGCGTGGCCCGCCTCGTGGTAGGCGGTGAGGGTCCGGGTGTGCTCCGTGACCACCCGGCTGCGCTTCTCCGGGCCGGCAATCACCTTGAGCATGGCCTCGTGGAGGTCATTTCTGGTAATGAACCGCCGGTCCTGACGGGCGGCCAGCAGAGCCGCCTCATTGAGCAGATTCTCCAGGTCGGCCCCGGTAAAGCCGGAGGTGGCCCGGGCCACGTCCTTCAGGACAACGTCCTCGGCCAGGGGCTTCTCCCGGGCGTGGACCTTCAAAATGTCCTCCCGGCCCTTGATGTCGGGCAGACCCACATAGATCTGCCGGTCAAACCGGCCGGGCCGCAGCAGGGCGGGGTCCAGGATGTCCTGCCGGTTGGTGGCGGCGATGACAATCACGCCCTCGTTGGAGGCAAAGCCGTCCATCTCTACCAACAGTTGATTCAGGGTCTGCTCCCGCTCGTCGTGGCCGCCGCCCAGGCCGGTGCCTCGCTGACGGCCTACGGCGTCGATCTCGTCGATAAACACAATGGCCGGGGCGTCCTTCTTGGCCTGGTCAAAGAGATCCCGGACCCGGGATGCGCCCACGCCCACGTAGAGCTCCACAAAATCGGAGCCCGAGATGGACAGGAACTGCACGCCGGCCTCCCCGGCCACCGCCTTGGCGATGAGGGTCTTGCCGGTGCCCGGAGGGCCCACCAGCAGCACACCCTTGGGAATGCGGGCCCCCAGGGAGGTGAATTTCTGCGGGTCCCGGAGGAACTCCACAATCTCCTGAAGCTCCTCCTTCTCTTCCTCCGCCCCGGCCACGTCCTGGAAGGTGACCTTCTTACCCTGGTCGGACAGGGTACGGGTGCGGGCCCGGCCGAAGCGGGCTGCACCGGGCGCGCCTCCTCCTCCGCCGCCCGCCCCCCGCTGGCGGACCAGAAGGAAGTAAAACAGGCCCAGCACCGCCGCCGCCACCAGATAGGGGATCAGGTCATACCACCAGGAGCCCTCCACTCCGGGGGGATAGTCGAAGCCCTTCAGCACCCCGGATTCCAGCTGAGCATTGACAATCTCCCGCATGTCGTCGTAAAAGAGGGCGGGGTTGGCCACCTGATAGGTGAGCCGCAGGGACTCGCCTCCGTTCTGGCCCCTGATGGTCAGGGTGAGGGTCTTGTCCTCCAGGGTAAAATACTCCACCTGTTCCCTAAGGAACAGGGTGCGGATCTGACTGTAGGTGGGGGCGTCCTTCCGCTCCATCTGCCGCAGCGTGAAAAAGGCGAAGCATATCATCAACCCCAGCATCAGATACAGCGTGATATCCCGTGGGCCAAAGCGTCTCATAGGCATGATCCTTTCATATAGAGGGCGGTTATCCGTTATCCCCCGTAAACCTCCGGTTTCAAAACGCCGATGTAAGGCAGATTGCGGTATTTCTCCGCATAGTCCAGTCCGTATCCCACCACAAAGGCGTCTGGAATGGTGAAGCCGGAGTAGTGCAGGTCCACCGGCTTGGTCCGGCGGTCGGGCTTGTCCAGCAGGGTGCACAGACGGACGGAGGCGGGGTGGCGGTGGTTCAAAATTTTCAGCAGATAGCTCAGGGTGTTGCCGCTGTCCAGAATGTCCTCCACCACGATGACATGCCGGCCGGTGATGTCCTCCGTCAGGTCCTTGGTGATCTGGACTTGGCCACTGGAGGTGGTTCCGGTGCCGTAGGAGGAGACGGACATGAAATCCAGGGTGCAGGGCAGATCGATAGCCCGGCACAGGTCGGCCATAAAGATGAAGGAGCCCCGCAGCACGCTGATGAGCATGATCTCCTTGCCGGCGTAGTCCACCTCGATCTGCCGGGCGATCTCATTCACCCGGCTTTTCAGCTGTTCCTCTGTAAATAATATCTCCTGAATATCCTTCTCTAGCATGGAAATTTTCTTCCTTTCCCCATTTGATATTGTGCAGGAGCGGATATCATCCGCCTGCTCATCCGCCTGCGCGCACAGCCGCCCTCCGGCTTGCGCACGCCGCCTCACTCAGCCGGCGTAATTACAACATGCCATGCGCTCTGCCCCTCTTTGGCGGCGAAGGCCTGGTCAGGACCCAGACCGGCCACGGCGGCAACCTGTCCGCCACAGTCGAAAACGGGCAGAGCCTCCCGCTGGAAACGGGGAATTTTTTCCTCAATCATCCATTTTTTCACTGTCTTGCCCAGCCTGCCCGGCGGCGCGAGCCGATCGCCCGTGCGGCGGGGACGGAGAGTCAGCCCGGGCACGGCCTCCCGACTCAGCCAGAAGTCCCAGAGGCCCTGACACTGTCCCCGGCAGTCCTCCTGAACGCAGGCGACGTGCCACGGCCCCCTGTCCAGCGTCCCGGGGAGGGGCAGCGGCCCCTCCTCCAGGGGGATGGGACCCAGGCGTGGAACCAGCAGCAGCCTGTCATAGGTCCGGCGGGCATCCGTGCCATGGGGGAGGTGGGCCTCTCCGGAGGGGTCCGTCCCACGGCACAGCCGTAACAGGGCTCCGAGGTGGGCGGCCCCACAGTTCTGATCCCCTCCCCACAGCCTTCCTAACAGCAATCGGAGCGCCCGGCTGGCGATGGGGTCGGGGGCGGCGGCAATGTCCGCCGCGGCGATGGACAGCCCCCCCTCCCCGGATACCGCCCGGTCCGCGATGTTCCAGGCCAGACCGGTGAGGCAAGCCTCGTCCGCCCGGAGCAGGGCGGCGGCGTCCGCCATCCGGGCCAGGAAACCGGGGGAGATGTCCTCCAGCACCGGGAGGACCTGATGGCGGATGCGGTTGCGGGTATAGTCGTCGCTGGCGTTGGAGCTGTCCTCCATACAGGGCAGGGACAGGCGGCGCAGGTAGTCCTCCACCTGCTGGCGGGTGACGGTGAGCAGAGGGCGGATAATGCTGTCCCGCTTGGGCAGGATGCCTCCCAGCCCCCGCAGACCGGCGCCCCGGGCCATGTGGAAGAGAATGGTCTCCACATTGTCGCTGGCGGTGTGGGCGGTGGCAATCAGGTCCGCCCCCGCCTCCCCCGCCGCCTGACGCAGAAACGCGTAGCGCATATCCCGGGCGGTCTCCTCAACGCCGGTTCCCTGGAGACGGGCCTGGGCGGCCACGTCGCCGGAGCCCGTATAGAGCGGGACGGCGGGGAGTACACTTCCGTCGGGCAGACGGCTCTCCCCGCAGCACAGTTCTGTGAACTGCTCCACAAACCGCTGGTCCCGGTCGGATTCCTCCCCCCGGAGCCGGTGGTTGTAGTGGGCGGCGGCCAGGGTAAAATTCAGCCTGGAGCGCAGCCGGTACAGAGTGTGGAGCATAGCCACCGAGTCCGCTCCGCCGGACACGGCGCACAGCACCCTGGAGCCGGGCGGAATCAAGTCCTGCTCCCGGATAAACTGTTCAACGGTCTTTAACAATAGCTGGACCTCCTGTCTAATCAATCGGCGTGATCTCCACCACCAAGTGGAAATTGGAGGTGTAGGACACCCGATACCGCCGGGCGTGTTCTGAATTCCACTGGATGGACTGGTTTTCGTCGTAGAGCCGGTCCTGATCCAGGGAGAAGTCCATAACGTTGGGGACGTAGACCTGGACCCACTTGCCGCCGGTATCGTCCCCGATGATCCCGTAGCGGGTGGTAGGCTGGGCGGTCAAAGAGCCAGAGTAGGGTCCAGGCAGATGGGCGGGCCAGGCCTTGGGGCTGATCCAGACCTCCGTCTGGACCAGGAAGTTGGTCTCGATCTGGGCCAGGTCGTTCCCAGCCTGGGAAAATTTAGACGGAAGGTCCTCCTGAATCACGATACCGCAGGCAAAAATGCAGGGGAACGTCAGGCAGACCAGCACCAGGACCGGCATTTTCCGGGCACCCGGGACGTTTTCCAGCCGCTGGCAGGCGAAGAACCCGGTCAGAAAGATGATCGGGAAGCCCGCCAGCAGCGCCAGGACCAGCACCACATACCACAGCTGACAGATGTGCAGCAGCTGCCCGGCGGCGGTCCTGGCGGAGACGAGGGGGACCAGGAGATTGGGCAGGAGAAGTACCCCCATCAGCAGAAACAGCCACAGTATGGTGGCGAACAGGGGCGACGCGAGCCACAGAAAGGTGAACACAGACAGCCGCGGTCTGGAGAAAAAGGGGCCCATCAATATTCCTCCCGCCGCCATTCCATGTCGGTGAAGGTGGTGAACTCGGGGGTCCATTGCAGCTCCACCGTGCCCGTCTCGCCGTGGCGGTTCTTGGCGATGATGCACTCGGCCAGATTGGGGTTCTCGGTGTCCTTGTTGTAATAGCCCTCCCGGTAGAGGAAGAGGACGATGTCGGCGTCCTGCTCGATGGCCCCCGATTCCCGCAGGTCGGACAGCATGGGCCGCTTGTCCTGCCGGCTCTCGTTGGCCCGGGACAGCTGGCTGAGGCACAGGACCGGCACGTTCAGCTCCTTAGCCATAATTTTCAGGCTCCGTGAGATGTCGGAGACCACCTGCTGGCGGTTCTCCCCCCGGTTATTGGACTTGCCTCCGGCGGACTGCATCAGCTGAAGGTAGTCAATGACAATGAGACCCAGGTTCTCCACCCGGCGGCACTTGGCGTTGATGTCGGCCACGGTGACAGAGGAGTCGTCGTCGATATAGATGGTGGAGCGGTTGAGGGAGTCGGCGGCGGCGGCCACGCTCTCCCAGTCCTGGTCGGACAGCTTGCCGGTGACCAGCTTCTTGTTGTCCACAAAGCACTCGCTGGAGATCAGCCGCAGGGCCAGCTGCTCCCGGCTCATCTCCAGGGAGAAGAAGGCCACCTTCTTCCCCGATTTTTTGCCCGCGTCCAGCAGGACGTTCAGGGCCATGGAGGTCTTGCCCATGCCGGGCCGGGCGGCCAGGAGGATCAGGTCGGAATTGTTCAGGCCGGAGATGGCCCGGTCCAGGTCCCGCAGGCCGGTGGACATGCCCGGGATGGCATTCTCGCTGGCGGCCAGCTCTTCCAGGCGGTCGTACACGTCGATGATGACGTCGGAAATGGGCACCAGCCCCCGGGCTGCACGGCCCTGCCGGATGGCGTAGATGCGCTGCTCCGCCGCCTCCAGGATGTCCTGGCCGGTGGAAGTCCCCTCCTGAATCATGGCGGTCAGTTCCCCCGCCGCCTCAGCCACCCGGCGAAGAAGGGTCTTGTCCTTGATGATATCGATGTACTCCCCCACGTTGGCAGCGGTAGGGGTGGTGTCCATGAGCTGCAGGATGTAGCCCCGGGACTGGTTCTCGTCATAATAGCCGTTCTGCTTCATGTTCTCCAGCACCGTCACCGGGTCGATGGTGAGGGAGTAGTTGAACATGGAGTAGATGGTCTCGTAGATTTCCTTGTTCTGGCGGATATAGAAATCGTCGGTGCGCAGCTTGTCGATGACCTCCGACACGCACCGGGGGTCGATGAGCATGGAGCCCAGCACCGCCTGCTCCGCCTCCACGCTGTGGGGCAGCTGCCGGAGCAGTAATTCGTCCGTCTCTGTGGGCAATGAGGTCACCTCCCTAAAAATATCTCACTGCTGGGGCGGCCACAGGCCGCGCCGTAAGACATAGGAAATGAATTACCCCTCCGTCACCAGCACGTTAACGGCGCCGCTGACCTCATAGCCCAGCTTGGCCTTGATCTGGTAGCTGCCGCAGGATTTAATGGGCTCGTCCAGCACCAGCTTGGCCTTGGGGATGCTGACGCCGTGCTGGGCGGACAAAGCGTCGGAAATTTCCTTTCCGGTGACCGCACCGAAGAGGCGTCCGCCCTCGCCGGCCTTGGCAGGAATCTTCACCATCAGGCCCTCCAGCTTCTTGGACAGGGCCTCGGCCTCCGCCTTCTCGGCGGCCTCCTGGGCCTTGCGGGCTTTCTCCTGCTGCTTCATGGTGTTCACGTTCTCCGCTGTGGCGGAGACGGCCAGCTTCCGGGGCAGAAGGAAGTTCCGGGCGTAGCCGTCGGAGACCTCCACCAGCTGGCCCTTCTTTCCCTGGCCCCGCACGTCCTGCTGTAAAATGACTTTCATGTAAATCAAATCCTTTCTGATGTTGTTTTATTGGGTAGGGGCGGCCTGTAGGGCGCGACGACCCCGGCGCGCCGTTCTGCGGAGGCGGCGGGCCAAGTCGTTCCGCCCTATTGTTTACTCCTCCTCCAGATACTGGTCGATGGCTCTCGCCAAGGCCCGGGCCACCTGGTCCACAGTTTGTCCGTCCACCTGACCGCCGGCGGCGGCGGCGTTGCCCCCGCCCCCCAGCTTTTCCAGAATGAGCTGGACGTTGGTGTCTCCCATGGAACGGCCCGAGATGTTCACCCGCTCGCCGTCGGGAGAGATGACGAAGGAGGCGTCGATGCCGATGATGTTGAGAAGCTCGTCGGCGGCCTGGGCGGCGGTGACCCGGCCCACCGGGTGGTCGGCCACCGCCACAGCGATGCCGTCCCGATAGAGCTTGGCGTTCTGAATGATGGAGTACTTAGCGATGGTGCCCGCCAGGTCGTTCTGGAAGAGCTTCTTCACCTCGGCGGTGTCCGCCCCAGAGCGGCGGAGGAAGGCCGCGGCCTCGAAGGTCCGGCCTCCGGTGCGCATGGTAAAGTTTTTGGTGTCCAGCACGATGCCAGCCAGCAGGGCCTCGGCCTCCGCCCGGAGGAGGTGTGCGGGCTCCATCACGTACTGGAGCAGCTCAGTGACCAACTCGGATGCGGAGGAAGCGTAAGGCTCGTGGTAGTTCAGGGCCGCACCCTCGATATAGGTGGCCGCCCGGCGGTGGTGGTCGATGACGGCCACCCGGTTGCAGGACTGGAGGACGTCCAGGGCCTGGACCTGCTCGGGGCGGTTGGTGTCCACCACCACCACCAGGGAACGGTTGTCGGCGATGAGCAGGGCCTCCTGGGCGGTGATGAAGCAGTCGTGATACTCGGGCAGAGGGGTGAGCCGGTCGATCAGCTCCTGAGAGGGAGGAGAGCCCCCCTCCCGGATGATGTGGGCGGGAACGCCGTTCTTCCGGCACAGGGCGCACACTCCGGCGGCGGCCCCCACCGCGTCGTTGTCGGGGGCCTTGTGACCCATAATGAAGACCTGGGAGGAGTCGGACACCAGAGACGACAGAGCGTTGGCCATCACCCGGCTCTTCACCTTGGTGCGCTTTTCGGTCTCCTTGGACCGTCCGCCGTAAAACTCAAAGGTAAACTTGTTGCGGATGACCGCCTGATCGCCCCCCCGGGACAGGGCCATGTCGATGGAGAGATTCGCGAAATCCAGAAGCTCCCGGTAGCTGTCCCCGTCCTTGCCGATGCCGATGGACAGGGAGGCGTTCATCCCGCCGGGGTTGACCACCTGATGGACGGCATCCAGAATATCGAACTTCTCCTCGATAAATTTGGGCAAATAGCGCTCCTCGAAGATGAACAGATACCGCTCCCGCTGATAGCGGCGCATGCAGCCGCCGGTGTGGGCCACCCAGTTCTCCAGCCGGGAATCAATCTCCGCCATGATGTTGGACCGCTCGTTTTCGCTGAGATTCTTCAGCAGCTCGTCGTAGTTGTCCAGCAGAAGCACCGCCGCCACCGGGCGGCTGGCCTGATACTTCTCCCGGGTGAGGGACAGCTCTGTCACGTCCACCCAGTAGGTGGTGGCCAGAAAGCCGCCGCCCCGTCCCCCTGTGCGCACCAGATGTCCATAGACCAGAAAGCGGCGGCCGGCATACTCCACCTCGTCGGGGCACTGACTCTTGCCCTCCACCAGCCAGTGGACGTCGAACCCCGGGATCAGAGCGGACAGCTTGGCGTCATACAGGTGCTCCCGCTGTCCGGTAAGCTGGAGGAAACGGTCGTTGGTCCAGATAATGTCGTCGCTCTCCGGGCGGAAGAGCACCATGGGCAGGGGGGAGTTGACCATGGTGTCCTTGGTGGCGGTGTCCACGGTGCCGGTATAGCTGTCCAGATATTTGTTAATCTCCCGGCGGCGCCGGCGGGAGGCCTCCCGGCTGTACAGGCCCAGGCACACCACCACCGCCAGCTCAATGCCCGCCAGCGGCCAGGAAAAGGCGGCGGACAGCAGGGCGAAGACAGTCAGGCAGGCAAAATACAGCCGGAAGCTGGGCTGCAGCAGCTTGTTCAGTTTGCGGTTCAAAAAAGGGCCTCCTCTCCTGCGGCTTTCCATACAAACGGTATTTTATTATATCAGATAAAAGGTGGAAGCACAAGTGCAAAATACAGGAGGAAGCTCTTGACCGACGGGAAAATACTGCTATAATAGAGGATAATTTGAGACCTGTATCCCCAGCCGTGAAATCAAGCCTTTCGGGGCTGTGAATGCGGGCCCAGCTATACAGGAGGGATACCAAATGGAAATCAAAATCACCCGCGCTGCGGCGTTCAAGGAAAAGCCCGACTCCTCCACTCTGGTCTTCGGTAAAAGCATGACCGACCATATGTTCATCGTGGACTACGACGCCGGACAGGGCTGGCACGATCCCCGCATCATCCCCTACGGCCCCCTTCAGATCGACCCCGCCGCCAAGGTCCTGCACTACGGCGAGGAGATCTTCGAGGGCCTGAAGGCCTACCGCACCGCTGACGGCTCCATCCAGCTCTTCCGCCCCAGGGACAACATCGCCCGGATGAACAAATCCGCCCAGCGGCTCTGTCTGCCCCAGATCCCCGAGGAGCTGGCCCTGGCCGGCATCACCGAGCTGGTGAAGGTGGAACAGGACTGGGTGCCCCATGAGAAGGACACCTCTCTGTATATCCGCCCCTTCATGATCGGTCTGGACGCCGCTCTGGGGGTCCACTCCTCCCACCACGTGCAATACATCGTGGTGGTGTGCCCCGTGGGGGCCTACTATCCCGAGGGTCTGAACCCGGTGAAGATTTATGTGGAGGAGAAGGACGTCCGGGCCGTGAAGGGCGGCATGGGCATGGCTAAGACGGGCGGCAACTACGCCGCCTCCCTCCGGGCCGGCGACCAGGCCGAGAAGGCGGGCTACAGTCAGGTGCTGTGGCTGGACGGCGTCCACCGCAAATATATTGAGGAGGTGGGCTCCATGAACGTGATGTTCAAGGTAGCCGGCAAAATCCTCACTCCCGATCTGAACGGCTCCGTGCTGGACGGCATCACCCGCCGCTCCTGCATCCAGCTGCTGAAGGACTGGGGCTACGAGGTGGAGGAGCGCCGCATCTCCGCCGAGGAGCTCTTTGCCGCTGCCGAGAGCGGCGCCCTGGAGGAGGCCTGGGGCACCGGCACCGCCGCCGTGGTCTCCCCTATCGGCGAGCTGGCCATGGGGGACAAGAGGGTCACCGTCTCCGGCAACCAGATCGGCGAAATCACCCAGAGGCTCTACGACGAGCTCACCGGCATCCAGTGGGGCCGGGCGGCCGATCCCCACGGGTGGATCATGAAGCTGTAACAACCCCTAAAAAACAGGGAGCCAGTCCGGCTCCCTGTTGCTCTGTTACAGCGCGGTCTGCGCCCTGGTCAGCTCCTGCGCGATGTTGAGGACATGGTCGCCGATTCGCTCAAAGTCGGTGAGCAGCTCGGAGAAGAGGATACAGGCCTCGTCGGAGCAAGTCCCCTCCCGCATCCGGACCAGCTGGGCCCGGCGGAACTCGGCGGTCATGTCGTCGATCTTCTGCTCCAGCTGGGCCACCTGAGACAGCCACGGGGCGCTTCCCGCCTCCCCGGAGAACAGGGCGGACACCGCCCGGATGGTGACGTCCCGCATCTGTCTGATCTCCTCCTGGGCATGGGGAGAGAAGGGGATGTTCCGTTCCGCCAGCAGGCGGGTGTAGCCGGCCAGGTTATCGGCGTGGTCGCCGATCCGCTCGATGTTCCCCGAGATGGTGAAAAAGCTGCTCACCGTTTGGGAGCCCTGCTCGTTGGTCTCGATGGCGATGAGGCGGGAGACATAGCGGGAAATCTCCCGGTTCAGGAAGTCGATATACTCCTCCCGCCGCTCCACCCGGTCCAGAGGGGCGGTGTCCCGGGCCAGAACGGCCTTGAAGCCGGTGTCCACGTTCTGCCGGGCCATCTCCAGCATCCGGCGCAGCTCGTTGCGCAGCTGGTCTACTACAATGGCGGACACACCCAGTCCGCCGTCCTTGCCGCCGGCGGTCACAGGGGTGAGGTAGGCCAGCCGCATCTCGCTCCCGCCCGTCTGCAGGTCCTCCCGGTCGGGCAGGAGCAGGACGGCCAGCCTTGCCAGCCAGCCCCCCAGAGGGAGGAGCAGCGCGGTGGTAGCCAGGTTGAAGATCACGTGCATGGCAGCGATTTCCGCCTTTGGGCCGGGCACGGCGGCCTCGATCATGGGAACGATGGGGAATATCAACACCGCGGCGGTAAAGATCACCGTGCCGATCATATTGAAGAGCAGATGAATACAGGTGGTCCGCTTGGCGTTCCGGCTGGTGCCCAGAGAGGCCAGAACGGCAGTGATGCAGGTGCCGATGTTCTGACCGAAGAGGACAAAGACCGCTCCGGAGAAGGGAATGACTCCCCCGGCGGCCAGAGTCTGCAAAATGCCCACCGAGGCGGAGGAGGACTGGATCAGGGCGGTGAACAGCGCCCCGAAGAGAATACCCAGCAGGGGGTTTGACAGGGTGGACATCAGGCGGAGGAAGAGCGGAAACTCCCGCAGAGGGGCCATGGCGGCGCTCATGGTGTCCATTCCGATGAAAAGAATACCCAGACCGGCCAGAATCTGCCCGATGTGCCGTAGCTTCGCCCGCTTGACAAAGAGCATCAGGAACACGCCGGCAAAGGCCACCACAGGGGCCAGCGCCCCCACATCCAGGGCGATGAGCAGACCGGTGACGGTGGTGCCCACGTTGGCTCCCATAATGAGCCAGACGGCCTGATTCAGGGTCATCATCCCCGCATTGACAAAGCCCACCACCATAACGGTGGTAGCCGAGGAGGACTGAACCGCGGCAGTAATCAGCGCCCCAACCAGCACCCCCATAAACCGGTTGGAAGTCAGCTTTTCTAAGATGGCCTTCATCCGGCCGCCGGCGGCGGCCTCCAAGCCGGAGCTCATCATCTGCATCCCGTGGAGGAACAGGGCCAGACCGCCAAAGACGCCCAGCAATTCCAAAAGCTTCATTCTACTTCTCCTTTATTAAATCTTTTCCGAATTTTCCCCATTTTACTTCTACCACATTCCCCCGCCTGTGTCAACTAAATTATGTCCGTTTCACGAAGCCTTGACACAAAGGAAACCGGCCTCCGAAATCGGTGGCCGGCCTGTATCCCCGGAATTTTCTTGATTTTGGGATAATTGTATGCTAACCTTATGGTAAAAGGAGGTGCGATATATGAATATCCACGAATCCGCCGAGGACTACCTGGAGGCCATTTTAATCCTGCGGGAGCGCCAGGGGACGGTCCGCTCCATCGACGTGGTCCACCAGCTGGAGTTGACCAAGCCCAGCGTCAGCGTGGCGATGAAGCGGTTCCGTGAGAACGGCTATATCGAGATGGACACCGACGGCTTCATTACCCTCCTCCCCCCCGGCGAGGAGATCGCCCAGCGCATTTACAGCCGGCACAAGCTTCTCACTCAATTCCTCATAGCCCTTGGGGTCAGCGAGAAGGTGGCCGCCGCCGACGCCTGCAAAATGGAACACGATCTGAGCGATGAGACTTTCGAGAAAATCAAGGCCCACGCCCTGAAACACATGGCCCTGTAGCCCCTCCCGGGCCCCGACGAAAGGCGGGGCCCTCTTCGTCGGGAAGCAGGGCTGCCCATCCTCATTTCCTCCGTACGCCCGGCTTCACCGACCTCAATCCCCGCCGCCCCGAGGGGGGACGGAAGCTTTTTGACAGGCCGCGGGCCGCCCTTTGGGCGGCCCGCGGCGGGATATTTTGCAAGGCTCAGCTGTTCTGATATGTCTGAATGGCCTGCGCGGTCTGCTCGTAGTCCGCCTGTACAGCCGGAAGCAGCTGAACGGCCAGCTCATAGTTTTTGGTCCGCAGCGCCTCTGTAATCTCGTGGCTGGACTGATACAGCCTGGTAAAGCTGAGATTCTGGGAGACGCCCTTCAGGGTATGGGCAGCCCGGAAAGCCTCGTCGTAGTTTCCCACTTTCAGGTTATCCTCCAGCTGCTGGAAGGACTGGTCAGCCAGAAATTTACCCACAAATTTCTGAACCAGTGCCTCACTGTACAGCCGGCCCAGTACCTCCTGATAGTCACCGCCCAAAGCGTTGTAGCACTCTTGAATGGTCATTGAGCATCCTCCTTCTCTCGCTGAGTCACCTTGCCGATCGCGCCAGTATATTGGGGGGTCTCCTCCGAGGACCACATTGCCCGGGCGGTGATATGGACAGGACACACTGCGCCGTTGAGCAGAATCTCACAGTCGAGCTCCACCACCGGGTTCTCTGGGGTCGTACCGTGGAGCAGCGCAGACAGCCGGTCTATACAGACCCGTTCCATCAGGGACTTGTTTTCGCAGGGGTCCATGATAGTCTCCTCCAGGTCCAGCTGCCGCGCACCATGGGCGGAGAGGGTGAGCATGGGGGGCGTCTGGGTGTATTCAAAGAGGATATCTTCAGAAATACCGTAGAAGAAGCGGAACTTGGCCCGCTCATACTCCAAAATATGCAGCGTGCAGTCCGCGGTTGACATCTCCTCGTACTGAAGTATCTCCGCGGTGGTATTTTCTATGGCCCGCTGGTCGCTCCGGGTTACGGTGTCTACCGACATCTCCTGCTGGATCACGTCGCTGCTCTCCACCAGGCACTCCAGGAGCAGCGGCTGGAAGGCTCCGCACTCCCCATTCAGGATCATGGACAGCGCCTTCTCGTGGGAGTGGGCAGGCTTATACACCCGGACGCTGGTCAGCGCGTCATACACGTCCGCCAGGGCCACCACCTGGGCGGAGATGGGGATGTCCTCCCCGGAAAGCCCGTCGGGATAGCCCCTGCCGTCGTACCGCTCATGGTGCCAGCGGCAGATCTCATAGGCATACTTCACCAGCGGCTCGTCCTGGAAGGGGACCCCCTCCATCATGTCCGCGCCCATCTTGGAGTGGCCCTTCATGATGGCAAACTCCTCGTCGGTGAAGCGGCCAGGCTTGTTCAGGATCTCGCTGGGAATACAGATCTTGCCCACATCGTGGAGGGTAGAGGCGTTGCTGATGAGGTTGATAGTCTCCCGGTCCAGCTTGTACTTGTCCGTCTTGTGCATCAGGCTCTTCAGCAGAATCTCTGTCATCGTCTGAATGTGGAGCACATGCAGGCCGCTCTCCTCGTTGCGGAACTCCACAATATGGCTGAGGATGGAGATCATCAGGTTGTTGACCTTCTCCTTCTGATAGATCTGCTCATTCACCATGGCGGCCAGCCGGCGCTGCTTGGCGTAGAGCATGATGGTGTTGATCACCCGCCGGCGGACCACCATCATGTCAAAGGGGCGGCTGATGTAGTCCGTCACCCCCATGTCATAGGCCCGCTCGATGAAGTCGTGGGTGCTCTCCGCGGAGATCATGATGACAGGCACGCTGTCGATCCAGTTATATTTGTTCATGGCGGACAGCACGTCAAAGCCATTCATGTTGGGCATGACAATGTCCAGCAGGACCAGAGAGATCTCCTGCTCCATCTTCTGAAGAATCGTCACCGCCTGGAGGCCGTCCTCCGCCTCAATGATGTCATAGGACTCCTCCAGCATAGACCGCAGGATGGAGCGGTTCATTTCGGAATCGTCAGCTACCAGGATGGTATACCGCTGCTTGCTTTTGGGGGACAAGGGGGGCTCACTCCTTTTTCATCGGTTTCTCGTGCTGCTCGCGCTGAGACATTAATTTCGTCAAGGTAGCACACAGAAGTTCAATATTAATGGGCTTGGCCAGGTGGGCGTCCATCCCGGCCTGGGCGGTGCGGCTGATATCCTCGGCAAAGGCGTTGGCAGTCAGCGCGATAATGGGGGTAGACCTCGCGTCCGGGCGGTCCAGCCGCCGGATGGCCTCGGTGGCCTGACAGCCGTCCATCTCCGGCATCTGCATATCCATCAGGACGGCGTCGAAAAAGTAGGGCTGAGAGTCCTGGAAGGCCTCCAGGGCCTTGCGGCCGTTTTCCGCCGGAGTCACCTTGGCGCCCCGCATCTGGAGCAGCTCGGTGGCGATCTCCATATTCAGGAAATTGTCCTCCGCCAGAAGGATATTCCGATTTTGAAGCTGGGCGACCCGGTTGAGCTCCTCCACCGGAGAATCCTGGGGAGCCTCGCCCACGTCGAAGGGCAGGGTGACGGAGAACACGGTCCCCACGCCCAAGGTGCTGTCCACGGTAATCTGACCGCCCATGCGGGTCACCAGATTTTTCACGATGGGCATACCCAATCCGGTGCCCATGACCTCCTTAGCGCCGAAGCGGATTTCCCGCTCGTAGGGGTCAAAAATCTTGGGCAGGAACTCCTCCGACATGCCCGCGCCTGTATCCTCCACAATGAAGAGGTAGTTGTTGCGCCGGCCCTCGTCTATCTGACGCAGGGAGATGGATATTTTGTCCCCCGCCTTGGTAAACTTCATAGCGTTGGACACCAGATTGTTGATCACCTGTCCCAGCCGGGCGGGGTCGCCCTTGATCATCTGGTCCTTGATATCCATGGACAGGCTGAACTCCTTGCCGTCCGCCTGGGCCTGGGTCTGGAAAGGGGAGCTCCAGGTTTTCATGGCCTCCCGCAGGTCAAAGGATTTGATTTCCATGGAGACGTTGCCCTGCTCCAGGCGGGCAATCTCCAGAATGTCATTAATCAGGGCCAGCAGCTGCTGGCTGGCGCCGCCGATTTTGTTTAAGTAATCCTTGATCTTATTCGGGTCGTTCTCCGACTGGAGAGCCAGGTTGGTCATACCGATGATAATATTCAGCGGCGTACGCATATCGTGGCTCATCACGGAGAAGAACTGCTTCTGCGACCGCTCGCTCTGTTCCGCGGCGGACAGCGCACCCTTGAGCAGGTAGACCTGCTGCTGCTGCTCCTCCTTCTCCTTCTCGATGTCCCGGAAGCAGATGACCGCCTCGTTGGGCATGATCTCCGGGTCGATAAGCAGGCGGACGCTGATCCACCGCTCCTCGTCGCTGAAGCGGCGGAGGAACTCCCCGCCAAAGTCCCGGGACTGCTGTTCGGCCAGCAGGCGGATATTGTCCAGGGAGAAGTTTCTGACAAAATCCTCTCTGGTCCACTCGTCCAGGGCGGAGGCGATGACGTCCAGAAGCTGCTGGTAGTCCCCTGTCTCCTTTGTGATCTCTCCCCGCACATAGTCGGAGGGCTTGGTCAGCTCATAGGTGCCCGTCACCATGTTGATGCGGTAGAAGGCGTAATAGATGTTTCCCATGACCTGGAGGGTTTCGCTGCTGCGTTTGGCGGCCCAGCTCAGCTTCCGGTCCCGCAGCCACATGCCCAGGGCGATGAAGAGGAAGAAGACCAGTCCCACGCCGTAGTACACCAGGATGCTCTGCACCCCCTGGAGCAGCGTCTCATAGGGAACGGTGAGGATGCACAGCCAGCCGTTCTCGGCGTGCTGGTAGTACAGTCCCCGGGTGAGCTTCTGCATGCCGATGATCTCGTTGTCCTTGCCGTCCAGCTCCCCCCGGTTGACCCGCTCAAACAGGTCCATGGTATACTCCTGAAGCTCCTCCTCCGTGGCCTCGAATGGAACGCTGTAATACAGCAGGGTGCCCCGCCGGTCCAGCACATAATAGGCTCCGCCCACAGGCAGTTCCTGAACCGTGTGATCGTCGCGGAAGCGGTCCAGCGGCACGTCGAGGGCGACCGCATTATCGCTCCCGGCGGCAGAGACGGCAATGGTGACTACCATCTCTCCGCCGTAGGAATCACTGGCGTAGGCGTCGGTGAAAATCACTTTACCCTCCGCCTCCATGGCCTGCCGGTACCAGGACTGACTCTGATAGTCGTAATCCCAGCCGTGCGTTTCCCCAGCGGAGATGACCTGTCCGTTCAGCACGGCGTAGATATCCAGGCTCCTGGTATTGAGCAGGTCTGCGCTTTTCTCAAAGAAGTCCGCCAGCCAGTTCTCAAACTCGGTGGTGTCCACACCGTCGTTGACCATATCCTCCATATAGTACATGGCCAGGGTGAGAATGCGGTCATACGTGTTAAACTGGTTGTCCTCGTCGTTGGAGTAGCTGGTGACCAGATTTTTACCCATGGTTCGGGCGTTGTCCAGCAACAGCTGCTGACTGACAATCATCCCCGCCGTGGCCACCGCCACAAACAGGCCCAGGACCCACAGAATCCGCCAGCTGCTCCAGTTGGAAAGGGCACGGCGTCCCTTTTTTTGCTGCATATGCTTCACTCCTAATATCGTACGGCGGCCCGGCCGGCAAACTGTTCTATTCCAAAAGGGTTACAGATAGCAATTCAAGATATATTATAGCACATCTTTTTCTCGCTGTAAAGATACATGTCCCTTCAAACCCTGTTAAAATTACTTGGGGGAAACACTTGTCAAACAGCCGGAAAAGCATTATAATAATCAGGTCTTTCCCGGCTTTTCCGGGATCGCCCAAAGATTTTGCACGATATGGAGAGGATTTTATGGAACGCACCACCATCGCCGCCATTTTTGCCGACCAGGAGCGCCTGGGCGGGCAGGCCGTTACCGTTATGGGCTGGGCCCGGACCATCCGGGACATGAAGACCTTCGGGTTTGTCGAGCTGAACGACGGCTCCTGCTTCAAGAACCTCCAGGTGGTCATGGACGCCAACGTACTGGATAACTACAAGGAGATCGCGGGACAGAACGTGGGGACCGCCCTCATTGTCAAGGGAGAGGTGGTGCTCACCCCCGGGGCCAAGCAGCCTCTGGAGGTGAAGGCCGCCTCCATCGCGGTGGAGGGCCCCTCCACCCCCGACTACCCCCTTCAGAAGAAGCGCCACAGCATCGAGTTCCTGCGCACCATCCAGCACCTGCGGCCCCGGACAAACCTGTTCTCCGCCGCTTTCCGGGTGCGGAGCGTGGCCGCTCACGCCGTCCACTGCTTTTTCCAGGACCGGGGCTTCGTCTATGTCCACACCCCCATCATCACCGGCTCCGACTGCGAGGGGGCCGGCGAGATGTTCCAGGTTACCACCATCGACCTGAACGACCCGCCCCGGACGGAGGACGGGAAAATCGACTACTCCAAGGACTTCTTCGGCAAGCAGACCAGCCTCACCGTCTCCGGCCAGCTCAACGCTGAGAACTTCGCCATGGCCTTCGGCAATGTGTACACCTTCGGCCCCACCTTCCGGGCGGAGAACTCCAACACCCAGCGCCACGCCGCCGAGTTCTGGATGATCGAGCCCGAGATGGCCTTCGCCGACCTGGGCGACTATATGGACAACGCCGAAGCCATGATCAAGTACGTCATCACCACCGTGCTGGAGAAGTGTCCCGACGAGATCGACTTCTTCAACTCCTTCGTGGATAAGGGTCTCAAGGAGCGGCTGGAGCACGTGGCCTCCTCCGATTTCGGCCGGGTGAGCTACACCGAAGCGGTGGAGATCCTCAAGCAGAACAACGACAAATTCGACTTCAAGGTGGAGTGGGGCTGCGACCTCCAGACCGAGCACGAGCGCTACCTCACCGAGCAGGTGTTCAAAAAGCCGGTATTTGTCACCGACTACCCCAAGGAGATCAAGGCCTTCTATATGCGCCTCAACGACGACGGAAAAACCGTGGCCGCCGCCGACTGTCTGGTGCCCGGCATCGGGGAGATCATCGGCGGGTCACAGCGCGAGGAGCGGCTGGACCTGCTGGAGGGCCGCATTCAGGAGCTGGGCATGGACCCCAAGGACTACTGGTGGTACTGCGACCTGCGGCGGTACGGCTCCTGCCGCCACGCGGGCTACGGCATGGGCTTCGAGCGGATGGTGATGTACCTCACCGGCATCAACAACATCCGGGACACCCTGCCCCACCCCCGCACCGTGGGCAGCGCGGATTTTTAAGGAGGAGACATCATGGCACTTCCGGCGAAACAAGAGTATTACACCTATGCGGACTATCTGCTGTGGGAGGGCCCCGAGCGGTATGAACTGATCGACGGCGAGGCTGTCATGCTCTCCGCGCCCACAACTGTCCACCAGCTTATCAGCGCAGAGCTGATGCGTCAGCTGACAAACTATCTGGAGGGCAAAAAATGCCTTGCCGTCGCTGCCCCCTTCGATGTCCGCCTCTTCGAGGAGAAGGACGACCGGCCGGAGGATGTGCGGACGGTGGTACAGCCGGATATCTCCGTCATCTGTGACCGGGATAAGCTGGACGAGCGCGGCTGCAAGGGCGCGCCTGATCTGACGCTTGAAATCCTTTCGCCCTCTAATGTCTGCCATGATCTCCTGGTCAAGCTGAATCTGTATCAGCGGGCCGGGGTCCGGGAGTACTGGGTGGTCTCCCCGGAGGATAAGACGGTGAATGTCTTTTTGCTGGATGGGGACGGGCTGAAGCTCAGTTATGTCTACGGGACGAAGGACATCGCTAAGGTCAACGTCCTGGACGGCTGCTTTATCGAGCTGAGCAAGGTGTTTCCCGCATGAGAAGGAAATCTGAGCTGGAGGCCATCCCTGGCGTGGGCCCCGGCATGACCCGGCGGCTGGAGCGCATCGGCTGTCCCACCCTGGAGTCCCTGCGGGGCCGGGACCCGGAGGAGCTGTACCAAAGGGAATGCCTGGCGGAGGGCTGTCAGGTGGACCGGTGCGTGCTGTACGTCTACCGGCTGGCGGTCCACTTCGCCGAGCACGGGAGCTGTCCGCCGGACAAAGCCAACTGGTGGGACTGGAAGGACTGACCCGCTGTCCCCCGGACGGAAACGCAGGATATCCCCGTACCCAGCGCAATCCCCGCCGCCCTGGGGGGGGACAGGAGCCCTTGACAAGCCGAAAAGCGGCGGATGACCCTTCTGTCATCCGCCGCTTTGTTTTTTTCCTTTACTTCCTGGCGGGCTCAGGACCCCTCCCCAAAGATTTCCTTTTTCAGCCGGACGCCGGTGGGAGTGGCCGCCAGGCCGCCCTGGGCGGTTTCCCGCAGGGAGGCGGGGAGAGCCTTCCCGATCTCATACATAGCGGTGATACACTCGTCCGCGGGGATGCGGCTCTCCACGCCGGCCAAAGCCATTTCGGCGGCGGCCAAGGCGATCATGGTCCCCGCCGCGTTCCGCTTGACGCAGGGCACCTCCACCAGCCCGGCCACCGGGTCGCAGACCAGCCCCAGCTGGTTTTTCAGGGCCATAGCGCAGGCGTGAGCCGCCTGGGCGGGAGAGCCCCCCTTCAGCTCGGTGAGGGCGGCGGCGGCCATGGCCGCCGCCGCGCCGCACTCCGCCTGACAGCCCCCCTCCGCCCCGGCCAGGGTGGCCCGGTTGCTGATGACCATGCCGACGCCCCCCGCGGTGAACAGGGCCATGACGGCCTGCTCCTCGCCGCACTGCCCCTCCTCCAGAAGGGACAGGAGGGCACCGGGCAGAATGCCGCAGGAGCCGGCGGTGGGCGCGGCCACAATCCGGCCCATGGCGGCGTTGCACTCCGAGGCGGCCAGCGTCCGGGCCAGGGCCCGGGCCACAAAGGGGCCGGCAATTCCGCCGCCCTGGGCGTAGGACAGCAGCTTCGCCCCGTCGCCCCCGGACAGGCCGGAAGCCGAGCGCAGCTCCGGGTCCAGCCCGGTCTTCACCGACTCCCGCATGACCTGGAGCCTCTGGGCCATCTGAGCGAAAACCGCCCTCTCCTCCAGCTCCATCCCGGCGGCCTGATCGGACAAAATCACCTGAGAGAGGGACACGCCGGCCTGCTCCGCCGCCCGGCACAGCTCCTCCACCGTTTGATAGGTCAGCATGGGGCCACCTCCTGGACCGCCCGAATCAGCACAACATGGATGATATTGGGCAGAATTTTCAAATTTCCGGTCAGGTGCTCGGGCAGCTCCCCGTCCACCTCGATGGTCATCACCGCGGTCCCGCCCTTCTCCGGCCGGGAGAGGCGGAAATTGCCGATGTTCACCCCGGAATAGGCCACAAAATTGGTCACGGCGGCGATGGTGCCCGGCCTGTCGTGGTGGAGGATGACCAGGGTGTTGCTCTGCCCGGTCACATGGACCGCCATGCCGTTGATCTCGTCTATGAGGATGTTCCCGCCCCCCACGGAGGCGCCCCGGAGGGTGACGTCTGCCCCGTCCTCCCCCTGGAGAGTAATCCGGGCGGTGTTGGGGTGGGCGGCGGGGGCGGTCCCGCACTGGAACTCATAGTCCAGCCCCTGGGCCCGGGCGAGCTCCAGGGAATCCCGGATTCTGCCGTCGTCGGGCTGGAAGCCCAGGATGCCGGCCACCAGCGCCCGGTCCGTCCCGTGACCCCGGCAGGTCTGGGCAAAGGAGCCGCTGAGCTGGATCACAGCCCGCCTGGGCGGCCCGCCCAGGATTTTCCGGGCCGCATAGCCCAGCCGCACCGCCCCGGCGGTGTGGGAGCTGGAGGGCCCGATCATCACAGGCCCGATGATATCAAACACATTCATACCGGTATACCTCCAAACGGCCTTATTGTAACCTGTTTTCAGAATTATAGCACACCCGCCCCGGCGAAACAACCCTTTCTCCCGGGACAGCGGTGGACGTTTTCCCCTTTTGGTGGTATACTAAGGCAAAGCCTGATGAAAAATCCAAACAGATTGGGAGGTTTTTATGGTACAACAGACAATCCTGCCCAACGGCGCCCGGCTGCTGACGCAGGCCGTGCCCGGGGTCCGCTCGGCGGCGCTGGGCTTCTTTGTGGGGGTAGGTTCCCGTCACGAAAGCGCCCGGGAGAGCGGAGCAGCCCACTTCATCGAGCACATGCTCTTCAAGGGGACCGGCCGCCGCACCGCCGCCCAGCTGGCCCGGGACGCCGATGCCGTCGGCGGACAGCTCAATGCCTACACCACCAAAGAGCACACCTGCTTCCACATCCGGGTCCTGGACAGCCACCTGGACCGGGGGCTGGATCTGCTGGCCGACATGCTCTTCCATTCCCGCTTCGACCCCGCCGACGCCCGGCTGGAGCGGGGGGTCATCCTGGAGGAGATCGGCATGTATGAGGACACCCCGGAGGACCTTGTAGCCGAGCGGCTGTCCGCCGCCGTGTACAAGGGGAACGCCCTGGCCCGGCCCATTCTGGGCAGGGAATCCACCCTGTCGGGGATGGACGGGGACTGGCTGAGGGCATGGCACAGGGAGCACTATCACGCCGGAGTGCTGGTGGCCTCCCTGGCGGGCAGCTTCACCGGGGAGCAGACCGGCCGGCTCACGCAGCTGCTTGCCTCCCTCCCCGGCGGACCAGTCCCCCGGGTCAGGCCCGCCGCCTACAGGCCGGCCGTCACCGTCAAGCGGAAGGCCATCGAGCAGAACCACCTGATCCTGGCCTTCCCCGCCCCCTCCTACCTGGACCCCCGCCGGGCCCAGGTGACCCTGCTCAACTCCCTGCTGGGGGGCGGCTGCTCCTCCCGGCTGTTCCAGGAGCTGCGGGAGGAGCGGGGACTGTGCTACACCGTATACTCCTATGTAGCCGACCACGAGGACACCGGCCTGCTGGGGATCTACGCCGCCGTCAGCCCCGACCAGGAGGAACAGGCCCTGGAGGCCGCCCGCCGGGTGGCGCTGGAGCTGGCCGGGCGCGGCCCCTCTCAGGAGGAACTGGACCGGGTCCGGGACCAGGCCAAGGCCAACCTGCTGATGAGCGGCGAATCCGTCCAGGCCCGGATGAGTCAGGCGGGCTCCTCCGCCCTTCTCTTCGGCCGGGTGCGGGAGACCCAGGAAATTTTAGACCTCTATGACGCCGTCACCCGGGAGCAGCTCAGAACCCTGGCCGGGGAGCTGTTCCGGATGGAGCACGCCTCCCTGTCGGCGGTGGGCCGGGTGGGTCCAGCGGCCCATTACGCCGCCTGGCTGGGGCGGTGAATAAAGCCTCCCCTTTCCGGTTAAACTGGCCATAAGCCAATTTCTACCGAAAGGGTGTTTTTCGTGCAGGTAAAGGATTTGATGAATCCCAGCGCGGTGACGGTGGAGCCAACCTCCTCCGCGGCGCTGGCGGCCCGGCTGATCAGCCGGCACAACGTGGGGGCGCTGCCGGTGTGCGGGCCGGACCGGCGGCTGCGGGGGGTGGTCACGGACCGGGACATCATTCTGCGGTGCGTAGCCGCCGAGGAGGACCCGGCCCAGACCCCGGTGCGGGACATCATGACCCGGAGCTGCGCCACCGTCGCCCCCGGGGACGACTGCCGGGAGGCCACCCGCCTCATGGCCCTGCGGCAGGTCCGCCGCCTGCCCGTGGTGGAGGACGGGAGGCTGGTGGGGATGATCTCCCTGTCCGACCTGGCCCGCAGCGGCCGGTTCGACATGGAGGCCGCCCAGGCCCTCTCCGAAATTTCTGAAAATATCATCGTCCGCTGATTGGACAAAGTCCCTTCTGTGCCTTATAATACAGGGTGCAGGAGGGATTTTTTATGGACATGCGCCCCATCGCCCGCATCAGGAGCGACTTTTCGGAAAAATTCGGCATTCCCCGGCAGAGCGGCCTGGTGGAGGCCCTCACCGCCACCGTCGTCTTCGAGCCGGAATTTCGGGACCCCGCCGCCCTCCGGGGGCTGGAGGGCTTCTCCCGCATCTGGCTGATCTGGGAGTTCTCCCAGGCCATACGGGAGGGCTGGTCCCCCACCGTCCGGCCGCCCCGGCTGGGGGGGAACAGGCGGCTGGGGGTGTTCGCCACCCGCTCCCCCTTCCGGCCCAACCCCATCGGGCTGTCCTGCGTCCGGCTGACGGAAATCAGAGAGGACCGGGCGCTGGGCCCCGTCCTGACCGTCGGGGGGGCCGACCTGCTGGACGGCACCCCCATCTACGATATCAAGCCCTATCTGCCCTACGCCGACTGCTGGCCCGACGCGTCGGAGGGTTTCGCCGCCCGGCCCAGCGGGGCGGAGCTGGCGGTAGACTGTCCCCCCGAGCTGCTGGCCCGCGTCCCGGAGGACAGGCGGGCCGCCCTGCTGGCTGTTTTGGCCCAGGACCCCCGCCCCCGGTATCAGGACGACCCGGACCGGGTCTACGGCATGTCCTTCGCCGGGCTGGAGGTCAAATTCCGGGCGGCGGAGGGGCGGCTGACGGTGACGGCCGTCTCATAGGGCCGGCGATTCATACCATACCGCGGAGGAATGCACCATGGAAAAGCAGAATCTGTCTCAGCAGACCGCCCGGCGGCTGTACGGCCTGATCGCGGCGGAGAAGCGGTTCGCCCCCGGGGAGAAGCTGCCCAACGAGCTGGAGCTGGCCCGGGCCCTGGGGGTGAGCCGGGCCACCCTGCGGGAGGCCATCCGGGAGCTGGCCGCCCAGGGCCTGCTGGAGGTCCGCCGGGGCCTGGGAACCTTTGTGGCCCGGGGGGCGGAGGAGGTGGAGGACTTCGGCTTCTCCGCCCTGGATCAGGTCCGGGGACAGCTCCGGGACCTGTTCGAGCTGCGGGCGGTCTTTGAGCCGGAGGCCGCCGCCCTGGCCTGCCGCCGGGCCGGCCCCGAGGAACTGGCCGGCATCCTGGCCCAGGGGGAGCGGGTGGCCGCCGCCATCCGGGCGGGGGAGGACCGCACCCAGGCCGACAGGGAATTTCACGCCGCCATCGTCCGGGCCACCCACAACGAGTTTATGAGCCGCCTGCTGCCCATCATCTCCCAGGCGGTGGAGACCGCCATCGTCTCCGGCGGTCAGAGCGGCCTGCTGGCCGAGCATACCCTCCGGGACCACGCCCTGCTCATGGAGTTTTTCCGCAAGCGGGACCCCGAGGGGGCCCGCCACGCCATGGCCATCCACATGCGCCACGCCATGGACGAGATGGACCTGGAGACTCCATAGCATAAGCACAGGGAGGGGCCCCGCCGGGTCCCTCCCTCTGTTATCCGTCTGCTGAATCTTTCTCCTGCTCCTTGAGGTTTTCCAGCGCCCACTTGGTCGCCGCAATGACAAACGCGGAGAATGTGGAGCCTGTCCCGCGGATAGCCAACTCCACCTCTTCTATCACGTCGTCCGGAAATCGGATGTTTTTCTGTGTGGTCTGCGGAATTGCGGGTATTTTGAATTTTCTTTCCATACGCTCACCTGCTATACATTTGTACTTTACATTGTGATGCAAATGAAGTAGAATTTATGCACCCCAAATCGCTAGCAAAATGTATAGTAGGTATATGAATCATGACATACTTTGAGCGGACACTGTTAACCTTCCTGCGAAACAGCAACATTGAAATGGAGATTTCCGGCTTTGATATGGAGAGTTTTGAGGATGCGCTGTCTCAAGAACAGAAGCTGCGGCTGGAAATGATCGAATCCATCCTTTATGTGGATGATGATCTCATGCCGCCCAATGAAAAGATTGAGTCTATCAAAGAATTGTATCGGGACGACTTTGACTACATAGATTGATTCTTCCAGAGCAGGCCGCCGTTGGCGGCCTGTTTTCTCACCAGCCCCTCTGCCTCTGACACAGGGAAACAGCATGTGGCAATGCAGAACAATTTTTAATGTACATATCATATAAATAATTTTAAAAATTCATTGACATTTTCATTCGTTTTAGATATAATATTTCTAAAGAACTCTCTCATGAACGACAAGTAAAGGGGGCGATATACTTTTTCCCTACTTTAGCCTGCCCGAAGGGTGCACCCCCCCTGTGCAGGGTGTAGTGAACCTCCCACCCAAGCAAGAATTATTTATCTGTATTGATGAGAAGAACGGAGGGTTATCATGAAAAAAATTATTAGTTTTTGCGTCGTTATTGCGATGGTACTATCACTTTCCGTATCAGCATTTGCAGTTAATACAAACAATTCTATTACATTGTTCGGATATGTGCAAAATATTTCTGAGAAGAACCAACTCTCAATTGCTGATGAAGAGTCCCAGACAGCGGCTAAAATATCTTTGGATATGAGTGATGTATCAAATATTTGGCTAAGCATTGAATCAAATTTTGTAGACAAAAAAGAAGTCGGAACTTTTTATGTTTATGATGAGGGAAGACTGAACGGAACACGTGTTGTGGGCGCTTTCCCAATGGGCAATTTAAGAATTGATAAAGATTCCGAGACGCTTACTGCCACCATTGACGGACTTGAGGTTGTAGCCGCAGTAAATGAGAATCAATTTGCTCAGATTTACGATGTTGCCCTCCAGTCGAAAATGGCTATGATCGATGAAGGCAACTACGACCGAAATGATTATATTGCTAAAATGGTATACGCAGATATCGGCTTTAGTTATACAGATGATCCTGTAAGTAGTGAAGTATCATCGGATATGTCTTCAGCGGATATATCTTCACTTGAATCCAGAGCGTATACAAAACCAACCTTTGCTAATCTTAAAAATTTTTTGAGAGCCCTAAGCAACAACCCCAATGATTGGATTTCGATTAGAAGTTATGGAATTACAGAAGACTATCTGACAACGGAAGAGTACGTTGTATATTATGGTTCAAACGGAAACAATATGTACTTTTGTGCAAAAAAGACGGACAAATTAAATGGATATTATTATTCCAGGCTCGGAATACTTGATCTAACTTTCGATTCGTATTACATTAACTCACAGCGTAAAGAATTTAGTCTTGATGCCCAAGTCAATAATGGTTTGATGCTTGAATATGATGCCTCAACTGGTAAAGCAAGATTATATGTTGATAACTGGTGTCCTATTTTTTACAATATTCAGCCAACACTTGCACTGACTTCTGGAGACAAAACCAATATATTTGTAACTTCAGAACTGTCCGGTTCAGTTAAACGCACAAATGTAGATGTCTTAACTCTTATTTCTACGCTTCCTGAATATGGTTGGATTGCTACACTTTTTTCCGCTCTTAAAATAGTAGAAACCAATGAATGGGAATTTGCTACTGGAGTACGTAAGTATAAAACATCCATGTGGGATCAAATTGACACTTATGGAGGTGCAATTCGAGAAATGTCCTACAACAGTCAAAAAGCATACGTCTGTGATGTAGGAAACCATGTCCTCATGACAGTCATGGAACTTTATAATTCCACTGCCGGAGAAGTAAAATATGCTTGGCGCACAAGTGCTGCTCTTAATGTTGAGTCCATGTAAACTTAGTGTTTTTAATAAAGAGCGGAGTACCCCTCCGCTCTTTATAAAATAGCAGGAGAATAACATGAAAAAACTGGATCCAAAGACGAAGATATTGTTGTTTCATCTCTCATTGCTTGCTGTTTTGCTGCTTGGTGCAGCATGCTTTATGGCAATACGGTTCTATACAAGAGATATGAGCGAAATTACCTCGGAATATTCTGAGGATACAAAGATCATTAAAATCAGTGTAACAAAGCCCCACCCTTGGTTTGATTCATATTACTACGAAGTTTTTAATTCATATTACTACGAATTTTTTAAGGGGGATATCGTTTCTCTTGTCCGCAAGGAATCAAATGACACTACAGATGTTTTTTATTTTACCATCACTGATTGTGGTTTTACAAAGCTAATCTTTGTTACGAATAATCCAAAAGAAGAACATGATCCGTATAAGTATTCCTATGTGTTTGAGATGGTTATTACAGAAAATATGGTACATTTAAACGGGAGACTTTGGCACCGGTGACAATATTGTCAATCTCAATGGGCGGCGGGCCGGGACCGTCCCGCAAGTACCGCCGTTGCTTTTGGTCCGTTCCATAAACATCTTTTTTGACGCTCTGCGGAGTACCCCTCCGCTCTTTATAAAATGGCAGGAGAATAACATGAAAAAACTAAATCCAAAGATGAAGATATTGTTGTTTCATCTCTTGATGCTTGCTGTCTTGCTGCTTGGTGCAGCATGCTTTATGGCAATACGGTTCTATACAAAAGACATGAGAAAAATTACCTCGGAATATTCTGAGGATACAAAGATCATTAAAATCAGTGTAACAAAGCCCCACCCTTGGTTTGATCCATATTATTACGAAGTCGGAGAAGAGGATATCGTTTCTCTTGTCCGCAAGGAATCAAACAACACTACAGATGTTTTTTATTTTACCATCACTGGTTGCGGTTTTACAAAGCTACTCTTTGTTACGAATAATCCAAAAGAAGAACATGATACATCTAGCTGCTCGCATCAGTTTCATAATCCGTATAAGTATTCCTATGTGTTTAACATGGATATTGCAGAAGATATCATGGATTTGAACGGGAGAATTTGGAAACGATGACAGCAACCGGTTGACAAGCGCCGTTTTTTTCTATAATGAGGATATGGACGCTTTTATTTTTATTTTGAATTTTTTGGGGACGCTGGCCTTTGCCGCCTCCGGGGCCATGATCGGCCTGAACAAAAATATGGACGTCTTCGGGGTGTGCATTCTGGGGCTGACCACCGCCACCGGGGGCGGGGTAATCCGGGACCTGATCCTGGGGCTCACCCCTCCCATGGCCTTTCAGGACCCCACCTCAGCCATGGTGGCCCTGGTGACCTCGGCGGTGTTTTTCTCCCGCCATGTCCGCCGGACGCTGACCCACAACCAGCGGCGGTATGACCTGCTGCTGTTCTGGATGGACACCCTGGGACTGGGGGCATTCTCGGTGATCGGGGTGGAGCTGGCCTTCTCCCAGGCTCAGCGCCCCACCTTTTTCCTGCTGGTCTTTGTGGGCACCCTCACCGGCGTGGGGGGCGGCGTGCTCCGGGATCTGCTGGCCCAGGAGGTCCCCTACATCTTTGTCAAGCACGTCTACGCCTGCGCCTCCCTGGCGGGGGCGGCTCTGTGCGCCGGCATGTGGAACCACACGGACAGCATGGACGCCATGCTGGTGGGGATGGCGGCGGTGGTCGTCATCCGCATTCTGGCGGCCCATTACCACTGGAACCTGCCCAAGGCGAAGCTGTAACCGCCCGGATCGTCTCTTGACAAAGCGGGCGGAAACCGCTACAATACTTTAGCGGTTAAAATCAATAAAGTACTGCGGATCACATCCGTTTTGGGAAAGGAACGAGAGCATATGCCTATCACCGATCTGCTGGAGCGCAACAGCAAGCTCTACGGCGACGAGCCCGCCCTGGTGGAGATCAACCCGGAGGTCCGGGAGGAGCAGCGGGTCTCCTGGCAGGAGTACGAGCTCATCCAGCCCACCGGGGACGCCCCCTACCGCCGGGAGATCACCTGGTCGGTCTTTGACGAGAAGGCCAACCGGGTGGCCAACATGCTGCTGGGCCGGGGCATCCGGAAGGGCCAGAAGGTGGCCATACTGCTGATGAACTGCCTGGAGTGGCTGCCCATCTACTTCGGTATTTTAAAGACGGGGGCCATCGCCGTCCCCCTCAACTTCCGCTACACCTCCGACGAGATCGACTACTGCCTCAAGCTGGCCGACGCGGACGTGCTCTTCTTCGGCCCGGAGTTCACCAGCCGGATGGAGCCCATCGTCCCCAAGATCACCCGCCAGATGCTGCTGTTTTTCGTGGGGGAGCACTGCCCCTCCTTTGCCGAGGACCACCTCCGGGCCACCGTTAACTGCTCCAGCCGCCCCCCCAAGGTGCTGGTGGACGACGAGGACGAGGCCGCCATCTACTACTCCTCGGGCACCACCGGCTTCCCCAAGGCGATTTTGCTCAAGCACACCGCCCTGATGCAGTCCGCCCGGATGGAGGCCATCCACCATGAGACCACCCATGAGGACGTATTTCTGTGCATCCCGCCCCTGTACCACACCGGGGCCAAAATGCACTGGTTCGGCTCCCTCTTTACCGGGAGCAAGGCGGTGCTCTTGAAGGGCAGTTCCCCCTCCGCCGTCTTCCAGGCGGCCAGTCAGGAGAGATGCACCATCGTCTGGCTGCTGGTGCCCTGGGCTCAGGACATTTTAGCCGCTCTTGATCGGGGAGAGCTGAAAGTCGAAGATTTCCAGCTCTCCCAGTGGCGGCTGATGCACATCGGCGCCCAGCCGGTGCCCCCCTCCCTCATCAAGCACTGGCTGAGCTACTTCCCCCATCACAAGTACGACACCAATTACGGCCTGTCCGAGTGCACCGGCCCGGGCTGCGTCCACCTGGGACTGGAGAACGTCCACAAGGTGGGGGCCATCGGGGTCCCCGGCTACGGCTGGAAGATCAAGATTGTGGACGAGCAGAACCAGCCCGTCAAACAGGGCGGCGTGGGCGAGCTGTGCGTCAAGGGCCCCGGTGTGATGGTGTGCTACTACCACAACCCGGAAGCCACTGCCGAGGTGCTGGAAAACGGCTGGCTCCACACCGGTGACATGGCCCGTCAGGACGAGGACGGCTTTGTCTTCCTGGTAGACCGGAAGAAGGACGTCATCATCTCGGGCGGCGAGAACCTGTACCCGGTCCAGATCGAGGACTTCCTGTCCGCTTACCCCAAGGTACATGACGTAGCCGTCATTGGCCTGCCCGACCAGCGGCTGGGGGAGATGGCCGCCGCCATCATCCAGGTGAAGGAGGGCATGACCTGCACCGAGAGCGAGATCAACCAGTTCTGCATGGACCTGCCCCGGTACAAGCGCCCCCGGAAGATCATCTTCGCCGATGTCCCACGCAACCCCACCGGCAAAATCGAAAAGCCCAAACTGCGGGAGCAGTACTGCGGCGTGCGCCTGGTGGAGGCGCAGAATCGGGGATAAAAAATGGCCTCACTGCGATGCAGTGAGGCCATTTTTTACAGAAATTCCACATAAGTCTCCAGCTGGGCCCAGGACAGCTCCAGCTCCTCGATAGACCGCCAGCTGGGGAAGTTGTCCTCCAGCTCGGCCCAGGTGAGGAACCAGAAGTCATACTCCACCCCCAGGTGGGCGGGGAGGATATCCTCGATGATCCTTTTCAGCCCGTCGAACCCCTGGGGCACCCCGGCCGCCCCGGGGAAGGAGACGGAGACCCGTCCCTTTCCCGTCTCCCTCACCAAGGCGGGGACGCCGCAGCCGTTGATGGTGTCGTTGATGGCGGACAGGGTAAAGCTGTCTCCGCCGATGCGCAGCAGGGCGGCCAGGGCGGCGGCCAGCTGCCGGGGCTGTCCCGCCACCGGGCGGCGGGTGAAAAGGGAAGCGGCGTTCTCCAGCCCCCAGCTCTCCGCCGTATCCAGGCAGACCTCCCGCTCCACCTCTTCCAGCCGCTCCAGCACCCCGTCCAGGGCCTCGCCCTGGACGTCCAGCTCTCCGCCGTTGAAGGGGGCCTCCAGGTCATAGACCCCCAGGGGCCTGAGCAGGTCCCGCAGATATTGGGCGTGGCTCATGTCATCTCCTCCACCCGCAGCGTCCCCAGCACGGGCAGCACGTCGCCGGCCACCCGGACGTCCGCCGCCGGGGCGGCGACAACATAGTTGGCCACTCCGGCGCAGCTGTAGACCAAATGTCCCAGCCTCGCCCGGAGGATGTCCTGCCCCAGCAGCTTTCCGGTGAACCAGCCCCGGACGGCCTCCTCCACCCCGCCCAGCACCTCGCCGGAATCCCGCCCCTCCTCGGGAGCTACCCGGAGGGTGACGTCTACCCGCCGGACGGCAGGGGCCCGGACCAGCAGGTCCACGGCGATCTCCCGCCGCTGCTCAAAGTAGTCCTGGAGCTGCCGGAGCAGCTCCGCCCCAGGCGCCCCGGCCAGGGTGGCGGGCACCACGTCCACCGACCCCACCCCCCGGGGCCGGGCCACCACCGCGGCGGCGGCCACCTGGTCGAAGGACAGGGCCCCCTGCTCATAGAAGGCGGCGTTGGCCCCGTTGGGCAGGCGTTTGAAGGTGTCCAGCACCCGTGCCCGCAGGGCCTCGTCCCCCTCCCCGTCCGCGCCCCCGGCGCAGGCCCGGGGGTTGGTGCAGGAGGCGATTCCCATGGGGGCCACCGCCATGGAGACGATGGTCCCGGCGGCCACATTGCCCGCCGTCCCGGCCTCCAGCGCCCGGACGGGGATCTCCGCCGTCAGCGCGCCGGCCCGCAGGACTCCCTCCTCCACCGTCTCGAAGCGGACCAACCCTGCCGTCATGCACACCGTCCCCCGGGGGATGTCCCTGTCGGCGGGGGACGCCTCCCCGGCGTTGAAGCGCACCGTCCCCTGAGCAAAGGCGGGCCGCTTGCGTTCCAGCCCTCGCAGCTGGGCATGGCGGTCCAGACAGTCCCCCTCCGCCGTCTGGGGAAAAGCCTGCCGCGCCACCCAATCCGCCTGGATGTACAGGGCACACACCTGAGCCGCCACGGCATACAGCCTTGCGGACAAGTCGCACCCCTCCCGGGGCTCCAGCCCCGTCCGCTCTCCAAAGGCGGAGAGCAGCTCCTGATAAATTTCCTCTGCGGTTTTCACGCGTTCCCTCCTCTCAAACCTCCACCTGGGCGGTCAGCCCCTCTCCCCGCCAGTCCAGAGACACAGTGAGCACGCCCCGCTCCCTGTCCTGAACCAGCTCCACCGAGCGCACCGACAGCTCCGGCTCTTCCCGAAGGGCCTCGGTCACATACTGGACAGCCAGGGCCTGCCGGGCGGAGGGCCTTTCCCTGCCCAGCAGATAGAGCCGGCTGCCCAGTCCGGGCAGAAAGGGCAGGGCTCCCCGCCGGGCGGTGAGGCGGAACAGCACCCGGGCCAGTGCCTCCTCTCCGCCCCCCAGGGCGGTCAGCCCGCCCGCCCCGTCGGGGACATAGTCCCCCTGAATCAGCTTCCGTTCCATCCCTCAGCCCCCCTCCGGCGGCGCGGAGGCTGCAATCTCCCGGATCATATCCTCCAGCCGCTTTCCGTTGACCAGCACGCTTCCGGTCAGCCGCAGCCCGTCCCGGCTCAGGTGAAGGGAGCAGTTCCCTCCTGACAGCCGGGCCTCTCCCGGCTCCAGCCCGCCGTCCTCCTGGACCCGGCCCAGGACGCAGGGGACCTCCCCCTCCGCCCCCGCTCTGAGGACCAGCACCCTGTCCCCTGCCGCGGGCCGCCAGCAGTAGCCCCCGGGGCCGTATACGGCGATCCAGCGCCGCTCGCTCCCCAGGCTGACCCCCGCCGGGTCGCCCCCCAGGGTGACGGTGCCCAGCTCCGCGGCCGGCTCCTCCGCCCGGAGCTTCCAATTTCGTTCCGACATCCACATAGCTTCTCCCTCCTCGTCAGCGCTCCGCTCTATAAAATGACTTCCGGCGGGGCCAGCTCCACGCGGCTCCAGCACCCGCTCCCGTCCATCCCGGCCGTCACCTGAGCGGCCCGATACCTTCCGTTCCAGCCGCAGCCCGTCCGCTGGACGCTCACCAACTCCCCAGGCCAGACCGTGAACACCTCCCCCAGGGTGAGCTCCAGCCGCTCCCGCTCGGCGCACGACCGCTCCAACTGAAACTGTCCGGAGTACCGCATGGCCTTATAGCTGCTCCGGGCGGGCATGGTCAGAATCCGCCGGGCCAGGCCGCCAGCAGCCTGGAATTCCCGGTTGTCCACCGTCTCCACCCGGCCGCTCCACCGGTCCCGGACCAGCACCTGAGACAGCGCGCCGTACCGCCTGTCCCGCCGGGTTATGGCGGCCACTCCCGTTCTGTCGTCCACCACCCGCTCCTGTCCGTCCTCCCATCCGGACAGCACCAGCCGCCCCTGCCGGTCGAACCGGGGACAGACCCCGCCGTAGTACCGGGCGAAGTCGTGAACCACCGACCACTCGCTGCTCCCGGCGGCAACGGAGAACCGGGCCACCGGGGGCAGCCGTATCCCCGGCGCCGTCTCGATGCCGTAGGGGGTCACGTGGTCCCGGAGGATGTCGGCCTGGGTGGCGGACTGGTAGTCCTGCCCCAGCGCCTCGTTGTCCAGCAGGAGGGCGGCCATCCCCCGGCCTGACACCTCCAGCCGCCGCCCGCCGCCGTCCTCCGTCACCTCGCACTCGTCCACCACTCCGGTGAACACCCGCTTCCCGCCGTGCTCCGCCGTGAAACGGGTCCACTCCCCGGGCCGGGCGGTGTTGCCCCTGTCCCAGCCGCACCGCAGCCAGAAGCTGTCGCAGGGCGTCCCGGCGGTGTACTCCATCCGCCAGGCTGCCGCCGGAGGCAGGGCCCAGCACGTCCCCGCCTGGTCGGTCACATAGCATGTCATCCTACCCGCACCTCCTGTCCCACATAGATCAGATTGGGGTTTTTGATCTGGGGGTTGAGGGCGATGAGTTCCGCCAGGCTCAGCCCATACCGCCGGGCCAGCGCCCACAGGGTATCCCCCTTCGCCACCCGGTGATACTCGGCCTGTTCCCTGGGCTGCGCCGTTCCCCCGGTCTCACCCCGGGCAGGCTCCGCCGCCCGGACGGCCAGCCCGCTGTGCTGTCCGCTCTCCTCCCAGAACTCAAAGGAGTAGCGCACATAGCCGGGCCTGGGGGCCTGCTCCAGCCGCAGGGCCACAAAATAGGCGTCGGCGGCCTGCCAGAGGGGGTGGACCAGCAGCCCCGTCCCCCCCTCGTAAAAGAGACAGGCCAGGCGGCTGAACTGGTCATACGCCCCCTCGCCCACAAATTCCCCCTCCCCCTTCATCACCCGGTGTCCCATCCCCAAGTCCTGGAGCTGGTCCCGTCCGAAGGGGATTTTCCGGGCCGCTACCGTCCTCTGGAAGTCGATGGAGTAGACCCTGGGGTTGTGGGGCCAGATAAAGCTCTTGTATCGCATAGGCGTCAAGGTCATCCTGTCACCCTCCTTCAATAGAGATAAAAGCCCCCGTCATACCGGCGGCTGTCCCGGCGGAAGACCCGGTCGGCCCGCTCCGCCCAGTCCAGCTCCATGCCGTACCGCAGGGCCGTCTCCCCCGGTCCCGTCCCCGATTCCACCGCCGGCGCCCCGGCCGCATCGGGAACGCCGGCCCGGTCCGCCGGGCCCGGGAGGGAGAGGGGCCAGCTCTCCCGGGTCCCTTCCCCGCCGGCCTCCTTCCCGGGCTGCCGGGTTCTCTCCTGACCGGTCAGGTCCTCGGGACCCTCCGCCGGCCCTCCAGGTTCCTCCCGCCGCCAGGGCAGCGGGCCGGACCGGGGCGCGGGCTCCTCCAGCCCCTCCCCCCGCGGTTCCCCGCTGGACCAGGGCGGCGGGCCGGACCGGGGCGGCTCCCTGCTTCCCTCTTCCCGCCCGGGCCCCCTCCGCTTCGGCTTCTCTCCGGCGGCGGAGCTCCGCCAGACGCCTCTTTTCCGCCCCCTGTCCAGGGCTTCCAGTCCGGCCAGCGCCTCCTCCAGATAGTCAGTCAGCTCCACTCCCCCCTCTCAGCTCCAAAAACCGCTCCATATCAAAGGCGGGATTGCTCCGCTCCTCCCGGCTCCGCCGCTCCCCGCACACCGGGCAGCGCTCCTCGGCCGCGCTGCTCCGGCATCGGAAGCAGAGGTCCTCCAGCCCCGGGTCGCTCTCCCGGCGGAAGGCCCCCCACCGGGCGGCCAGCGTGCCGATCTCCTCCGCGGTCAGCCCCGCCAGCACCGCCCTCCCGTCGGGGAAGAGGGGGCTGTGGTCCTCGGTCTTCTCCAGCGCCCGGGCCAGGAGGCACGCGTTGTCACACAGGGCCCGCTCCCGCCGGTCGGCGGCCAGGGCCGCCCCCTCCCGCCGGGCCTGGAGCAGCTCCAGGGCGGACAGCAGCCTCAAGTCGAAGCCACTGCCCAGAGAGACCCGGTCCCGCCGGGCCAGTATGGACCCGCTCATGCCCGGATCTCCATGCGCCGGGCGGCCACCAGCGAGACCTTCTCCAGCACCATGCTGCCCACGCTGGCGCTCTCCTGGATGGAACTCCACTGACAGCCGGAGTAGATCACCTTCCGGTCGGGCTTGCAGATCACCAGGGAGAAGTCCCTCATGGCGTAGAAGTCAATACCGTCCCGAATGGCCTGATCGGTGGCGTACAGCCGGCTCAGCTCAATGACGTGACTGGTCTGACCGGGGGAGGCCGCCACCGGCTCCGCCTCCCCGAAGGCCTCTACCGCCGTGCTGCTCCTGACGGTTTTGGCCGCGTAGCTCTGGACCACAGCCACCCGCCTGCCGTCAGCCTCCAGATAGATATCGCTGCTGGTGGGAAAACCTGGAATACTCATTTTTCAACCTCCTTAAACGGTTATATGTGCCGTCAGCCAGATCTGGTTCAGCCCGTGGGCCACGGCGAAGGAGAAGTCCACCAGACACCGGGTGGGGTCTCCGCTGTCGGCGGACACGCTCACCCCGTCGTAGCCGGTGATGATCTCCCGGGCCAGCTTGTTCTCCAGCTCCAGCACCACCTGGGCCCGGATGGCCCCTCGGCTCTGCTGGGTGTTCTTGGCCCGGCGGAACTTGGCCCGCAGGACATTCCTCAGTCCGGGGATCACGTCGTCCACCACCCGGATGGCGGACAGGTCCCGCCAGGAGGCGTCGGGGGCCCCGCCGGAACTGGTGCGGGTGGTCACCCCCCGCACCACGCTCACCACGCCCCCCAGGCTCTCCACCGGGGTGACGCCCCCCAGGATCAGCAGGTCCATGCCGTTGTCCTCCAGCCTTGCGGACAGGCCGCTCAGCCCCTTCAGCTCCGCGCCCCCCAGGGGGACGGCGGGATCGCTCTCCCCGGCGATGGCTCCGGCCACCGCTGCGGCCAGAGTCAGTCCGGACAGGGCGTTCCCCTCTCCGTCCAAAGCGCCGGGGGCAACCAGCACCGCCCGCTCATGGTTGAGCTCCTTGGCCCGGGCGACCAGTTCCTCCACGCTCTCATCCTTCCCTCCGGCCAGCACGCAAAGCCGCTCCCGCCGCTGCTCCGAGGCCGCGGCCACGCTGTCCCGCAGCTTCTTCTGCACCTGGAGGTCGGTGCTGTCGCAGATCACCAGGGCCACGTCCTCCGTCCCGGCCAGCAGGGCGAAGGCCGCCTCATAGCCGCTCTCGTCGGCCGCGGCGGCAACGGCCACGCCGGAGGCTCCGTTTTTCAGGACCAGCCGGACCAGCTCCGCTATCCCCTCGCTCCCCTGTCCGCCAAACAGGGTCAGGGCCTGGTCATAGCTGGTCACGGTCCGGACCCCTCCCGCCGGGGCGGCGGCGCAGACGCCCGCCAGCCCCACCACCCGGCCGCCTCCGCTGCCGCCGGACAGGCCGGACACGTCATAGGAGGAGTACACCCCCGGACGCTGATGTACCGTAATGCTCATTCTTTTACCACACCTCTCAATTCAAAATCAGTAAACAGGCCGCCCGCGTCCGCCGCTGCGGTGAGGCAGAGGGTAAAAACCGCCTCTGCCGGCCGTTTCAGCCGCCGGCTCTCCCCGTCCCGTACCGTCTCGCCGCAGGACAGCTCCTTCAGCTCCATCCCCTCCGGCCCCTCAAAGAGCAGGACTCCGGCCAGGGCGTCGAAGGCCTCCTGGAGCAGCGCCCCGTCCCCCCGCTCGGGGGCGTAGAGGTCCAGGCCGAAGGTGAGCTCGGCCCGGTGTCCGTACCGCTCCTCCCACCGGCCCGTCTCCTCCCGAAACCGCTCCCCCAGGTAGTTCTGAAACCCGGAGCTCACCGCCCGGCACCCCCGGAGGGACACCACCGCCACCGGCCCGCCCTCCTCTCTCCGGGGGACCGCGGGGAAGGCGGTCACGGCGGGCACCCCCCGGGCACTGAGATAGCCGGCCAGCTCCCCGCTGACCCGCTCCAGCCCCACGCTCATTCCAAACCCTCCTCTCCCGGGCGGAGGACCGCCCGCCAGTGGGGGCAGAGCCCCTCCCCCACCCGGTGGGCGGCCTGCACCCGATAGGCCCGCCCGTTCCACTCCACAACGGTGTTCAGGTCCAGGGGGCGGTCCGCCGGACCCAGATAGAGGAACCGGTCCTGCCGCCCCAGCCCCAGGGGCCCGTGGACCTCCTGATCCGTCCCCTTGTCCAGCAGGGGCTGGACAAGGGCTCTGCAGGCTGCGGTCTCCGCCCCCCGCAGGGCGACGTCCTGCCCGAACCGGGCCAGAATGTCGTCCCAAAGCCGCTCCATCATCCTTCCACCCCCTGAAATACAAACCCGCCGTCCTCCAGCCAGGGGGCCAGCAGTTCCTCCGCCTGCCGGGACAAGCTCTTCCCCGCTCCCCGCCGGACGGTCACATCCCCGGCGGTAAAGGAGGCGATCTCCCCGCCACCGGTCATGCCGGCCAGCCGGTCTACGGCGATCATAGCTGCCGCCAGAGGGAATGCGGGACCGCACTCCTCCGACGCCAGGCCCGGCCTGAGCCGTCCGGCCAGCTGTTCGCTCACCGCCCGGACCAGGGGGAGCAGCAGCTCCTCCCGGCCGGCCCCCATTGCCCTGCACAGGGCCAGAATCTTCTCCTCCATCTCACACCTTCAGCACCCGGCTGGCCTGGGGGAACACCTTGGCGAAGCCGCTGATGGTGGTAATGGCGGCCCGCTCCAGCTGCCGGTCGATGAGCTTGTCATACTCCACCATCACGCCGCCGCTCTGGACCATCTCCAGGGCGAACCGCCGGTCCAGCCCCACCGCCGTCTTCACGGGCAGCACAGAGGTCCGCAGCAGATCGGCCCCCAGCGGAGTGGCCAGCCGTCCGGTGCCCTGAAAGTTCAGCCCGGTGAGGGGATTCTGGAACTCGGGCAGCTTGAGCAGCTGGAGCATCACGTCCCCTGAAACCAGCAAGGTGTTCATAGCGTAGGGGTCGAATTTGGCCCAGAAATCCACCAGCGCGCCGTAGTCCAGCTCCGTTCCCGCGGCCAGCTGCGTCACCTGGGCGGGATTCTCGTTGCCGTCCCCATTGATGAGCACATCCACCGCGTCCTCCAGCTGGGTCCGGGCAATGTGGGCGCCGATCTGCCGCAGGGTGACGGAAAACAGGTCCAGCTTCTGGAACCGCACCGCCTCATAGGTAGCCACCAGCATCCTGCCCCGCTTTTTCAGCTTCACCAGGTTGGCCTGCACCTTGATAGAGGTGGAGGGGATCAGGGTCCCCTCGGGCACCGGCCGCAGCTTCTTCTCCTCGCCCAGCGCCTCGGAGGAGATGGAGCGGTAGTCCATCCCGTCGATCTTGGTGACGGCGGCGGTGATCCGTGGGAGGACGTCCCCCTCCTCCATGCCCTGGCGCACGGTGCGGGCGATGTACTCGGGAAAGAGCACCGCCGCGTCAGAGGTGCGGAAGAAGGCCTCCACCGGGTCGCTGGTCTCCCCCTTCACCTTGATGTCAAACCGCTTGAGCTGCCGCTGAAAGGCGTCCAGCCCCTCCAGGCTGGTGCCCTTATACCGCTCACTGGGGTCCTCCCGCTCCAGTACCTGGCTGAAGGATCGTCCAGCCTCCCGATACATCCCCTTGTCCAGCTTCAGATTGTCGTAGTAATATGCCATGCTTGTCCACACTCCTTCTTGATTTTACAGATACCTTGTGTAGGGGCGGATATCATCCGCCCGCAAAAATGCGGCGTATCGTTGAAACGGGCGGATAATATCCGTCCCTACATTGCGCCCTACATGCTCACCCCAAAAACGCCTGATTCTCCTCGCTGAGGGCGGCGCTCTTTCCCTCATAGTTCAGCTGAGTTTTCAGCGGAAACCGCTCCCCGGCCCGCCGGGCGCAGGACTTGCGCAGTTCCTCCAGCTCCCGGTAAGACAGCTTGTCCGCCAGCGACTTCACCGCCCTGGCATCCAGCTCCCGGTCACACAGCAGGGCCAGCCGGACCACCTCGCCCCGCAGCTCCTCCAGACACCTCCGGCCCAGTTCAGCCTCCTCCTCCAGCCGCTCCCAGGCCTGACGCTCCCCTCGCCGGACGGATTTCACCACCCCGGCTTCGGGCTGGGCGGGGACGGCCACAAAGGAGAACTCATAGGCGTCCCTGGCCCCCTCCAGGTCGGCCCAGCACAGCTGTCCGCCGTACTCCCGGCCTTTCTCGTGACCGCAGTCATTCCGCGTCCGGTCGCAGCCGCAGATGGAGCAGGCCGCCCGCTCCACCGCGCAGCCCACGCTGACCTCCTTCTTGATGCCCCCTTCAATTTCGGCGATCAGGTCCCGGTTGCTGTCGGTGCGCACCATATAGGCCCAGCCCTTGAGCCAGACGTACCCGTCCCCCGCCCGGGTGAGCCGCTCCGGCTCCCGGATGAGCTCCGTCCTGTAGATCCGGGCGGCCTGTCCCCTGGCGGACCACTGGTGGTCGAAGATCCCCGCCTTTCCCACAAACATGGGGGCCAGCTGCTCCAGCGTCCCCAGGGTGAACCGCTCAAAGTCCCGGTCGATCTCGTTGTCGCACAGCCGCACCGAGAAGGTATACACCTCCTCCGCCCCCAGCGGTCTCCGGGCCAGCGCCCCGATAAGCTCCAGGTCCCGGGCCGTCACCTGAGCGGGTTCCCCGCCCACAGCTTCCTTCACGATTTTCATGCTTCCCTCCTCAATTTTTCCGCCTGGGCCCGGTACAGACCGGCCCGGGCCTCCTCCACCACGTCCTGGAGGTTGATGTCCTCCCACAAAATTTCCGCCCTGCCTCCGAAGCCGTGGACCCGCAGCCACAGCTCCGCCGCGCGGCACAGGGCGGGCTCCACCGCCCGCCTTATGGCGGTGATCTCGCTGGTGAGCAGGTCGGCCTGCTGGGCGCTCATCCGCTCAGTGGACGACCAGGACAGCCCCAGCATAAAGGGAGGTATCCCTGTCCGGGCCACCAGCTGCTCCAGGATCTGCCGCACCGGCGTTTGGCTGTCCAGCACCGGCCCGTCCGCCCCGATGACCTTGATGTCCACGTCCCCCACGGCCACAAAATCCCGGACGCAGCCCTCCCGCCCCGCCTGCATGGCGGCGCTCCACTCCTGCGCCACCTGCCGGCACCGCTCCTGGGCGAAGGCCTCCTCCCCCTCCCCGGGCTTGCACACCACGGCGAAGCGTAGGTTGCCCGCCCGCTCCCAGTTCTGGCCGGTGGTCTGAAAAATTTTCAGCAGAACGCCGGCCAGAAAGGGCATGGACCGCAGCAGCGACACCCCGCAGGGGGCGTCCCCCGTGGGCTGGAAGGGGGTGAAGAGGAGCAGCTCCTGCCAGGGCAGCTCCCGCCCCTCCCCCAGCCCCGCCCGGCACAGGGTGAAGTCCAGAGGGCTGTCCCCCAGCTTCACCTCCACCTGCTCCGGGTCGGCGCACAGCAGGGCGGCGATCTCCTTCCCGTCGGGGGTCAGCACCACCTCCCCCAGGGCGCGGCCGCAGGTGAACAGGTCGTCCAGATACCGGTCCAGAAAGGCCTGCACCCCCCGCTGGCCCCAGCCCACGTCCACCGTGCGGAAGAACTCCTCCAGCCCCGCCTGGGCCCCGGGGTCGGCGCACCGCACCCCCACCCCGCCGCACAGCCGCACCAGCTTCCAGATGGCGGCGTCGATGATGGGCACCCCCTCCCGGATGGCCCGGTACAGGGCCGTCTCCCCGGTTTTCAGCGGGACGTACCGGTCCAGCGCCCCAAAGGGCTGTCCCTCCCCCCGCCGCACCTGTACAATGGGAGCGGGGGGCTCCCGCCGCTTCTGCTTCCACCATTTCATGCAATTCCTCCTTTAAATTAATCTCTCATTCCGCCCGCGGGCGTTCTTCTAAAACACCCCTCTCTCCACACACCCGGCGAACATCCCGCCCCGACCCTCCTTTCCTGCCACGGTGGCGGCAAAATACCGGATCTCGTCCATTGCGTGGTCGTGCTCCTTGCGCACCTGGTCCTCCCCGCCGGCCCTGTCGTCCCAGCGATAGAGGGCAAATTCCCGCGCCGCGTTGCCGCAGCCCTTACAGATCACCAGCTTTCCGCTTTTCAGCAGCCGGGCGGTGAGGCGGATGCCGGACAGCACCTGATTGTCCGCCCTTTTCACCCGCCAGCCCCGACGGCGCAGGGTCTCCCGGAAACTGGCCGCCGACGGGTCGGCGATGACCGCCCGGAGGGGCCGGTCCCCCACCAGCTCCGCCAGGTCGCCGGCGTACTCCTCGTCGGTCTTCTGCCGCCGCGCTGCCCGGCCGTCGTAGTAATATTCCTTCATCCGGTACCACACCCCGTCCTTCCTCCCCCACAGCCCCATGGAGGTGGGGTTGGAGGTACCGTAATCCACCGACGCGTACCACTCCTCAAAGGGCCCCTCCGGAGCCTCCCGGAGAAAGCTCTCGTCAAAGAAGTCGTACACCAGCCCCTCGGCGGCGGCCCACTCACCCAGCACGAACCGGCGGTAGAAGGCCCCCTGAAAGGTGTTGGCGTACCGTTCCCGCACCTCTTTGGACAGCCCAGGGTTGTCCTCCATGGCGAACCGGAGGCGCAGGGCGTTTTTCTCCTCCGCCTTGCAGACCCACTCCTGATAAAACCAGTGGGCGGGGGTCTCCGGGTTGCAGGAGAACCACAGCCGGCTCCCGGTGACGGAACACCGGGCGATGGTCTGCTCCACAAAGGACCGGGGCATCAGGGCCACCTCGTCCAGCAGGGTCCCGGCCAGGGTGATGCCCTGGATCAGGGCGGCTGAGCTCTCGTCCTTCCCTCCAAAGAGGTAAAAGGTATTCCTCCTTCCCCCCAGCCGCACCTGGATCACGTTTTTGCTCACCTTCTCCACACACCGGAAGCCCATCCCCTCCAAAAGCGGGATCAGCTCAGACAGCATGTTCCGCCGCACGCTCTGGATGGTCCGGCCGCACAGGGCGAAATTCCTGTCCCGGAAGCAGCTCATAGCCCAGCAGAAGAAGGACAGCCCGGTGCACAGGGTCTTGCCGCTGCGCACCGCCCCGTCGCAGATGATGGCCTGCCTGTCCCGGTCCGGCGACCCGGGCCGCCACCAGGTGAGCACCCGCCTCTGCTTCTCTGAAAAAATCATCTACTCCTCCCCCTCCATGGCCTGGAGAAAGCGGTCCACCTGGACCTCACCGCTGTGGTCCACCGTATCCAGCAGCCGCTCCAGCAGCCGCCCCCGGTCCACGAATTTCAGCTCCACCACCCCGTTGCTCCCCCGCTTGAACTCGGTGAGGGCATCCAGCTCCAGTCCCTCCGTTCCCTGCCACTCCTCCGGGGGAAAGCAGGCCAGCTTCACGGCGTCCCCCGCTCCGGCGTTGGCCAGCCTCCACATCCGTTTGATAATCTGCTCCCGGTCCGGGAGCTTCACCGGCTTTGCCATATCAACCCTCCTTACACCCATGGGCGTTTGAGGCAGAAAGTTGTACGTTTTGATACACCGAAGAAAAAATTTTTTATTTCTTTTTTCGCTCTTTTTTCCGCCCCATTTAATGGTAGTCTCGTAGAGACGCTCTGCGCCGCCTCCGCTTCCTCCCCGACGCCGCCGTAAAAAACAGATGCGGCGCGACCCCGGGCAAAAATTTTCCTGTCCCGGTCAGCGCATAGAAAAACCCTCCGCGCCACATCCTGACCATACCCGCAAATTCATGGATCAGGAGGAGTCCTTTATGAAAAAATCCCTGTCAATATTACTGACTGTACTCACCCTCGCCGCCGCCATCCCCCCGGCTGGGGCCGCCCCGGCGGACGCCGGCCTGGATCTGTCCTGTGCCTCCTGCCTGCTGATGGAAAAGGAGACAGGAACCGTTCTGCTGGAGGAAAACGCCCACGAGAAGCTGGAGCCGGCCAGCGTCACCAAGATCATGACCCTGCTGCTGGTGATGGAAGCGGTGGACTCGGGCCGGATCAGCCTGGACGACATGGTGACCGTCTCGGCCTACGCCGCCGGCATGGGGGGCTCCCAGGTCTACCTGGAGGAGGGGGAGCAGATGCCCGTGTCTGAGATGATCAAATGCGTCACGGTGGTCTCGGGCAATGACTGCTCGGTGGCCCTGGCGGAGCACCTGGCGGGCAGCGAGGGGGCCTTTGTTACCCAGATGAACCAGCGGGCCCGGGAACTGGGCATGACGGACACCACCTTTTTAAACTGCACCGGCCTGCCCGCCCAGGGCCATGTGACCTCCGCCTATGACATCGCCCTCATGTCCCGGGAGCTGATTTTGAACCACCCAAAAATCCGGGACTACACCACCATCTGGATGGACTCCATCCGCAACGGCGCCTTCGGTCTGACCAACACCAACCGCCTGGTCCGCTTCTACGAGGGGGCCACCGGCCTGAAGACGGGCTACACCAGCTCCGCAGGCTACTGCATGTCGGCCACCGCCGAGCGGGACGGCATGGAGCTCATCGCCGTGGTGATGAAGTCCCCCTCCATCAACCAGCGGTTTGAGGACGCCAAGTCCCTTTTGAGCTACGGCTTCGCAAGCTACGGCCTGGCCGCCGTCTACCCCGAGGCCCCCCTGGCCCCGGTGGACGTCCTGCTGGGGACCCAGGCCCAGGTCCAGCCCCGGCTGGAGCGGGACTGCCGCCTGCTGGTGCGCAAGGGGGAGGAGGGTCAGGTGACCACCCGCCTGTCCCTTGCGGAGAATCTGGAGGCCCCGGTGGAGCAGGGACAAACCCTGGGCACGCTGGAGGTCTACGTGGGGGACGAGCTGCGGGATACCGTACCCATCCTGGCCTCTCAGGGGGTGGAGCGGCTGTCCGTCCCGGGCATCTTCAGCCGGATGCTCAGCAAGCTGCTGATGGCGGGGTGACGGGAGCTTCCCGTCCCCGGGCGCGCGCCGCGCGCCCCCTACATTTCCGATCTCTTCCCGCTCCGGCTATTTCTTTTCAGTTTTCTTTCATTTTTCCACTATTTTACTTGACGGCCCTTCTCAGATGTTGTATAATTTAAATAAATATACTCAGCCTCATTTGGCGCGCCCTTGTTAGTTTTCGCTGACAGCACTCCGTAAAAGATTCCACGAGGTGATAAATATGTCCAAATACCAAGAAAAACTCTCCCCAAACGACCTTTATCTGGAGCTTGAGGCCTTCTCCGAGGGCCGCTCCACCCATGCCTGGCGGTGCTTCGGCGCCCATCCCGCCCGGGACGAAAACGGCGTCGAGGGCTATCTCTTCCGGGTCTGGGCCCCCAACGCCCCCAAGATCACCGTCATCGGCGATTTCAACGGCTGGGACCTGGAGGCCACCCCCATGACCAAGGGTGAGGGGGGCATCTGGGAGGCCTTCGTCCCCGGCCTGAACCGCTACGACGCCTATCAGTACGCCATACATAAGGCGGACGGCAGCGGCTTCGTGGGCAAGGCCGACCCCTATGGCTTCCACGCCGCCACCCGGCCCGACGTGTCCAGCAAGCTGTACGATCTGGACACCGGCTACCAGTGGGGCGACCGGGACTGGTTCGCGTTCCGGGCCAAAAATCCCCCCTACCGCCGGCCCATGAACATCTACGAGTGCCACCTGGGCTCCTGGCGGCGCACCGGCGAGGGCGAGTTCCTCAGCTACCGTGACATCACCGGCTATCTGGTGCCCTATGTGAAGGAGATGGGCTTTACCCATGTGGAGCTTCTCCCCGTCACCGAGCACCCCCTGGACGCCTCCTGGGGCTACCAGTGCACCGGCTACTTCGCCGCCACCAGCCGCTTCGGCACCCCTGACGACCTGAAATACCTTATCGACCAGCTCCACCAGGCGGGGGTAGGTGTCATTATGGACTGGGTGCCCGCCCACTTCCCCCGTGACGCCTTCGGCCTGTACAACTTCGACGGCACCCCCACCTATGAGTACGCCGACTCCCGGAAAGGGGAACATAAGGAGTGGGGCACCGACGTCTTCGACTTCGGCCGGCCCGAGGTGCGCTCCTTCCTCTTCTCCTCGGCCATGTTCTGGCTGGAGGAGTACCACATGGACGGCCTGCGGGTGGACGCGGTGTCCTCCATGCTCTATCTGGACTACAACCGCAAGGCCGGCGAGTGGCTGCCCAACGTGAACGGCGGCCACGAGAACCTGGAGGCCATCAAGTTCTTCCAGGACCTGAACACCGCCGTTTTCGCCGCACACCCCGACGTGCTCATGGTGGCCGAGGAATCCACCGCCTGGCCCAAGGTGACCAAGCCTGTGGACGACGGCGGTCTGGGCTTCAATTTCAAGTGGAACATGGGCTGGATGAACGACATCTGCCACTATATCAAGCTGGACCCCTACTTCCGCCAGTTCAACCACCGGGACATCACCTTCTCCCTGATGTACGCCTTCTCGGAGAACTATATCCTCCCCCTCAGCCACGACGAGGTGGTCCACATGAAGGGCTCCTTCTTCGGCAAGATGCCCGGGGACAATCCGCTGAAATTCGCCGGCGTCCGGGCCTTCTACGCCTATATGATGACCCACCCGGGCAAGAAGCTCACCTTCATGGGGGCCGAGCTGGGACAGTGGAACGAGTGGCACTTTGAATACTCCCTGGACTGGCACCTGCTCCAGTACGCCCCCCACCGTCAGACTCAGGACTTCTTCAAGGCCATGAACGCCTTCTACCTGGAGAACGCCCCCCTGTGGGAGCAGGACGACTCCTGGCAGGGCTTCCAGTGGCTGTGCGCCGATGACAACAACGCCAACACCGTGGCCTTCCTGCGCTGGGACCGGAAGGGCAATCCCCTCATCGTCCTGTGCAACTTCTCCCCCGAGCACCGGGTGGGCTACCGGGTGGGCGCCCCCTTCGCCGGCAGCTGGGGCGTGGCCTTCAGCACCGACGACTCCGCCTTCGGCGGCGAGGGCCGGGGGGACAAGGCCCCCGTCAAGACGGAGAAAATCCCCTGCCACGACCAGCAGCAGTCCTTCGCCGTGGACCTGCCCCCCATGTCCGCCGTGATCTACCGCTGCGTGCGCAAGAATCCCGTCCGCAAGCCCAAAACCGAAAAGGCGGAGGCCCCCAAAGCGGAGAAGAAGCCCGCCGCCAAGAAGACGGCCAAGGCGGAAAAGGCCGGGGCCGTCCCCGCCGCGGAGGAAGCCCCCAGGAAGCGCGGCCGCAAGCCCAAGGCCGAGCCGGCGGAGAAGCCCAGGCGGGCCGCCCGCACGAAAAAGGCGGAGAAGTGATCCCCCGCTCAGGGGGAGCCCGCCCCTCCAAGCATCCTCAGAGCCTATGACTCTGATCTTTATAGATGTCATCGCAGCCAAAAAAGTAAGAGGTGAACAACCATGAAAAAAGAAGTCGTCGCCATGCTGCTGGCCGGTGGCCAGGGCAGCCGCCTTTACGCCCTGACCAGCAACGTGGCCAAGCCCGCCGTCCCCTTCGGCGGAAAGTACCGCATCATCGACTTCCCCCTGTCCAACTGTGTCAATTCCGGCATCGACACCGTGGGCGTCCTCACCCAGTACCGCCCCCTGGAGCTGAACAGCTATCTGGGCAACGGCCAGCCCTGGGACCTGGACCGGTCCGACGGCGGCGTACATATCCTGCCCCCCTACCTGGGTGAGGGTGAGCAGGGTAGCTGGTACAAGGGCACCGCCAACGCCATCTATCAGAACATCGGTTTTCTGGACCTCTACGACCCCGAGTATGTGGTGGTCCTGTCCGGCGACCATATCTATAAAATGGACTATTCCGAGATGGTCGCCTTCCACAAAAAATCCGAGGCGGCCTGCACCATCTCGGTGCTGGAGGTCACCATGGAGGAGGCCAAGCGCTTCGGCATCCTGAACGTGGAAGCCGACGACAAGGTCTACGAGTTTGAGGAGAAGCCCCCCCAGCCCAAGAGCAACCTGGCCTCCATGGGCATCTATGTATTCACCTGGTCCAAGCTGCGCAAATACCTCATCGACGACGAGGCCGACCCCAATTCCTCCAACGACTTCGGCAAGAACATCATCCCCAACATGCTGAATGCCGGCGAGAAGCTGATGGCCTACCGCTTCGCGGGCTACTGGAAGGACGTGGGCACCATCGACTCCCTGTGGGACGCCAATATGGACCTGCTGGCCGGCAGCAGCAGCGGCCTGGATATGTACGACGAGAGCTGGCCCATCTACGCCCGCACCCCCATCCGGCCCCCCCATGTCACCGGCCCTGACGCCGTCATCTCCCACTCTATGGTCACCGGCGGCGGGCAGGTGGACGGTACCGTGGCCAACTCCGTCCTGTTCAACTCTGTCACCGTGGAGAAGGGGGCCGACATCCAGTACTCCATCCTCATGCCCGGGGCTACCGTGAAGGAGGGCGCCAAGGTCTACTACTCCATCGTGGCCGAGAACGCCACCGTGGAGGCCGGGGCTGTGGTGGGCTCCGCCCCCGACGGCGGCGAGAGCTGGGGCATCGCCGTGGTGGCCGGAGGGGTCACTGTAGGCGAAAAGGCGGTCGTCCCGCCAAAGGCCATGATCCGCGAAGATGTGAAAGGAGGTGAGCAGGCATGAACGATCTCCACGGCATCCTGTTCGCATACCGCTCTGACGCCAACCTGGGCGAGCTGACCCGCCCCCGGAACACCTGCTCTCTGCCCTTTGGCGGCCGCTACCGCCTCATCGACTTCATGCTGTCCAACTGCGTCAACGCCGGCATCACTGACGTGGGCGTGGTGGTTCACCAGAGCTATCAGTCCCTGCTGGACCATCTGGGCTCCGGCAAGGACTGGGACCTGAGCCGCAAGCACGGCGGCCTGCGCATCCTGCCCCCCTTCAGCTACACCGAGCTGGGCCACGGCGAATACCGGGGCAGCATGGAGGCCCTGGCCGGGGTCTATGACTACCTGGAGGACATCCGTCAGGACTACGTCCTGCTGGCCTGGGGCGACATGGCGGTGAATCTGCCTGTCAACGAGGTCTTCGAGCAGCACCGGAGTTCCGGGGCGGACATCACCGTGGTGTGTACCCCCACCCTGAAAGGGGCCCCCCGGTTCTCCGAGTATGTGGAGGTCAGCGAGGAGGGCCGGATCACCGACCTGTCCATCCACCCCACCTCCGCCGACAAGGCGCTGGAATCCCTGGAGGTCTATATCCTGTCCAAGCGCCTGCTCATGGACATGGTGAACTACTGCTCCGCCCACGACGTGGCCAACTTCAGCCGCGGCGTGCTCCAGCCCCGGCTCAAGTCCCTGAAGATGATGCCCTACGTTCACAAGGGCTATGTAGGCCGCTTCCAGTCGGTGGGCGACTACTACCAGCGCTCCCAGGAGCTGCTGGACCCCGCCGTCCGGGCCGACCTGTTCAACCCCGCCCGCCCCATCCGCACCAAGGATCAGTCCAACCCCTCCACCTACTACGGCCCCGAGTCCGTCTCCAGACACTCCCTGGTGGCCGACGGCTGTCAGATCGAGGGTGCGGTGGAAAACTCCATTCTCTTCCGCGGCGTGGTGGTGGAGAAGGGGGCCAAGGTGTCTGACAGCGTGCTCATGCAGGGCACGGTGGTCAGAGCGGGGGCCTCCCTGTCCTATGTCATCGCCGACAAGGACGTGACGGTGAACGAGAACCGCATGCTCATGGGTCACGCCACCTACCCCCTGGCCATCGCCAAGGGCTCTGTCGTCTGATTTTCCGGACGCCCTCCTGTCCTGAGGAGGGCGTCCTCCTAAAAATCCCCGTATCGGTAGGGGCGGCCAAAGGCCGCCCGCATGATCCGGAACAAAAAACGGGCGGCCAAAGGCCGCCCCTGCGTGAAAGGTGATCGTATGAAAATCTTGTTTGCCACTTCTGAGGCCGCCCCCTTCATCAAGACCGGCGGCCTGGCCGACGTGGCCGGCTCCCTGCCCCAGGCTCTGGCGGCCGAGGGCCACGAGGTCAAAGTGATCCTCCCCCTCTATGAGGGCATCAGCGAGGACTGGCGCTCCAAAATGACGTTTTTGAAGTACTTCAACGTCACCTTGGCCTGGCGGCAGGTGTACTGCGGCATTTTTGAGATCGAGTACCAGGGGGTTACCTTCTGGTTTGTGGACAACGAGTACTACTTCAAGCGCTGGCAGCTCTACGGCCACTTTGACGACTGCGAGCGGTACGCCTACTTCTCCCGGGCCGTGGTGGAGACCCCCGGCCAGCTGGACTGGGCTCCCGACATCATCCACTGCAACGACTGGCAGACCGCCCTGGTCCCCGTCTACCTGCTGGAGGAGCGCTATCGCATTCCCCAGCTGGACCACGCCAAAACCGTCTACACCATTCACAACATCGAGTATCAGGGCCGCTACGGCGACCAGGTTCTCCAGGACGTGATCGGTCTGGACCGCAGCTACTTCAACGAGGGAATGTTGGCCTACCACCGGGACGTGAACCTGATGAAGGGCGCCATCATGGCCTCCAACTTCGTCACCACCGTCTCCCCCACCTACGCCCAGGAGCTGCGCACCCCCTTCTACGCCCACGGGCTGGACGGGGTCATCAACCAGCAGAGCGGCAAGCTGGAGGGCATCCTCAACGGCATCGACGTGGACCTCTACGACCCCGCCAAGCTGGAGGGTCTGGCCGCCAACTTCACCCAGAAGACCCTGATTAAGGGCAAGGCGGCCTGCAAGGCCGCCCTCCAGCAGGCGGTTGGTCTGGAGGAGAACCCGGACGCCCCCCTCATCGCCTGCGTCTCCCGTCTGGTGGGACACAAAGGCTTCTCCCTGGTCACCGACGCCCTCCACGACATCATGGGCATGAATGTGCAGGTGGTGGTGCTGGGCACCGGCGACTGGCAGTATGAGGAGGCCTTCCGCCACGCCCAGGGTCAGTATCCCGGCCGCTTCTCCGCCCAGCTCACCTATTCCGCCCCCCTGTCCAACCTGATCTACGCGGGGGCCGACCTGTTCCTCATGCCCTCGGTCTCCGAGCCCTGCGGCCTGAGTCAGATGATCGCCATGCGCTTCGGCACCGTCCCCGTGGTGCGGGAGACCGGCGGTCTGAAGGACACCGTCACCCCCTACAACAAGTTCGAGGGCACCGGCCGGGGCTTCACCTTCTCCAACATCAACACCGGCGACATGGTGTGGGTCCTCCGGGAGGCCGTGGACCTGTTCTACAACAACAAAAAGGCCTGGCGCGGCCTCCAGAAGGAGGGCATGACCGCCGACTTCTCCTGGAAAAACTCCGCCACCCAGTATATCAGCATCTATAACCGCATTCTGGGCTGACGCTCTGCCCATTCCAGGCCCCGTCCGGTCGGACGGGGCCTTTTTTGTCTCAATTCGACAATCCATCCCTGGAAATTCTCCCTTTTTCTTCCCTCCGATTGTTGACGCTGTCATGGAAATCTGATAAAATGGGTATTTGTGGGAGCTTTCCCTGACACTGTAATTCAAACAGGAGGCGCTGTTTATGGAACAATATATCCCCGATTACAACAAGGAGCAGCTGACCGAGATGATCACCGGCAAGCTTCAGCGCAACTTTGGCTGCACCGTGGAGACCGCCAGCAACAACCACATGTTCAAGGCCTGTGCCCTGGTTCTGCGGGACATCATGTCCCGCCGCCGCATGGAGACCAGCAACGAGATCTGGGAGAAGCAGCAGCGGCAGGTCCACTATCTGTCTCTGGAGTTCCTCATGGGCCGTTCCCTGGAGAAAAACGCCTATAACCTGGGGCTGCTGGACACTCTGAAGGAGGTCCTGGAGGACATGGGCTTCTCCGCCTCCGACCTGTTCGAGTCCGAGCCCGACGCCGGCCTGGGCAACGGCGGCCTGGGCCGTCTGGCCGCCTGCTATCTGGACTCCATGACTACCCTGGAGATCCCCGCCACCGGCTACTCCATCTGCTATGAGCTGGGCATTTTCAAGCAGAAGATCATCGACGGCAAGCAGCAGGAATTGGCCGACAACTGGCTGGGCCTGGGCGACGCCTGGCTCATCCCCAAGATGGAGGAGGCGGAGGAGGTCCGCTTCGGCGGACAGGTCATCGACCGCTGGGAGAACGGGGTCAACCATCCCGAGCACGTGGGCTACACCGCCGTGCTGGCCATCCCCCGGGACATGGAGATCGCCGGCTACCAGACCCGGCACACCAACACCCTGCGGCTGTGGGACGCCAAGAGCCCCGTCCCCGTGGACATGTCCCTCTACTCCCGGGGGGAGTATCTCAAGGCGGTGGAGCAGCAGGCCATGGCCGAGGTCATCGCCAAGGTCCTCTACCCCGATGACAACCACGCCGAGGGCAAGTCCCTTCGCTTGAAACAGCAGTACTTCTTCGTCTCCGCCACCGTCCAGTCCATCGTCCGGCAGCACAAGGCCCAGTACGGCACCCTGCGCAACTTCGCCCGGAAGCACGTTATCCAGATCAACGATACCCACCCCACCTTGGTTATCCCCGAGCTGATGCGCATTCTCCTGGACGAGGAGGGCTACGGCTGGGACGAGGCCTGGCACATCGTCACCGACGCGGTCTGCTACACCAACCACACTGTGCTGGCCGAGGCCCTGGAGCGCTGGCCCCAGAAGCTGATCGAGACCCTCCTGCCCCGGATCTGGCAGATTTTGACCGAGATCGCCCGCCGCTATCAGACCGAGCTGGAGCGCCGCTACGGCGGCGACACCGGAAAAATCGCCCACATGGCCATCATCTGGGGGGGCGAGGTGCGCATGGCCAACCTGTGCGTCTGCGCCTGTCAGGCCATCAACGGCGTGTCCGCCCTTCACTCCGAGATTCTCAAGCGGGACGTCTTCCGGGACGCCTATCAGGCCGAGCCGGGCAAGTTCAAGAACGTGACCAACGGCATTGACCACCGCCGCTGGCTGTCTCAGATCAACCCCAGTCTGGACGCTCTCATCCGGGAGTGCGCCGGCGGAGACAGGTATCTGCTCCACCCCGAGGCCCTGAAGGACTTTGAGAAGGCGGCGGACGACAAGGCCGTCCTCCAGCGCCTGGAGGACATTAAGAAGGAGAACAAGCGCCGCTTCGCCGCCTGGGTGGCCCGGGAATCCGGGGTGACCCTGAACACCGACGCCATCTTCGACGTCCAGGTGAAGCGCCTCCACGAGTATAAGCGGCAGCTGCTCAACGTGCTGCACATCATCCATCTGTACAACCAGCTGCGGGACAATCCCAATATGGAGTTCACCCCCCAGACCTTCCTCTTCGGGGCCAAGGCGGCCCCTGGCTACCACGTGGCCAAGCAGATCATCCAGCTCATCAACTCCCTGGCCGCCCAGATCGCCGCCGACCCCGTGTGCAAGGACCGGCTCCAGGTGGTCTTTTTGGAGAACTACCGGGTCTCCCTGGCGGAGAAGCTGATGCCCGCCTCTGAAATCTCCGAGCAGATCTCCACTGCCGGCAAGGAGGCCAGCGGCACCGGCAACATGAAGTTCATGATGAACGGCGCGCTGACCATCGGCACCCTGGACGGGGCCAACGTGGAGATGCACCAGCAGCTGGGAGACGAGAACATCTTCCTTTTCGGCCTGACCACCGAGCAGGTGAACCAGCGCAAGCGGGACGGCTACCGGCCCCATGAAATTTACCTCCACGACCAGAATCTCAAGCGTATCCTGGACCAGATCACCGCCGGCTTTGCCGACGGGGTAGCCTACTCTGATCTGTCCAACCGTCTGCTCTTTGGCGCAGGGGGCAGCCAGGCCGACGAGTATATGCTCCTGGCCGACTTCGACAGCTACTGCGGCGCCCACCGCCGGGCTGTGGAGGCCTACGCCGACCGCATCCTCTGGAACCGGATGTCCCTGATCAACATCGCCCGCTCCGGCATTTTCGCCGCCGACCGGTCCATCCAGGATTACGCCCACGACATCTGGCACGTGCCCACCCGGAAGTAAGCATAAAAAATTCCCGACCAAGCCGGTCGGGAATTTTTTATTTTAACGTCCTGTGGCAGGACCAGATCAGGGCTCCGAAGCCGCACCCGCCGATGATGTTCCCGATGGTAACAGGGAGCAGGTTGGTGAAGAACCCGCCCAGGGTCAGGGCGGACAGGTCCACTCCGGCTTCTGCGGCCAGCCGGGCATACTGGGGCACGCCCGCCGCCATCAGGCCGGCGGGGATGTAGTACATATTGGCCACGCAGTGCTCAAAGCCGCCGATGACGAAGAAGCTCACCGGCACAAAGGCGCCGATGGCCTTCCCCGCCAGACTTTTGCCGCACAGGGAGCACATCACCCCGGCGCACACCAGGATGTTGCACAGAATGCCCAGCACCACCGCCTTTCCGAAGGGGATGGCGCACTTGGCGGCAGCGGTGCGGATGGTGTGGACCGCCAGCGCCCCGGCGGACAGGTCCAGCTGCCCGCAGTAGACAATGGCCGAGGCCAGGACCACCGCCCCCAGCAGGTTGCCGATGTAGACGATCACCAGGTTGCGGACCATCCCGGCCAGGGATGCCTTTTTCTCCAGCACTGAGATGGTGATCAGGCAGTTTCCGGTGAACAGCTCCGCCCCGGTGATGATGACCATGATAAGCCCGAAGGGGAACAGCAGGCCGCACAGAACCCGGGACAGTCCGGCGTTGGTGAGCATGTGTCCCGCCGTGTTGGCCACTACCGCCCCGGCGGCGATGAGAAACCCGGCCAGTACCGCCGACAAACACAGTCTTTGGGCACTGTTGGCGGCCTTTTTTGCCCCCGCCTGGGCATACAGGTCAATAAATTCTACCGGGCTCAGCATAATGATCCGCCTTTCTCTTTAAACTCAGCACAGGCCCAGGAGGTGCCGCACCTCGCCGATCATATACAGCGACCCGGTGACGCACACCACATCCTCCGGAGGCAAAAACACCAGGGCCAGCTCCAGCCCCTCCCGGACGCTCCCGCAGGGGGTGGCCTTCGCCCCCTGGCCCTCCAGGTAAGCGGCCAGCTCGGCTGCCGGCATGGCCCGGGGACTGTCGGGGGTGATGGTATAAAACTCCTTCGCCAGGGGGAGCAGCTCCCCCATCATGGTGCTCCAGTCCTTGTCGGCCAGTACGCCGGTGAGGAAAATCAGCTTCTTCTCCGGGTACAGCTCCCCCAGCGCCCGGGCCAGGGCCTCCATGCACTGGGGGTTGTGGCCGCCGTCCAGGATCACGTCGGGGCCCCGTCGGGCCAGCTCCAGCCGCCCCGGCCACCGGGCCTGTTCCAGTCCCCGGACCACCGCTGTTTCCGGAATTTCCCAGCTCCTTCGCCGGAGAACACGCACCGCCTCCAGTACTACGGCGGCGTTTTGAAGCTGGTGTTCCCCCAGCAGAGCAATGTGGTAGAGCCCCTCGCCTCGATAGGTAAAGGTCTGCCCCTCCAAACCGGAGGACAACACCTCCGGTTTCACCGTCAGCGCCAGTCTGCTGTACCTAAATTTGCAGATTTCCTCAAACAGGCAATAGAGATCGAAGCCCTGCTCACACAGGACCACGTCACAGCCCTGCTTGATGATCCCCGCCTTCTCTTGGGCGATCTTGTCCAAGGTATCCCCCAAAATTTCGGTGTGCTCCAGGCCGATATGGGTGATAACCGCCGCCTCCGGGGAGGGAATAATGTTGGTGGAGTCCAGCCGTCCCCCCAGCCCGGTCTCCAGTACCACAATGTCACACTTGGACCGCAGAAAGTGGACCATCCCGATGGCCGTCATCAGCTCGAACTCGGTCTCGTCCTCCGCCGCCTCCAGCACCTGGGCGGTAATGTCCACCAAATCCTCTTCAGAGATGGGCGCGCCGTCCACCTGGAACCGCTCGTTGAACTGCCACAGGTGGGGGGAGGTGTACAGGCCGGTTTTCAACCCCGCCGCCGACAGCACCGAAGCCAGCATGGCGGCGGTGGAGCCCTTGCCGTTGGACCCGGCGATGTGGACAAATTTCAGCTTCTCCTGGGGATTGCCCAGCCGTCCCAGCAGGCGGCGGATGCGGTCAAGCCCCGGCTTCTGGCCCACCCAGGCCCGCTGATGGATGAGGTCCGCCGCTTCCTGTCCCGTCATGGCGTCACGCCTCCCGAATACTGGCCAGCATCACAAGCCCGGCCTCACAAACCAGCTTGACCGGTCCGTCCTCAAAGCCCAGGCACAGCAGGGTCTGACCCGCCTGGGCCTCCAAGCCATACTCGGGAAGGCGCACCGAACCGGCTGCGCAGTAGATTGCCAGGTCCCCCGGGTCGGGGGACCAAGTCCCGCTGTAAGTGTGGGTATTGGACAGGACGCTCACCGCCCCCTGGGCCTTCCCCTTGCGCACCATCAGGTTGAAGTCCACGCACTGGCCCCAGCTCTCCACCGGCACGCCGCCGTCGAAGGCCACCACCCGGCCAGGCGCCAGGGGGAAGGGCTCGCCAGCGTCAATTTTCAGCTTGATTTCCCCCTCCAGCACCGCCAGAAAGCGGTTATAGTCAGGCAGGGGGGTAAAGTCGGAGTGGTCCAGCTCCACAGTAGCGGAGCTGAGCCGCCAGAGAAAGTCCCGGTCCGTGTACACCGCCCCCTCCGGGGCGATGGCCAGCTGGGTGGTAGTCCCGCCGGACCAGCTGGTGGTCACATAGCCGGCTTTAGTCAGCAGCTTCCAGTCCATGGTAAGGCTCCTTTCGTCATTCGGCGTATTTCAGCACACCGCTGCGGCGCAGGCCGTGCATGAGCGGGATGCAGGCCGTGGCCACGACCACTGCGGTGATAACGCCGGTTACATAGCGGGCGGGGGTGATAAAGAGCGCGGGGGCAAAGGAGGTGCGGTTAAACAGGCTGTCCAGCCACATCCCGAAGGTATTTCCGGTGGTGGTCAGCATAGCGCCCAGAACACAGGCGACATAGCAGATCACCGGGCGCTGTTCCAGCCGCTTGCCGGTGGCGCGGTGCAGCCACATGGCGATGCCGCCTACCACCAGCGGACGGATGGCAGGGGGCCATATCCAGATAAAAGTGGTGGGCATCAGACCGTAGGGGCCGATGACCTGGACAATGAACTCCCCAATCACGGCGACCACCGCGCCCTCCAATGGCCCGAACATCATGGCAGCCAGGACGATGGGCAGTGACGCAAAGTTGATTTTGATATAGGGAGTCTCAATCGCGATGGTTCGCTTCAGCAAAAACATCATGGCAATGAGCAGGGCAAGGGTACAGATTTTATAGATGTAGATATAGGATCGGCTTTTAGACATAATAATACGCTCCTTTCACGGCGTGTTGCCATGAAAGGAGCGCACTCCTCCATGGCAGCGGATGCGATACAGCAACGCGGGCTTGACCTCCCTTCGTCCATTGGCAACCTCCCATCCAATGGCACTTGACGCGCTGTACCTACTCTGTCAGGTACAAATATTCACATGGATTTGACGACGGTGTCGTAGATCTGATCGGCCAGGGGCAGGGCCTTGGCCAGCAGGGCCTCGCCCTTGGCCTGATAATCAGCGGCCAGCTCTTTGTTCTTCAGGCTGCCGATGTTGATGAGCACGTTGAGCCACGCGCCCTGAACAGCGGCCCGCAGGGACAGGGCGGACACGCCCAGGTCGCTGGCGGCGCTGTCGTTGCTCTTGCCCAGGATGGAGGCGGTGAGTTCCAGGGTCTCAACAGCCAGCTCCATCATCTCAAAGGGAGTCTTGGTACAGCCCTCCAGGCCCTTCTGAATGGCGGCGGAGCGGGCGGCCTTCTCCTCGTCGGTCTCCTTGGGCATGCCGAAGGCGGCGCTGACCACGTTGAAGGCCTCGGTGTCCCGGTCCATCACGTCCACAAAGCGGACCTTCAGGTCGGTGGCCTTCTTCTGGGCCTCCTCGGCCAGCTCCTGGAACTCGGCGTACTTCTTCTTGCCCACAGTCAGGCCGCACACCATAGCGGTGAGGGCGGCGCCCAGGGCGCCCTCCAGGGCCGCAGCGGAGCCGCCGCCGGGGGCGGGAGCGTCGGAGGCCAGCAGGTCTACAAACTCGGCGGTTTTCAGTTCAGCCAATTTCATAGGTTTTTTCTCCTAATCTGTTGTTTTTTGTAGGGGCGGATATCATCCGCCCGTTTGGGACCAATCGGTTTCATACCGGGGCGGGTAATACCCGCCCCTACAGAACGGGCTCTTACTTCATATCCAGCAGGTGATACTCCATAATCTGGTTGTGGCAGTCAAAGTCACGGGCCTTGAGATAGAACTCGGCGCAGTCGATCATGGCCTTGCCGGGGGTGAGGCCCACGATCTCACTGTCCACGATATAGGTGCCGTACCGCTCGGCCAGGGACTTGACCATCTCATAGACCACGTACAGAGGGGTGTCCTCGTAGTTGACCATGTTCATGGACACCTGGGCGATGCCCCGGTCCTCCATCATGAAGCCCATGGCCTTGCAGCTGCGGAAGCCGCCGGAGGAGCCGCGGATGACCTTGGCGATCTTCTTGGCGACCTCAACGTCGGAGGTGGCCAGGTTGATGTTGAAGGCCACCAGGGGCATACGGGCGCCGATGGCAGTGATGCCGGCGGTGGGATGGATCTTCCGCTCGCCGTAGTCGGGGGCCCACTCCTCCTGGAGCAGCTTCTCGGGCATGCCCTCGAACTCGCCCTTGCGGCAGGTGGCCAGGTTGCGGCGCTCGGGCCGGGTAGCGGAGTCCTCATACAGGAAGGAGGGCACCTTCAGCTCGTCCCAGATGCGCTGGGCCAGCCGCTTGGACAGCTCCACACACTCCTCCACGGTCACGTCCTTGGACTGGGGGACGAAGGGGATCACGTCGGTGGCGCCCATGCGCTTGTGCTCGCCCTTGTGCTTGGTCATGTCGATGCGCTCGGTGGCCACCTTGGTCAGCCGGAATGCCACCTCCTCGATGGCGTCGATGTTGCCGATGAGGGTAAACACGCAGCGGTTGTGGTTGCCGTCGGTCTGGGCGTCGAACAGGGTGCAGCCGGGCACGCTGTTGGCGGCCTCCACCAGGGCGTTATAGGTGGCCTCGTCCTTCTCCTTGCTGCAGCTGAAATTGGGGATGCACTCGACTAGCTTTGCCATTGTGATTTCCTCCTAAATGTATTTTTCGCCGGGTTCTTTTTTCAGGTGATACCATTATATTGGATAAGCCCCAAATAAGCAACGGCGGGACAAAGGTTTTTTTGTCAGAACGCTTAAAAATATTAAGTGGGAAACGGAGGCGGTCCGGCCCTACAGGCCGCACGCCCCGGCCAGCTCCAGAAAGCGTCTGACGCAGCCGCTCTGGTAGGGGTCGTCCTCCCACACCAGGATGGGGTAGGACCTGGCGGAAAATTCCAGCACCGGCTTGGTGTACACAGGGGATCCGGGGTGGGCGGCCACGATGGATTTGGGCAAAAAGCCCACACCGAAGCCCGCCTGAACCATCTGCAGCTCCATGGGGGTGTCGTAGCAGTGGCAGGCCACATTGGGGACAAAGCCCGCCCGGCGGCACTCCTCCAGCAGGTCCCGGCCGTAGCCCCACAGGTCGTCGCTGCGAAGCAGGCACATGGGCACGTCCCGCAGGGCCTGGATGGGGATGGCGTCACGCCCCGGGGCAGGGTCGGTCTCAGGGCACATCACCAGCTCCAGGGGATCCTCCCCCAGCACCCGCTCCCGCAGGCCGCAGGACCGCCCTGACTGGCTGCGCAGAAACAGGGCGTGGAGCTCCCTCCGGCCCAGGTCGTCCAGCAGGTCGTCCGGGGCCCCCATGCGGACATAGAGCTCCACCTGGGGGTATTTTTCATGGTATTTCTTTAACAGATGGGTGGCGATCTGTACATCGGAGTAGATCACCCCCAGCTTCAGCCGGCCCCGGGCTCCGGCAGCCACGTCCCGCACGCTGTCCGCCATGGTCCGCAGGCTCTGGAACATCTGCCGGCTCTGCTCATAGAGCCGCCGGCCCGCCTCGGTGAGCTCCACCCCCTTGTTAGTACGCAGAAAGAGGGTAACCCCCAGCTCGTCCTCCAGCAGGGCCAGCTGCCGGCTGATGGGGGGCTGGGCCACGTCTAGCTCCCGGGCCGCCCCGGAAATGCTCTTGGCCTCCGCCACCGCCGCGAAATACTCCAGCTGCTTGAAATTCATACGCTCGTCCTTTCCACCAAAAAACCGGCCCTGTCTTTGTCAAAAGCGCCATACCATTTTTATATGGCAATTATATAATACAAGTGCTTTTCATTTTAACAGGTTTTTGTTAAAATACAATACATAAAAAGCAAATCCCTGCGGCGCACCTAAAATTTTTAAGAAGCGGAGGAATTGTCATGAATCTCGCAGACGCCATGACCATCAAGCTGGACTACGACCTGCCCGAGTATCCCGCCTTTGAGGAGGGCTACCGCCGGGCGCCCCGCCGTGAGTCCCACCTGTCCGAGGCCGACAAGGCCCTGGCCATCAAAAACGCCCTGCGGTACATCCACCCCGACCATCACGCCCAGATGGCCAAGGAGTTCGCTCAGGAGCTGGAGGAGCACGGCCGCATCTACGGCTACCGCTTCCGTCCCGCCGGCAAGCTCTACGGCAAGCCCATCGAGGAGTACAAGGGCAACTGCACCGAGGCCAAGGCCTTCCAGGTGATGATCGACAACAACCTGGACTTCGACATCGCCCTGTATCCCTACGAGCTGGTCACTTACGGCGAGACCGGCCAGGTCTGCCAGAACTGGATGCAGTACCGCCTCATCAAGAAGTATCTTGAGGTCATGACCGACGAGCAGACCCTGGTGGTCATGTCCGGCCACCCCCTGGGCCTGTTCCATAGCCACAAGATGGCCCCCCGCTGCATCATCTCCAACGGCCTGATGGTGGGCATGTATGACAACCAGAAGGACTTCAACCGGGCCGCCGCCATCGGCGTGGCCAACTACGGCCAGATGACCGCCGGCGGCTGGATGTACATCGGCCCCCAGGGCATCGTCCACGGCACCTTCAACACCCTGCTCAACGCCGGCCGTCTGAAGCTGGGCATCCCCGAGGACGGCAATCTGGCCGGACGGCTGTTCATCTCCGCCGGTCTGGGCGGCATGTCCGGCGCTCAGGGCAAGGCCGCTGAGATCGCCGGGGCCGCCTCCATCATCGCCGAGGTGGACGACTCCCGCATCGAGACCCGCTACACCCAGGGCTGGGTGAGCCACCGCACCGCCGATCTGGCCGAGGCCGTCAAGATCGCCCAGGAGCATCAGGCCAGCAAGCAGCCCTGCGCCGTTGCCTACCACGGCAACATCGTGGACCTGCTGGAGTACGTCTATGACAACAACATCCACGTGGACCTGCTGTCCGACCAGACCTCCTGCCACGTGCCCTACGACGGCGGCTACTGCCCCCAGGGCCTGACCTTCGAGCAGCGCACTGAGATGCTGGACAAGGACCCCGAGGGCTTCGCCAAGCTGGTCGACAAGACACTCCAGCACCACTATGAGATGATCTGCAAGCTCCACGACAAGGGCACCTACTTTTTCGACTACGGCAACAGCTTCCTCAAGGCCGTGTACGACACCGGCGTCAAGTCCATTTGCAAGAACGGCGAGAACGACCTGGACGGCTTTGTGTTCCCCTCCTATGTGGAGGACATTCTCGGTCCCTGCCTGTTCGACTTCGGCTACGGCCCCTTCCGCTGGTGCTGCCTGTCCCGGAACCCCGAGGACCTGGACAAGACCGACGCCGCCGCCGCCGAGTACATCAAGGCCCACAACCGCCGCTATCAGGACTATGACAACTATGTCTGGTGCCGGGACGCCAAGAAGAACAAGCTGGTGGTGGGCACCCAGTGCCGCATCCTGTATCAGGACGCCATGGGCCGCATGAACATCGCGCTGAAGTTCAACGAGATGGTCCGCAACGGCGAGATCGGCCCCGTCATGCTGGGCCGCGACCACCACGACACCGGCGGAACCGACTCCCCCTTCCGTGAGACCTCCAACATCAAGGACGGCTCCAACATCATGGCCGAGATGGCCACCCAGTGCTACGCCGGCAACGCCGCCCGCGGCATGAGCCTCATTGCCCTCCACAACGGCGGCGGCACCGGCATCGGCAAGGCCATCAACGGCGGCTTCGGCATGGTGCTGGACGGCTCCGAGCGGGTGGACACCATCCTGCGCATGTCCATGCCCTGGGACACCATGGTGGGCGTCTCCCGCCGCAACTGGGCGGGCAACCCCAACTCCATGACCACCGTGGCCGAGTACAACGAGATGTATGCCGGTCAGGACCACATCACCATGCCCTACCTGGCCGACGACGCTGTCATCGCTGAGGCACTGAAGAGCATCCAGGGCTGATTGTTCATGTCCGTAGAGGCCGCCTTTGGCCGCCCGCGGGCGCATAATATGCGCCCCTACATCCAAATAATCCGATAATTCAAGAGGGGGCGTCCCAGACGTCCCCTCTTTTGGAAAGGAATGGGCAACATGAAAACCATAGTCATTGACATCGGCATGCTGGCTACCCCCCAGGGGACCGGCCCCAAAAAGGGCCCGGAGCAGGGCAAAATCGAGATTTTACGGGACGCATGGGTCCTGATGGAGGACGGCGTCATTACCCAGGTTGGAACCGGACCCTGTCCGGAGGGGGCCTATACCCAGGTCATCGACGCCCAGGGCAGGCTGGTCACCCCCGGTCTGGTGGACGCACACACCCACCTCATTTTCGGCGGCTGGCGGCAGAACGAGCTGGGCTTAAAGCTCCACGGCAAGACTTATCTGGAGATCCAGAACGCCGGCGGCGGCATCCAGTCCACCACCAACGCCACCCGTCAGGCCACCGAAGAGGAGCTGACCCAGAAGGCCGCTCAGGCTCTGGATGAGATGCTCCACTTTGGCGTGACCACCTGCGAGGCCAAGAGCGGCTACGGCCTGGCTACCGAGCACGAGCTGAAGGCCCTTCAAGTCATCAAAAACCTGAACGACCGCCACGCCATGGACATCGTGGCCACCTTCATGGGGGCCCATCTGGTGCCCGCCGAGTACAAGTCCAACCGGGCCGAGTACATCCGTCTGGTGTGCGAGGAGATGATGCCCAAGGTGAAGGAGCAGGGCATCGCCAAATACTGCGACGTGTTCTGCGAGGCCGACACCTTCACCGTAGAGGAGTCCCGGCAGGTGCTGGAGGCCGGTCTGAAATACGGCCTGACCCCCAAGATTCACGCCGACGAGATCGAGGCCATCGGCGGCTCCCAGCTGGCCGGTGAGCTCGGGGCCATCTCCGCCGAGCACCTCATCGTCTGCCCTCCCGAGGGCATTGCCAGTATGGCCAAAGGCGGCACCATTGCCTGCCTCCTCCCCGCCACCAGCTTTTATCTAGGGGCCGTCTTCGCCCCCGCCCGGGACATGGTTAACGCCGGCGTCCCTGTGGCGATGGCCACCGACTTCAACCCCGGCTCCTGCCCTTGCCTGAATCTGCAATTTGTCATCAACCTGGGTTGTCTCAAGTATAAGCTCACCCCGGAGGAGGTTCTCACCGCCGTCACCCTCAACGCCGCCGCCGCTATTGACATGGCCGCTCAGGTAGGCTCGGTGGAGCCGGGCAAGCAGGGCGACCTGGTGATTTGGGACGCCCCCGACCTGGACTATATCTGCTACCGTATGGGCAGCAATCTGGCAAAAACCGTCATTAAAAAGGGTGCGGTGGTGGTTGGCTGATGGACCGCACCGACTATCAGATCCTCAACCTGCTCCAGGCGGACAGCCGCACCACCCTGAAGTGCATCGGGGACCAAGTGGGCCTCACCGCCCCCGCCGTCTCGGAGCGCATCCGGCGCATGGAGGAGAAGGGGGTCATTAAGGGCTTCGGCGTCAGCATCGACCGCAACCTGCTGGACAGCAACATGACCGGCTTCATCCTGGTGGCCCCCGCCCCGGAGAAGTACAACCAGTTCTGTCAGTTCTGCGAGTCCACCCCCGCCATCATCGCCCACCACCACGTCATCGGCGTGTTCAACGCCCTGCTGCGCTTCGCCGTCCGGGACACCCGGGAGCTGGACCTGCTCCTGTCCTCTATCAAGCAGTACGGCGACTCCCAGACCTCCGTGGAGCTGGGCGCCTACTTTGAAAAAAAAGACGTGCCCCTGCCTAAATAATCGCGGGGCCGCAACGGCGGCAAAAGCCCGGCCCGGTGAAGTGATTACCGGGCCGGGCTTCTAAAAAGGCAAAAAAACAGCTTGCCTCATTCGACAGTTTATGCTATAATGCTGGTGAGACAAATAAAAGGCAGGATGTGAGGTGCAGGAACACCCCACATCCCTATGCGGGTGAAAGCACCACCCACACAACAGCATTGCTGTACCATCTCTCATTATAACGGAATTCGCCTCCGTTTACAAGCATTTTTTAATGAGAGCTTGTGTCTGATATGCGGTGTGGGGTAATGAAACCCTGCGCCGCGTTTGTTTGTCTCAACGGAAAGCCCGTGGGGGGAGCCCCCTTCCCTGAGCACCCCCCTGCGGGCGGAGCCGTTGAGAAAAAATGGAGACAGCCGCGGCGGCTGTCTCTCCGGGAAACGAAGGATAGAAAACGGGGGCACGGTACACCGTGCCCGTAGGGGCGGCCTGTGGCCGCCCGCTTTTTTGGGACCCGGGCGGTTGACAACCGTGTTCCGTGGGCGGCGGGCCGGAGTCGTCCCGCCCTACAATACCTGATTTTGCGGGCGGATAATATCCGCCCCTACACAAACCGGCCCGCTCCCAAATCGGAGCGGGCCGGAATTTTATGTTCGCTTTTCTTAAAACAGTCCGGAGATGACGCCGTTCTCGTCGATGTCGATGCGCTCTGAGGCGGGCACCTTGGGCAGGCCGGGCATGGTCATGATATCGCCGGTCTTGGCGACCAGGAAGCCGGCACCGGCGTTGACCTTGACCTCGCGGATGGTGACCTTGAAGCCCCGGGGCGCGCCGATCTTGGACTGATCGTCGGAGAAGGAGAACTGGGTCTTGGCCATGCAGATGGGCATCTTGTCGAAGCCCAGCTCGGTGAGCTGCTGGATCTGCTTCTTGGCGGCGGGCACGATGGTCACGCCGTCGGCGCGGTAGACCTTGGTGGCGATGGCGTTGAGCTTGTTCTCGATGGTGTCCTCGGCGTCATAGACGAACTGGAAGTGATCCAGGCTCTTATCCTCAGCCAGCTTGACGACCTCCTCGGCCAGGGCCTTGCCGCCCTCGCCGCCCTTGGCCCACACCTCGGACAGGCGGACGTTGACCCCTAGCTCCTTGCACTTGGCCTCCACCAGGTCCAGCTCGGCCTTGGTGTCGGTGGGGAAGGCGTTGATGGCCACCACGCAGGGCAGGCCGTAGACGTTCTTCACGTTGTCCACGTGCTGGAGCAGGTTGGGCAGGCCCTTCTCCAGGGCCTCCAGGTTCTCGTTGTTCAGCTCGGCCTTGGGCACGCCGCCGTGGTACTTCAGGGCCCGGACGGTGGCTACGATGACCACGGCGTCGGGGTGGAAGCCGCCGGCGCGGCACTTGATGTCCAGGAACTTCTCAGCGCCCAGGTCGGCGGCGAAGCCGGCCTCGGTGACGGTGTAGTCGGCCAGCTTCATAGCGGTCTCGGTGGCCTGGATGGAGTTGCAGCCGTGGGCAATGTTGGCGAAGGGACCGCCGTGGATGAAGGCGGGGGTGTGCTCCAGGGTCTGGACCAGGTTGGGCTTGATGGCGTCCTTCAGGACGGCGGCCATCGCGCCCTCGGCCTTCAGATCGTGGGCGGTGATGGGCTTGCCGGCGCGGCTGTAGCCCACGACCATCTTGGCCAGACGGGCCTTCATGTCCATCAGCCCGGTGGACAGGCACAGCACGGCCATAATCTCGGAGGCCACCACGATGTCGAAGCCGTCCTCACGGGGCACGCCGGAGGCCTTGCCGCCCAGGCCGCAGGTGATATGGCGCAGCTGGCGGTCGTTCATGTCCACCACCCGCTTCCAGGTGATCTGGCGGGTGTCGATGTCCAGGGCGTTGCCCTGCTGGATATGGTTGTCAATGAGGGCGGCCAGCAGGTTGTTGGCGATGCCGATGGCGTTGAAGTCGCCGGTGAAGTGGAGGTTGATGTCCTCCATTGGGACGACCTGGGCGTAGCCGCCGCCGGCCGCGCCGCCCTTCACGCCGAACACGGGGCCCAGGGAGGGCTCGCGCAGGCAGACGATGGTCTTCTTGCCGATCTTGTTCAGCGCGTCGGCCAGACCCACGGAGGTGGTGGTCTTGCCCTCGCCGGCGGGGGTGGGGCTGATGGCGGTCACCAGGACCAGCTTGGACTTCCGGGGCAGGTCCTTCAAAGCATGGATGTCCACCTTGGCCTTATAGTGGCCGTAGTGCTCCAGATTTTCGGAACCGATGCCGATCTTGGCGGCGATCTCTTCGATGGGAAGCATAGTGGACTGCTGGGCGATTTCAATGTCAGTCATGATAGCGGGCCTCCTGCTTTCTGTAAATTTTTGTTTTCGCCGGGGACGGCCCCGGTTTTTGACTGTCACCATTATAACGCACAAAGCAAGATCCGTAAATAATATTTTTTTGTCACAACGGGACAATTACTTTTTTTCATAAAGTAAAAAACCGATTTTACCAAAAAGTAAAGGCGGGCGGCCGCAATGCGCTGTCTCGCAAGGATTCTTTTGCAAAGCAGTGTACCGCTATACTGACACATCAGCAGTAGACCATGATACTGTACAAGCAACTTTCGATTTCGCAGCACTTTTTTGTTGATTTTCACAATCGGTTGTGATATGATACTTTTGTATCGAGGCCTTGCTGGAGAGGGGCTCTTTTTCCGGGGAACCCGTCCTCCCGGGAAAGGAGATCCGGCCAGGCCGCGAAAATCGGAAGAGGAAACATATTAAGAAAGAGGGGTACATTATCTATGGCAAGTAACGAAAAGACCCGCAACGTGCGGCTGCCCAACGTTGTCGAGGCGCTCATCCCTATCGTGGTGATGATGGGTCTGATGATTTACGGGCTGAACTTCACCGACGAGACCTATGTGGACGCCCACATGCCGCTGGCCGTGTCCATCGTGGTGGCCTGCATTATCGGCTGCATGTGCGGACACAGCTTTTCCGACATGCTGGCCGGCATGGTTGACCGGCTGAACGCCACCATGGAGGCCATCCTGATCCTGTGTACGGTTGGTCTGCTGGTCGCCTCCTTCCTCATGTCGGGCACCATTCCCGCCCTGATCTACTACGGACTGAACCTGCTCACTCCCCAGCTGTTCCTGCCTGTGGGCTGCTTCCTGTGTGCCATCGTGGGCCTGGCCTGCGGCTCCTCCTGGACCGCTACCGCCACCATGGGTATCGCCATGCTGGGCATCGGCGCCGGCCTGGGCATCCCCGCCCCCATTACCGCCGGTATGGCGATCTCCGGCGCTTACGTGGGCGACAAGTTCTCCCCCCTGTCTGACACCACCAACCTGGCCGCCGCCGTGTCCGGCACCGGCCTGTTTGACCACGTGACCGCCATGGTGTCCACCACCGCCCCCACCTTCGTCATCGCCCTGATCGCCTACGCCATCCTGGGCGTGGCCACCAGCAGCGGCAATTACGACCCCACCGTGGCCAAGGACATCCAGACCGTTATCGCCTCCGGCTTTAACATCAATCCCTTCCTGCTGGTCCCCATCCTGGTGGTTATCGCGGCCTGTATCATGAAGCTGCCCGGCCTGGTGGGCGTCGCAATTTCGGTGTTTACCGGCGTTATCTTCGCCGTGATCTTCCAGGGCGTGGGCAGCCTGGCCGACCTGTTCGATATGCTGCACTACGGCTATGGCTTCGGCGTGGATACCGAGATTCCCGAGCTGGTGGCTGAGGCCGCCGCCGCGCTGAACGTCAGCCCCGACGCCTACACCACCGTCTGCAGCCTGCTTAACCGGGGCGGCATGGACCACACCATGTGGACCATCAACCTGATCCTCCTGGCCGTGGCCTACGGCGGCGCGCTGGAGCGCTGCGGCTGCACCGAGGCCCTGTTCGGCAAGCTGAAGAACAAGCTGAACTCCGTTGGCAGCCTGGTGTTCGCCACCATGGCCACCTCCCTGTTCTGCGACGCCACCATGTGCGACCAGTTCCTGGGTATCGGCGTTCCCGCCCCCCTGTATGTGGAGAAGTATGACGAGCTGGGCCTGGGCCGCAACATGATGTCCCGTACCCTGGAGGACTGCGGCACCCTGTGGGCCGCCATGTTCCCCTGGACCGGCTGCGGCGCCTATCAGCAGGGCGTGTTCGGCATGTCCCCCTTCGCCTACTTCCCCTTCGCCTTTGTGAACCTGCTCAACCCCATCTATGCCGCCATCACCGCCTTCCTGGGCCGCAACATCTTCTGGGCTGACGGCTCCTACACCAACATCCTGGGCAAGACCAAGGCCGGCAAGCCCGCCGGCGCTCCCGCCGAGGCCCACGAGAAGGCCCTGAAGAACCTGGAGGCCCGCCGCGCCGCCGGCAAGGCCCCCAAGATCAGCGCCTGATCTGTAATTCATCGTGGCTGAATCCGCCCCCGGCCGGGGGCGGACGCCAAACGGTATTTGGCGAAGAAAGGAACCTGCCTGTGAGCAAGCAAACCCTCCCCTGGGCCGATCTGACCGGCCCGATCTACACCCCCCGGGAGCTGAAGCCCCGGAAACCCCACGTCATCTACGCCTGCTGGGCCATGGTGATCCTTCTGCTGGTGGGCGGCATTGTCACCCGGTTCAAGATTGCCCTGATTTTCGCCGCGCTGTACGGTCTTACGCTGCTGTCCCAAAAGGATGTGGCGGTGACAGAGCGGGGGCTGGAGATTTTCTACCAGATGAAGATCACCACCAACTACAACTTCTGGCCCTGGGCGGAGATTAACGCCATCGTGGTGGAGGACCGAAACCACCCGGAACTGATTGCCCTCCACTTTGGACATGGCAACGCCAGCAAACGGTTTTTCTTCACCCGGCCCGACACCGAAAAAATTCTGGTGCTGGCCCGGGAGAAGCACCCCGGCGTTCCGATACGCCAGGCGACTGACAACCCGCGCTCCGGCGGCTTTTCCCGCAAGAGCAGAGGTATCTGACCACCTGCGGCCCCCAGAGGGACCCTCCCCTTTGGGGGCCGCCTTTCATCTTGCAGACTCCCGCCGCCGACACGGCGGCGGACAAAATAAATGATCTGAATGAAAAAGGAGACTGAACACCATGATGAATCCCAAGGAAATCAAGCACGTAGTTCTGGACGGCCACAGCCTGACCCTGGAGAGCTTCGTCGCCGTGGCCCGGTACAACGCCACTGTGGAACTGGCCGGCAGCGCCCTGGAGGCCATGAAGAAGTCCCGGGCCCTGGCCGAGAAGATCGCCGAGGAGGGCCGGGTGGCCTACGGCATCACCACCGGCTTCGGCGATTTCCAGAAGGTGGCCGTCCCCGAGGAGATGAGCAATCAGCTGTCCACCAACCTGATTCTCAGCCACTGCACCGGCGCGGGCGAGCCCTACGCCGAGGAGGTGGTCCGGGGCATGCTGGTCCTCCGGGCCAACGCCCTGTGCGGCGGCGTGTCCGGCGTGCGCCCCCTGCTGGTGGAAATGATGATCCAGATGCTCAACGCCGGCGTTCACCCCTGGGTCCCCCAAAAGGGCTCCCTGGGTTCCTCCGGCGACCTGGCCCCTCTGGCCCACATGACCCTTCCCCTGCTGGGCAGAGGACAGGCCTACTACAAGGGCGAGCTGATGACCGGCGCCGAGGCTATGGCCAAGGCCGGCATCGCCACCCTGGAGACCCTGGTGTGCAAGGAGGGCCTGGGCATGACCAACGGCACCTGCGCCATGACCAGCGTGGGCTCCCTGGCTCTGTACGACACCATCTGCGCCGCTCAGCTGGGCGACGTGATCGGCTCCATGGACTTTGAGGCCCTCACCGGCCTGCGCAACGCCTTTGATCCCCGCATTCATCAGGTGCGCGGCCAGAAGGGTCAGATGCTGGTGGCCGAGAACATGCGCAAGCTGCTGGCCGGCTCCGAGATTCTGGACAACTGCCAGAAGGACCGGGTGCAGGACGCCTATGCTCTGCGCTGTATCCCCCAGCTCCACGGCGCTGTCCGGGACGCCCTGGACTACGTGCTGGACAAGGTGGAGATCGAGCTCAACGCTGTCACCGACAACCCCCTGATCTTCCTGGAGGACGAGGCGGTCATCTCCGGCGGCAACTTCCATGGCGAGCCCATGGCCATCCCCTTCGACACCCTGGGCATCGCCTGCTCCGAGATCGCCAACGCCTCTGAGCGCCGCACCGAGCGGATGGTCAACGCCGCCCTGTCCAACGGCCTGACCCCCTTCCTCACCACCAAGCCCGGCGTCAACTCCGGATTTATGATCGTGCAGTACGCCGCCGCCTCCATGGTGTCTGAGAACAAGGTGCTGGCCCACCCAGCCAGCGTGGACTCCATCCCCTCCTCCGCCAACCAGGAGGACATCGTGTCCATGGGCACCACCGCCGGCCGCAAGGCGGGCACGATCGTCCAGAACACCTTCTCCGTGCTGGCCGACGAGCTGCTCACTGCCTGCCAGGCCATTGACATCCGCCGCCAGCTGAATACCCACGGCCAGGGCATCGCCCCCGTCCATGAGGCCATTTTGAAGCATGTCCGTGAGAAGGTGGCCTTCTACGAGATCGACCGGGAGATCTGGCCCGACATCCTGGAGGTGGAGAAGATGGTCCGCAGCGGCGAGCTGCTGGATATCGTGAAGGAATATATCCCCGACTTCCAGTAAGCTGTGAAGCTGAATGTTCTGCGGGCCGACCCCGCAGGTAATATCACACTGTTCGTCCTGGACCCGGTCCCCCTTGGGGACCGGGCCGGGCTCGCTTCCCGGCTCATGGAGGGCTCCGACGTGGAGCAGGTGGGCTTCGTCTGTTCTCCGGTGATGGGGGGCGCGGGCCGGATGGAGATGGCCGGGGGCGAGTTCTGCGGCAACGCCACCCGGGCCTTCGGAATGCTCCTGGCCCAGCGGCTGGGTGGAGCGTCCCAGGTACAGGTGGAGGTCAGCGGCTGTGACCGGCCGGTAACGGTGGACGTGGACCTGACTGCCGGTACCGCCCGGGCCCAGATGCCCCTGCCCCGAGGTGTGGGCCGGACTGAGGTGGACGGCAGTCCTGCCACTATGGTGGATCTGGTGGGCATCGCCCATCTGGTCGTGGAGGATGTGCCCCCCAGTCTGGATTTCTTCCAGAAGGCCGAGCCCCTGTTTCAGGATATCCCTGGACTGGAGGCCTATGGGGTCATCTTTCTTGACACAGAGCGGGGGACCATGACCCCGCTGGTGAAGGTTCCCTCCACCGGCACGCTGGTTTGGGAGGGGAGCTGCGGCTCCGGCTCTCTGGCTGCCGCTGTCGCCCAGAGCCAAAACGCCCCCGACGGGCCCTTTGTCCGCGCCTACCTTCAACCGTCAGGGGTGGTGGAGGCCGCTGTGATCCGCCAGGACGGCAAGGAGGTGTCCGCCTGGATCGGCGGCCCGGTCCGTCTGGACGCCCCCTGTGAGATCGAAATATAAGGAGGAGCTTCAGCTATGCCCCGCATTCGCAACGACCGCAGTGAAGCGACTGACGAGCTGTTCCGGGGGATTCTGTCCCTGCGGGATGTGGAGGAGTGCTACCTCTTCTTTGGCGACCTGTTCACAGTCCAGGAGCTGGCCGCCTTCTCCCAGCGGCTCCAGGTGGCCCGGATGCTCTCTGAGGGCAAGACCTATGAGGCTATCCGCGCCGAAATTTCCACCAGCAGCTCTACCATCACCCGGGTGAACACCGAGCTGCGCTACGGCTCCGGTGGCTACCGGCTGGTACTGGACCGGCTGCGGACCCCCTCTGAAGCATAGAACACACCGCCCGGAGCGTGGAAACACGCTCCGGGTTTCCCATATTTTTTCCAGAAAAATGTGGTTGAGCGGGGCAGGGGATTCGTGCTATACTGACAAAGTACGAGAAAAATCCAAACCCCTGATTTCAGAGAGCGAGGACAACTATGACATCAAAGAAAACCAAGATCCTGGCGGCCGGGCTGACAGCGCTGACTTTTTCCCTCAGTCTGCTCCCCGTCCGCGCCAACAAGACCAGCTACCTAGATGTAGACGACGGCCTGTGGTACGCCGCCCCCATCGCCTTCACCCAGCAGCACGGGCTGATGGACGGCACAGCCCGAGGGCACTTCGCCCCCGAACAGCCCCTGACCCGGGCTGCCCTGGCCGAGGCCCTCTACCGTCTGGCGGGCTCCCCACCTGCGGAGGGAGAGGAGCCGGACTTTCTCGATGTGCCCCCCGAGCACCCCAATCTGACCGCCATCCGCTGGGCCCGGAGCAGCGGCGTGGTGGACGGCTACCCGGACGGAACCTTCCGCCCGGACGGCCCCATCACCCGGGAGGAGATCGCTGTTCTCCTGTGGAACAACCGTGGCGGACAGCCCGCCTCTGGTCCCGCCCCCTACGGCGACCGGGAGGACGTGTCCCCCTGGGCCCGCGAGGCGGTGGACTGGGCCTATGGCGCGGCGCTCATGTCCGGTACCCCGGACAGCCGCTTTCTCCCCCTGAACAACACCACCCGGGCGGAGGGGGCAGCCATCCTCATGAGCTATGCGGAGGCCTGGTACAGCCTCTCCTACGGCTATCCCCTGCCCGAGCCCCGCCCCATTCCCGCCAACCCCTACCGAAACGAGGCCTACCTCCTGGAGGAGAGCGGTTATCTCTCCTATGAGGACGCCTGGTACGCCCGGGGGATCGATGTCTCCGCCCACCAGAAGGAGATCGACTGGCCCCTGGTGGCCGGGGCGGGCATGGACTTCGCCATGATCCGGGCGGGCTACCGGGGCTATACCCTGGGCGGCATCATAAAGGACGAGTACTTCGACGCTAACATGTCCGGGGCCCTGGCCAACGGCATGGAGGTGGGGGTCTACTTCTTTTCCCAGGCTCTCACCCCCACCGAGGCGGAGGAGGAGGCCCGGCAGGTTCTGGAGTGGATCCAGGACTACCCCGTTACATACCCCATCGTCTTCGACTGGGAGGAGCAGGACAGAGAGGGCTCCCGCTCCCGGAACACCGACGGCAACACCGTCACCGCCTGCGCACTGGCCTTCTGCCGGGTGATTCAGGAGGCGGGCTACACTCCCATGACCTACGGCAGCCCAAGCAAGATCTACGGCGGCGGACTGGCCCTGGAGTATCTCCAGGACTACCCCGCCTTCTGGCTGGCTCACTACACCAAAGACACCGTCCCCACCCAGTTCCGCCACCGCTACGACATCTGGCAGTACTCCAGCTCCGGACAGGTGAACGGCATTGAGGGGAACGTAGACCTGAACATCTGCTTCACTGACTGGTCCGGCCAAGGTCAGGAGGATCCGGTAGATCCCAGCCGTCCCCCCGCCTGGCTGGGGGGATGAGGCCCCGCAACCGTCGGTTGCGGAAAGTTCCAGCTCTTCCTGGTGGACCGCAACCGCCTTTTCTGCTAAAATGGGGGCACTGGAAAGGAGGCACCGCATATGAAACTCAATGAAAAGATCGCCTATTACCGCCGGAAGGCCAAGCTGTCTCAGGAGGAGCTGGCCGCCCTGACAGGGGTGTCCCGTCAGGCGGTGAGCAAGTGGGAGCTGGGTGAGGCCGCGCCCGACATCGGCAAGCTGCTGGCATTGGCCAACGCCTTCGGCGTGACTACGGACCATCTTCTGAATAAGGACGAGGAGCCGGAGCAGCCCGTGTCCCCGCCGCCGGTCCGGGAAACCCCCGCCCCTCCCCCGCCGCCTCAGGCTCCGCCGGGGTCCGGCCTCCCCAGCTTCCTGGGGCGGATGGTCCGGCGGTGGGGCTGGCTGGCCGGGGTGTACATCGCCCTCCAGGGGCTGGGTGTGACCCTGGTGGGCGCCCTGGCCCGGTGGGGATTCGGGAGCATGTTCCGTACTAAGAACCAGCTGATGGGCGGAATGGGCGGCTTTGGTCTCCCCGGCGGCTGGACCTATGACAGCCCGCCGGAGCTGGAGGGGGCAGTTATGGATGCGCTGGGCGTCGCACCCCAGGCGTCGCCCTTTTCCGGGTTTGAGAGCTTTGTCATGGGCTTTGCCGCCATCATCCTGCTGGTCGGCATCGTGATGATCGTGGGCGGGCTGATTCTGGCCTATGTGCTGTGGAAACAGGGCAAAAAAGGGGATTAAACCCCCGCGCAACTGAAAGTTGACAGGAAAATCTCCAAACGCAACAGGAAATCGGTGGAGTTGCGGGCGGTGTTGGGGTATGCTGAGGCCATCCCAAACCCAAGGAGGTATCTGTAAAAATGGCATTTTCCGACAACCTGCAATTTCTCCGCACCCACCGGGGCCAGACCCAGGAGCAGCTGGCTGAGCTGCTGGACGTCTCCCGTCAATCCGTCAGCAAGTGGGAGAGCGCCCAGAGCTATCCCGAGATGGACACCATCCTGCGTATCTGCGACCTGTATCAGGTAAATTTGGACACCCTCATGCGGGGCAGCGTGGAGGACAGCCTGGTGGAGGACACCGCCCAATATGACAAATTTATGAACCGCTTCTCCAAACGCATGGCCTTCGCCATCGGGGGCATCGTCGCCGGAGTGGGGCTGTGCGGCCTGCTGGAGGCGAAGGGACTTGACGAGTACCGCACCTCCGCCGTTCTGCTGCTGATTATCGCCGTCTGTACAGTGGTGATGGTAGTCAGCGGCCTGCAAAATGACAACTTCCGCAAGGTCCACCCGGTTCTCCCCGACTTCTACACCCAGGAGCAGCGGCAGGCCTTCCGGCAGAAATTTATCTGGTTCATTTCCGGGGGCGTGGGGGCGGTCCTCTTTGACGTGGCCCTGCTGATGCTGTTTTTTTCCAGATTCCCTGAGGAGGAGCCCTTTGAGTCCTACGCCATATCCGTTTTCCTGCTCATCGTAGCCGGGGCGGTGGCCGCGTTCGTCTACGCCGGCCTCCAGGAGGAGAAGTATAAAATCGACATCTACAACCGGGACAACAACCCCACCCCAGAGGTCAAAAAGCGCAAGGGCCTCATTAACACCGTCTGCGGCGCTCTGATGACGCTGGTTACCGCCCTCTATGTAGGTCTGGGGCTGGCCCTGGACCTGTGGCGCACCGCCTGGTGGGTCTTCGCCGTGGGCGGCATCCTGTGCGCCGTGGTGAATATCGTCCTGGACCCCTACCGGAATGAGGATTAAGGCTTGACAAATTGTCGTTAGCCGCTATAATAACCATACAGGTGTCTTGACACCTGTATGGTTTACTCATTTCTGCGTGAAAAAGGTGATAGGCATGAAAGAATTTCTCAAGCGGAAAAACATTGTGATCTCCGCCAGACGATACGGCATCGACGCCCTTGGGGCCATGGCCCAGGGCCTGTTCTGCTCCCTGCTCATCGGCACCATTATCAAGACCCTGGGTCAGCAGCTCTCTGCCCAGTTCCTGGTGGATATCGGCCAGTTCGCCTTTGAGATGTCTGGCCCGGCCATGGCCGTGGCCATCGGCTACGCTCTGAAAGCCGACCCCATGGTGCTGTTCTCCCTCACCGGAGTGGGCTGGGCGGCCAACAAGCTGGGCGGCGCCGGCGGCCCGCTGGCCGTGCTGTTTATCGCCATCATCGCCGCCGAGTGCGGGAAGGCGGTGTCCAAGGAGACCAAGGTGGACATTCTGGTCACCCCGGCCGTGACCGTGTTCGTGGGGGTGGGGCTGGCCGCCTGCGTTGCCCCCCCCATCGCTGCCGGGGCCCACGCCTTCGGCCAGTTCATCAAGGACCTGACCATCCTCCAGCCCTTCTGGATGGGCATTGCCGTGTCGGTCCTGGTGGGCGTCGCCCTCACCCTGCCCATCTCCTCGGCGGCCATCTGTGCCTCCTTCACCCTCACCGGTCTGGCCGGCGGGGCAGCGGTGGCCGGCTGCTGCGCCCAGATGGTGGGCTTCGCCGTGATGTCCTTCCGGGAGAACCGCTGGGGAGGGCTGGTGAGCCAGGGTATCGGCACCTCCATGCTGCAAATGCCCAACATCGTGAAAAATCCCCGCATCTGGATCCCTCCCACCCTGGCCTCCGCCATCACCGGCCCCATCGCCACCTGTCTGTTCCGGCTGGAGATGAACGACCCCGCCGGCGGCGTGGCCGCCGGTATGGGCACCTGCGGCTTTGTGGGCCAGATCGGCGTCTGGTCCGGCTGGGTCAATGACGTGGCCACCGGAGCCAAGGCGGCCGTCACCGGCTTTGACTGGCTGGGCCTGGCGCTGGTGTGCTTCATCCTGCCCGCCGTGCTGTCGGTGATCTTCTGTCAGATCCTGCGGAAAACCGGCTGGATCAAGGAGGGAGATCTAACACTGCCTCAATAACAGTCTGACCCCCGGAGAGCGGCTGCCCTCCGGGGGTATTTTTGCGTTTGCCCCCTTGACGCTTTCCCCCTCAACGATGTAAAATGTAATGATTGCCAAGTTGAAAGAGAGAAAGGGAGACGAGGACTATGGCCCAAGCAGGCTTTGACAACGAAAAGTATCTGGCGACCCAGTCCCAGCACATCCGGGAGCGCATCGCCCAGTTCGGCGGCAAGCTCTATCTGGAGTTCGGCGGCAAGCTTTTCGACGACTACCACGCCAGCCGGGTGCTCCCCGGCTTCGAGCCGGACAGCAAGCTGAGGATGCTGGAGCAGCTGCGGGACAAGGCGGAGATCATCATCGCCATCAACGCCGGGGACATTGAGAAGAACAAGGTCCGTGGGGACCTGGGTATCACCTACGACAGCGACGTGCTCCGGCTCATCGACCAGTTCCGGGGCCGGGGGCTGTACGTGGGCAGCGTGGTGGTCACCCGATACACCGGCCAGCCCGCCGCCGATGCCTTCCAGGCCCGGCTGGAGGGCCTGGGCCTGAAGGTCTACCGCCACTACCCCATTGAGGGCTATCCCCACAACATCGCCAGGATCGTCAGCGACGAGGGCTATGGCCGCAACGAGTACATTGAGACCAGCCACCCCCTGGTGGTAGTCACCGCCCCCGGTCCGGGCAGCGGAAAAATGGCCACCTGTCTCAGCCAGCTCTACCATGAACACAAGCGTGGGGTGGTAGCCGGCTATGCCAAGTTTGAGACCTTCCCCATCTGGAACCTGCCGTTGAAGCACCCGGTCAATCTGGCCTATGAGGCGGCCACCGCCGACCTGGACGACGTGAACATGATCGATCCCTTCCACCTCCAGGCCTACGGCGAGACCACTGTCAATTACAATCGGGATGTGGAGGTCTTCCCCGTGCTGGCCGCCATGTTTGAAAAAATCACCGGCGCCTGTCCCTATCAGTCCCCCACCGACATGGGGGTAAATATGGCCGGAAACTGCATCTTTGACGATGAGGCCTGCCAGGAGGCGGCGAAGCAGGAGATCATCCGCCGGTACTACGACGCTCTGTGCGACCGCCGCCAGGGCAAGGGCTCGGACAGTGCGGTGTATAAGCTGGAGCTGCTCATGCAGCAGGCCGGGATTACGGCGGACATCCGCCCCGTGGTGCACCGGGCCAATGAGCTGGCTGAGGCCACCGGCGAGCCCGCCATGGCCATTCAGCTCTCCGACGGCACCATGGTGGACGGCAAGACCTCCGAGCTGATGGGCTGTTCCGCCGCCGCCCTGCTCAACGCACTGAAGTATCTGTCCGGGGCGGGGGGACACGGCGTCCATCTCATCGCCCAGTCCGCCATTGAGCCTATCCAGACCGTCAAGGTGGAGTATCTGGGCTCCGCCAATCCCCGGCTCCACAGCGACGAGGTGCTCATCGCCCTGGCCGCCTCCGCCAATCTGGACTCCAAGGCCGCCCGGGCGCTGGAACAGCTGGCCGCCCTCAAGGGCTGTCAGGCCCACTGCTCGGTGATCCTCTCCCCGGCAGACGCCAACACCTATAAAAAGCTGGGCCTCCAGCTCACCTGTGAGCCCAAGTATCAGACCAATCAGCTGTACCACAGATAAGGGGCGGCGCAGGGCCGTTCCGGACAGGAGATGTTTCATTATGAAAACACGCCGCACATGGACCTTTGCCGTCCTGCTGGTCGTCTTCGGCTTCTGGTTCCTGACCGGCCTGACCGCCCACTACAGCCTGATCGACGACCGGCAGTGGGGCATCGACATCGGGGTCTACTGGTGGCGCAGCGGGGTGCTGAACAGCCGGTATGTGGGCAACCTGTTCGCGGTTATCATGTGCCGTTCTTCCCTTGTCAAAACGGCGATTATGGGGGGCGGCATGTTCGCCGTTCCCTGCCTCATGGCCCTGCTGGCGGTGCGGGACGGACAGGGCACCGCTTCCCCCGTCTTTCTTCCCGCCTTTCTCATGAGCAACGCGGTCATCCTGGCCATGCCCATGACCCTGTGGCGGGACGTCTACGGCTGGGTTTCCGCCTTCGGCAACTACGCCCTGTCGGCCCTGTTCTTTCTGGTCTGGCTGCTCCTCCTGCGCCATGTAGAGAAGTGCCGGGAGCGGCTGTGGCTGTGGTCCGCCGTCCTGTTTTTCCTGTCGCTGGCCATGGGACTGTTTATCGAGAACCTCTCCCTGCTGTTCCTGGGGGCAAGTCTGCTTCTGGCCCTGTGGGGGCTCCGCGACCGCTCCCTGCGCCTGCCCTTCTGGGCCTGCCTGGCCGGGTCGATGGTGGCCTTCTACCTTATGTTCTGCAACAGCTTTGTGCTGGAGCTGTTGCAGACCGGCTTCTCTCTGGGGGGACGGCGGGGTCTGGCCTTCGACCCGGGTGCGGGGCCTGTGGGGGCACTGTACGCCATCCTGCGCCGCTATCTGGGCCATATTCTGCCGCAGACCTTCCTCTTCTGCCCCCTGTTTGCCCTGCCCATGGGGGTTCTCACCGCCTGCGCCTTCTGGAAGGGGCCCCTGCGTCCTCTGGCCGCCCTGGGCCTGCTCCCCCTGGGCTTCGGCTGGTATGTCTGGAGCGGCCACCCCTTCAACACCCTGCCCGCCGTATTGGTCTGCTGCCTGTGCTGGGGTCTGCCTCTGCCGGCCCTGCTCCTTCAGGCAGACAGCTGGCGGGACAGGCTTGGCCGCTGTCTGATCTATCTGTCCGCCCCCCTGTCCCTGGCCCCGGTGGCGGCCACCAATATGTGGGGGGAGCGGTTTTACTACTTCCCGCTGATTATGATCACCCTTGTGGCGGCGGAAGCCGCCGCCACTCTGTTCGCCCGGCAGCCCGGCCTGGGGATGGCGGCTGTCCTGACGGCCGCTCTGATGGTCCCCTGGATCTACCGAAGCGCCGCCGTTTTGGGCTGCAGCTGGACCAACTGGTCGATGATGCGTCAGGCAGTGCGGGAGGACAGCGACAGCCTGGTCATCCTCTGCGACCGCTACGACAACACCTGGTGGTATCCCCGCAACCCCAGAAGCGCGGAGGGGGCCAACTACTACGCCAAGCGGTACGGCCTGCCCATGGACATGACTCTCGTCGTGCTGGAACCTGGCTCCTATGAGGTCTGGCCCGACGTCCCGCCGGAGATGTGGGAAAACCGGCTTGAGCTCCACCCGGACGGCGAATTCACCCCCGACCTGCCCGTTCCCCCAGGGTAATCACGTTCAGCAAGGAGTGTTTCCCCTTGAAAACCAGACGTCCCCTCACCCTGGCCGTCCTGGCCCTTCTCCTCGCCTTCTGGATGTCTGCCGCCTTCTGCACCCCCTACAGCGCCATCGACGACCTGCAATGGGGTCTGGAGGAGGGACTGCACTGGTGGCTGGAGGCCATCCCCAACGGCCGGTATGCGGGCAACATGTTTTCGGTGGTCCTGTGCCGCTGGCCGGCGGCAAAGCTTCTGATCATGGGGCCGTCCATGTTTTTGATCCCCACTCTGGCGGCCTGGCTGGCTGTCCGGGGCAATCGGAGGGGGTTCCTGCCCGCCCTGCTGTTCTGTCACGCCGCCGTTCTCACCGTCCCACTGGGCATGTGGCAGACCATCTACGGCTGGGTGGCCGGCTTCAGCATCTATGGCTTGTCCACCCTGTTTTTTCTGATCTGGCTGCTGGCCCTGCGGCGGGCGGAAGAGGAGCGGAGCCGGCCCTGGCTTTGGGCCGTGCCGCTCTTTTCCCTCACCCTGGCCCTGGGGATGTTCGTGGAAAACCTCACCCTGCTGCTCCTGGGCGCCTGTCTCATTCTGGCCTTCTGCTCCCTGGGGGACAGGGCGCTGCGCCCTCCCTTTCTCGCATGCCTGCTGGGGGCTGTACTGGCGGCAATCCCCATGCTTTTCAACGGGGTGGTGCTGGAGGTGCTGGACAGCGGCTCCGCCATCCAGCATATGCGGGAGCTGTCCTTCTCACCGGAGGAGGGTCTGGCCGCCGCCCTGGCTCAAATCGCCGGACAGTATTTCACCCAACTGCTGCCCTTCCCCCTCAGCTCAGGGCTCTGCGCCGTCCTCCCTCTGGCTCTGCTTACCGCCTGCGCCTACTGGAACGGCCCCCTGCGCCCCCTGTCCATGCTGGGCGTTCTGCCCCTGATTTTCTCCCTCCTGGCGGTTCAGGCGGGAAGCTGGGAGGCCCCCGGGCTGCCGGTCCTGGCCGTCCTGTGCTGGCTGACCCCCGTCCCCGCTCTGCTGGTCCAGCGGGAGAGCTGGCGCATTCGGTGGGGGCGGCTTCTGCTCTACCTCTCCGCCCCCCTGTCCCTCCTCCCCCTGGCCCTCACCACTACCACCGGCTTCCGGGTGTCCTTTTTCCCTGTGGTGATGCTCATCGCCGCAGCGGCCGACTCCGCCCTGCCTCTGCTGCGCCGTCCCGCCTCCGCCGCACTCTCGGCCGCCGGGCTGGCCCTTCTTCTGCTCCTCTGGAGCGGACTGCTGACCCGCAACCTGGCCTGCACACAGCTGCGGGAGCAGCTGATTCAGGAGGCCATTCAAACCGGACAGGACACCCTCTATCTGCCCACCGGTCTGTCCAGGTATGAGACCTGCTATCCCCGAAATCCCTGGTTCGATGAGACCGCTGACGCCTTCCGCCGGTTCTACCGCCTCCCGGAGGGGATCACGCTGGTGGTGCTCTGGGGCGGCTCCTTCGAGGCCTGGCCCGATATCCCCCCGGAAATCTGGGAAAACCGGGTCGCTTATCTCCCCTATGTTGACTTTGAGCCCCTTCTTCCCTACTGATGTCACCAAATGAGGAGTGTGTTTGCCTTGACTGCCCGACGCAGAATCACCTTGACCGTACTGGCCCTTCTGCTGGTCTTTTGGATGTTCGTGGCCTGGAGCGTCCCATACAGCTCGGTGGATGACTTTCAGTGGGGGCTGGAGGAGGGCCTGCGCTGGTGGCTGGGCGGCCTGCTCAACGGCCGCTACGTGGGCAATTTCTTTACCGTGGTCATGTGCCGCTTCCCGCCGGTCAAAACGCTGATGATGGGCGGAGGAATGTTCCTGATCCCTGTTCTCACCGCCGTGCTGGCCGCCCGGGGGGACGAGACCCGTTTTCTTTCCACTCTGCTGCTGTCCAACCTCTGTATCCTTCTGATGCCCCCCATTGTGTGGCAGGAGATTTACGGCTGGGTGTCCGGCTTCAGCATTTACGGGGTGTCCACCCTGCTCTTTTTGACCTGGCTATTGGTCCTGCGCTACAGGGCAGAACCAGGTCCAGACCCTGCGCCGCGACGCAGGGTCTGGATTTGCGCGCTGTTTCTCCTCACCCTCGCGCTGGGGATGTTCGTGGAAAATCTCACCCTGCTGCTCCTGGGCGCCTGCCTTTCTCTGACCATCCGCACCCTCCGGCTCAGGCCGTCCCTCTCCCTCTTCGCCGCCTGTCTGCTGGGGGCCGCCCTGGCCGCGGCGCCCATGTTCTGCAACGGCGTTGTCCAGGAGCTCTCCGGCAGCGGCTCCGCTGTCAACGGCCTGCGGACCCTGATTTTCTCTCCCGGGGACAGCCCGGCCGCTGTTGCGGCGGCGGTGGCCGGCCGGTATGTGAAATGGGTCCTTCCCTACGGATTTCTCCGGGGGATCCACCTGGCCCTCCCCCTGTCTCTGCTCACCGCCTCCGCCCTGTGGAACGGCCCGCTGCGCCCGCTGGCCCCGCTGGGCCTTCTTCCCTTGGCCTTCCACCGCTTTTTGAAGGCTCTGCCCTTCTATTGGGACGCCGAGCCGGGTCCGGGATGGATTCTGGTCTCCGCTCTGTGCTGGCTGCTCCCGGTCCTGGCTCTGCTGGTTCAGCGGGAGGAGTGGCCCCTCCGACGGAACCTGCTGATGGTTTATCTGGCCGCTCCCCTGTCTCTGCTGCCCCTCGCCCCGCTCAACACCATAGGCCACCGGCTCTGTTTTTTCCCCATGGTAATGCTGATTCTGGCCGCGGCCGCCACAGCCGCCCCTCTCCTGCGCCCTCTGCCGGTCATCTGCGGAACCGCCGCGGTCCTGGCCGCCCTGATGGTCCTGTGGGGCGGCCGGAACGCCGCCTCCCTCGCCTGCACCCAGCTGCGGGAGCAGCTGATCCGGGAGGCCGCCCGGACCGGGCAGAAGGTGCTGGTCCTGCCCACCGAGCGCAGCGAAACTGCCCCAGGCAACGTCCGCGACCCGGAAAACCTGGAGTACGCCAGCTATTTCCGCCGGTTTTACCATATTTCGGAGGACGTCACCTTGGTTTTCCCTGGGGAGGGTTCCTTTGAATACTGGCCCGACATTCCCCAGGAGCTCTGGGACAATCGGCTGGTTCTTCCTCCCTCCGACGATTTCACCCCCTCGCTGCCCTGATGGACAGAAACAGCCCCTGGCCTGTGAGCCGGGGGCTGCTGCCCTTTTAATCGGACAGAATGTCCATCTGTACATACTCCGAGAGCCGCTGCGCGGCCTTCTCCCAGGAGAAGCTGTCCCGGACGAACTCATAGTCGCTCCAGATGCGCTCCAGCTCGGCCTTGATCTGGGGGACCTGGTTCAAATCTTCCGCCCCGGTGCGCACATAGTAGTCGGGCAGCAGGGCGCAGGCCACGATGCTGCTCTCGGCGTTGGGCAGCTCCTCCGCCCCCTGGCTCAGGGCGGCCACGAACCGCAGATGGCTGTCGATGTATCCGTTGAGCTCCTGGTCCACCCCAAACATGCCGTTCAGGTCGAAGAGCTGGAAGGGGGCCTTGCCGGGGACCTCGATCTGGCCGGTGTAGTAGATTTTTTTGCCGTTCAGCTCATAGAGGGCGTTGCACACATCCATCAGGTGCTGATACTCCTCCTGGGAGGGGGGCGCCTGGAAGCAGCGGAACATCATGTCCACCGCCCAGCCCAGCTCGCCCAGCACCTCGCAGCCGGGCAGCTTGGAAAGCTGTTCGCCCAGCTTTACCAGCCGGGCCGCGGACAGCAGGCCCCACGCCCGGAGCCGGGGAAGCAGATCCTGCGCTTTCTCCTCGATTTCAGCCAGAACAGCGTTATAAAACAGCTCCTCCTCGTCCTCCAGCGTGCCGATGCGGTCGGAGCAGTCGTCCGTCAGCTTCTCGCCCACCTTGTCGTAGACGCCGTCATCGGCGCTGTAGATGGTGTCCGCCCGGTGCAGCCACAGCTGGGCCCGGTTCAGGTCCCCCGCCTCCATGGCGGACACACCCATCTCATAATAGGCTTTCGCCAGTCCCGTCCAGTCCTTTTTCTTTTCCAGCTCGGCCAACCGCTCCTCCGGCGTTTTGGCCTCTTTCTTTCCAAATCCAAACATAGCAGTCATCTCCTGTTTTTTTGTGAGGCGCGCTGACTGAATTATAGCCCCGTTGAAAAAACTTGTCAAATTAAGATTTCCGCATGAAGGGACGGTCCGAAGACCGTCCCTTCATGCACGGCGCACCGTGCCCCCGTTTTCTATCTTTCGTTTCCCGGAGAGACAGCCGCGGCGGCTGTCTCCATTTTTTCTCAACGGCTCCGCCCGCAGGGGGTGCTCAGGGAAGGAGGCTCCCCCCTACGGGCTTTCCGTTGAGACAAACAAAAGCGGCGCAGGGTCTCGTTACCCCACACCGCATATCAGACACAAGCTCTCATTAAAAAATGCTTGTAAACGAAGGTGAATTCCTCACCGGGCCGGGTTTTCCCGCCCTCCCCTGAGGGCTGCGCGCTCCTATTCCTCCGCCAGCCTCGCCCGCAGGCCGGAATATCGCTTCGTCTGACGGTTGTTGGCCACCATCCCGGCCACAGCGGTGGGGTCGCCCACCAGGATGAACAGCTCCCGTGCCCGGGTGACGGCGGTGTACAGCACCCCCCGGGTCATGAGCATGGGGCCCCCCTCCAGGGCGGCCAGGATCACCGCCCGGTACTCACTGCCCTGGGCCTTATGTACGGTGACGGCGAAGGCGGGCTCCAACTCCCCCAGCATGTCGGGGGAGTACTCCACGATCTTGCCGTCGAAATCTACGGTGATGGTCTCCTTCTCGATGGAGCGGATGACGCCGATATCCCCGTTGAACATCCCCATGCCCGAGTCGGTTCCCCCCTCCTCCCGCCAGAGGATGTCGTAGTTGTTCCGCACCTGCATCACCCGGTCCCCCGCCCGGAAGACCCAGTCGCCGAAGCGCCGCTCCCCCTTCCCCTCCAGGGGGGGGTTCAGGGCGTTCTGGAGGACCTGGTTCAAGGCCCGGGTGCCGGTACCCCGGCGGCGGGTGGGAGAGAGGACCTGAATCTGGTCGGCGGGGATGCCCATCCGCTCGGGCAGACGGCGGCGGCACAGGTCCACCACCGTGTCCAGCACCGATTGGGGGTCCCGGCGGGCCAGGCAGAAGAAGTCCCCCTCGTTGCGGCGCAGGTCGGGGACCTGCCCCCGGTTGATAAGGTGGGCGCTGCGGACGATGGCGCTCTGCGCGGCCTGACGGAAAATCTCCGTCAGCCGGACCGTGGGAACCGCCCCGCTGCGGATGAGATCGGCGAAGAGGGCCCCCGGCCCCACCGATGGCAGCTGGTCCGGGTCGCCCACCAGCACCAGGCGGCACCCGTCGTCCAGGGCGTCCAGCAGGGCGGCCATCAGGGGCACGTCCACCATAGAGGTCTCGTCCACGATAACGGCGTCGGCCTTTAGGGGATTGTAGGTGTTCCGGGTAAAGACCAGCTTGCCCGACCGGGGGTCAAACCCGGTTTCCAGCAGCCGGTGAATGGTGGAGGCGTCGGTATCGCACAGCTCCCCCAGCCGTTTCGCCGCCCGCCCGGTGGGGGCGGCCAGGGCGGTCTCCAGTCCCATGGCCTCGAAGAGGGCCAGCACCCCCCGGAGGCAGGTGGTCTTGCCCGTCCCCGGCCCGCCGGTGAGGAGCATCACCTGACAGCCCGCCGCCAGCTCCACCGCCTGCCGCTGTTGGGGGGCGTATGTAATGCGCTGCTCCCTCTCAATGCGGCGGATCAGCTTGTCCAGCCCCTCCGGGGGCAGGGGCTCCGCCCGGCTCATCTCCAGCACCCGCTGGGCGATGAAGGTCTCGGCCTCATACAGGGCGGGGAGGTATACCGCCTCCTGGCCCGCCACCTGTTCACACTCCGCCTCCCCCCGGCGCAACAGGGCCTCCAGGCTGTCCTCCAGCCCCTCGCCGGGGGTGCTCAGCAGAGCGCTGGTGGCCTCCACCAGCTTCCGCCGGGGCAGGAAGGTGTGGCCGTTGTTGTGATTGTTGTGGGCCAGCTCAAAGACCAGCCCAGCCTCCAGCCGCAGGGGGTCCTCCGGCCCCACCCCCAGGGACAGCGCCAGCTTGTCCGCCTGGGAGAACTCCACCTCAAACTCTTCATTCACCAGGAGGTAGGGGTTGGCCTTCACCACCTCCAGGGCCACGTCTCCATAGGCCCGGCGGAGGAGGGCGGCCAGCTCCAGAGGCAGCTGGTGCTCCGACAAAAATTCCATCAGCCGCCGGGTCCCCATCTGTTGGCGAAAGACCTCGCCAATCTGCCTGGCCCGCTTTTTGGTGATCCCCTTGATTTTGGTCAGCTGCTCCGGGTCCTCCTCCATAACGGTGAGGGCGTCCTCCCCGAACTCCTCAATGATGAGCCGTGCGGTGGCCTTGCCCACCCCCTTCACCGCTCCGGAGGACAGGTAGTGATAAATTTCCTTCAGGCTCTGGGGCAGGCGGCGGTCCACCACCTCCGCCTTCATCTGAGGCCCGTAGGTGGGGTGCCGGGTCCACCGCCCCCGGACGGACAGATACTCCCCCGGCGCAACCCCCGCCATGGGCCCCACCACCGTGACCTCCTCCCCCCGGACGTCCAGCCGGAGGATGGTGTAACCGTTCTCCTCGTTCTGATAAATGACAGCGGAGACGGCGCCCTCGATCATCTCCAGCTCCTGGTCTGACACGGGTCCCCCGCCTCCCTTCACCTCTTTATTTAAGCCCCTTTGTCAAAGGGGGGTGGGTCGCTGGGCAAAGTCCAGTGGCGGGAGATTCCGATGGACAGAAGGGGTTTCAATGCAACGGAATCTCCAGCCACCGCCTTCGGCGGCGACAGCCCACTTTCACAAAAGGGCCGTTTAGCTCTTCGCAATGTAATCCCCCAGATCGGACGCCGGCCACAGGACTACGTCGGGCCAGCGGGCGGTGAGCCGCAGGGCCAGCTCCCAGCCGGCGGGGGACAGACCCGCGTCGGCGATGACGACGGGACAGCGCAGCAGCCCCATCCCCCGCAGCCAAAGGAAGGAGCGCACCAGCTGCTCCAGACCCTCGCCCTCGCCCTGGCCGGTCAGGACAACTTTCGCCCCCCGCCCGGGCAGGGGACGCAGCAGCAGCCCAAAGAGCCACCACCCCACAAACGCCAGCCCGCAGACGCAGCCCGCAGCCAGCAGAACATCCCAGAATGTACCCATTTGACAGCACCTCCGGGGTATTCTATGCGGAACGTCCAAGGAGGGTTAAACCGTTCCCGAGAACAGATTGATTCCCATGTGTGTCAGGGCCAGCATGACGCACCCGGCGGTGAGCACTCCCAGCACCACGGCGGGCATGGCCTTTTTCAGCCGCATCCCCAAAAAAGCCGCCGCCAGCGAGCCGGTCCAGGCCCCCGTCCCCGGCAGAGGGATGGCCACAAAGAGCCACAGGCCCAGATATTGGTACTTCTGAACCTTCTGCCCCTTGAGATGGGCCTTCTTCTCCAGCTTGTCCACAATGCCGTTGAGCCGGGGCAGATATTTCCGCATCAGCTCAAAGACCCGGCGGATGTAGACGATGATGAAGGGGGCGGGGATCAGATTGCCGATCACCGCCGCCGGAAAGGCCAGTTCGGAGGGCAGCCCCAGCACCGCCACCCCGAAGGGCACGCCTCCCCGCAGCTCGATGATGGGAAGCATGGACACCAGCATGGTGAACAGGCACTTGCCCGCTGTGGTGGCAGTCAAAAATTCATAAAGTTCCATTTCTTACTCCCGTCCCAATAAATAATCGGCGGTCACGCCAAAGTAATCGGCCAGGAAAATCACCGTTGTAGCAGGCAGATTCACTTTGCCGTACTCCATTCTTTGATAGTGCTGCTCTGTGCAGTCCAGCAGCTCTGCCATCTGCTTCTGCGTGATGCCTTTTTCCTTCCGCAAAGGCTTTAAGCGTTCTCTAACACCAGGTAGAATAATTTCGTTCATTTTATTTCTCCAATCCTCTTGACACAACGGCAAACATTGTGTATAATAAGGACAACGTAAAACGTTGTGAGGTGGCGCAGCTATGGAAGAAGCCCTGAGAGAGCTCTATATCCGGGAAACCAGCCGGGACGGACTGGACTTCGACAGCGACCCGGAATACCAAGCCTATTATACACAGGCGGAGGTCCTTTGGGAAGGGGAAGATATGCCCGCCGCCTTATTTCACCTCTTGGAAACCAGCAATTTCCTCTCCTTCGCCCACGGCTTCCGCCTGGGCGCGCGGCTGGCCGGCTGGGTGCGGACAGAGTAAAGGTCCGCACCCCAAGCCTTCCCCTTTAGGGGAAGGTGCCCCCGAAGGGGGCGGATGAGGCGTTTTGCGGAGCAAAACATACGGAGTAAATCAGGTTTATGCAAACCTCGTTTGCTTCGCACATTTCGCCTGCGGCGAAACACCTCATCAGTCAGCCTGCGGCTGACAGCTTCCCCTAAAGGGGAAGCCTTTTCTGCGGGGGACGTGGGTTTTACAGCATCTTTTTCAGATACTGCCCCGTATAAGACCCCGGGCAGGCAGCGACCTCCTCGGGGGTGCCGGTGCAGACGACGGTGCCGCCGCCGTCCCCCCCCTCGGGGCCCAGGTCGATGATGTGGTCGGCGGTTTTGATCACATCCAGGTTGTGCTCGATGACCACGATGGTGTTGCCTCCCTCCACCAGCCGCTGGAGCACCTCGATGAGCTTGTGGACGTCGGCGGAGTGCAGGCCGGTGGTGGGCTCGTCCAGGATATAGATGGTCTTGCCGGTGGAGCGCTTACTGAGCTCGGTGGCCAGCTTGACCCGCTGGGCTTCGCCGCCGGACAGCTCGGTGGAGGGCTGGCCCAGCTTCACATAGCCCAGGCCCACCTCCTCCAGGGTCTTGAGGCGGTTGTAAATCTTGGGGATGTTCTCGAAGAAGGGCAGGGCCTCGTCCACCGTCATCTCCAGCACCTCATAGATGTTCTTCCCCTTGTACCGCACCTCCAGGGTCTCCCGGTTGTACCGCTTGCCCTTGCACACCTCGCAGGGGACGTAGATGTCCGGCAGGAAGTGCATCTCAATCTTGAGCAGGCCGTCTCCCGTGCAGGCCTCGCAGCGCCCGCCCCGGGTGTTGAAGGAGAACCGGCCCGGGCCGTAGCCCCGGCTCTTGGCGTCGGGGGTGGAGGCGAACAGCTCCCGGATATCGCTGAACAGATTGGTATAGGTGGCCGGGTTGGACCGGGGGGTGCGGCCGATGGGGGACTGGTCAATGTTGATGACCTTGTCCAGAAACTCCTCCCCCTCGATGCGGTCGTGCTTTCCGGCCCGGGTCTTGGTCCGGTTCAGGTCGGCCCCCAGCTTTTTGTACAGAATTTCATTCACCAGGGAGGACTTTCCCGACCCAGACACCCCGGTGACGCAGGTAAAGGTCCCCAGGGGGATGTCCACGTCTACATGACGCAGGTTGTGCTCCGCCGCGCCGAAAACCTTTAAATAGTGCCCGCTCCCCTTCCGCCGCTCCGAGGGAACGGGGATTTTTTTGCGCCCGGTGAGGTAGTCCCCAGTGATGGAGGCGGGGTTGTTCATAACCTCCTCCGGGGTGCCGGCGGCCACGATGGTGCCCCCGTTCACCCCCGCGCCGGGGCCCACGTCGATGATATAATCCGCTTCCCGCATGGTATCCTCGTCGTGCTCCACCACAAGAAGGGTGTTGCCCAGGTCTCGCAGCTCCTTCAGGGTCTGGAGCAGCTTGTCGTTGTCCCGCTGGTGCAGGCCGATGGAGGGTTCGTCCAGGATATACAGCACCCCCATCAGCGAGGAGCCGATCTGGGTGGCCAGGCGGATACGCTGGCTCTCACCGCCGGAGAGGGTGCCCGCCTCCCGGGACAGGGTGAGGTATTGCAGGCCCACCGACCGGAGGAAGCCCAGGCGGTTTTTGATCTCCTTGACGATCTGAGCGGCGATCATGGTCTGGGTCTCGTTGAGCACCAGCTTTTCCACAAAGTCCAGGGCCTCCGTGACGCTCTTGCGGCAGTAGGTGTCGATATCCAGCCCGCCCACCGTGACCGCCAGGGACTCCCGTTTCAGCCGCCGGCCCTGGCAGGTGGGGCAGGGGCACTGGGACATGCACTCCTCCAGTTCCCGCTTCATGGCTTCGGACTGGGTTTCCCGGTAGCGGCGCTCCAGGTTGTTGACGATGCCCTCAAAGGGCTGGTACAGGGTCCCCTTGCCCCGGGGCTGGTCGTAATGAAGGGTGAGTTTCTCCCCGTTGGTGCCGTGGAGGATCACGTCCATGACCTCCTGGGGCAGGTCCTTGATGGGGGTATTCAGCTTGAATTTGTACTTTTTGGACAGGGCGTCGAAGTACATCCGGGAGATACCGTCCGATTTGATGTTGTTCCACCCGGAGGCGGTGATGGCCCCCTCCACGATGGACAGGTCCTTGTTGGGGATGATGAGCTCCGGGTCGATCTTCATCTGGGAGCCCAGGCCCATACAGGTGGGGCAGGCCCCGAAGGGGTTGTTGAAGGAAAACATCCGGGGGGACAGCTCCTCAATGGACACGCCGCAGTCCTCACAGGCGTAGTTCTGTGAGAACATAATGTCCCGGTCCTCCTCTACGATGTTAACCACCACCAGCCCTCCCGCCAGGTTGGAGGCCACCTCCACGCTGTCGGTGAGCCGCCGGGTGATATCCTCCCGGATGACCAGCCGGTCCACCACGATCTCGATGTGGTGTTTTTTGTTCTTGTCCAGCTTGATCTCCTCGGACAGGTCATAGAGGGAGCCGTCCGCCCGGACCCGGACATAGCCCGACTTCCGGGCGTCCTCGAAGATTTTGGCGTGCTCGCCCTTCTTCCCCCGGATGACCGGGGCCATCACCTGGATGCGGGTGGCCTCGGGCAGGGCCAGCACCTGGTCGATGATCTGGTCGATGGTCTGCTGCTTGATCTCCTTGCCGCAGATGGGGCAGTGGGGGGTGCCCACCCGGGCCCAGAGCAGGCGCAGGTAGTCGTAGATCTCCGTCACGGTGCCCACGGTGGAACGGGGGTTTTTGGAGGTGGTCTTCTGGTCGATGGAGATGGCCGGGGACAGGCCGTCGATGTAATCCACGTCGGGCTTCTCCATCTGGCCCAGAAACATCCGGGCGTAAGAGGACAGGGACTCCACATACCGTCGCTGGCCCTCGGCGTAGATGGTGTCAAAGGCCAGGGAGGACTTTCCGCTCCCCGACAGGCCTGTGAGCACCACCAGCTTGTCCCGGGGGATTTTAACGTCAATGTTTTTCAGGTTGTTCACCCGCGCGCCCTTGACAGTGATGTGTGTGTGCATGGTTTTGGTCTCCTTGTTGGAAAGATAAGTTTGATTTCGGTCAGACGGGGGCCAGGAACCTCAAGGGCTGGAACACCAGATAGAGGACACAGCACAGCACCACCAGTCCCTCCCAGACCACCCCCAGGGTGAGCAGGAGCTTGACCAGGACCAGCCCCAGGTGCTTCCAGCCCCGGAAGCTGTCGATGTAGGGCCAGGCCAGCTTCCCGGCCCGTTTCCAGCCGGAACGCAGGGCCAGCAGAACGGCCAGGACCAGCAGATTCAGCGCCAGCAGGACCCCCACAATGATATTGACAAAAAACAGATGGGCCACCACCCAGGTCAGGACGGTTTCCAGGGCTGTCGCGATGTAAACAATCGGGATCAGCAGGAGAAATATCCACCCAAACAGCGCCACAAAAGCCATAGTTTTCGCCTCTTTTGGGATAAAATCACTTCTTTTTCGCCCGCTTTTTGGGCAGGGGCGTGACTTCCTCGGCCAGCCGGGCCGCCTCTCTCAGGGTATCCCGGTCATCCGGGTCCAGAAGGTAATGGGGCTTGGCCCCGTCGTAGGGCGGCTCGGTGGGACGGTCCCGCAAAAGCTCCTCCAGGCAGGGGAGCATCTTCACCATGGGGCGGTCGTCACAGATGATAATAACCGGCTTGTCGTTGAGATAGACCATATACTCCCCGAACATCTTGCGGGAGCGCACCGCCCCCAGCCCCTCCAGCTGTTCACAGATGTAGCTGACAAAATCAGGACTGCTCGCCATATTTTTCCTCCTAATGCAGATTAACCGCGCCCTTCGCCCGGTCCTTCAGGGTAAATTCCAGGGGCAGGACCAGCAGATACCGGTCGGGCACGCCGCTGGCGTTGGTAAAGCCAAAGTCCACCGCGTTCTCAAAGCCGTACCGGCCGTAGTAGTCCGGGTCGCCCACCAGAAAAATGGCGTTTGCCTCCACCAACTGGGCCGCCTGACGCATCAGCGCCCCGCCCAGCCCCCGGCCCCGGTCCTCCAGCCGGACGGACAGGGGGGCCAGCATAACAAATTTCCAGTACTGTGGCTCCTCCTCCGGTGGGCGGGGAACGTCAGTCTCCGTCAGCATGACGTGCCCGGTCAGGACACCCTCCCGCTCCGCCACCAGCTCCAGGCAAAAACCCTCCCTGCGGCGCAGTTCCTCCACAAAGTCCTGCTCCTTGCCGTCGGACACCCGGGCGGTCTGAAAGGCGGTTTTTACCAGCTCATAGACGGCGGGATAGTCCTTCTCCCTCACCGGACGAATCACATCCGGGATCTCAGGAGGGATCTCCTCGGGCAGCGGTGGGCGGACATGCATATAGAAGTCCCCCCGCACCGCCCCGATCTCCTTGTAGGCTGCCCGGCCCTGGCGCAGGGTCATGCCATGGTTCTCGTCGCTGGGCTCGTCCTCTCCCGGGGAAAACACGTCGTTCTCCCAGAAACACACCGGGCAGATGTAAGCCACTGCGTTCTGCCGGGGATAGCGTGCGGTCAAATAGCCGCAGCAGGGACAGGGGTAGTTCATAAATTCCTCCTTAAACCGTCAAATCCGCGGTATCAGCCCCCACCAGCTCTATCAGTGCTGCGGGGACCAGCTCCACCTGAAAGCCGACCTTTCCGGCGGAGACCATGATGGTATCCAAAATCTCTGCCGTCTCGTCAAAGACGGTCGGGTACTGCTTCTTCATCCCCACCGGGGAACAGCCCCCGTGGACATAGCCCGTCAGGGGCAGCAGCTCCTTCTGGTGGATCATGGCGATGGACTTCTCCCCCACCGCCTTGGCCGCCTTTTTCAGGTCCAGGCTTGCCTCAACTGGGATATCAAAGACATACAGCCCCCCGGAGGCCCCCCGGGCCACCAGGGTCTTGAACACCGTCTCCGGGTCCTGGCCCAGCTGACGGGCCACGCTTGCCCCGTCCAACCCCGCGTCCGGGTCGTAGGCGTGGGCGGTGTAGGGGATATTCTTCTGCTCCAGCACCCGCATCACATTGGTCTTTTCTTCCTTTTGCTTCGCCATTTATTCCACACCGTCCTCGTAATAACAATCCTCCCGCCACTTGGCCGGGTTCGTGTCGATATATTCCCAGATCCGCCGGTAATCCGCCTCATTGCGGATGATGTGGTCGTGGTATCCCTTCTGCCAAATGGGAAAACCAACTTCTTTGGACACAATACGCTTCATTTGTCCCACAATGGTCGGGATCGCTTTTGTAGGGGCGGATATCATCCGCCCGCTCTTCTGCATTTGTGATTGTGATAACGACAGGATAAAATGAACATGATTGGGCATTACCACATATTTATCGACCGCAACACTCACATAATTCCGGGAAATATTTTGAATTGCACGCTCTGCAAAACAACCATATTGAGATAATATCGGGGAATGCGGGCGGATAATATCCGCCCCTACAGAGCGCATTGCGGCAAAGTCCCAAAAAAATTCGGCCCGTTTATTGGTGCAGATGGTAATAAAATAACATCCCGACCGGCTGTAATCATACCCTTGCAGTCGGTTTTTCTTCCGTTGGCGCAGTTCCATACGGTATTATTTCCCCCGAAGCTCGATAATCTGATCCCGGAGGGCGGCGGCCAGCTCGAATTCCAGCATTTTGGCGGCCTCCCGCATCTCCTTTTCCAGCCGGGCGATGCGCTCGGCCTTCTGCTGCTTGGTGAGGCCCTGGACCTCGCCCCGTTTTTCGGCGGTATCCTCGCCGGCGGAGATGCTCATCAGGTCCCGCACCGATTTGATGACCGTCTTGGGGACGATGCCGTGTTCCTTGTTAAAGGCGTCCTGAATCCCCCGTCGGCGCTCGGTCTCGTCGATGGCCCGGCGCATAGACGGCGTGACAGTATCGGCGTACATGACCACCATGCCCTGGGCGTTTCGGGCAGCCCGGCCTATGGTCTGGATGAGGGAGGTCTCGGAGCGCAGGAAGCCCTCCTTGTCCGCGTCCAGAATGGCCACCAGGGAGACCTCAGGCAAATCCAGCCCCTCCCGCAGCAGGTTGATGCCCACCAGCACGTGGAAGGTGCCCAGCCGCAGGTCCCGGATGATCTCCATGCGCTCCATGGCGTCGATGTCGTGGTGCATATACCGCACCTTGATGCCCGCCCCCTGGAGGTAGGTGGTGAGGTCCTCGGCCATCCGCTTGGTGAGGGTGGTCACCAGCACCCGCTCGTTCCGGGCGGTACGGGTGTTGATCTCACCGATGAGGTCGTCGATCTGCCCCTCCACCGGCCGGACCTCAATCACAGGGTCCAGCAGGCCGGTGGGCCGGATGACCTGCTCCACGATCTGCCCCGACCGGGTGCGCTCATACTCCCCGGGGGTGGCGGAGACGTAGACGATCTGATTCACCCGTTTTTCAAACTCCGGAAATTGCAGAGGCCGGTTGTCGAAGGCGCAGGGCAGGCGGAAGCCGTAGTCCACCAGGGTGGTCTTTCGGGCCCGGTCGCCGTTGTACATGGCCCTCACTTGGGGCAGGGTCACATGGGACTCGTCAATGAACATCACAAAATCCTTGGGGAAGTAGTCCATCAGGGTGTGGGGCGGCGAGCCCACCGGCCGGTCCTCAATCACCCGGGAGTAGTTCTCAATGCCGGAGCAGTAGCCCAGCTCCTGCATCATCTCGATGTCGTACAGGGTGCGCTGCTTGATGCGCTGGGCCTCGATAAGCTTGTTTTCGCCCTCGAAGAAGGCCACCCGCTCCTCCATCTCCTTGTAGATGTCCTGAATAGCGGCGTCCATCTTCTCCTTGGGGGTGACGTAGTGGTTGGCGGGCCAGATGGGGATATTGTTCAGCCGCCGGATGGGGGAGCCCGTCACCACGTTGATCTCGCTGATGCGGTCGATCTCGTCCCCGAAAAACTCCACCCGGATGGCGGTGTCCTTCCAGTAGGCGGGCCAGACCTCCACCGTGTCCCCCCGGACCCGGAACATATTCCGCTCAAAGGCGATGTCGTTGCGCTCGTAGCGGATGGCCACCAGCTTTTTCAGCATCTCGTCCCGCTCCAGCTGAGCGCCCACCCGGAGGGAGACCATCATTTTGGCAAAATCCTCCGGCTCGCCCAGGCCGTAGATGCAGGACACGGAGCTTACCACGATCACGTCCCGCCGCTCCAGCAGGGAGGCGGTGGCGGACAGCCGCAGCCGGTCGATCTCCTCGTTGACGGAGGAATCCTTCTCAATAAAGGTGTCGGTGTGGGGGATATAGGCCTCGGGCTGGTAGTAGTCGTAGTAGGAGACGAAGTACTCCACCGCGTTGTTGGGGAAGAACTCTTTAAATTCGGCGCACAGCTGGGCGGCCAGCGTCTTGTTGTGGGCCAGCACCAGGGTGGGCCGCTGGACCTTCTCGATGATCTTTGCCATGGTGAAGGTCTTGCCCGAGCCGGTGACGCCCAGCAGGGTTTGCTCGTCCAGCCCCATCTCGATACCATTGGCCAGGGCGGCAATGGCCTCCGGCTGGTCGCCGCTGGGGGTGTATTCGGATACGACTTCAAATTTAGGCATTTTCTTCACCTCACTGCTTGATCTACAGCCCTCTGCGGGATTTCCCCTATTATATCAGAACCAACGTTCTATATCAAGAGAAATCGAACAAATTTTTCACCACTGTCCCGGATAAATTATGCGGAAACCGCCGCGGCCCCCGGCCTCGCTCTCCCGGATGGACACCAGGTCGCCGTCCACAAAGACCAGGTGGTCCACCAGACGCACGCCCAGGGGCTCCAGGGCGGCCCGGATTACCTGGGTGGTGTTCAGGTCCTCCGGGGAGGGAAGCGCCACCCCGCTGACGTGGTTGTGGGCCAGGTAGCAGAAGGTGGCCCGCAGGGCCAGACACTCCTCCGCTGCCCGGCGGATGGTCACGTCGGAGCTGCCGATGTTCCCCTCGGACAGCTTCCGCACCCCCAGCAGCTTCTCCTTGGCGTCCAGGCAGAGGATATAGACCATCTCGTTCCGGGCGCCGTACAGATAGGGGGCCAGCACATGGCCGGCCTCGGCGGCAGTGTGAATCAGCCGTCCCGGGCCGGTGCGGCCCTCCAGATAGCGGCCCAGCACCGCGGGGAACAGCTTGAGCATGGCAGCGGAGTGCTCCCCCATCCCCTTCACCTTCATCAGCTCCTCGGGCAGGGCGTCCAGCGCGCCGGACAGGGAGCCGAACCGGTCGATGAGCTCATGGGCCAGAGGGTTCACATCCCCCTGGGGGATGGCGTAGAACAAAATCAGCTCCAGCACCCTGTGGTCGGGCCAGCCCTCAATGCCCCGGGTGAGAAACTCCTCCTTCACCCGTCCCCGGTGGCCGGTGTGGATGGCTCTCTTTTTCTCTGCCATGACCGCTCAACTCCTCCAAGCACCTCGGGACCTCTCAATATATCCCCGTACTAAATTCCAAAAGGCATCATAATCTTGATTGAGGGCAATTTGTTGATAGAGAATATCCATTTCAGCGTCAACCGCCTCGTCCTCATCATCCGGGTCGCTCAAGCTCAGCTCCCTGGCACGCTTTAAAATCTCCGCCTCGGCAGCCGCCCCGCAGTTCAGCAAGGCTTGAATATACTGCTCCGCATGGGGGCTGGCCGCACAGGCGTCCAGCCCCTCCATCTGCACCTCGGTGTCGTAGTCAATGGTGTAGATCACATCTCGGACATACTGGGGGTATCGGTCCAGCTCCCGCCAGACCTGGGGCTCCTTGTAGATATCTGCCATAGCCTGGAGGAAATCATCTGGGGTTAAGTTCTCCCCCTGGTCCAGGGCCCGGTCGATAAAGTTCATGCCTTCGCCCCGTATTCGGCTAGGTACGCCTCCATCCTGGCCTTCATCCCGTCGTCAATGTAAACCTTTCCGTCCACCGGGTTGTTGTGGAGGAAGGAGATGACCTCCTTCACCGTGACAATGGGGAAGACCTGGATGCCGTAGTCCTGGCGCAGCTCGTCCAGGGTGGAGCAGTCCCGGGTGCCCCGCTCCATCCGGTCCACCGAGACAAAGAGGGCCTTCATGTCCACCTTGGCCACATGCCTGAACAGCTCAATGCTCTCCCGGACGGCGGTGCCGGCGGTGACCACGTCCTCGATGATCGCCACCCGGTCGCCGTCCTGGGGCTTGCAGCCCACCATGGCCCCGCCCTCGCCGTGGTCCTTGGCCTCCTTGCGGTTGAAGCAGTAGGGCAGGTCCCGGCCGTAATTGCGGAAGAGGGAGGCGGCGGCGGAGACGGCCAGGGGGATGCCCTTGTAGGCCGGTCCAAAGAGACAGTCGATCCCCTCGGGCAGATTCTCCTGGATGCAGGCAGCGTAGTAGTCCCCCAGCCTGGCAGCCTGGGCGCCCGTCTTGTAGTTGCCGGTGTTGACGAAGTAGGGGGTCTTCCGCCCCGACTTGGTGGTGAAGTCCCCGAAGGTAAGTACGCCGGAGCGCACCATAAAGGTGATGAATTCCTCTTTGTAGGTCATGGCGGCAAAACTCCAATCTGTATTTCTGGATTTCCCCGGCCAACATTTGTCGGCAAAAGGGACCGTAACGGTTTATTATACCACGCTTTTTGTCTCCATACAAGGCCTTGAAGACGCCCAGGCAAGCTTGTCTCTCCAGGCACATTGATGCTTGCCCTGCGCTCCAGGAGCGGGCGGACAATGCCCGCCCCGGCGTGAAAATCTGCCAACGGAGCGCCGCCGGCCCGGCAATTTACCGCTATACTTTTTCCCATTCTGATGTTAAAATGTACCTATCAACAGAAGAAGAGGGGATGTCCTATGGTCATTGCCAGCTTTCCCGAGCTGAAAACCCGGCTGTGCGGCCTGCCGCCCAAGGAGGCGGTGGTGGCGGCGGCCCACGACGAACACACTCTCCAGGCGGTCTTTGCCGCCCGGCGGGACGGGCTGATCCGCCCCATCCTGGTGGGCCGGAGGGAGGAGATCCTGTCCATCGCCCACGGCCTGGGGGAGGAGCTGGACCCCGCCCGGGTGGCGGACGCTGGAGACGACGCCCAGTGCGCGGCCAAATCGGTGGAGCTGATCCGCTCCGGCGCGGGAGCCATGCTCATCAAGGGGATGCTCCCCACGGGGACCCTGCTGAAAGCGGTGGTCAGCCGGGAGACGGGCATCCGGGACAGTCAGGTCATGTCCCATGTGGCTATTCTGGACGTGCCCGGCTATCACAAGCTCCTCTATGTCACCGACGGCGGCATGGTGGTGGCCCCCGACCTGGAGCAGAAACGGCACATTCTGAGCAACGCCTTGGACTTCTGCCGCTTCCTGGGCTATGACCGCCCCAAGGCGGCCGTCCTGTGCGCCGTGGAGACGGTGAACCCCGCCATGCCCGAGACGGCGGACGGTGCCGTCCTCAAGGCTGAGGGAGCGCGGGGGGACTTCGGCCCCTGCCTGGTGGAGGGGCCCATCTCCCTGGACCTGGCCACCGACAAAGAGGCGGCGGCGGTGAAAGGCTACCGCAGCCCGGTGGCCGGCGACGCCGACATCCTGCTGGCCCCCTCCATCGCGGCGGGCAACCTGCTGGGCAAGTCTCTCTACGGACTGGCTGGGGGGGAGATGGCCGGGGTGGTCCTGGGGGCCAGGGTCCCCATCACCGTCAACTCCCGGGGGGCCACGGCGGAGGAGAAATACTGGTCCATTCTGATCTGTGCGGCGATGAAATAGGAGGTCAACATGTCCTACGATATTTTAGTTCTAAACCCCGGCTCCACCAGCACCAAGGCGGCGGTGTATCGGGACGAGCGCCCCCTGATGACCCGGAGCATGGTCCACACCAATCCCGACCTCGCCCCCTATCCCGCCCTCAACGACCAGCTGGACTACCGGGTGGGCATGGTGCGCAGCTGGCTGGCCCTGGAGGGCTACGACCTGTCCGGCCTGTCCGCCGTAGTGGGCCGGGGGGGCATCATCCCCAACATCGTCTCCGGGGGCTATCTGGTGGACGAGGCCCTCACCGACTGCCTGCTCCACCACACGGTCTTCGACCACGCATCCAACCTGGGGGGCCTGATGGCCCGGGAGTTTGCCCGGCCTCTGGGGGTCCCCGCCTATATCTACGACGCCGTCACCAGCGACGAGCTGCTGCCCGAGGCCCGGGTCACCGGCTTCAAGGAGGTCACCCGCACCAGCTTCTGCCACGTCCTCAACGCCCGGGCCACCGGCCACAAGTACGCTCAGTCCATGGGGCGGCGGTATGAGGACATGAACCTGGTAGTGGCCCACCTGGGGGGCGGCATCTCGGTATCCGCCCACAGCCGCGGCCGGATTATCGACTCCATCTCCGACGACGCCGGCCCCTTCTCCCCCGACCGGGGGGGCAGCCTGAACATGCTCTATGTGCTGGACATGTGCTACTCCGGCAAGTACACCAAGGCGGAGATGACCAAGAAGCTCCGGGGGGAGGGGGGCATGTCCGCCCTGCTGGGCACCCACGACTGTCAGGAGGTGGAGCGCCGCATCGCCGCTGGGGACGAGTGGGCCGCTCTGGTCTATCAGGCCCAGGCCCTCCAGATCGCCAAGGGAATCGGCACCATGCTGGCCTGCTTTACCAGCCTCATTGACGCGGTGATCCTCACCGGCGGGCTGGCCAACTCCAAGCTCCTCACCGGCAAGGTCATCGAATATCTCCACAGTCTCTGCCGGGTGGTGGTCCTCCCCGGGGAGAACGAGATGGAGGCCCTGGCCCTGGGCGGACTGCGCCTGCTCCGGAGGGAGGAGAAGGCCCATCGCTACCGTCCCGTCTGCCCCCTGACCCAGGGGTAAGTGCACAAAAGCCCGGCCCGGTGAGCGGTTCACCGGGCCGGGCCTCTAAAAAAGCAAAAAACAGCTTGCCTCATTCGACAGTTTATGCTATAATACTACACGAGACAAATAAAAGGCAGGATGTGAGGTGAGGACACACCTCACATCCCTATGCGGGTGAAACCAGCACCCACACAACAGCATTGCTGTACCATCTCTCATTATAACGGAATTCGCCTCCGTTTACAAGCATTTTTTAATGAGAGCTTGTGTCTGATATGCGGTGTGGGGTAACGAGACCCTGCGCCGCGTTTGTTTGTCTCAACGGAAAGCCCGTGGGGGGAGCCTCCTTCCCTGAGCACCCCCCTGCGGGCGGAGCCGTTGAGAAAAAATGGAGACAGCCGCGGCGGCTGTCTCTCCGGGAAACGAAGGATAGAAAACGGGGGCACGGTACACCGTGCCCGTAGGGGCGGCCTGTGGCCGCCCGCTTTTTTTGGCCCCGGGCGGTTGACAACCGTGTTCCGTGGGCGGCGGGCCGGGATCGTCCCACCCTACAAACGCCTCACCGGCTGGGCTGACGGCTCAGCCGCTCCTCCATCACCCGTCCCGCCACCGCCCCCAGCAGCAGGATATTGCCGCACAGATAGAGCCACACCAGCAGGATAATCAGGGAAGCCAGCGAGCCGTAGACCAGGGCGTAGCGGGAGGACATGCCGATAAACCAGGAGAAAAGCACCGAGGCCGCCGCGATGGCCAGGGCGGCCAGCAGGGAGGAGAGCACAACGATCCGGTTCCCCATGGCCCGCCGGGGGGTCCCCGCCCGGTAGATGATCAGCACCAGCAGGAGGACGAAGCAGAACAGCAGCAGATAGCGCAGCCACCGCCACAGCCCGGACAGGGCGGGCAGGGGGATGTGCTCGGTAATCATCCGCGGCAGCTTCTCCTCCAGCACCCAGAAGAACCACTCGCCGGTAAAGATGACCACCACCGACAGATAGATAGTGAGCAGAAACAGGGCGGAGAGGCCCACGCTGAACAGCACCCGCCGGACAATAGGGACCTTCGTCCGGCCGTGGAGGCCGTCCAGGGCGGCCAGCAGGGTGCGCAGCCCCGCCGAGGCGGAAATCAGGATGGTCACCAGGCTGGCCAGCAGCAGGGCGTCGGACTGACTGCCCGCCACATAGCCCAGGTAATCCTCCATCACAGCCAGCGCCTCGGCAGGGAGGAACTGGTCCAGGGACCGGAGCAGGTTCTCCAGGTCCAGATGGAACAGGCCGATGAAGTAGTTGACGCAGACCAGCAGGGGGAATAGGGTGAGGATCAGGAAATAGGACAGGGCCGCCGCCGCCCGGGGCGCGCCGATGGCCATAAAGCGCTCCGCCGTCTCCACCGCGAAGGAGACCGGAGGAAAGGAGAGAATTTTTTTCATGGCGGCCTCCTTTCATCGGAAAAAGCGGTGGAATGTGTGTAGGGACGGACAATGTCCGCCCGCAGGCGCGCAGCGCGCGCCCCTACATGATTCTGCCGCAGCGGGACGGAAACACTTGCAGAGCGCGGGCGCATAATATGCGCCCCTACACGATTCTACCACATATCTCCGTCGAAACAAATACGAAAAAAGCCGTCTGTTGGTTCAGACGGCTTTCCATTCGCGCATGCTCAAGCCAGCTTGCTCAGCTTGATGGTCATCTTGCTCTTCTTGTTGGCGGCATTGTTGCGGTGCAGAAGACCCCTGGCGGCGGCCTTGTCCACCGCCTTGACGGCCACCTTGTAAGCGGCATCGGCCTCGCTGCGGTTGCCTTCCGCCACCGCGGCCTCAAACTTCTTGATGTCGGTCTTCAGCGCGGACCTCGCGGCCTTGTTCTGCGCGGCCTTGGCCTGAGACACCAGAACGCGCTTCTTAGCAGACTTAATATTCGGCAAACCAAACACCTCCTCCGATTTTCATCTTTGATTTGAGCGTCAATACGCCCATGCAGATTTGTATTGTACCATCGCTTTCGGAAAAAATCAACTGTTTTTTCAAATTTTTTTATCTTGGCGGGATAGTTTTTCAAAACCGGCAAAAGCTAGGGGTACAAGAAGAATATTCCACTGCATCTTGCATATGAGGGAGGCGCGGTCCATGCGCATGAGGCGGACGGACCTGGCCCTGGAGGCCAGGGAGCTTTGGCAGGAACAGGCGGGAGAGCTCACCGCTCTGCCCGGGGTGGAAGCCCGGGACGTCCTCCGGGAGGGCGTCCCTGTGAGCACCGTCAGGGTGCTGAGCAAGGAAGGGGAGCGGGCTCTGGGCAAACCCCGGGGAAATTACGTCACCCTGACCCTGGAGGGGCTGGCCAACCGGGAGGAGGACATCTTCCGGCGGGCCGTCCGGGCGGTGGCGGGGGAGCTGTCTGAGCTGATCCGGGAGATACCCCAGAACGGTCTGGTGCTGGTGGCGGGGCTGGGCAACCGGGCCATCACCCCCGACGCCATCGGTCCCAAGGTTCACCAGAACATCCTGGTCACCCGCCACCTGGTGCGGCAAATGCCGGAGCACTTCGGCTCCCTGCGTCCGGTGGCCTCTCTGGCAGCCGAGGTGCTGGGCACCACCGGCGTGGAGAGCGGCGAGCTCGTCCGGGCAGTGTGTGAGAAGATACAGCCCTCCTGTGTGGTGGCGGTGGACGCCCTGGCCTCCCGGTCGCTGAAGCGGCTGTGCAAGACGGTCCAGATTGCCGACACGGGCATCACTCCCGGCTCCGGGGTGGGCAATCACCGTATGGGCCTCACCCGGGACACCCTGGGGATACCCGTTATAGCCGTGGGGGTCCCCACGGTGGTGGACGGGGCCACCCTGGCCGCCGACCTCCTCGGGACGGAGGAGCTCCCCGACCTGGGGGAGGGGCGGGACCTGCTGGTCACCCCCAAGGACATCGACAGTCAGGTGAACGACCTGTCCAAGGTCATCGGCTACGGCGTCAGCATGGCCCTCCAGCCGGGGATGGAGGTGGATGAACTGGAGCTTCTGCTGAGCTGAGGCCCGCCGGACACGGACATTTTTGGGATATCCCGGCCCAAACCGGGGCAGACTAGAGGAAAACACTGGCAAAGGATGTGACATTTATGGTGAAAGGCATCACCCGGCAGGTGATATTGGTCAAATCTCCCGACCCCCGGCTCTTTGAGGAGGCCATCTTCATTGTCAAGGAGGAGGCCCTGGCCCGGGAAGGGGTCAGCGCCGATAAGGTACTGCGGGAGGCCCGGCAGGCCGCCGACGGCTATATCAGGCAGGGCAAGGTCTGGAACCGGCGGCTGGAGCGCATTCCCGCTCCCGCCTGGGGGGCGGTAGGGGCGGCCCTGGCCTCAGCGGGCTGGCTGATCTGGCTTCTGCTGCTGTGACCAAATCCCTCCGGCGGCATAGAATGAACTGGGGCGGGTGGCGAACCGCCCCGGCTCAGACGCCTTCCGGCGTTTCCACAAAGGACAGCGGTTTTCTTCTTTCCTCCTTTATATAGGCTGGCAGCCCGGCGGGGAGTCCGCCGGGCCGCTTTCTTATGCTTGTTTGCGCTTCAGGAGGAGCGGCAGGGCCAGAAGGACCCCGCCCGCCGCCGCCAGGACCGCTCCGTCCTGCCAGGAACCGCCGCAGGCCCGGAGGTAGAGTGTGACGGGGTTCCAGCGAATCACCGGTCTCAGGGCAGGGAAAATGGGGGACAGGTCCAGCAGTACCGGGGACAGAACCAGTCCCAGCACCGGGACAAAGGGGAGCAGCGCGGGCAGGGCGCTCCACACCGGGCGCAGCCGGGCCATCGCAAGGGCGGCCGCCCCCCAGAACAGCAGATAGGGGATCAGGGCCAGAACGCGGGGGAGAGGACGGTCCGCCGCCAGCAGGGCCAGGGCGCCGGCGCAAAGGGCCGGGACCAGGGCCGCCCCCAGCCGGGGCAGGAGCAGGGCCGGAACGCCCCGGAGGGGGAGCAGCCGCCGGACAAAGGGACTGTCCAGCCACCGGCCCAGGTCCATGGCGGCCAGCAGGGCCCAGACCAGCAGCAGGATGGCGGTCAGTCCGGACAGCAGGACGTCCACTCCGCTGTCCGCCAGGACGAGGGGGTCCAGTGGGCGGCCGTCCAGGGTCTCCATGGAGATGAGCACCCGGTCCTGGTCCAGCAGAACCTCCTGAAGCCGGGGACGGACGGCCTCCAGCCCGTCCTCCGCTGTAATGCCGCTGTCCAGCAGGTACTCCTCCGCTATGCCGGGGGAGACCAGCTCGGCCACACAGGCAGCGGCCGTCTCCCGCACCATGGGGTAGACAGTGGAACCGGGACCGATGAGCAGGGTGAACAGCCCATCCGTCTCCAGCCGGTCCAGCCGGGCCTCAAAGTCGTCGGGGAGCACCAGGGCGCAGTCCCAGCGGCCCGCCGCCACCTGTCCCTCCGCCTGGGACAGGGCGGCGCGGTGGAAGGTGACCACCAGACCGGAGCGCTCCTCCAGCCGCTGCCAGAAGATCTCGCCCCCCGACTTGGGGAGGACTACCCCCGCCTGGACGGGAGTGGATACCTCCTCCGGGGGGAGGAGAGCCCTGGCCCCGAAGGCGGTGAGGGGCAGAAGAAAAAGCAGAAGCCAGCCCCGCCGGCGGGACAGAAGGGCGGTTTTGAACAGAGTGAGGAAGAAGCTCACAGTCCCACCTCCCCGCTGTCTGTCCGGCGGCGGTACAGGGACAGGGCCAGGACCGCCAGGACCGCCCCGGAGGCCGTCAGGCAGAGCACGGCGGAGGGGTCCGGCGGGCGGCCCACAGCCCCGACGGCCAGCCGCTGGAGCCAGCTTACCGGGGAGAGGACACTCAGTCCCCGCACCGGGCCGGGGAGCAGGACCGGTGGGACGATCCCGCCGGCCAGGGCCAAAGCGGCCAGGGAGACGGTGAATGCCAGCAGCCCGCAGCCGGCGGCGCTTCGGGAGACCAGGCAGCACACCGAGGAGAACACCGAGCAGAACAGGGCCATCCCCAGGGCCGCGCCGAGCAGGGGCAAGGAGGGCCCGCCCCCTGCCAGCAGCAGGGCGGGGAGCAGGAGCGGGAGCAGAAGGAGGGCCCCGGCCAGCACGCCGGCCCAGTATCCCACGGCCACACCCCGGCCGGCGGCCCGCAGCCGCCGCTGGGGACGCAGCCAGCCGCCGCTGTAGATGGGAACGAACAGGGGAGCGGCGGACAGGGCGAAGTAGGAGAGCAGGGCCAGGGCGTAGTGCAGAGGGACGGGCAGGGTCCGGGTGGCCGAGAGCTCTCTGGTCTGAAACATACCCGTCCGGTCCAGGGCCAGGGAAATATAACGCAGGTTGATGTCAAAAACCACTTGGTCCCGGGTGAGGCCGGGAGGCGGAGCCTCCTCGTAGAGGTCCAGCACGGCGTATACCCCGCTCTGGAAGGCGGAGAGGATGTCGCTGGCGCTCTGGCCCACCCACAGCAGCAGCAGGGCCTCCAGAGGCCGGTCTCCGGACACGATGAGACGCAGGTCAGGGTTCTCTCCCCACATGACTCCCCGGATGAAATCCTGGGGCAGGTCCAGCACGGCGGCGGCCTCCCCCCGGGCCAGGGCGGCCAGGGCGGCCTCCTCGTCCATAGAGACGATCCGGCAGTACTGGGCGACGTCCTCCATGTCCCCCATGAACTGCTCCAGCTGGAGGGGGACCTGGTCCCCTTCAGGGGCGGAGACAGCCAGGGTCACAGGGGAGAAGTCCACCCCCCGGGACAGCAGCTCGCCGGCGGCCCGGCCCGCCCCCAGGGGCAGAAGAAGGCACAAAAGGGCCAGCTCTGCCAGCAGCCAGCGCTGCTGGCAGAGCCTGCCCAGGGTCAGATTCAGATAAATTCCAAAAAACCGAAGGGTATCCATCAATACATCATGTCGTAGAGCAGCTCGGCGGGCAGGCGGGAGAGGAACAGCTGCTCCATCTCATTGGACCAGTCCAGAACATTTTGCTGGGTGTCCAGCACCATCTCCATCAGCTCCTCCTCGGTCATCCGGGTGACCAGCCTCGGGTTCTCGATGGAGGTTCTCTCGGCCCGGCCGCTTACGGTCCAGCGGAAAGCCAGGGAGCAGATGTCCGTTCCCATGGAACCCAGGGTAATGTCCTCCAGCGACAGAGATATCTGTCTGTCCTCCGCCAGCAGGCAGCCCTCCGTCTTCAGGGAGAGGAGGAGCAGTCCGGAGCTGTTTACATCCAGCCCCCACTGGAAATTGTCGTCTCCGCTCTTGGGGTCGTAGCGCAGCTCAGAGGTCACCCGGGCCAGATTGACGCCGTTCTGCCGGAAGCGGATGCTGGTCTCGTCGGTGTAGACGCCGTTTTTCAGGCCGTGGTCACCGGAAGAGCTCACTGTGACCTTGACCCCTTCCGTCTCAATCTCTATCCCCAGATCATCCACATACTCCTCGCCGCCGCCCAGATAGACGGTCAACTCCACATCTTCGTTCCAGATCTCGTCCTCATAGCGCACGGCAGAGATATAGCCGCCGCTGAGGCAGACCTCCAGCTCCAGGTCGCCGGTTTCCCGGATCAGCTCTCGGAGCGCGTCGGCCAGCTCGCCGTAGAGCTCCAGCTCCTCCAGCTCCTCCACCAGGTCGTCGATCTCCTCCTGTGGCACCCCCATGTACGCCATCAGCTCCTCATAGACCGCAAGGTAATCCGCAGTGGACATCAGTTCCTCCATGGCGGACACATAGTCCTCCAAATCCTTTTGGGGAATAATTACACGGTAAGCGTCGGTCTTGGTCTCTGTTCCGTTGATGGAGAGGGTCCTGCCGCCCATCTTCTTCACCTTGACGGCCTCCCACAGGGCTCGGTTGGCCTCCTCAGCCGTCTTCTCCAGTTTCCCCTCATCCATGCTGTCCAGCACCGTGTCCATCAGGTCAAAGAGATTGAAGCTGACATCCTCCAGCTCGCCCGCGCCTTCGCTGTCCATAGCTTTCAGGTCGGCCCCCAGGGTCTCGGTATTTACGCCGTAGCAGGTCTGTCCGGTGATCTGAGGGGAGTTGAAATACAGCTCATCGTCGTCCGCCTTGACCCACAGACCCAGCAGCTCCTCCTCTCCCCAGAAGGCCCGCAGGCCGTAGGCCAGCCAGCGGTCTGCGCCGCTGTAATCCATGGACAGCCCCAGGCCCAGCCCCTCCAGGGCGGACAGGTCATAGCCCACCAGTTCTCCGTTGACGCTCTTCAGCTCCAGGTCCATCGTCTGACTGACGGCTCTGTCCTGCTCCCACTCTCCGGTGTCGGGCAGGCCAAGCCGCTTCTCTGCCGCCGCATAGGCGGCGGCGCTTTTGATCAGCGCCTTTTCCACCTGTCCCTTCGGGCTGCCGAACAGGCCGCCCAGCAGCACAAACGCCGCGACGGCGATCACCGCGGCGGTGGCTGCGGCCGCACCGATAACCAGGCCGGTCTTTTTCTTCCTACCGCCGCTGATCGGGGCCTCGGGGCCGGCGTATACGCCGGCCCCGGGGCTCTCCCCGTTCACGGCGCCGCAGTGGGGGCAGAACCGGGCGTCAGGGCGCATCTCGTTTCCGCAGTTTCTGCAAATCATTTCGTATCCTCCTCTTCCTTTATGTGACCAGGTTTCCGTTTTCCAGGGTGAGCACCGCCCCGCACAACCGGGACAGCTCGTCGGGGTGGTGGCTGCACCAGATCAGGCTGCCGCCGCCCGACATGAAGTCCTCCAGCCAGTCCAGCAGCTTTGGAACGTAGCCCCCATCCAGGCCGGAAGCGGCCTCGTCCATCAGCAGGATTTGGGGCCGGGACAGCAGGGCCATCGCGATGCTCACCCGCTGGGCCATCCCTCCGGACAGGGCACGGATGGGGGTTTTCAGCAGAACGTCCAGCCCCAGCAGGTCCAGGACGTCCTCCGGGAGGGGGCCGGACTGCCCGCAGGCCGCCTGCCACAGCTGGAGCTGCCGGCGGACCGTCAGCTCCCGGGCCAGCTCCGGGCTCTGAGGGACATAGCCCAGGCGGTTCCGCAGAAATTGCCGGTCGCCCAGGACGCTTTTCCGCTGATAGAGGACGTCACCCCCGTCCGGCTTTTCCAGCTGGGCGATGAGCCGCAGCAGGGTGGACTTTCCCGAGCCGTTGTGTCCCGCCAGCCCCAGGCACTGGCCCGGAGGCAGGACGAAACTGGCGGGCGAGAGCACCTGCCGCCCACCGTAGCTCTTGCACAGGCCGCGTATCTCAAGCATAGCCCCGCCTCCCTCTCTATTTTATATCAGTATCGCATATTCGAGGAAGAAAATCAAGGCCCTATTCGGCACAGCCTTCAACTGCGCCGCCTTAAAAAATCTTAATCCGTCCTTAAGAAAATCCTTATATTTCCTTTCGTGCATTTTCACAACTGTATGATATGCTCTAGTACAGTTAAACGAAGGGAGCCGATGCGCTATGACAGAAAAGATCAAAACCGGACTGTGTGTCCTCGCCCTGCTGCTGGCCCTGCTGGCGGCCTACACCCAGGAACTGGCATATCGAAGCCTTCCCAACAGCGGAACGGCGGTCCGCCCCGCCCCCTTCGCAGTGGTACAGGTCAGATAATATCCCTCCCCTCTGTGGGGAACCAACAGCTTAATTTGGAAAAGGAGAAAACACGATGTCTGAGATTTTAACCGTTACCGACCTGAAAAAGGTTTATGGAAAGGGCGGGTCGCTGACCCGGGCCCTGGACGGGGTGTCCCTGTCTCTGGAGGCAGGGGAGTTCGTGGGGGTGATGGGGCCCTCCGGGTCGGGCAAAACCACCCTGTTAAACTGCGTGTCCACCATCGACCGGCCCTCCGCCGGCTCCATCGTCATCGACGGGAGGGAGCTTACCCGCCTCAAGGGCAAGGAGCTGGCCAAATTCCGCCGGGAGCGGCTGGGGTTCATCTTTCAGGACTGCAACCTCCTGGACACCCTCACCACCTATGAGAACATCGCCCTGTCCCTGTCCATTATCCGGGCCCCCGCCCAGAAGATCGACCGGCGGGTGCGGGAGATGGCGGACTTTCTGGGCATCGCCGACTGCCTGGACAAGTACCCCTACCAGATGTCCGGAGGACAGCAGCAGCGGTGCGCCGCCGCCCGGGCTATGGTGACCCGACCCGCACTGGTGCTGGCCGACGAGCCCACCGGAGCCCTGGATTCCAAATCCTCTCAGCTCCTTCTGGACCGGTTGGAGGAGCTGAACCGGGAGCTGGGGGCCACCATTCTCATGGTCACTCACGACGCGTTCACCGCCAGCTGCTGCCGCCGGGTGGTCTTCCTTCAGGACGGCCAGATCTTCCTGGAACTCCACCGGGGGAGCGACAGCCGGAAAGCATTCTTCCAGAAAATCATCCGGGTGGTCACTGAGATGGGGGGAGGGATGGCCGATGTTCTCTAAGCTGGCCCTGCGCAATGTGCGCCGGTCCTTCCGGGACTATGGGGTGTATCTGCTCACCCTCACCTTCGGCGTGTGCCTGTTCTACACCTTTAACTCCATTCAGGATCAGGGGGCGCTGGTCTATCTGGCCAATGTGGGCAACCCCATCGTGGAGGCCATCACCACGCTGATGGATGTTTTTTCCGTCTTCGTAGCGGTGGTGCTGGCCTGCCTGATCCTCTATGCCAACCGCTTTCTCCTCCGCCGCCGGAAGCGGGAGCTGGGCACCTACCTGCTGCTGGGCCTGAGCCAGGGACAGGTATCCCGCCTGCTCTTTCTGGAGACGGGCCTCATCGGCCTGATCTCCCTGGCCGCCGGACTGGCCTTGGGAGTGGCGGCCAGCTTTGGGATGTCCGCCCTCACCCTGTCCATGTTCGAGATAGACGTGTCCGCCATGCTGGCTGTGAGATTTTCCTCCGGGGCGGCAGGCAAGACGGTGCTGTACTTCGGCGTGATCTTCCTGCTGGTGATGGTCCTCAGCGGGGTACAGGTGTCCAAGGCAAAGCTCATTGATCTGATCCACGGGGAGCGGAAAAACGAGATTCTCAAGCCCCGGCCTCTGGGAGTGGCCGTATTTCAGTTTGTGCTGGGGGTGATCTGTCTGGCTGCGGCCTACACAATCCTGCTGCTCTTCGGCATGGCCCTGGCTGTGGCGGTCCCCTTCCTGTGCTTTCCCATGCTGGGGCTGGGGACGGCGGGCACCCTGCTGATTTTCCGGTCCCTGTCCGGATTTGTGATGAAGTTTGTCCAGGGCCACCCGGAGCTGTACTTCAAAAACCTGAACGTCTTTACCCTGCGGCAGTGGATCAGCAAGGTCCACACCACCTATCTGGCCCAGACGGTGGTGTGCATCCTCCTGCTGCTGGCCATCGGCATCACCGCCAGCTCCCTGGGACTGAACTCCACCCTGTCCGCCATGACCGACCAGGAGGCCCCCTTCGACATCACGGTGCAGAACCAGTCCGGGGATACCGAGCTCATCGACTTTGACGCGGTTCTCCGGGACGGAGGCTTCGACCCGAACAAGGAGCTGGCCTGGAGCTATGATACCGTGTTCTACTACAACGAAGGAGAGATCACCGGCATTGAGGATGCCAGCGGCGCTATTAAGGTGTCAGACCTGGATGCTCTGCTGACCCGTCAGGGCAAGCCCGCCTATTCCGGCGCCCTGCCCGCCCTGCTGGAGACGTTGGAGGACAAACTCACCACCGGGAATCTGAGCCTGCGGTGCGTGGTCATTCCGGACGATATGGCCGGCCAGCTCCAGCCCCGCCGTCAGGTGTGGTCCGCCGACTACGCCGGGGAGGATAAGATGGCGGCAGAGGAACAGCTCCTCCAGCTGGTCCGGCCGCTGAATGAGAAAGTATCCATCCGGCTGGAGTCCCGGCTGTCTATCTACGGCGACATGATGGGCAACAAAATTCTGGCCCTGTTCCTGGGGCTGTATCTGGGCTTTACCTTCCTGCTGGCCGCAGCGGCGGTGCTGGCCCTCCAGCAGCTGAGCCAGGCCGCCGACAACACCGGCCGGTACGCCGTTCTCCGCCGCCTGGGGGCGGAGGAGAAGCAGATGAAGAAGTCCGCCACCCAACAGGTGGCCCTGGCCTTCCTCCTTCCCTTAGCTTTGGCCCTGGTCCACTCAGTGGTGGGTATGAAGGCCGCCAACGACATCATCTCCACCGCCGGCAGGGTGGACAGCGCCGCCAGCAGCGCCGTCACAGCAGGGGTGCTCCTGGTGGTCTACGGAGGCTACTTCCTGGCCACCGCCCTGGCCTGCCGGAGAATGGCGAAGAATGCGTGAAAAGCTGATAGGCCCCCTTTGACAAAGGGGGGAGGGCCACCGCCTTCGGAGGCGGTCCCTCTCCCCTTTTGCAAGGGAGGCTTTTTCCTGCGGGGGACGGGGTATTCTGATGAAAAGTTCCCTGGTTTGAGGGCGCAAAACCGTCAAAAAGCCGCTAGCCAAAGGGGTGACGGATGGCTATAATAGGGCGGAGATTTTTCAGAAGGAAGGGACCCCTATGACCAGAGACCTGACCACCGGCAGCCCCATGCGGCTGATTGTCGGCTTCGCCCTGCCCACCCTGTTTGGTATGCTGTTCCAGCAGCTGTACAACATGGTGGATGCCATGATCGTGGGCAAGCTGCTGGGCTCCGCCGCTCTGGCGGCGGTGGGATCCACCGGCTCCATCAACTTTTTCGTCATCGGCTTCTGCATGGGGGTATGCAATGGCTTCGCCATCCCGGTGGCCCAGCGGATGGGGGCCAATGAGCCCTCCAAAATGCGCCGGTACGTGGCCAACGCCGCCTGGCTGTCCATCCTGTTTGCCGTGGTCCTCACGGTGGGGACGGGTCTGCTCTGCCGGGAGATCCTGACGCTCATGCGCACCCCGGCGGATATCTTCGACGGGGCCTACGCCTATATTTTCGTCATCTTCCTGGGCATACCCGCCACCTTCCTGTACAACCTGCTTGCCGGGGTCATCCGCTCTCTGGGGGACAGCAAAACGCCAGTGTACTTCCTGGCTCTGTCCTCCGTGCTGAACATCGCTCTGGACTTCGCCCTTATCCTGGGCTTCCGGGCCGGGGTGGCCGGGGCGGCCATCGCCACGGTGGCCTCTCAGGGGGTGTCCGGGGTGGCCTGCCTGTTCTACATGATAAAGAAGTACCCCATCCTGCGCATGACCCGGGAGGAGCGGCGGCTGGACCTCCACTCCTGCGGAGTGCTGTGCGCCATGGGCATCCCCATGGGCCTGCAATACTCCATCACCGCCATCGGGTCCATCGTGCTCCAGTCCTCGGTGAACGCCTTGGGAAGCCTCTATGTGGCCGCCGTGGCGGCGGGGAGCAAGGTGTATCAGCTGCTGGCCTGCCCCTTCGACGCAATGGGAGCCACCATGGCCACCTACTGCGGCCAGAACGTGGGGGCCTGCAAGCTGGACCGGCTGTCCAAAGGTATTCGCTCCTGCGCCTTGCTGGGGCTGGGTTACTCGCTGATCGCCTTCTGCGCCATGCTCCGCTTCGCTCCCCAGTGTGCCCTGCTCTTCCTGGACCCCAAGGAGCTGGATGTGGCCCTTCTGACGGAGCTGACCACCCGGTATATCCTGGTGGGGGCCGCCTTCTTCTTCCCCCTGTCCCTGGTGAACATCGTCCGGTTCTCCATCCAGGGGATGGGATTCAGCCCCTTCGCCATTCTGGCCGGGGTGCTGGAGATGGCCGCCCGCACCGTGGTAGGCATGTGGCTGGTGCCCGTGTTCGGCTACACCGCTGCCTGCTTCGCCTCCCCCGCTGCCTGGGTGTGTGCCGACCTGTTCCTGATTCCCGCCAGCGCACTGTGCATCGGCAAGCTGCGCCGGCTCTACCCCAACCAGCCGGAGGAGCTGTCTGAGACCCGGCCCGTCCCCCTCCACGCCGGCGCTCAGCGTTGACCGGCAGCCCCACCGCCATAAAACCTCCCCCGGGAACCACAAGATTCCCGGGGGAGGTTTCTTTTATCAACGGTAGGAGTCCGCAAGGGCCTGGAATCTGGGCAGGGAACGGCGGATGGTGTCGGTCTGGACACAGTAGGAGATGCGCACGTGTCCCGGAGCGCCGAAGCCGGCGCCGGGGGCCATGAGCAGGTCGAATTTCTTCGCCCGCTCGCTGAAGGCCAGATCGTCGGGCTCCAGGCTGCGGGGGAAGAGGTAGAAGGCCCCGCCGGGCTCCACCACACGGTAGCCCATCTCCCGCAGGGCGGAAACGAAAAGATTCCGGTTCTCCTCATAGATCCCGACGTCCGCGGTCATGTCGCAGCACTGGGAGGTGACCTGCTGGAACAGGCTGGGGGCGTTCACATAGCCCAGGGAGCGGCCCGCCCCCGCCACGGCGGCGTACACGTCCTCCGCGTCAGTCACGTCCCTGGGCACCAGCACATAGCCGATACGCTCGCCGGGCAGGGACAGGGACTTGGAGAAGGAGTAGCACACGATGGTGTCCCGGTAGATGTGGGGCACCCAGGGGACCTCCACCCCGGCGTAGACGATCTCCCGGTAGGGCTCGTCGGAGATCAGATAGATGGGGTGGCCGTACTCCCCGCCTTTGGCGGTGAGGATCCCGGCCAGCCGCTCCAGCGTCTCTCGGGAATAGACCACGCCCGAGGGGTTGTTGGGGCTGTTAATGACCACACCCTTGGTCCGCGGGGTGACCGCCCGCTCAAAGGAATCAAAGTCGATCTGGAAGCTCTCCACCTCCGGGGGAATCAGGACCATCCCAGCCCCGGCCCCTTCGATGAACACCTTATACTCCGGGAAGTAGGGGGCGAAGACGATGAACTCATCCCCGGGGCAGGTCAGGCCGTTGAAGACGCAGCACAGGGAGGCGGCGGCCCCCATGGTGATGTAAAACCGGTCAGCGGTGTAATCGGCGTCGAACCGGCGGTTGAGGGAATCGGCAAAGCGCTGCCTGGCCTCGGCATCGCCCTGGGCGCTGGTGTAGGCGTGGATCAGGTGGGGCTGCCGGGTGAGCAGTCGGACCGCCGTCTCATTGACGGCGGCGGGAGCGGGTACGCTGGGATTGCCGATGGAAAAATCAAAGACATTTTCCGCCCCCACCTCCGCCGCGCGGAGCTTTCCGTATTCGAACAGCTCCCGGATTACGGACCGGGCGGTGCCCAGCCCCCTCATACGTTCAGAAACCATAATAAAACCTCCAGAATGAAAATGGCCCAAGGCATTGGGGCGCTTACCCGCATTATACCACAGTAGTTTACCGGAGTAAAGTGCAGAAATGGCTGTTTCTCCCAAAAAGCAGGCAAAAAATGCTAAAAAATACCATTCGAGAGGAAATAGACGAAGAAAATTTTTCGCAGGATAGTAAATTTGGAAAAATCTGACCTTTACAAAGCGGAACGGCGGAGCTATAATTTCAAAAATAACATTGGAATAAGCTACAGTGAGGGGGGCGGCAGTATGCAGGTCTTGTCTGGCAAACCCATTATGGATCAGATCGTGGCCGGGCGGCTGTGCTTTTACCGCCGCCCCGTTCCACAGGTCCAGCTGTATACCCGGGGAGACTGGCGGCAGGAGCTCAACCGCTTTCACCGGGCCCAGCAGAACGCCATTCTGGAGCTGAACACCCTGTACCACCGGGCGCTCAACCAGGTGGGTGAGGGAGTGGCCTCGATCTTCCTGATCCACGGAATGCTGCTGGAGGACCACGATTATGTGGAGACCGTCCGGGGGCTGATCAACGGCCAGGGGGTGACGGCAGAGTACGCTGTCCAGATGGCTGAGGTCAGCTTTTCCGCCGCCTTCGCCGCTATGGACAGCACCTACATGCAGGCCCGAGCGGTGGATATCCGGGATATCTCCCAGCGGGTGCTCCGGGCGCTGATGGGCGGGCGGCAGACCCTCCTGATGGACGAGCCCGCCATCCTGGTGGCCGACGAGTATCTGCCCAGCGAGGTGATGGACTTCGACCAGCGGCGGCTGCTGGGCCTGATTACCCGGCGGGGCAGTCTGGACAGCCACACCGCTATGCTGGTACGGGCCTACCACATCCCCGCCATTGTGGAGGTGGCCATCACCACCCAGTGCGAGGGCCGGCTCGCCCTGATGGACGGCTACACCGGCCATGTGTACATCGACCCGGAGCAGTCCCAGCTGGAGCTGTTGCGGGAGCTCTATCAAGCCAACGGTCGGCCCAAGGGATACGCCCTGGTCTGACGGAAACTCAAAGGGAAACGCGGAGCGCCGGCAGCGCTCCGCGTTTTTTTAAATCATCAGGGAGCACACCAGCTCGGTATACTCCGCCGGGTCCTCCAGGGGCAGACCCGCCAGAAGGAGGGCCTGAGCGTAGAGCAGTCTGGAGTATTTGGAGACCAACTCCTTGTCCTCCGTCTCCACCGCCCTCCTCAGAGCGGCGAAGGGGGCGGAATCGGCGTTGAGCTCCAGAACCCGGTCGGCCTTCATGGGCTGTCCGCCCTCCATCTTGCTCATATATTTCTCCATTTCGATGGAGATGGGACCGTCGGCGGACAGGCAGCAGGCCCCCGACTTGAGGATGGCGGACACCCGCACCTCCTTCACCTGGTCCCCCAGGGCTTCCTTCACGGCCTCCAGCACCGGCTTTCCGGCCTCGGCCTTCTCCTCGGCGGCCTTCTTCTCCTCGTCGGTCTGGGGCAGGGCGTCCTCCTCGGTGACGGACTTGAACTCCTTGCCGTCTATCTCCCGCAGGCCCTTCATCACGAAGTCGTCCACGTCCTCGGTGCAGTAGAGAATCTCATAGCCCTTGTCCAGAATGCGTTCCACCTGGGGCAGCCTGGCAATCTTCTCCACACTCTCGCCGCAGGCGTAATAGTAGAAGGGCTGGTCCTCGGGCATCCGGTCCTTGTAGGCGGACAGAGTGGTGTTGGCCCCCTCCTTGGATGACCAGAACAGCAGCAGGTCCTGGAGCACGTCCTTGTGCTGGCCGTAATCGGCCACCACGCCGTATTTCAGCTGGGTCCCGAAGGCCGTCCAGAACTTTTCATATTTTTCCCGGTCCTCCTTCTGCATCGTGAGCAGCTCGTTCTTGATCTTCTTCTCCAGGGCGGAGGCGATCACCTTCAGCTGCCGGGTGTGCTGGAGGACCTCGCGGCTGATGTTCAGGGAGAAGTCGGAGGAATCCACCACGCCCTTGACGAACCGGAAGTGGTCGGGGAGCAGGTCGGCGCACTTGTCCATGATGAGCACCCCGGAGGAGTAGAGCTGGAGGCCCTTCTGATACTCCCGGGTGTAGAAGTCGTAGGGGGTCTTCTCCGGGATATACAGCATGGCCTTGTAGGTGACGGCTCCCTCGGCGCTGGTGTGGATGACGGCCAGGGGGTCCTGCCAGTCGCCGAACTTCTCCTTGTAGAAGGTGTTGTACTCCTCGGGCTTCACCTTGCTCCTCTGCCGCTGCCACAGGGGCACCATGGAGTTGAGGGTCTTCCACTCCTTGACGGTCTCCCACTCGGGCTTGTAGTCCTCGCCGGCGTCCTCCGGCTTCTCCTTCTGGCGGTAGTCCTCCACCTCCATGACGATGGGGTAGCGGATATAGTCGGAGTACTTTTTGATCAGTTCCTGTAATTTATAGGTCTCCAGATACTGGTCGTAGTCCTCGCCTTCGGCGTTGGCCTTGATGTGCATGATGACGTCGGTGCCGGGGGTCTCCTTTTCGCACTGGGTGACGGTATACCCGTCCGCCCCGTCGGACTGCCACATCCAGGCCTCCTCACTGCCCCAGGCCCGGGAGATGACGGTCACGTGGTCAGCCACCATAAAAGCGGAGTAGAAGCCCACGCCGAACTGTCCAATGACGTCGATCTTGCCGGCGGCCTTGTCGTCCTCGGACAGGCCAGCCTTGAACTGTCCGGAACCGCTCCGGGCGATGGTGCCCAGGTTGGACTCCAGGTCCTCCTTGCTCATGCCCACCCCGTTGTCCGACACGGTGAGCAGCCGCTCCTCCTTGTTGGGGACGATGGTGATTTTCAGGTCCTTGCGCTTCACCGTCACGCTGTCGTCCGTGAGGGACTTGTAGGACAGCTTGTCCTCCGCGTCGCTCGCGTTGGAGATGAGCTCCCGGAGGAAAATCTCCTTGTGGGTATAGATGGAGTTGACCATCAGGTCCAGCAGCCGCTTGGATTCCGCCTTGAATTGCTTCTTTGCCATAGTTTTGATTCCTCCATGTATATTCATTTGCTTTAATAACAATGTATTTAGCACTCGATTCATATGAGTGCTAAATACATTCTAGCGCACTTCTTTATAAAATGCAAGAGCATTCACAAATTTTTTACACTTTCTCAACTCCGCCTCCTCATCCCACAAAATCCTCCCAGTCTACCAAATGTCTACCAAATTGTGGCGTCAAGGCCCTGGGGGACAGCGGGTTGGAGGAACTGGAAGT